>NZ_JAUSXF010000001.1:2635101-3293876 GCF_030816475.1 Arthrobacter pascens | reverse complement strand
CGGCCAGGTCGTACAGCGACTTCTCCGCCCGGATGGGTTCGCTGTCGTAGCCCAGGAGGAACGTCTGGGCCGGGGGATCGCCGTCGCGCCGGACGAATTTGTCGTAGAACGCGCGGAAGGAGATTTCGCTGGTGGCGGCGAGCGGAATGATCGACTGCACGGCTGTGTAGTACACGGTGCCGGCGTCCAGGAGCTCCTGCACGCCCTCCAGCAGTTCCTCGCCGCTGAGCTCTGCCGGGGGCTTGGCCTGCCAGTCCTTAATCACCCGTTCGTACCGGGGGTGCGAAAACTCCCGCCAGCCGGCCACCCCCATATGCGCCTTGCCGCGGGCCAGTGCCGCCAACGCCGTCGGCAGCTTGCCCATCATCCGCCACATCGCCGAGTTGCGGTAATAGTAGTAGGCGTAGCCGTTGATGGTGGGCAGTCCGATGTCGCCGTCGCGGATCGCGTTCTTGCCCAGCGCCTCGGCCATCAGGGTCTTCAGCGACCGCGCCACGGAGCCGTCAATCATGTCGGCGAACAGCGGTGAGAGCGGGTCGGGCAGCTGCTCCACGATGCTCGCCCGGAAGTAGAGCCCCTTCGGATACGGCAGGGGCCACGTCTCGGGGATGTCGGCCGCCGGGTCGGGCAGCGCCGTGATGGGCCGGGACTGCAGGATGAAGAACTTGCCCCCGGCCCGCGCCCACTCGATGTCCTGTGGCGCACCGAAATGAGCCGCGATCCGCTGTCCAAAGGAGGCCAGCTCGGCCGCCGCGCTGTCATCAAGCACAGGTTCACGACGGCGGGCTGCCGCCACCGGCTGCTCCTGGGTGCCGTTCTCCGCATAGACCGTCATCACTTCCTTGTCGGCCGTCCGCCGCGAGACCACGGTGCCGGTTCCGACGTCGACCACCAGGTCATCGGTGGTGACTGTCCCGCTGACCACCGACTCGCCCAGGCCCCAGGCGGCACTGATCACCGTCTGGTCCCGCCGCCCGTTGCCGGGGTTGGCGGTGAACATGACCCCCGCGGCGTCGGCCTCCACCATCTGCTGGACGACGACGGCGAGACGCACCTCTTGCGGTCCCACGCCTTCGCGGGCCCGGTAGGCCATGGCGCGCGCCGTCCAGAGGGAAGCCCAGCAGTCGATCACGGCGGCCCGCAGTGCCCCCGCGCCTCGGACGTTCAGGTAGGTTTCCTGTTGCCCGGCGAAACTGGCGGACGCGAGGTCCTCGGCGGTGGCGGAGGAGCGCACCGCCACCGCCGTATCCCCGGCACCGAGACGCCCGTAGGCCTCGGTCAGCTCGGCGTCAATCCCGGCAGGAATCGTCGCGTTCCTGAACAGGACTGTGATCCGCTTTGAGGCATCCTCATAGTCCTGCGGCGAGGCCTCCGGTGGCAGCGCGGCCAGGTCCTGGATCGCCGTCGCAAGGTTGTTTTCCTCGACGAAGTGCGAGTAGGCGGCGGTGATCAGGACAAACCCCGGCGGAACCGGCAGCCCGGCCGGGATCAGGCCGCCGAGCCCGACGGCCTTGCCGCCGGCCACGGCAATGTCGCCTGGTCCGGTATCGGCTAAATTTTTGATAAAGGTCATGACCGAATCCTTGCTGCCCCGTGACTGGTGCCTGCAGTGAGCCTGATCCTCAACATACTGGCACTGCCGCAGACGGGAGGCCATAGACGCGGAGGCATCCGGTCAATAAGTATCAGGGCATATTGACTGCCCGTAGCGGGAGGAATAGTTTCTGCCGTAACGGAGTAGTTTCTGCGTTAAAACGGGGTCAGACACCCGTTTCCAAGGAATGGTGTCTGGGCCTTTTCTGCCCGCTTGCCGTTGAGCTGGCAGGGGTCCGTTGAGCTGGCAGCGGCATGGTGCGCGGCGTGCAGCCGGGCGCTGTCAACGCGCTTGGGTGATGAGCGTCGGACGGAATGAAAATGTGGGAAGGGAACGATCATGACGAAGTATCTGTTTGAAGGAACATATGTGGGCCAGGGCATCAAGGGGCTTATGCAGGAAGGCGGCACCAAGAGGCGTGACGCTTTTGCGGAGGCCCTCGGCTCGGTTGGAGGATCGCTGGAGAGCTTCTACTTCGCTTTTGGTTATTACGATGTTCTTGGCGTTATTGAGGCGCCGGACGATGCAAGTGCTGCAGCACTGTCGATGCTCATCAACTCGACGGGAAGTGTCAACGTTCGTCTGAAGCCGCTCCTGACGGTGGAAGACATCGACGAAGCGGTCAAGAAGACGCCGTCCTACCGCCCGCCGGGACAGTAGGCAGGGACAGCAGGGAAGCCAGGCATCTGGCCGCGGGGCCGCCGTCGTAATTTACGACGGCGGCCCGCTAGTTGGTGGGGCAGGAACAGGCTGTTTTGTACGCCTAGGGTTTTCGAGGCGCAGATGTTTCGAGACACCGAGTTGGGTGGGCAGCCTGCGAGTCAGTTCCGCGCGGTCTCTGATGTTAGTGTGGCGCTCATTGTGTGAAGTATCAGACTTTATTGGGGGAATCATGTTTGTTGCTGCTCAAAATGGCGCGAAGTCATGAGGGTATTTCTGTTGTCCGATTCGTGCACCACAGGCTGGCTTCACTGGGGCCACGGTGAACTCTGGCTGACTCCGACGCACTTAGTGCGTATCGGCCGGCGGGAGCTGACCATGCGGGCAGCAGGTTGGGGCGGGACCAGACGCGGCGCCGCGGTTGCAGCGGTCAATGAGCTTGCGGGGTCAATCGCCGCCGTGCGGCCCGTCCCAGGGGCGGCAATTGAGGTCGACGCCGAGCATTGGGAGCGAGAGCTCGCGGCTGAGCCAAGTCCCAACGCTTACTCGAAGCCTGTGCTGGCGGAGGCTCTCGGTTCTCGGCTAGCGTTGCACTAACAAGGCTGCCGCAGCCTCAAGCCTTTCTTGCGATGCCGTGCGCCGGCTTGCCCGTTTACCCTGCGGACCTAATTGTCACGGGTACTGTGCCGGAGGAGACTTGAGGCGACGGCCTATCATCTCGGGCCGCCCGCGGGGCCACTCCGGTGCGGGGCCTCACAGTACCCTGTAGCGGCTTGGAGGATTGATGAGCTCCTTGACACCCCTCGAAATGACCCATCAGCGGTCGCGCCATCTCTTGCCCCTGGTGCTTATCGCACTGATTGCAAGTCTCGGCGGGTGCGAGTATGAATCCGACGACGTCTCCCTCCCGTCCGCCAGTATTCCGACTACGGAAGCCAGTTTTCCGACTACGGATGCCAGCGGCATCCCACCGCTCCCTGAGAGCGGCGACGTCGACGCCGGCACATACCTCGTCACCAGCTTCACGGAGCCTTTCGAGATCACCGTCCCAGACGGCTGGTCGGGCGGCGACGGGGGCCTGGGCAAGGACGACCCGGATAGGCCGGGTAAAGCGGCGGTCTACGTGGGTTGGTGGCCCTCCGACCATGTGCCGACGGACGCATGCGCGTGGCAGGACGCACTCGTCGAGGTCAATCCGTCGGCTGAGGCCTTCGTCGAGGCGCTGACGGCGCAGACGTCCACGGCGAGCACCCCTCCCGTTAAGGTCGTGGTGGGCGATTACTCCGGCTTCGAGTTCGACCACTCCGTCGAGGGCGACGTGGACATCACAGCCTGCGACGGCGGCAAGTTCTGCATCCACTCAGGAAACTCGTACCAATGCAACCGCTGGTACTCGTCTCAGGATGAACGGGAAACCTACCGGGTAGTCGACCTGAACGGCCAGCGCGCTATGTTCTGGGTGGCCCAATACCACGCACCCGCCCAACCGGAGCTGACGAGAGAGGAGTGGGTGGCCGTCCACGCACCCATCAATCCGGAGCTGACGAGAGAGGCACGTGCCGTCTTCGACTCGATCGTGTTCAAGTCCACCAAGTAACCAGCTGATGCGATAGACGATCCCGCCCGCGGGCGCCGACTCCTTCTCCGAACCCACCTGGGTGTCTCATAGCACTGGCCGTACGACATCGAAGAGCAATTGATCTGCTCACCGAGTGTCTTGCATCAGGTAGTTGGCCACGGCCTCCGGATTTGCCAATGCCAGGAGATGGCCACCGGGCACGACGTCTGGCTCCAGGCCGAGGCGTTCGCGGGCGACTCGTCGCTGGAAGTCGATCGGAAAGAAGCGATCTGCCTCTCCGGTGAGTATTCGGATGGGGATGTTGGGCCATTCGTCGAAATTGCACACTGACTCGAAAACTGCATTTGCCTCTGGCCGTTGATGCATTTCTCCTTCGGCGGCAACTTCCGGTGGAAGGTCGTGCAGGAAGTAGGTGCCGACGTCGAACTCGGTACTGTACCCGTGGGCTTTCGCCGCGCTCTGCTGCGCTTCAGCCCAGCCTGTGTTGTCCCACCATGCACCGGGAGTCTCGCCCGGCATGGGGATCATTGCATTGACGAGGATAAGCTCTCGAATGGCCGCTCGGTTGCAGACCAGCGGCGCTGTGAAGGCGCCCAACGACTGAGCGACGAGCACCGCGTCATGGCGCTCACCGATGGCCTCGAGAACCAGATGCGTATATTCGGGCAGACCGGCGCGTTCGTCGTCACCTGGTAGGTCGACGGCGACTGCTTCGTGGCCAGCCCCTTGAAGCAAGGGGACGACCCGGCTCCAGTACCAGGCCGCGCCGCCTGCTCCTGGGATCAGAACGAACATCTCCTCATTTTCGCCCCGAAAACGGATTCACAACATGCTCAGCCTGGGGTTTTGGCCGGGTCGCTGATCACAGCTGGGCGCGGGGTGCCTTTAAACGTCCTCTGTGAAGGACACCCCGCGCCGTCCGGCTACTGCTGGTTCAGCCAGTCTTCGAAGCGGGTCTTATAAATAGTCGCTTCGCTTCCCGGGAGCAGTTCGCCATCCTGGAGCATGGCGTTGAAGTAGCGCGCGGTAGGGTCGGTGACAACCTCGCGGGGGTCGCCGCGGAAGCTGAGGCCCTTGCGGATCAGCTCGTCGAGACCGAACTGCTCGGGACCGGCGACCTCAACGGTGGCGTTTTGTGGACTTCCGACGGCGGTGCGTGCAACAGCGGTGGCCACGTCCTCAGCGGCCATGGGCTGGATACGGGCGGGTGACAGACGAACAGTGTTTCCCTCGGTCGCGGCCTGGGCGATGCTCTTGACGAACTCGAAAAACTGCGTCGCATGAACGATCGAATACGGGACGCCTGATTCCTTGATGAGCTTCTCCTGGGCGATTTTCGCCCGGAAGTAGCCGCTCTCGGCCAGGCGCTCGGTGCCCACGACGGACAGGGCGACGTGGTGCCCGACACCGGCTTCCTTCTCCGCGGCGAGCTGGTTGCGGGTGGAGGTGGTGAAGAAGTTCAGCACAGCTGCATCTTCAAACGAGGGCGAGTTCGACACATCGACTACAGTGTGGGCTCCCTGCAGCACGTCCGCGAGGCCTTCGCCGGTGAGGGTGTTCACACCCGAGTCAGGGGAAGCGGCCACTGCTTCGTGTCCGTGTTCGCCGAGCTTGCTGACCAGTTTCGAGCCGATCAGGCCAGTACCGCCGATAACTACGATCTTCATGATCTTCCTTCCGATATTTGGTGTTGAGGGGTGCGGTAGTTAGCCGCTTATAACGAGCTACAGGGCGTGCTGGGACGTCGAGTTCAGCCACTCCTTGAGGGTGATGTCCCCGATGCGGGATTCACCCACGGGAACGATGCTGGTCTCTTCGATCGGTATGCCGAAGTAGCCGGCTTGGGTATCAATGACCACTGGGCGGGAATCATTGCGGGCCGCGAGAACCCGGCCCACGAATTCATTCAGTCCTGCGCGTTCAGGGCCGGCCATTTCAAGGACGCCGTCAATCGAGGGCGAGACGGCCGTCTCCGCCACAATGCGGGCAACGTCGGCAGCAGCCATCGGTTGCATCAGGTGACTTGTCACATAAACCGACCCGTCGCGTGTTCCTGCATCGGCGATCATCGGGATGAACTCGAAGAATTGAGTGGCCCGCAGAATGGTGTACGGCACTCCGCCTTCTTTAACTGCCTTCTCCTGGGCCTTTTTTCCGGCAAAGTAGCCGTCAACGATACGGTCGGTTCCAACGACCGACAGAGCCACATGATGCCGCACGCCGGCCCTTTTCTCGGCAGCGAGAAGATTGCGGGATGACGTGGAGAAGAAGGGAACGACTACCTTCTCATCGAAATCGGCGGTGTTCGTCAAGTCGACAACGACGTCCGCCCCCGCCAGCGCCTCATCCAATCCCTGGCCGGTCACGGAATTCACCCCGGTGGAAGGGGACGCCGCTTTCGCCTCATGGCCCTGACTGCTGAGGATCTGCACCACCTGCTTGCCGATCAGGCCAGTGCCGCCAATTACTACGATCTTCATGATGATCTTTCCTCCGATAGTGGCTCGGCGGAATGCAGTGACATTCCGTCCACCAGCTATGACCGGGTATCAGATCAATCTGTGACAGGCTTTGGAAAATTGCGCTGTAAGGCTGGCAGGTCAGCCGCCAACCCTCGTCACGCCGGAGAGTTTGTCCGGATTCATCGTCCACAACAGCCGATCAATACCATCGGCAGACGCCGTGAGAGTCACCACCGCAAACACCACCCCGTCCTGTGCCAGCCGCGCGGAAGGCCGGCCGTTAGCCATGAAAAGCTGGGTATCGACACCAACCCAGAAACGCGAAGCGAACGCCCGATAATACTTCGCGACCCGTTCCCGTCCGACAACAGGGAACTTGGAAGCCCGAACCTTACCGCCGCCGTCGGAGTAACTGACGACGTCGGCGGCGAACAGTGCCTCCAGCGCGGCCAGGTTCCCGGTTCGCGCGGCAGCCAGGAATGCCTCCAGCAGTTGCCGCTGCTCGCTCACGCTCACCTCAGCGCGTTTCTCCTCAGCAAGGCGTTTGCGCGCCCGGCTGACCAACTGGCGGGCATTCGCTTCTGTCTGTTGGATGATCTCCGCGATCTGCTCATACGGGTAGTCGAACGCTTGCCGCAGCACGTACGCGGCCCGCTCGGTCGGCGACAACTTTTCCAGTATCAGCAACACCGCGAACTCGAGCGCTTCACCATGCAAGGCGCCCAGTTCAGGGTCGGCGCTTGTGTCCACAGGCTCGGGCAGCCAGGGACCGACATACGTCTCACGACGGACACGTGCCGACTGCCCGACATTGATGGCAAGACGGGTGGCGGTGGTCGCCAGGAACGCCGGCGCATTCCGAACCAGGCTGCGATCGCATGTCTGCCATCGAACCCACGTCTCCTGGACAATGTCCTCCGCCTCGATGACACTGCCGAGCATCCGGTAGGCAATCCCGAACAACCGAGAACGGACCTCAGCGAAAATTGTCCATGCCGATTCCAATTCGTCCGTTGACCCGGTGTCGGCATCCATGCCCCCAATATTACTGCTGCAAGGATTTGACCCTGACGACGGAATTCCGGGCCTGGGTGCCATACGACGGCGGGCAAATCTGGCGGTAAGTTGGTATGCCACTTCATTCACTCGACGAGTTTGTCCGCGGTTGTGACCGGTTGGCGCATATGCTGCGCGATCTCGTGCGGTACAGGCGCGATGCCTTCGTGCTCGATGCCACGAGTGGGAGACCAGACCAGATTCACCTGCAAGCGTGAATCAAGTTCCGGATAGTCGCTGCGGTTATGACAGCCGCGTGTTTCACGGCGTTCACGGGCAGCTTCGAGCGTCGCACGCGCGGCAAGGGCGGCCGCCTTCAAGTCGAAAGCGTGTGCAAGATCCTGATATCCGGCGATGTCCGGATGCACGCCCACCTCGGTGATGCGGGCTTCAATCCCGTCGAGTTCCGCCAGGCCCTGCTTAAGACCTTCTTCGTTGCGCACCACACCTGCATGCTCGGTCATGGTGTCTCGGATGGCACGCTGAAGTACGCGGACGTTCTCGCGGCCATTGGCGTGGAGCAGGTCATCTATCTCGTTTCGAGCTTCATCCACCGCTTCCGCTGAACGCACATGTGCAGTCAGGGACGCCGAGTATTCAGCGGCGGCATTGCCGACGATCCTGCCGAAGACCAGGAGCTCGATCAGCGAGTTGCCTCCCAAACGGTTGGCGCCATGCAGGCCGCTTGACGCCTCCCCGATGGCGTAGAGACCGGCGACGTCGGTGCTGTGATCGTCGGGACGGACCCAGACGCCGCCCATGGAGTAATGCGCGGTCGGTGCGATTTCTATCGGCGTCGTCGTGATATCGAGCATCTGCAATTCGAGCATGGTCTGGTAAACACGCGGCAGGCGGCGCATGATCGTCTCCCGCGGCAGGTGCGAAACGTCCAGCCACACGCCACCATTGGGCGTCCCCCGGCCTTCTTGGATCTCTGTATAACAAGCCAAAGCGACCCGGTCGCGGGTGGAGAGTTCCATCCGCTCGGGATCGTATTTGGCCATGAATCGCTCGCCGAGGGCGTTGGTGAGGATACCGCCCTCGCCGCGGGCGGCTTCCGAGATGAGCGTTCCTGCGGCATTCTCTGGCTCAAGAATGCCTGAGGGATGGAACTGGACCAGCTCCGGGTCGCGGATGCGGCCGCCTGCGAGCACTGCCAGGCGGAAGGAATCACCGGTGTTCTCGTCCCGCCGGCTGGACGTGCGCCGCCAGATGCGGGTGTGCCCTCCGGCGGCGAGCACCACGGCGTCCGCATGGATCAGATAGCGCGTCCCGTCCGAGAGCCGGAAGCCGTAGGCACCGAAGACCCGGCCGTCGGTGACGAGAATGCGCGTGATGTAAACATCGTCCAATATCGGAATGTCGAGCTGGGCGGCGCGATTAACTAGCGTGCGCTGAATTTCAAGCCCGGTGTAGTCGCCGCTGAAAGCGGTCCGGCGGAATGTATGGGCACCGAAGAAACGCTGGCTGATCCGGCCGTCTTCCTCGCGGGCGAACGGCATGCCGTAGCGTTCCAGGTCGCTGATGCCCTGTGCGGCCCCTTTGGTGACAATCTCCACGATCTCAGGGTTCGCAAGATGGTAGCTTTCGAGGATTGTGTCTGCGGCGTGCTGCTGCCAGCTGTCATCGGCATCCATTGTGCCCAGAGCAGCGTTGATGCCTCCCGCGGCGAGCGAGGTGTGAGCATCATTCCTGGGCCTCTTGCCGACAGCGAGCACATCTACACCCAGCTCGGCCAACTCGATGGCGGCGCGGAGTCCGGCGCCTCCGGTGCCAATGACGAGCACGGACGTTGACACGCGCAGTTCCTGGGACTTCATCACTACATTCCATTCACTCGAGGTACCTGAAGTGAAGATTCCTTGAGGCGCGCGCTGGTATGTAATCTTGGATTCCATTGGCGCAGCTTGTCCTCCGGTCTCGTCACCAACTAAGACCGGATAGCCCTCAAGCTTGTGACAGAAGCTGCGCTTCCCTCTGACAGGCTGGCGTTCGACGTCGGAACCGGCACCTAGGCGCGCCGGGAACCGCGCGCTACGGTGACGATGGGAGGCGGGCACTCAGGAAGAACCCCTGGTTCCTGGGCCCCCATTCGATGCTTCCCCCGGCGACTTCCACTCTCTCCCTGAGCCCCAAGAGCCCATAGCCTGACGTGCCGTCAACACGGTTCTCGGGCCTGCCGCCTCCGTCGTCGGAAATGTTGAGGGTCAGCGTACGGGGTTCCCACCGAAGGTCGATGAGCGCATTCGTTCCTGATCCGGCGTGCTTGGAGATGTTCGTCAGCGACTCCTGCACCACGCGGTATGCAGCGTGGCCTACGCTGGGGTCAAGTTTTCCTGACTCCCCGGATGCCCTCACATCCACTTGCACTCCCGCTGAACGGACAGGCTCTATCAGCCCATGAATGTCGTTCAGCGTCGGCAGCGGGCTTTGCTGTTCTTCGTCCACCGTCCCACCGTGTGGCTTCAGCAGTCTCAGAAGGCGGGCAAGTTCCTGCGTCGCCTCAGTGCCGACGGACTCGATCACGTCCAGGGCCTGGGCCGCACGTTCGGGATCGGTATCTATGACCCGCCGCCCGCCAGCTGCGTGCAGCATCATCACCGTAACGGCGTGCGAGACGATATCGTGCAGTTCGGCGGCGATATGGGCGCGTTCCTGCGCTACGGCCGCTTCAGCCTTGCGCCGCTCTTCTTCCAATGCACTGATGCGGAGACGGTTTCGCGCCACAAAACGGCCGAAAGCCCAGGCCCCTCCCATATACGCGGCCCCTGTCCCGATGAACCATAGGTCCTCAAAGGGCGTCCCGCGTGACGAAATAAGGACGGGAAGGGCAATTGCGGTAACGCAGGCTGCCAGGGAATGCCGCAAAGGCCGATCGGATGCCACTGCTGCCAACGCCAGCAGCACCGCCATGACCGGCATATACGGAACATGGAAAAAGTCCGAGAAGTTGAAATAGTTCGGAGTGAAAAAGAGCACGAAGAGTGATTGATGCAGCAAAAGAACGGCGAAAACCAGTATCGGGGCGCGATGCCTCCAGCGGAGTGCGATGAAGCCGGACGCTACGTAAACAACAGCTGTCACGGCCATGGCTCCTGACAGTGAACCGGAAGCGGCCGGAATAAAGGCCGACAGCTCGATGACGAATGCCACCAGAACGACTGCGAGATCCGCCCTTGTAAAGCCGAATGCCCTATTGGCCCGCGCCGGGCTGTGGTTTGTAGTCTTTGCCAGTGAATGTCCTTGGACCATTACCCACCTCATCACCGAGGGATAGAGACAGGCGGCTCCGTCTCTATCCCTAGTCTGCGCCCGCGCATAGTTGACTTCATCCATCCCCGGTATGGCAATGACGTACATCTGCGGGTTCAACCGCGCCTATGTCGCTGGGGTTTCCCAGACCCAAGGCTTAGGAACGGCCATCCGGCTTGACGAGGCCTGACCGGTACGCCACCGCCACGGCCTGCGCCCGGTCCGCCACGCCAAGTTTCATGAGGATGCGGTGCACGTGCGTTTTCACCGTGGCCTCGCTCAGGAAGAGCTTCGCTGCTATCTGGGTGTTGTTCATGCCCATGGCTATCGCGGCAAGCACTTCCCGTTCACGGCGGGTCAGCTCATCCAACTCCGCAGGGGTGGGCAGAAAGGGCTCCGGCCTGTTGGAGAATTCGTCGAGGAGTTTGCGGGTGACATTCGGGTCAAGCCAGCCCGCTCCCTCGGCAAGGGCGCGGATGGCGGATGCCAGGATGCGTGGTGCCGAGTTCTTGAGGATGAAGCCTGAGGCCCCCGCACGCAGGGCGGCATGGACAGCTTCATCTTCGTTGAAGGTAGTCAGGATGAGCACCGGTATGGCTTCAGTGCGGCCGGAATTGAACTCCTCGGAGGTGAGGATACGGGTGGCGGCGACGCCGTCCATGACTGGCATGCGAATATCCATCACCACGACGTCGGGCTGCAGCCCCGCGACCGCTTCAACGCCGGCGCGGCCGTCGCCGGCCTCCCCGACCACCACCATGTCGGGCTCGGACTCCAGCAGCAGCGCCAGTCCTGCCCTGATCAGGGCTTCGTCATCGACAAGGACCACACGGAGGCGGCGGTCGGCTTCACCGGCCGACGCGGGCGCACCGCTTCGTGTGCCATCCATGAGTGGACATTATCCATCCCCGCGCTGAAAAGCCACGGCCAAAATGAACCCGGGGGACCGGGCGTCGCTACGCCGTGGGATGTAGCTGATGGCAGCGCAGCATCCCGCCTGATGTACATCGGAAAGGCTACCGGGGGTCGACGCGCCGCATACGTTCCGTGATCAACACTGATGGCTATCAACTCCATGAAAAAGAAGGCCATGGACGAGAAAGACCCAAGGAGCCCCCGATGGCGTGGAAATCCAGACAACGAACAGCATGGGTGACCATCAGCCTCAGCCTCGGCCTCATGGGGACAGTGCCCTCCGAGAGCGCACGGGAAAGCACAGTACCTCCAACATCAACGGACTGGCGGGAAGTCCCAAGTCAACAGAATTATGCTGCCAGGCCGTTGCAAGGCTCACCGGAACTCTGGAAGTTCCGCCGCCTCACCTACAGATGAGCCAGCAAAGTGGCGCCGCCACCAAAGGGAAAGGAATCATCATGAAAACCCGTCCAGAACCAGCAAACGAAACAAAATCCGGGGGCGATAGGGGCGCAGGGCAGCCGACGCCAAGAGGAGCCATAACCGCCATGGATAGAGTCGGAGCCTTCAGCGGAGCAGCCTTCGTGCTGCTGGCCAACGTTGGCAGCGCGTTGGTGGGTGAGGCTTCTAACCGTGCGGAATCGCCCGGACAGCTGATTCTGGATGAGCAGCAGAGAATCGCCGAGAACCCGTGGTCTCACGTGGCGTTTGCTGTGGTGGTCCTCGCTCAGTTGGCCTTCATAATGTTCGTTGGTTACCTGTACTCGCGGCTGCGGAACGCCGGCTGGCTTGCGGCCACTGCGCTCGTTGGAGGGATCGCGGCGATCATGGTGTGTCTCGTCTCCATCTCGATTGTCATGACTGTGTTCGTCCTTCGGAACGACATCTCACCGGAGCTCGCCCGAGCCCTGATTGACCTTGATGGAGCCGGTCACCTGGTGCAACTTCTGCCCTTGGGAGTGTTTGCGCTATTCGCTTCTGCCGCGGCGCTGGTTACCCGCGCGCTCGGACGGCTGCTGAGTTGGGCCGGCATGGCTATCGGCGCCACGAGCATTGTTGTGCTCGCCACAACCGGACTTCCCGCCAACGAGGATTTCTTCCTCTGGCCGTTCCTGCTGGTCGTGCTGTGGATGGCTGTGATCAGCCTGCGCTGGGGCTTCGCCCGCAACCACCCAAGGGTCCGGGCCGCCGTCAGCCCGGCGAACCCCGTCATCAGCTAAGGCCAGTGACATGTCAAGGGGAGCCGCAAGCGGGTTGCCGTGGCTTCCCGCAGCATGTTTCGTCACTCTTCTGCCGAGCAGCACGGTCTTGTGCCTGGATCTTTATCCAGGCACCACCTACCTAGATCACTTGTCCTCCGCGGTGGGACTGCTCGTTGCGGGAATCCTTCTGGTATTGAAACCAGTACCGGCACGCGTGCTGCCCGCCCTGCCGGAGGAACACCAGGACCAGCTGAACTATGCGCTCCGCTTCGGAGTCCTGCCACTGGCCAGTCTGTTCAGTGACTGGCGAGATGAACTCGCACAACAGAGGAGGGCGTACTCGCTGGCCCTCCGGGCTCTGCCGGCCGGCACAGCGGTGGTCATCCTCTTCGATGGCTACGGTATCTTCCGTGATCCCGCCGGATGCCACTTTTTCCTATTGTGCGCCGTGGCCACCGCAATATTGGGGGTTGCTGTGTTTGCATTCTCAGCGGTCCGGCTGAGGAACGTTGACGCCGTGGAGGGCCAGCTGCGCGAACAGATCCGCCTGCTGGATGCCCATCGTGGTCGGCCGGCAGGTGGCGACCACGACACACCTGTATCCTGACAATGAAGGGTGAATGGTTCCAGCGGCCATCCACCAAGCTCGGTTCGTGGCCGGATGACGGTCCGGAATCCTGGGCAGTCGCCTTCCACGTCGTGGATCACCGCCGCAATAATCAGTCTCCGATCGGCCCCGGACTCTTGGAATGGACTTTTATCACTAGCGACACGCCAGCTCCCGTCGGAATCCCGACGTCGGCCCACAAGCCCCCGCGCACAGCCGCGGTGGATGATCCCGCCGTCGTCAGCTGGGTCGAGGCTGGTGAGACCATGACCGCGCGATGGCGTTCGGCGAACGACAGACCGGCGCCGACGCGCGTCGAAGTGGTCTCCGACTCCCTCACGGCCGACGATGCGAATCGCATGGCGTCACAGGGGATCGCGATGCTCTGGCACGGTGACTTCCACAACGCACGGCAGATCCTCAACGCCATGGACCGGCGGATAGGCACCGGAAAGAAAGAGACCGCAGCAACTCCGGCCGAGAAGTTCTACCGGCACCGCCAGTCCGCCTCGCATCGTGCACGCATTCTCGGCCTGCTGCTGATTCCTCTTGATCCGGGCCCGGTGGTGCCGCTGCGCCGCGCACCGGACATCCGGGAGGCCGCCTCTGAAGCGTACGGTGACATCGGCGAACCTTCCGTTGTGTCCCTGCATGAGCTTGTCGGGGCCATTGGCGCCCACGAGTGGCGGCGGAATGGCGTCTACGTGGATGCCCTGCAGGGCCGCATCCATCCGCACTATGGCACGTTCTTCCCCACCCGGAGTGAGTATGTGGATCTCGTGGCCGTCGCTCCGCTGCCCTCTGACACGCTGGCGTTCGACGTCGGAACCGGCACGGGGGTGCTCGCTGCCGTCCTCGCGCGCCGCGGCGTCCACCGCGTGGTGGCGACGGACAATGAACCGCGTGCCATCGCCTGCGCCGCTGAGAATTTCCGGAACCTCGGCGTCCAGGACAGCGCTGAGGCCGTCCTGACCGACATGTTCCCGCCCGGACAGGCGCCGCTTATCGTGTGCAACCCGCCCTGGATTCCGGCCACGCCGCATTCCAGCCTGGACAACGCCGTCTACGATCCCGGGAGCAGGATGCTGTTCCGCTTCCTGAATGGACTCTCCGACCATCTGGAGCCGGGCGGTGAGGGCTGGCTTGTCCTCTCCGACCTGGCCGAGCACCTTGGACTGCGGACGCGTGAGGATCTGCTGGCCGCCATCGAGGCGGCCGGGCTGAAGGTGGTTGAACGGCTGGACACCAAGCCAACGCATCCGAAGGCATCGGACCGTGACGATCCTCTGTTCGAGGCGCGCACGGCCGAGGTCACGTCCCTGTGGCGGCTTGTTCCCCGATAGTCCTCGCCCACAGCTGGCAGCTACCTGGCCGCGATCCCGTACTCGGTCAGGCCGTTCCTGATCGCGAACAAGGTGGCACCCACCCGGTTGGTTGCACCGATCTTGGTGTAGATGTGCTCCACATGGTTGCGGACGGTCTTCCGGGCAAGAAACAGTGCGCCGGCGATCTCGGCCGGTGTCATTCCCCGGCACAGCATGCCGAGGATCTCCATTTCCCGCGGTGTGAGTCCACCCACCGGGGCATGCGGACGGCGGGGCTGCTGGCCGGCGGCCACGAGCACGGCCTCCACAGCTTCCGCGGCGAGCCTGCCGACTGAAACCTCCTGCCGGAGCCTGGCAGCCGCATCGGCCTGGGTGAGCGCTGGCCGGTGCGGGCGCGGCTCAAGGGAGGCGTGGTAGGAGTCCGCAGCCGCCAGGATCCGCTGCTTTATCCCCAGCTCCGTTCCGCTGATCCCGCGTGGATAGCCGGACCCATCGAGCCGCTCGTGGTGTGAGCCGGTGAGGGCGGCCTCGCCCTTTAGCCCGGGCACGCGGCTGAGGATCCGCTCTCCCAGGAACGGATGCATTCGGATACGTTCCAGCTCCAGCCCGGAGAGCGGGTCCTTCTTGTCCCACACCTGGTTGGACACCCCCAGCCGGCCCAGGTCGTGAACCCAGCCTGCGCGACGGAGCTCCGCGACGTCGTCGGCAGGTAGCCCGTGCTCCTCGCCCGCGGCAGCGGCAAGGGCCGCCACTGCACGGGAGTGTCCTGCCGTGTAGGGGGACTTGAGGTCCGCGAAGTCGCCGATCGCTCGCAGCACTGCATCCAGTTCGGGGCCGGACAGGGGAGCGTCGTTGGGAGCCAGATCCAAGGCCGCCTGCCAGCAGTCGATGTCGAGAAGCCCTTCGGTGAGTGCCTCGGCCTGGTCGATGAACAGCCCGGCCAGTGCTGGATCGAACTGGCTGCCGCGGCGCGCCCGCACCATGGCCACGGCACCGGCCACGCCTTCCCTCCGCAGGAAGACCTCGGCCGTGTCCGCGAGATGCATGATCCGCATCTCCAGCGGGATGTCCGGCCCTGACGTGCCCTCCGGCAGGCCCTTGCCGTCCCACCGCTCGAAGGTGTGGGTGAGCAGTCCTGCCACGCCGTCGTCGAGCCCTACACTGCTGGCCAATACCCCGGCGGAGACGCAATGCGAGGCAATCATGGTCCGCACCGCCCCGCTGCCCCGTCGCCGCGAAACGCGTCCAGTAGGCAACACGGGCGAGCGGCGGGAGGCCGGCGCCGGCGTGGCTGAACATGCCGGCATACATGGGCAGGCCGTGCTGGTCGCGGTTGTAGTAGTCGGCGCGGAAGGCGATATCGTCCGTGAACAGCGCGGCGAGTTCAAAGGAATCCGCGTGGCAGCCGACCCAGGCCAGCTGGTTGGCGTAGTAGATCCTGCCTTGGCCGGCGACGTCAACGCCCGCTGCCCCGGCGATCCGCAACGCCAGCAGGGACGCACGCAGCATATGCTCCATCGGCTGGCCAAGACCCAGGTCAATGGCGAGCGACAGCGCGGCCAGGACTTCGCTGCGGCGGGGCTCAGCCGATGACTGCTTCACACCTGCCATTCTAGGAAGCCGTCAGCCAAGGCAGTAGGGATCACGCGGCGGCCATTATGCGGCCTGGTCCTTCCCGGTCCGTGCCTGGGCAAGACGTGGTCCGGCGGAACGGGCCGTGGACGGGTACCTCATCCTCAGCTGCGCTCCGAACAGTCCACGTTGCGGAAGCCAGACGTCCGCCAGGTGATCCTGTACAGCCAACGCACCCGGAACTCCCGCGTCCTCATTCCGGATGATGGCCTGGGAATCCGTCACGAGCCACAACTGCCGCGGCTGGGCCTGGAACGTCTGGCCGTTGGGCACCACACCGGAGACTTTCATCCTGCCGGCGTTCAGCAGCGGGCCGGCGAATGCTCCCATGGCCCGGAGTACCAGCTCGTTTCGCCACAGACTTTCCGGCATCCGCACGGCCATGGCAGTCAGCATCGTGGTGGCCGCCGATGTCCCCAGCTGCAGGCGCCAGTCAACAACGCCTGGAACCGTGATCACGGCGGTGAAAGGCCCGCTCCACCGGATGTCGACGTCGGTCTCCACTGTATGGTGGATGGCCGCCCCGAAGTAACGGGCGCAGCTGAGCTCGGGCGCGGCGTTGGCGTAGATGGTCCATTCGCCGGCGGGCGTGCGGTGCCAGACGGCGCGGTAGCCGGGGCCAACGGAGCTCGTGGGAAAATCCCGGAAGGCCAGGTAGTGGCCGCTGGTCAAAGGTAGCCCCAGGACGGCGTAGCCGGCGAAATGCTCGGCAGCGTCTTCGGGAAGGTCGGCAAGTTTCGGTGTTGCCTCTGCTGATGACTGCGGCTGGTAGATGGTCATTGCCGCCTCCTTTTCTCTATGGCCCGAGCCTAGGACCGGGCTGCAGCAAGGGCATGGGGCAACTGCCTCATTTTGTTTCACACGGCCGGAGCCCGGCCCGCGGACTCCCGAGCATTTCGCCCTTCCGGCAGGTACGCTCGAACCAATGCCGCGTGCGGCCGGAGTTTTGGGGGAAACTGACGTGGGGATTAATCGGTTGTGGCGCGCCGTCGGGGTCCCTGTGCTTGCCGCAGCCGCCTTGGTGCTGGCGCCAGGCCCGGCGCATGCCGAATATGTCTGCTGGATGTCCGACGGGATCAAGTATTGCTACGACCCCGGCGACCGGCAGGTCCCGGACGAGCCGACTCCGGCGCCGATAGTGGAACCTCCGTACACGCCGCCTGAGCCCGGCCCGCCAGGGGAGCAGCCAGGGGCGGCGTCTGCGCCCGCCCCGGCTGTTCCAGTGGAGCCAGCTCCCGTTCATCCCATAACTGCGCCGGTCAACGAAGGCCCTGCTCCCATTCCGGCTCCCGTCAGACCGGTGCCTGTACCTGTCTATGCTCCGCCGCAACGCAGTGGGTACCACGCACCGGCAGCCGAGCCACCCGTTGCCTCTGCGGATGCACGGGGGGAAGCGGCACCCAGCCTTGCGCCGTCGCCTCCGGAGCCGGCATCCCCAGTGGAGGACGCCCAGGCTATGGCAGCTACCGCTTCAGTGGGCCCAACGTCATCGGCTGCGACTTCGTCATCAGCATCCATGGCACCCAAGGTGGCTACGGATCAAGCATCCAGCGCCGACAGCTCTTCCCCGTTGCCACTAATGACCGGCGTAGGCTTCTTAGCCGCGTCTGCTGCGGCCTGGTTCGTGATTCGACACAGACAGCCCCGCGGCGGGAGGCTTCCGCAGTAGCAAAAAGAGTTACACGCCTTAGACCGAGTGCCGCCCGTTCGCCACAACGCCGCCACTGGGAATGAGCGTGTGGCCGGCAACTTGTCCGTCGCGGGGAGATGCTCCTGCGCGCGTCGATGCCGTCGTCGGGGACTTGGAGGAGCGGGACCTGGCGAACGAGGAGTTGCTCAGGGAGCGGGTCTAACAATTTCGCCGGCGACGGGCTGAGTGTCACTGCTTGCTGTTTGCGCCACTATTTTGGCCTGTAGGCCAGTCGAACATGGTCTGAAGACGAGTCATGCACCACAACCAAGCAAGGCCTCCAGCGACTGCCGGAGGCCTTGCTTTTGTTGTGGACGAAACTATTTGACGGCGACGAAGACCTTGTCGGCCATCATGCCCGGCCGGACGGCGAGGACACCTTGGCCAGCTGTTGCGGTTGGCACTTGAATGGCGATATTGCCCGTTGCAGTGCCGCCCTTGTAGAGGGTGTTGCTGTCTATCTCTTCAGGTGCAACGACGTTGTGGTCGTACGCATTTATGGTTTTACCGTCGGCGGTGACGTAAGCCACAGAGACGAAGGAAGGTGTCTCTCCATTGGCGTCGTCGCCGACGTACGTTGCCGAGTAGTTCACCAGGATGTACTCCGAGCCCGCAGCAGGAGCGTCATTGAACCGGTTGGCCGCTACGACTGCATCGGAAGCCGCAAGGGTGACCGAGTTAACCACTACCTTCCAGTCCTTAGACTCCACGACCGAGCCGATTGGGGAAGGATTTTCACGCGTTCCGGCCTTGGCGGCCGGCTTTGCTGCTGCTGGAGCATCACCAGCTGCTTCAGCAGTAGGTGCCGAAACTTTAGTGTCGCCGCTGCCGAAAGCGTCCTTGGCGGACGAGGTGACAACGGAGAAGAAAACAGCAAAGCCGACGATGGTTCCCACGATCGACAAGATCAGGGCTGTGATGCCCATTCCCTTGGCTTTGTCTTTCAAGAATAGGGAAACAATTGCCAGGATAAACGCAATGGGCAGCAAGACCCAACCGATAATGAGAGCGCCGGGCATGCACGCGAAGATGAAACCAACAATTGCAGAGATAAGTGCGACGAGCCCGATAGTATTTCGCTGTTTTTTTGCCTTCGCATACTCTTGCGGGCCGGAAGCGCCGGGTGGACCGTAGTTCGGCGGCATAGGCGGCATAGGCGGAAATTGCGGTTGCTGGTGGGGCACAGTCTGCTGAGAGCTTGCCCCCGGAAGCTCTGGTGTAGTCATGTGATGATGATGACAGAATCGTTGGCTTTCCGCACTCATGACCTTTATGTTGAAAATCGCTAACCCGGTGCGAGCTTTGGCCTTGTTTCTGCAGGCCAGCTCCCCAACCCAATGAATCTTGTCTTAATGCTGTGGCGATAAGTGGTCTTTACTAGGGAAATCTTGCAAAGATCTTGATGCAATTTTGTGGAATTCGCCGCAGCCCGATCGAGGATGAGTTCATCACGAACAATGGACTCGTCACTTTGATTTGAACTGAAGGGCAAGAGGCCAAACTGGATTAGATAGCCATTCCGGATCCGATGCCTTGGGACTTGACTCCCGGTAGCGCGCACTGGAAGCCCAGTCCCAAGAAGCGGTTGCCAAGCTCTACGAATTGGCCAATTTGGTTACCCCGCCACCGCCGCCTTCCCCTCCTGCTTGGCCTTCATCCACTCACTCATCCACGGGGCCCGGACACTCGACGTGATCCGGCAGTCGGCCACGAAAGTTCCGTTGGCGCCGTCGTCGATCCAGTCCGTGAGCTCATCAAGGTCCGCCAGCGAGCGGATGATCGCAGACTCGGCGCCGAGCGCGCGGGCGATGCCGCTGAAGTCCACCTCGGGGATCAGCATGGGCTTTTCGGTCAGCCCCTGCGAGCCGTACTGATGGATTTCGGCTCCGTAGGCGGCATCGTTGTAGATCACGACGACGGCGCTCCTTGCCGCGCCGACGAGCGATTCGAGGTCGGACAGGCCCATGAGGAAACCGCCGTCGCCGGAGGCCAGCACCAGGGTGCGGCCGTCCTCCACGGCACGGGCCGCCCCGACTGCGCTGGCAAGGCCCAGCCCGATGGTCTGGTAGGCCGTACCCACCATCACCAGGTCCTGGGGCCGCGGGATGCGCCAATACATGGGTGCCCAACCCATAAAGTGCCCTCCATCCTGGACCACTGTGCGGCGCTCCGGCAGCATGGCATCCAGTGACGTGGCAAGGGAACGCGGGTCCAACCGGCCGTCCGGGGTCTCCGCGGAGCCTGCCTGGTGGCCCGGTCCTTCGGCCAGGCGCTTGCGGGCTTCCGCGCGCCAGGCTCCTCCCGTGGAAGGTCCGTCGTTCAGCAGTTGGAGGAGGCGTCCCGCGGCAGCCTTCACATCCGCGCTGACGAACGTGTCCACCCTGGGATGCGTCGGCTCCAGGGCGATGTCGATCTGAATTACCGTGCTGTCCGGGCCGAGCAGGTGCCCGAACCGCATGGTGAAGGGGCTCAGGCTCGCCCCGGCCACGAGAACCACATCAGCCTCCGCCATGAGCCCTGCCGCAGTATCCGTGCCGAAGCCGCCCGCGACGCCCAGGTACCCGTCCCCCTGGAGGAGGTTGAGCGCCAGGGCCGTTCCGGCGGTCAGCGCGCCCAGGCCGTCGGCGAGCTCCCGGAGCTCCGGGCCGGCTCCGGCGAGATGCGCACCGCGGCCGGCCAGGATCAGCGGCCGCTTCGCCGCGGCGAGCAGGCGGGCTACCTGCCCAAGGCCGCCGTCGACGTCGTCCGTCACCTGAGGTGCCAACGGCGCCGGAAGTTCCTCGTCCGCAGCCTCGAGCGCCGCGAGGTCGTACGGAATGGCAATCACGACGGCGGTCCGCTTGGTGAGCGCGTACTCCACCGCCTGCCGGGTGATGGAGCCCGCGGCATCGCGGGTGACGGTGAAGGTGGCCGCGCCGAGGCCCGCAGCAATCGCTGCCTGGTCCACGTCCTGAGGCCGTGCGCCGGTGCTCGGAGCGTCCCCAGCGACGAGCACGACGGGGATCTGGGCCTGGACCGCCTCCGCGAGGGCGGTCAGTGCATTCGTGTAGCCGGGGCCGTAGGTTGTGGTGCCCGCTGCGAGACGTCCTGACGCACGGTAGTAGGCGTCGGCCGCGGCGAGGGCGGCGCCTTCATGGCGCACGGGGGAGAAGCGGAGGCCCAGCTTTTCCGCGGCGTCGAGGAAGTGGACGTTTCCGTTGCCCATGACGCCGAAGACGTCGCTGAGGTAGCTACTGAGAACCTGCGCTACGCGGCCGGAGACGGTAAGTGAAGTCATGCAGGAATCTTGTGGCGTGGCTCCCGGATAGGCAAGAGAGCGGAAACAGGCTGGGATATTTGGCAGATGAAGAGGCACGGAGTGAAAATTTGCCCATCTGTGGCGCGGGTCACCCGCTCCTAGTCCGAAGGGCGTGATTCCTGCTTTGACAGCCGGTTCAGGAGGCCGTCATAGCGGGGCGGCATGAGTTCCAGCACGGAAATGGCCGTGCTGGTCCGTTGGATCCCCTCGATTTCCAGGATCTGGTTGGTGATGCGGTAGAGATCGGCCGTACCCCGGGCCACCACCTTGGCCATGAGGTCCGCGTCGCCGGTAGTGGCGTGCACCTCGACGACTTCCGGGATCGCGGCAAGCCCGTTTTCCACGGAACCTGTCCTCGTCTGGCTGATGGCCAGTGACAGGAAGGCCATCAGGTCGTAGCCAAGGGCCGCGGGGTCCAGCCTGCGGCTGAAGGAGCGGAGGGCGCCGCTGCGCTCGAGCCGTGCCAGCCGGGCATGGACCGTGTTGCGTGCGACGCCGAGTGTCCGGGAGAGTGCCAGGGCGCTGGCTTCGGGATCCTTGTCCAGGGCCAGGATGATCCTGCCGTCGAGGGAATCGAGGGTGCGGGGGCTGGGGATGGTCATATTTTCACCACAGTCACTAGAAGTTGAGCAGAAGTCCCAATGGCTTGAGGGTATCTTGCATTGTGGGCCGGGTCACAACCATGATCGGTCCTCATGACCCGTGATCAACTCCTGACCGCCTCTGCAACTGCATTGCCGGACACCGCGCTTCCCACCCTTCGTGATGCGGTGGCCGGACTTCCGCCCTACGTGCCGGGCCGGCGCAGCGCCGGCATGGACATCGCAGCCCTGGCCAGCAATGAAAGCCACTACGAGCCGCTGCCCGCTGCCGCCGCTGCGGTGGCCGAAGCGGCCGGCACCATGAACCGTTACCCGGACAGTGCCGCCGTCGAACTCCGCGAACGGATTGCCCGGCACCTGGGTGTCAGCGCCGCGGAGGTCGCGGCGGGGCCCGGCAGCGTGGGCGTCCTCCAGCAGATCATCACGGGACTGTGCGACGCCGGGGATGAGGTGGTCTTCGCGTGGCGCTCCTTCGAGGCGTACCCCATCCTGGTTGAGCTGGCGGGCGCCCGGCCTGTCCGCATCCCGCTGGATCACGCTGAGGGCCACGACCTCGATGCCATGGCCGCTGCCGTTACCGACCGCACCAAGGTGATCCTGCTCTGCACCCCCAACAATCCCACCGGAGTGCCGATCAGCCACGAACGCATCGAGGCCTTCCTCCAATCCGTCCGCCCGGACATCCTCGTGGTGATCGACGAGGCCTACGTGGAATACGCCGAAGCTGGTAGCGGCCCCGATTCCCTGGCGCTGTACCGGCGGTACCCGAACGTCTGCATCCTGCGCACCTTCTCCAAGGCCTACGGCCTCGCCGGGCTGCGCGTCGGATACGCCGTGGCGGCGCCGGCCGTCGCTGAGGGACTGCGCCGGACAGCCCTTCCCTTCGCCGTGAGCGCGATGGCGCTGAAGGCGGCCGTCGCTTCGCTGGACGCCGGGGAGGAGATGGAGGCGCGGGTGGCCGCCGTGAAGCAGGAGCGCGCACGGATGGCCGCGCAGCTGAAAGCCCAGGGCTGGAAACTGCAGCCGAGCCAGGGCAACTTCCTGTGGATCCGCGCCGATGACCACCTCCGGGCGAGGCTGCTGGACGCGTTCGACCACGCAGGTATCCTTGTCCGGGCGTACCAGGGGGACGGCGTGCGGATCACCGTTGCCGATCCCGCCTCCAACGACCGCGTGCTCCGGCTCCTGGCAGCCCACGCGGCCTGAACACCGACTGACCTTTCGCACCAATCCGTCCCACAACCAGAGGAATCCCCATGGAACAACAGACAAGGACGTCTGCCCGCGCCCTCGGCGCCGCCCTCAAACCCCGCCAGCTCACGATGATGGGGCTCGGAAGCGCCATCGGCGCGGGCCTCTTCATCGGCTCCGGCGCGGGCATCCAGGCTGCCGGCCCGGCGGTGCTGATCTCCTACCTCGTGGCCGGCACGCTCATCATCCTGGTGATGTGGGCCCTCGGCGAGATGGCCGCTGCCAACCCGGACAGCGGTGCCTTCTCCGTCTACACCGCCAAGGCGTACGGGCCGGTGGCCGGTGCCACGGTGGGCTGGCTGTGGTGGCTGCAGCTGGTGGTGGTCATCGCGGCCGAGGCGCTGGGTGCGGCGGGCCTGCTGGCCACCATCTTCCCGGCCTTGCCGGTGTGGCTGATGGCTTTCGTGTTCATCGTGGTGCTCACCGCCGTGAACCTGACCAGTGTGAAGAACTTCGGCGAGTTCGAGTTCTGGTTCGCCCTGCTCAAGGTGGCGGCCATCGTCGGGTTCCTGCTGGTGGGCGCCGCCCTGCTCTTCGGCTGGCTGCCGGGCGTCCAGTCGCCGGGCCTGGCCCACTTCACCGGTGCCGGGTTCGCACCCAGCGGTTTTGCCGGGATTGCCACGGCACTGTTCGTGGTGGCGTTCGCGTTCGGCGGCACCGAGATCGTCTCCGTGGCCGCAGCTGAGACGGCCGAGCCGGCCCGCAGCGTAAAGAAGGCAGTCCGGACGGTGCTGTGGCGCATCCTGGTGTTCTACATCGGTGCGATCTTCGTGATCGCTGCAGTGGTTCCCGTGGGTTCGGCGGGGCTGAAGAGCCCGTTCGCCGCCGTGCTGGATGCCGCCGGCATGCCCGGCGCGGCCACCGCCATCACCCTGGTAGCCGTCGCAGCGCTGCTGTCCGCCCTCAACGCCAACCTCTACGGTGCCTCCCGGATGGCGTTCTCCCTGGCCGAGCGGGGTGAAGCGCCGCGTCTGCTCGCTTCGGTGTCCAAGGCCCGGGTACCTGTTGTTGCGGTTCTGGCCAGCGTCGCCTTCGGCGTTGTCACGGTGGTGCTGGAACTGGCCTTCCCCGAAAAGGTCCTTCCCGTCCTGCTCAACATTGTTGGCTCGACATGCCTGCTGGTGTGGACGTACGCGCTCCTCGCCCAGCTCGCGCTGCGTCTCCGCGCCGATCGTGAAGGAACAGAGCTTCCCCTGCGGATGCCCGGCTTCCCGTGGCTCACGGTGTTTGGTCTGGTCATCCTCGTCGCGATCTTCACGGTGGGATTCATCGGCGAGGACTCCCGGCCCCAGCTCCTGAGCACCTTCGGACTGGTGGCACTGCTGGCCATGGCTAACTGGCTGCATCACCGGAACGGCAAAGTTGCGCCGGTCGTCGAATCTCCGGACGGTGCCAAGCAGCCGGTGCTCATCGACTGAATTTGGCTCTGCGAGCCACTTCATGGGGTTCGGTGCACGCGGAGGGCGCGTCCGGCTTTGGCCGGGCGCGCTCTCCGACGTTCAGTGGTGAAGGCCCATTTCTCCCGGAGGGCGCAAGTGCCCCGGTCAGGCGGACTCGGATCGCGGATCGCTGCTTGCTCCCGGTGCCAGGATTGCGCTTGCGATGATGTCAAAGAGATGATCGGCGCGTGCGGCGCTTGAGGGTTGGTCGGCGAGCCAGGCGAGTGCGGTGACGAGCGCGAACAGGTCGGTGCCATCCATGTCGGGACGGGCGGCGCCGGCGGCCTGGGCGCGGGTGAGCAGCTGCGAACCGGCGCCGCGCAGCCTGACGCATGAGGCATGGAGCGCGGACTCCGTGTTTTCGATGGCGGCCATCATCATCTCCGTGACGCCCCGGTAGATGTGGGAGAACGCGACGAAGTCGCGCAGCCAGACAATGAGCGCGTCCGCGGGTGCGCTTGCCGCCTCAAGCTCGGCTGCCTGCGCTGCCAGCTTGTCAAAGCTTTCACGCAGCAAGGCTTCAAGCAGGGCCTCGCGTGACGGGAAGTGCCTGTAAAGCGTTCCCAATCCAACGCCAGCCCGGCGGGCGACGTCGCGCAGTGATGCCTCAGCTCCCTGCTCGACGACAACAACGCGGCCAGTATCGAGCAGGTGCTCATAGTTTCTTTGAGCGTCGACACGCATCCCACATCTCCTTTTGACAACCGGAGCAGTGCTCCAGTAAATTCGGAGCACTGCTCCACTAATCGTACAGGCAGGCCACTGAAAGGACACACAATGCCCGCGAACACCATGAAGGCGATTCGAATTCACCACTTCGGCGGCCCCGAAGTAATGCGCCACGAGGAGGTGCCAGTCCCCGAGGTGGGGCCGGGCGAGGTGCTCGTCCGAGTCTCCGCGGTAGGCGTCAACCCTCCGGACTGGTACATGCGCGAGGGCATGCCCGGCGTGCCGCGGGAGATGCTGCCGCCCATGAGCCTGCCCATCATCCTGGGCACCGATGTGTCAGGCGTCGTGGAGGCTGTTGCCGGCGACGTCGAGGGCTTCAAGGAGGGCGAAGAAGTCTTCGGCCTGGTCCGCTTCCCCACCAGCCTCCAGGGCAGCGCCTATGCCGAGTACGTGACCGTGCCGGCCTCAGACCTCGCGCACAAGCCTGCGGGCATCGAGCACCTGCACGCCGCGGGTGCAGCAATGTCCGGGCTGACCGCATGGCAGTTCCTCGTCGAGCTGGGACACGACCATCCCTCGCCTTTCCAGGCCGAGCAGCACCGCCCGGTCAGGATTGACTCCGGCACCACGGTGCTGGTCAACGGCGCCGCTGGTGGCGTGGGGCACTTCGCCGTCCAGCTTGCGAAATGGAAGGGCGCGCACGTCATCGCGGTCGCGTCGGGAGAGCACGAAGAATTCCTGCGGGAACTCGGCGCCGACCAGTTCATCGACTACACCAAGAACCGCCCCGAAGAGGCTGCGCGCGACGTCGACCTCGTCGTTGATACCGTCGGCGGTCCCCATAGTGGTCGCTTCCTCCGCACGCTGAAGCGCGGCGGCGCGCTGTTCCCGGTCTATCTCGCGGACTTTGACCCCGAAGAGGTCGCCGAACGCGCAGTGGTGGTCTCGTCCACCCAGGTGCGCTCCGACGGCCGGCAGTTGGAACAGTTGGCGGGCCTCATCGAGGCTGGCACAGTACGCGTTGCCGTTGACAGCACGTTCCCGCTCGCCGACGCCCGGCAAGCGCACGAGCGGGCGGCCCAGGGACACATCCGGGGCAAGATTGTGCTCACGGTGCGATGACCACACTTAGAAGCGCCATCGCGGACCTCCTCGAGAATCACGATCTTCCCGTGGACGAGGCAGCCGACCGGCACATCGCGCCCGGCTTCCGCCAGCGGATCAACGGGCAATGGGATGACCGGGCCGGATTTCTCGCCCGCATCAGGCACCTGCGGAGCAACACCCGGGACGTCACCATAACCGTCCTGGACGAAATCACCGACGGCAGCCGCTACGCCGAACGCCACATCATCGATTTGCTCGGTGCCGATGGCCGGCGCGTCGTCCACGAGGTCTACGTCTTCGCGTGTCTGGGTCCGGACGGACGCTTCGAGCGCATCGAGGAAGCGACTGTCATGGTCGGGCCCACGGGCTGACGCCTGTTTGAGCTGGCCCCAAAGGAGAATGAAGGATCACATGCTGCGATACTTCGTTCAACCTCACCCTGTATGCATCATTGAAATGAGCGCTATGTCCCGTTCGCCCCTCGCCGCCCTGCATCCGTCCAACGAAGACGTGAGTGATCTCCGGCGCCGGCTGCGTGAGACGCGGTGGCCTGCCCCGTGGCCTGTGACGGGCTGGGACGCCGGCACTGACCAAGGAGAGCTGCGTCGGCTGGTCTCCTACTGGGCGGAGGACTTCGACTGGGAAGCGCAACGGCGCCGCATCGAATCGTTGCCCTGGAATATGGCCCAGATCGACGGCGCAGCCCTCGCCTACCTTCGGTTCGACCCGGAAAGGCCGGGCGGCGTGCCGGTAATACTCACCAACGGATGGCCAAGCACCGCGCTCGAGCTGGTGGCCCTTGCCGAGCGGTTGGCGGCGCCGTCGCGGTTCGGTGGCAGTCCCGGGAATGCTGTCACGGTGATCGTTCCGGCCCTGCCGGGCCTGCCGTTCTCCCCGCAACGTCCGTCCCTGCACGAGCAGACACACGAGCTCTGGCACCGGCTGATGACTGAGCACCTCGGTTTTGACCGGTACGCGGCACACGGCGGCGACCTGGGTGCAGGAATAACGTCACGCCTGGCGCAGGCCCATCCCGAAGCGGTCATCGGCATCCATCTCCTCGCAGTTGCTGCGCCGCTCCATCTTGACCCTGCGACGGTCAGCCCCGAAGAACAAGAACATTTGGAGCGCGTGAACGCCTGGGTGGCAGCAGAGGGTGCGTACCAGCATCAGCAGCAAACCCGTCCGCTCACCCTCGCTCCCGCACTCTCGGACTCGCCGGCAGGCCTGTTGTCCTGGATCCTCGAAAAGCACCGGGCCTGGAGCGACTGCGGAGGGGACGTTTCCTCCCGGTTCAGCGATGACTACCTGGCCACCCTGGCATCCGTGTACTGGTTCACGAACTCCATCGGCACGTCGTTCCGCCCGTATTACGAGTTCGCAGCCGGCTTCACCACGCGTGTGGAAAAGGTGCGGGTCCCGACGGCGGTCGCCCTGTTCCCGTTCGACCTCGCACAGCCGCCCCGCAGCTGGGCCAACCGGTCATATCAAGTCACCCGGTACACAAGGATGCCCCGGGGCGGACATTTCGCTCCCCACGAGGAACCCGAACTCCTCGCCAACGACATCACCGCGTTCCTGCAGACGCTCTGATGTTGCGGATGCCCGGGTTCCCGTGGCTCACTTCCATGGTCGCCTCTGCTTTAACCAGTTCGACGGTAGAACCTGGGGTGGCAGCCGGCGTCGCCGGAGCGGTGGAAGGGTTCACAGCCCGGTCCCGTGCTCGGTCAGGCCGTTCCTTACCGCGAACAGTGTCGCACCCACCCAGTTGGTTGCACCGATCTTAGTATTGATGTGCTCCACGTGGTTGCGGACGGTCTTGCGGGCGAGAAACAGGCTGGCGGCTATCTCGGCCGGAGTCATTCCGCGGCACAGCATGCCGAGGATTTCCACTTCCCTGGGGTGAGCCTGGCCGGAGGGGCAGGCCGGCGGTGGGGCTGCGGGCCGGCCGCGACGAGCACGGCGTCCGCAGCCTCGGGGCTGATCCGGCCGGCTGAAACTTCCTGCCGAAGCCTGGCAGCTGCATCGGGCAGCGTTGCGGGTTACGCAGTTGTGCGATGCCGCAACCAATTCGTTCAATTTGGAGGGCCATCAAGTTGCTTTCCGCTCAGTGAGCGGCCCGCGGCCGGACGCTGTCATTCTCAGATGCTGGCGTTTAGGTTTCAAGGTGAAATTCGACGCGATACTTCATGAACCGGATATTACGGGTCATTGTCAGGGCCCGGCGTATGCGTAGGTCGTCTCCCCGGGCGATAATCACGCCCTCCACGGTTTGCCCTGGTTCCAGCAGTTCTTCCTGCACATAGCCCATGTAACGTTGAATCTGGCCCACCACGGCATCGCTGGCACGTTCGCGTTTGAGTTCGACCACCAACAGGCGCTTTCTGTCCTTGCTGACAGCAAGAATATCCATCGGGCCGGTATCGGAGGGATACTGCTGGCCCTTCACCTCACCGTCCTCTTCATAAATGTCGTAGTCGCGGCCCAATTCTGTGTTGCGCCAGTTGTGCACCAGAAAATCTTCAAGCTGCTTCTCCATCTGGAACGCCAGCTGCTCCTCCACTTCAGACGCCAGGGCAACTACCGCAGGTTCCGCCAAATGCGTGAGTTGGGCGAGTTCCGTGGCGTATGGGGATAAGGAGAAAACCGTCATTAGGGACCCGGCGGAGTTGGCCAGTTCCGGGCTCATGGCATCCCTACCGAAGGTGCCTTTCCAGTCAACCCTCCTTCGGTGTGGCAATATCTGTCCGGGGGAGTATTCATACCCGCTTGTGACGGTTCCGAAAGCATATGTTCTGTCCGGTTTCGGGGCGAGTACAACGTCGCCGACTTTTATACCTTCACAGGCTGCCCATAAATTTCCCATGGCCAGCCCCGCGGCTACTTTGGATTTATCCGGGTTCAGGCGAAGAAAGACGTTGTTCATGGCGGTATGGAAGGCCCTAGAGCCGTTGCCCAGATGGGAGCGGATGTCGTAATCGCCGATGAAGTCCACGCCGAGGTATCCGGACTGGACCATCTCCTCCGTGTGCATCCCGCCGCGGCCTTGCCGGACAATCCAGTAATCGGTCATCTTCTCCCTATTCGTTCAATTCGAAACCCTTCTTGATGCTATGGGCGTTGGAACACTAAGGATAGGGAAGAGCCGGGAATTTGTGCGCGAGGGGTGGTCACTTCGCCAGCGTCAAGAGCTTCCCTCGGGTCATGGCCGCTAAGTTCATCCTCAGCGTGGGCAAAACCACGAGGCCGGACCCCGGCAGGAGCTGGTGCCCGCCAAGGCCAGCGCCATCGTGACCAGGTCTTAGTGGTCAGCGCCAACTGCGGCGGTGCCACCGGCAAGGTCCTGAGCATCATCGTCGACCGGAGGGCAACACTCTCGCCGAGGCCGGCGGCGACGCCCTGGGTGCTGCTCACCGCGAAGCTGGACCTTGCCGCCGTCGAGCACGTTAGGAGGCGCGACCGAAAACCTCAACTGACTCTGGTCCCAGTTCAGCGACTGCAGAACTGCCCGTTTAATCGGGGCGGGACCCTCCGGCCTCGCCGCGCAGGCCAGCGACTCCCGCCTGATGTACGCGATGAGCCGCGACTCCGTCCTGTCCAAGGCCGTCTTTGGCAAACTCAGCGAGAAGTTCCACACCCCGGTGGTGAACCTCGTCATCTCCGGCATCATCGGCCTGATCGCGATCTTCCTGGACGTGGCCACGCCGACGTCGTTCATCAACTTCGGTGCCTTCATCGCCTTCAAGCTGGTGAACGCCTCAGTGGTGTTCCACTACGTGCGCCAGCGCCGGGCCGGGCACCGGCTGAACCCGGTGACCTAAGTGGTGGTCCCGGTGATCGGTGCCACCATCTGCGCCTACCTGCTCTCCCAGCTGGTCAGCAACGCCATTACGCTGGGAGTCTCCTGGCTGGTGCTGGGCGTGGGTGGTCCTGGCCCTGATCACCCGCGGCTTCAAGGCGGCGCCGCCGGAGATGACGGTAACAGAAAAGGCAACGGTCGAGGCCGCCTGAGGCTGGTCAGCTTGTAGTTTGGTTACCGGGCCGAGGGAAGGAACAGACGTGCGGATAGCGCTGGGGCAGCTTCCGGGATTCCAGGCTTGATGTTTGTCGATCGCTTCAGCACGAACTTCCCGGCAGCCGGCACCATCAGGCTAAGAATCGCCGTTGGTCTGGCTCGCCCGTGACTGTCGCCGGACCTCGGCCTCCCCAGCCCTGCAGAAAATCAGCACCAGCTCACTTACCGTCTGCTCGGTGATGCGCTCCACCATTCGGGCGTAGGTGGATAGCTGGCGCCAGTACGATTCCAAGGTCTCCTGCGTGACACTGATGTCCGTTTTGAAATCGGCGATAACCAGCGTCCCATCGTCGTCCCGGTACATCAGGTCGATGATGCCCTCAAGTGTTATGCCGCCGGCAGACGTGACGACGGGCAGCTCAAGCCAATGCTCCCGCTCCGCCGCACGCTGAACGGGTGTACTCCTCAGCGCGGACCGGGCGCGTTCTGCGAGGCCAGCTGGATCCACGAGTCCTGATGGGCTGGCGAGGCTCTCGGCGAGCACATCGAGCGCCTCTGTCTCCCGCAAGTCACTCAGCTCAAGCAACCGGTGCAGGGCGGTACCGAACTCCTTGCCGTGCTCGCCAGCCGGCGCTGCGAACGACGGCAGTCCGCCGTCCTCTTCTGCACCTACAAAACGCACCGCGTCGTCTCGTGGAAACTCGCCGGTCCTTCCGTTTCCGGCGCCCTTGGCGATGGTGGTCACCGAGGTGGATGAGATGATCGCGGAGTTCGCCTGCCAGGTCTCGCGGCTTCGCTGCCAAACGTCGAACGGCTCGACTGACCGAACCTCCCGGGGCACTTTGACCGGTTCTGGGAGTTCGTCAGGAATATTCAGGTCAGGTGCTGAACCCGCGTCGGCTGCATCCCTGAGGAATTGGCCGAGGCTGTTTTTGGCATTCACGTAGTAGGAGACGATCAGGTGGCTCTCCGCCCGGGTGCAGGCAACGTAGAGCAGGCGGCGCCGTTCGGCGTCGGCAAACTGCGCTTCGGTTGTCTCGGCGGCGTTGTATCCGGCCGACCGTATGTCGCGGATGAAGTGGACCTGCAGTTGCGAGTCCTGATCCCAGAGAGCTGCGGCCTTCTGATTGTTGGGGGCGGATCCGGTGCCGGCCAGAATCACCATGGGAAATTCCAACCCCTTCGAAGCATGGATGGTCATGATCCGCACTGCCTGGACATCAGTTTCCGGCACCACCGCTTCTTTGACCCGGGAGTTTTCTTCCTGCTGCACACTGGCCCAAACAAGGTAATCACGCAGCCCGCCATGGGTCGCCTCCGTCCAGGCCCTGGCCTGGTCGATGACAAATCGGAGCCTGCGCCAGACGTCCCGGTAACGCGGGGCATCAACTGCTGCCTCCAGCATGCGCCGGTCAGTAACAACGCCCTCCATGATCTCAGCTGGGGTCAGAACCTCGATATCGCTACACAGGGCGGCAAGGTAGCGAAGGGATTGCGCAACCGTGGAGTCCTTGAGCCCTTCCGGTGCAGGGGCGAACATGTTCCATCGGCCGCCGGCCCGCTTCCACTCGAAGAGTTCATCATCTCCGCAACCGAACAGCGTTGACCGCAGGGTCAGCACAAGCGCGGCTTCGTTGGCGGTGTTGGAGATGGCCCTCAACGCGAGGAGCAGGTCGGTGACTTCCTGTGTGGAGTACACCAGAGAAGATGCTTCGGCGCGGTATTCGATGCCGGCGTCGTCAAGGGCATCCTCCATCGCGGCCAGCGATGTGCGGGTTGGGATCAGGATGCAGATGTCCTTAAGCTCAACTGCATTGTTCTCGAACCTATCGGATCGCTTGATTTGTTTTTGCCATGCTGGCGGGCCAGCAGTTCCCGTCGCGATCCTGATCGCAGCGGCAACATCGGTCGCTTCCTGCCGGCGCATGTCATCTGCTGACACCCTTCCTGACTCGCCAGGCTGGGCCCCCGCGCGACCGATGACTGAAACTGCGGGACCATGCTCATCGCGCCACTCAGGGCGCAGAGGATCGGGCGTGAGTGCCTGGTATTCAGGCTGAATGGTTCCGCTTGGCACGATCAGCTCCTCGAACGTGCCGTTGATCCACTCGAGGAGCTTTCCTGTGGACCGGAAGTTGGTCTCGAGGGAAGCAATCCGGGACGCCGCGTCAGAGGAAAAGCGCCGCTGCGCTGCGAGGTAGGTAGCAATATCGGCCCTGCGGAAGCGGTAGATCGACTGCTTGGGGTCGCCGACCGTGAACAGCCTGCCGGGCGGAATCTGCAGCTGCTCCCATCCGTCGGGTCCGCAAACGTCAGTGGTTGAAATTCGGGTGGCCAATTCGGCCTGGATCGGATCTGTGTCCTGGAATTCGTCCAGCATGATGTAGCGGTATCGATCGTGGAGGGCACGATGCACGGCCCGTTTGCCCTCACCGACCAGGAGATCGCGGGCGTGGATGAGGAGATCATGGTATTCAAGCTCTCCACTGCGCTGGCGTTCGCGCGCCGCCTCGACCAGCACCTCGGCCATGGCGGCGGTGACCGTCTGGACCGCGGGTTCCACGAAGCTGTTTCGCAAGGCGATCGCCTGTTCAGCCAGGTCCTTGCATGATTCCTGGACGATCGTGACGTTGCCTGACCAATTGATTTGTTTCCCGACGGAGAAGCCCTTCTGGGGAACAGCGTGCAGGAGCTCGAGGACCATTCCGAGTTCCTCGGTTGCTGCCTCCGCCAGGCGACCATGCCAGCTCTTGATGTGTTCGAAGGCTGTGAGCAACTTATCGGCGGGATCTGCGCAGTGATCAGCACGTGCGAGGACCTCCTCCGTCTGACGCAGGAGCGGACCGAGGTCCACGGCCGGAATAGGCCGCCTTTGGGGTGGGTGGCTTTCCAGCCGGTCCCAGTTCGCGTCCAAGTCGGCGGCAACATTCTGCAGATGGTCCAGGGAAACGCCAACGGCCAGAAGGATCCGCAGGGCGTTGTCTATGGACGGGTCTGTGAAGAGCTTCTGACGGGCCGCTTCCCACCGGCGGGTGAAAGCAATCTGCGACCGCAGCTCGTCCACGACAGTGATGAGGGGAGGAACGCCTGCCTCGATTGGATGCTCGCTGATAATGCGTGCGGCGAAGGAGTGGATCGTTCCGATGGGAGCGGTGTCCAGCTGGTTCAGAGCCTGCCGCCGCCGTTCCGTACTGCTTCTCTCGGCTAACCGTCGGCGAACTCGTTCCCTAAGCTCACCTGCTGCCTTTTCCGTAAAGGTGATGGCAGCCACGCTCTTCAGTTCCACGCCGGCATCGACCATTGCGCAGATTCGTTCGACAAGTTCGCGGGTTTTGCCGCTGCCCGCGCCTGCTTCGACGAAGATGTTGCCTTCGAGCTCTTCCTCGATAAGGGTCCTGTCAGCGTGGTCTGTGAGATCCATGATTTCGGGTTTCATTTCTCTGCCTTCAGGAGCCGGGCATAGGGCTGAAGTTCTTGGGCGTTCTGAAGTTTCAGCCACTGCTGGCCAAGCTCCGAGGCCCCCGTTATGGTGGTGAAGTTGACATAGCGGTCAGACTCGGGCCGAGGGGGGAAGATCCCGTCCCGCAACGCAGAAATGATGAGGCCCGCGTCCATACGAAGCTGCTCGATCACATCGTCGGTCACGATGTAGCCGATTCTCGCGAAGTCGCCTGCCTTCGAGATGAACCAATACTCGGCTTCGACGGCTGATCCCGGGGCGGCGAGCGTTCGCGCGAACAGACCGTAGACCGGAAGCTGGTAACGGGTGCCCTCCGCGGTGGGATGGTCTTTTAGCGGCTTGTATTTCTCGGCCTTGCCGGTCTTGTAGTCGATCACCCTGACGCTGCCATCCGAATGCTGGTCTATTCTGTCCACCTTCCCGCGGAACCGAACCACGGTGCCGTCGTCAAGGACCAGCTCGACGGGCGGGTAGCTGTCGGTCCCCTCAGGGCCAAAGCTTGCCTCCTCCGCCAGGTAACTCCAACCGTCAGCCGACTTTGCGTGATCCACTTCGAATACCCGTTGCAGGTCTTGGCGGATCATTGCCTGGTTCCGCTCCCAGACGTGGCTCAGCCAAGAGGGGTTGGCAAATTCCCCAAAGGCCGCATCGGCAAGTTCCCTAAGGCGACTCGACGATGCTGGCAGGCCGTCTTTTGTGATGCTGCGGACGTAGTCTTCGAGCACTTTGTGAACCAGGATGCCTCGCTCCTGTGGCGAGATCTGCACCTCCAATTCGACGTCTTCAAGGATGTTCACTTTGAGGACATGCTTCAGGAAGTAGCTGAACGGACTTGTCACCCAGTCCTCAAGCCCGGTGGGAGACAGTGCTTTCCCTGGGTCAACAATGGTTCCCGCATGTGCGCTGAGGTTGCCGTTGAATCTGGAGAAAACACCATTGCGCCGGTCCCGGGCAACGGCCAATGCACGTTGCAGTGAAGTGTCGTCGCGAAGCACCGAAAGTCGCTCCTCGGCGGTGAGAATCCGCCGCAGCCGCCATTCCTGCGCCGTTGGGGGAAGCGCGGCCGAGGTGGGGGCGCCATTCTCGATCCCATGGGCGAAGGACTGAAGTTCCTTGTTGGGCTTAGCAGTGATCCACCGGGAAATCTGGTAACTGCCGGATCCGCGCAGATCGCCGCGCGGACTGGTGATGGTCCGTTCAGACCCGGAAGCGAGGGCAGCGAAGAACTGTTCCTTGCTGGCTTCTGCCCGCTGCTCGACAGTGGGGAGACCGCCGCCGAGAATAACCCGGATGCTATCTGGAAGGAGTGGATTCTCCCGAATCCTTGCCGGTGCCAACCCTTCCGCCGCTCCAACAAGGAACAGGAAATCTAGGTCCCTGGCAACGGCATCGGCATAGCTGCCGATGACGACGCCGGTGCCGCTCTTCCCGGTCCAACCGCCCTTTGAGGCTATTCCCTCCTCCATCGCGCTCTGGATGAGCGTAGGGCTGGCCGGTGGGCCGATGATGTCCAGGTAGCGGAGGTCTCCAACGATCTGGACCAGGGCTTCCCGGGCGGCGGTCTTTTCGGGCCGTTCGGAAGCCGTGCGGGGGCCCAGGAAGCCTTCAACCAGTGTGGCGAGGCCTGCGGACGCATCGCTCCATGAAGCAGCACTGCGGATGTCACCGATGCAGGCGGCAAGCGCGACAACGAAGGACCGAAAAGTTTGGAGTTCCTCACGTTGGAGGGCCCGGTATTCGGACACTTCTTCGCCGTCGGCGTCTTCGGCCGGCGGATTGGTGTGCAGCCTTTCACAGACATTGCTACTGGGGAGCTGGTGCCCGCGCCAGACCAGCGTTCCTTCCGCGAGGATATTTAGAATGGCGCGAGCGTCCGGATGCTGTGGGTCCAGTTTCAATAGTTGAAGCAGGCCACGCGCGAGCGGCGAGTCCATGAGCCGGTGCGCTGCCGGACCTACAAACGTTACTCCGGCCTGGCTAAGCCGCTGGGTCAGCAGCGCGGCGTAGGGTTGGGAGACTGAATGGAAAATACCGATGCGGTGGCCGGGCGTGCCTCCTGCCAGCCTTTCAACGACAAGCCGGACGACGGCGCGGACTTCGTCATCGGCGTCGGAGGCCGTCATGAGCGTGGTGTTCTCGTCCGGCGTTCGGGACCCAGCAATGCTATGCATGCCGGCCTCTTCGAGGCGTTGCCGGTAGGCAGTCTCGGAGGGACGCATCTGAGTTCCCAGCATGAAGCCAATGACCGTGCCCAGCTGTCTCGTCACGGTGGCGGTTCCCAGCCTGCGGCCTGCGAGAGTGAAGGCCTCATGGTCGGTGTACCAGCGGGAGCGCAGTGATTCGCTGGCCTTCCCATGTATGCGGAGAACTTCTCGCATGAGTTCTGGCAGGGCTGGCTGCGTTGAGTCTGGAAGGGCGTCGAGCATGACGGCTGTCTTTGCTATGGCTCGGGCGGTGGCGGGTTGCGCGGCAACATCCCTGAAGACCCCGGGATCATCGATCAAAACTTTACTGACGGCTCCCAGCCTCAAGACCGCAGGGAGCGGACTTCTTCCGGTGACTGCGGGGTCCGCGGCGATGAGTTCTGTTGCCAGGTCCTTCAACGTGAAGGCTTTTATGCCTGCACTGCCCGCCCCAGAGTTGAGCGTCCTGCCGAGGAACCGAGTGACGTCCAGGCCAGCTCCATGGGACGGCACCAAGATGGTGACGGGTGAAAGCGGATCCGAAGCCTGGGCCTGGCCGATCATCCGGGCCAGCTCTGACAAGGCATCGCTCACTGACGAAGACGTAGTGCGCATCATGCTGTTCCCTCATCCTGACGTTTTACTCAACATAGCAACGGGTACTGACAGAATTGCTATGAAGTTCCTGCGCCGCTGTCCCCGCCAGCCTCTGCGGCGGCGGCAAGCAAACGGTCAAAGCTCGTGATGCCGTAGTCGGGAGGCGTGACAGTGATGACGACGCGCGTCGTGCCGACCACGTTGTCCGCACGCTTCACCACAGGATCCCGCTGGTTCTTAATCTAGTGATTAAAGACTATGCCGAGGCGCTGACAATAAACGTGAAAAGCAGTTCCTAGCCGGTTTCCAGCACCGGCTTCCATGCCTGCGTCCGTGACAACGCGACCTTGAGGTCCGGGCCGCCCGCTTCCTCCAGCAGCCCTGAATCGCCAACGACCACGAGCAGCCTCCTTGCCCGGGACAGCCCCACATAGAGCTGTTCGGCCGCCCGGTCCATGTCCTTGAACCCGTTGACGCACAGCACCACAACGGACCGTTCCAGTCCTTTGATGCCGAGCACGTGGCCGTAGAATTCGGATTCGCCTGTGTGGAACTCGCGCCAGTACTCTTCGGTTGCGCCACGCTCAAAAAAATGCTGATGTATCGGGTGCCTGTCCTTGGTAGTGAGGAGGGCGATCTGGCTGTTGGCCCAGCGGGTCACCATGAAGCTGCTGCCGCCACTCAAAGGGGACATCGGTGTAGCTGTACGCTGCCCGGCAGCCCGCCGGGCCTTCGAGGAGATTCTCTATACCTGCGAGCTCTTGCATCGTTAGTCTGGAGTTACAGTCTAGGAACCGTCTGCGCTTCTGCTTTTTGCCGTTTCCCGAGAGGTTGGCGAGCACCGATATGACCGAAAGCACCGGACCAAACCGCCGCAAACGCATTAGGGCAGTTCTGGAGATCCTGTCAGAACACCCAGAGGGCGTCGCCAATTCGAAGGACCCCGATGGCGTGTTTCAGCTCGCCGTTGAGCGCGTGCCGCTGAGCCCGGCTGAGGCCACCACCAATGCAAGCGGTCTCGTGCGCGGGAGCGCAAACTTGTCCTTCGACTCCATCAACCTAGTGGCGGCGGGCTGGATTACAAAGACCCACGGCATCTGGCGAATAACTCCGGAGGGCCAGAAAGCTCTGGAGGACTATCCAAGCGCTGACGAACTTTTCGGCCAGATGTCAAAGCTGTTCGCCGCACAGACGGCACGTCGAAAGGCTAACCGCGCAGAGCAACTCCGAACGGTCCTCGTTTCACGACGCCCACAAGAGGACGTTTTCCGCGCCACGACCGGACTTTTCGTGCAGAGGGGCCTCCGCGAAGGGTCTTCGGTATTCGATCCGGACCGCGATGTCTGGACCGTCCCCGCAATCTCTGAACTAAGAACCCGATTTATCGAAGCTCCGGACGCAGGAGAGGGCACCTTTGTCGACAAACTAAGGCTGCAGTTGGCCGAGGCCGCCGATGAGGCTCGGCTGTTGATGGCCGAGCTTGTGACGTGGCAGGTTCTGCCTATTTATGAGGGGGCCATCGGCTTCGGCAAGAAGAAGGAGCGAATTTCCGCAATTCTCCAGACCATGGACGAGCCGGCCATGATCCCGGACCAGGTCCTCAGCGGACTCAAGACCGGCGTCGTCCACCCCGGCCAAGCGATGCTCAGCAACACATTCCAAGCGATGGCCCTTCTGCTTTCCGTCGTCGAGGCTTACTTGCAATCCCCGATCGAAGTGCAGCAGCAAGTCCTATCGGACCCGTGGGCTTGGAAGTCATTCGTCTTCAGTGTCAGGGGACGAAGCTTCCCGACCCAAAGAAACGCGCTGTTGTACATGGTCCACCCGGAATCATTCATAGATTGCTTCTCCGACCAGGATAAGGGCCTGATCCGAAATACCTTTATCACCAGCGATGCTGACTCGACAGGGGACGTGGACCGTGATCTGTTCAGTATTGGCCTCCGCCTACAGCAGGAGACTGGCACCCACGTGGATTTTTACGACGAACAGCACAAACACCTTTGGGAGAAGAGCGCTCCTCGTCCAACGGAGCAACCGGAGTCGGTGGACGGCGACACATCGACGGACGCCGGACAGCTGGCTCCGGGGATCGAACGCGAACCGTTCCCTGCCGCTAACGCGGCGCTGAGTGGTCGGGTCTACATCGAGGAAAAGTGGCTGCAGGAGGCGTTGGACCTTCTTAAGAACAAGCGGCAACTGATCTTGTTCGGCCCGCCGGGGACGGGTAAGACGTTTATTGGCCTCGCACTGGCCGAACATATCGCCCGTGACGAGGCAGAACTTGTGCAGTTTCACCCGAGCTATTCCTATGAAGACTTCTTTCAGGGATATCGGCCCGTTACTGTAAACGGAGCCCTGAGCTACGAACTCAAAGATGGACCTCTGCGACGAATCGTCGACAAGGCGAACAAAGCCCAGCACCGAAACTTTGTACTGGTCATCGACGAGATCAACCGCGGAAATCTGGCGAAGATCTTCGGCGAGCTCTACTTCCTGCTCGAATACCGACACCGGAAAATCAACCTTCAGTACAGTGAAGAGACATTCGAACTGCCTGACAACCTCTTCATCATCGGAACCATGAACACCTCAGACCGTTCTATCGCTCTGATGGACGCGGCCATGCGCCGTCGATTCGCATTCCGGGAGCTGCATCCGGCGCAGCGTCCGGTATCCGAGGTCCTCAGCGGATGGCTTCTTGCGCACAAGAGCAATGACCTCGGCCAAGAACCAGCCCTGCTGCTCCAGCAACTCAACAAGAAGATCAATGACGCCTCCTTCAGCATTGGCCCGTCCTATCTCATGCCCAAGGTTGGAGGGATCACGCAGGATGTCCTCACCAGGATCTGGGAATCGGAGATCCTGCCGCTGCTAGAAGAGCACCACTATGGCGAGGGGAAGGACGTGCTGAAGCAGTACCGTCTGGACACGTTGAGGGCGGAGCTCGCTGTGCAGAACCGAACTCCGGCTGAAGACTTGAACAGCGATGGTCCGGCAGACGGGGAGAGGGAATAGACGGTGCCAGCGTTCGAAATCCGTGAAGCGGCCGTCAGCCGGACTTTGGCGCTGCCGGACACCATCGGACGAGCCCTAAACAGTCTGGACATTGCCACAGCGCTGCCGGAAGGGGAAGGACTGTGGACTGTCTCTTCCGTCTCGAAAGTTGGCGTGGTCTCAGTAGGTGAGCACGAGCTATACATTCGACCCAAGCTGCCGATCCCACGCTTGTTCTTCCTGATGGGTTACTCGCGTTCGCCGAAGTACTGGCGCGATGATGATGTAGCGCTTTCAGCCGATGAGCATCTGGTCAGCAGCATCGTTAGCTCCTTCATCCGTCAGGTTAAGAAGGCAACCGTCCAAGGTCTGTTTCAGGATTACAAGACGGTGCAGGAATCTGAGCCCATGATTCGGGGCAGACTTAATATTCCGGCACAGATTGGACTGCGGGCCGGACTTCCCTTGCCAGCGGAGGTGACATACGACGACTACACCGTCGACATCGCTGAGAACCAAATGCTGGTGGCGGCAGCGCGCAAACTGCTGACCGTCCCGCGCCTGGCAGAAACCGACAGGCAGTCATTGCGCAAGCTGCTGCAGAAGTTCGACGGAGTGACTCTCGTCGCTGACCCTACGGTGTTTCCGGGCATCCGGTTTACCCGGCTCAACGCCCACTACGCTCCGGCCGTCGTCTTGGCTGAGATCATCCTTAAACATGGGTCTCTGGAACAGCATGCAGGGAAGGTTACTGCGAGGTCATTCCTTTTCGATATGTGGGAGGTTTTCGAGGACTTCGTGTCCGTAGCACTCCGCGAAGCCATGGTGTCCCACGGTGGGAGTGTGGACCTGCAATACCGGGGAAAGCACTTGGACGTTGGCGGAGTGGTGCCACTGCGCCCTGACATCGTTTGGCGCGACGACCAGAACGTTTTGGCTGTCCTGGATGCAAAGTACAAGGCCGAGAAGAACAAGCGGTTTCCGAACGCCGACCTTTATCAGATGCTCGCATATTGCACGAGGTTCAACATGCGCGCTGGCCACCTTGTTTACGCGAAAGGTGAATGCGAGGAGACGTTTCATGACATACGTCGGGCGGACGTTCGTATTTTCACTCATTCATTGGATCTTGAGGCGCAGCCGCACGAGCTCTTGGGCCAAATCGAACGCTTGGCTGCGAAGGTCCTGGAACACGCCGATGTCACAGCACAGTGACATGCGGCTGCCCCTACCTTTTCACCGATAAGCGCTGTCCTGGCAGAGTCCAGCTAGTGCTTGCGTAGCGTGAGACTCCGGCTCAGTGTCACCTCTCAGTCTTGTTGGCAAGAATCTCAACTCACTTGCAACCTACGGTTTCTGATCCCCGTCTCACTTAAGGTGGCAACCAGCCCCAGCCAAACACTCAGCCGGGCGTGGACAATCTGGGGCACATAACCCACACCGGCAAGCAGTCACGCACCCAGTCACAAACGCCGCACCATCCGGCCGCACTTGTGCTGCTAATAATTTGGCCGGTATGAAGAGCACCGCCTTGCCGCTATTGACACCAGGACAGGCACGACAACAATCCTTCCCGCTGGTCTTCCTCGCGGGAGCGATCATCGGTGTCCTGGGCGGCATGATCGGCCTGGGCGGCGCCGAGTTCCGGCTTCCCCTGCTGATCGGGCTGTTCGGCTTTGCCGCGCTGCAGGCCATCATCATGAACAAGGCCATGAGCCTGATCGTCGTCATCACGGCCCTGCCCGCGAGGCTCTTCGCCGTCCCGCTCTGCGAGTTATCCCCTCATTGGTACATCGTGCTGAACCTGCTCGCCGGCAGCCTCCTCGGCGCCTGGATCGGCGCCCACTGGGCCACCCGGCTGAAGTCGAAAACGCTCTTCCGCGTCATCGCGGTCCTGCTCGTCCTGATCGCGGTGCTGCTTTTCGTCACGCACTTCTTCGCGGTCGAGCCCCTCACAATGGACCCCGCTTCCCGCACGGTGCTCGGCGTCGCAGCCGGGATCCTCATCGGAGTGGTCGCTGCTCGGATGGGAGTCGCCGGCGGGGAGCTGCTGATCCCCACGATCGTGCTGCTCTACGGAACCGACATCAAGATCGCCGGAAGCCTCTCCCTGGTCGTGTCACTGCCCACCATGCTCGTCCCGTTCGCCCGCTTCAGCAGAGACAAGAGCTTCGCCGTGCTCGGGCAAAGCAAGCCCTTCCTCATCACCATGACGCTCGGCTCCATCACGGAACCGTACTCGGCGGCCTACTCCTGGGAGTCGTCCCAAACCTGGTCCTCATCCCCCTGTTGGTCCTGCTCCTGCTTCTGTCATCGATCAAAGTCTGGAACCACGACTAACAACAGCCCGTCGCCCTAACCTACGCCGGGCAGACAGCCAGTCCGGACATCGCCAAGAATCAGGCCATGAGAATTTCAGCACGGCCGGCGCAGTCCGCGACACAAGTACGGAATTGCCAACTCAAGTGAGACGGCTGGCCCCGGATCCGTCTCAATGCACCTGGCAAAACCCCAGGTCGGCGTTGCCAACCGCAATCCAAATTGCTTGCGCGGGTTTGCCGTCCTCATCGCTCCAGGCCAGTTGGGAAGCGGGTTGTCTGCGCCCCTATCATTCAATGCATCAGTACTTAGGTACGGTCCATTGGGACGGCTGGGGCTTCTCCTTGACCCCGAAGCACCGGAAGACAGAAAAGCATATGCGGCTGACGAGAATTGCAGCCGTTGAAGTCATGGACCCATCTGACTATCGGGTGCTGGCGGTCCTGGTGAAGCGGTCAGCGCGTTTCCTGCCGGTGCGCCATCCGGGGAGAATTGTGTTCAGTAGTTTTTCCTTGCCCTCATTCAGTTCGGAGCGGCGGTGTTTGATGCGTTGGCTATGGAGCCACACGCCCAGGACCCGTTCTTGCTCGGTCTCGGCTTTCTTGTGACGGGGCCAATCGTTGCCGACGGCCCTGAAAGCGATGAGTTCAGCCAGGCGCTGGTGCCAGCGTGCTTCGTCGTCCGCATTGCGGGTAGACGGTCTGTCCCAGCCGGGGATGCCCCTGAGGCCTTCCCTGTAGATGAGGGAGAGGGTTCCCTGGGCGGCGTCCTGTTTGCGGCGGTGCAGCCACACGCCGATTGCCCGCTCCCGTGAAGAAGTGCCATGGGTGGAAGGGAGCCGGCCTTCAGCCGTATAGAAAGCTATGATGTCATTCATGTTCCGTACGCCGGCGGGGGAGTTCCTAGGAGCTGAGCCGGCAGCTCTGTTGTGTTCCTTACGTATGGACGGCTCGGCCTGAAAGGCAAGATGGAGATGGTAGCGGACCGTGCTGGCGGCTACCCCGGCCTCCGCGGCAATCTTCGGTGATGGAATGCCCTGCCGGTACATTTGAACCCATTCCGGGTGTGGGGCCCTTCGTTTAACTCTCGTCATCGTTGCCTTCTATCTTCCCCGGCTCTCTTTGATTCCGCCTCCACTCCTGCCCTCTCATCATCCAGACCTCGCAGTACCGAGAGCTAGTATCCAACTCGCCCAAGAGACATGACTTCTGGAACACTGCACGCGAAACGAGCCAATTCCCTCATTACTGTCGGGCCAGTCTAATGACTCCTTACTAAAACACCGGGGACTTTTGAAGGCTTCAGGGGCAAAGGGTCGGCCTATGGCGCGACGCTGTGAATTCTCTAGCGCTGTCAAAAGCCCCCGGCTAGTGCCATTGCCCCGCAGTAGTACGCACCCCTGGAGCGGCATGGTGTGAGCGGCCAGCTTCGTCCACCCTAATGAGCACTCTCGAGAACTGACGGCCGTCAACCTAGCAGTCGTGTTGAGGCTGTCGTTGTCGTGCAAAGAGGCCGGTCCCAAGTAGGGTCGTCGTCATGGCGGATGCGACAGCGCGTGAAAAACCAAAGACCATGAACTGGAGTCCCTCCGGACCGAGCCTGATTGTTGAAGGTGACAACTTGGCCGCACTCTGTTCGTTGCCGGATGAAACTTTTCGACTGATTTACATCGACCCGCCTTTCAATACCGGCAAGGCACAGGTTCGCCACTCACTGAAAACGATACGATCTGCTACTGGTTCTAGGCTAGGTTTCAAGGGCGAGAGGTACGAAACGGTTAAGGGCGCGAAGGTAGCTTACGACGATACCTTTGAAGACTATTGGTCTTTCCTTCAGCCACGTTTGACTGAAGCCTGGAGGCTGTTGACCGACGACGGCACCTTGTATTTGCATCTTGATTACCGAGAAGTGCATTATGCTAAGGTCTATTTGGATTCAATTTTTGGAAGTCAATGCTTCTTGAATGAGATTATTTGGGCTTACGATTACGGCGCAAGAGCCCGGAAGAAGTGGCCAACAAAGCACGACAATATCTTGATCTATGTGAAGAATCCTGACAACTATATTTTCAATAAACACGACGTTGATAGTGAACGGTATAAGACCCCCGGTCTGGCAGTTGAGCCGTCAGGCAGAGATTTTCTTCCTAGCGATGTCTGGTGGCACACTATCGTGTCCACAATGGGAAAGGAAAAAACGGGGTATCCTACGCAGAAACCAGAAGGCGTCCTCAGACGAATTATCCAAGCAAGTAGCAAACCAGGAGACTGGATTCTCGATTTCTTTGCAGGAAGCGGAACGACAGGAGCGGTCGCGCAAGCCCTCGGACGGAAATTTGTATTGATCGACCAAAATCCAGCGTCGATAGCGACTATTAAGGTCCGGCTCAGTCCTCATCTGCGAAGCTCTGGCGACACGCAGGAAACTGTTCAATTTTGCGCCTCTAGTTCACCAGAACGCCATCTCGCGGGATGACTATAAACGACTATGAGATCATGACCTCCGCTTCTGAAAAGCTTCTTAGGAATATCGCGCCAAACGATGCATGGTCGGGGAGTTCTTTCGAATGGATTCGCGGAGTTCCTTCGGCTACGAAGGGTCGGGTCGGTAAGGCCCTAATAACTGAATGGGCGCGCGCTGTCGGACTTTTTGTAGACGGAGCCCCCGATGGAAAAGGTGATCGTTGGATTAATGGGCACCTAATCCAGATAAAGATGTCTACCCTTTGGGACGCAGGGTTCTATAAGTTTCAACAAATTCGCGACCAAGACTATGCATATTGTCTCTGCCTGGGAATTTCACCTTTAAAAGTCCACGCATGGCTGCTGCCGAAAAGCGTAATCAAGCAGCATGTCATCGGACACATGGGGCAACACACAGGCTCAGGGGCTAGCGAAACGGCTTGGTTAGAGGTGCGCCCTGGCGCTGTCCATGAGTGGATGCGCCCATACGGAGATACTCTAGAAAGCGTGCGATCTACGCTGGAGAAAGTTCAGAAGTAGGCGATTCTCTTCGATGCGGATTTACCCTGCAGGCGAGCAAGATCGCGCGTCCCACCCGTCATCTCACCTTCGGGCGGAAGGCGTGGAATTGAGCGTCGGGTGATCATATGCGGCCGCTGCTGATTACTAGGCGCGCGAGTACACTCTGCGGCTATAGGCGCGAAGCAAAAGCCGAGAGACTGAATGAAATTTTGAAATGGTGGAGGGCACTAACCGGCTCCAGCCTTGAGTTGGTTGCAGGCTGTTAAAACGCGTGACGCAGTTGCGTAAGTCCAGAGTGATGGCTGGCCTTACTTTGAGGCCGAAGCACGAGCCGCCGACTCAAAGGGAATGACTTTGATTGAGACCGGCTTCGGAGACGGGGAATGGATGCTCACGGTCGAAGGATACTTGTTGCCGCGCGTTTGGTAATGCTCTCTGCTTGTTGAGGCGTCAGCTCACAGCTTGAAGATGACGGTCGACCAAATCGATTCCGATCTTAGCAGCACGGCTCTTAACGCCGAGAGCTTGGGCTATGGAAGTCCCGATTGCGCATGCGACAGGCGGTGGAAAGGCATTACCAATCTGGCGGTAAACCGAAGTCTTAAGTCCTGCAAACTGCCACTCTGGGGGGAAGCCCTGGACGCGGGCTACCATTTCGTTCGTCAGCCGCGGTACATGATTGTGTGGGGTTTCAGGTCCAGGCACTTCGTTGGCGATCCCCTTACCATCGACGCCCAGCTGCAGCCACGCTACCTTGGCCCTGGTGGGACCGAGGTCCGCGCCGCCGTGTTTTTTCGAGCCCCCGACAACTGTTGGAGCAATGTAGTTGGCCCTGGCTGCCCAAGCCTCTGCGCCCGGCCAGCCGCCGCTTTGCATCAATGGCAGCAAGATTTTTCCTACTGTCGGAGGTGTGCCTTGCGCCGAGGGCCACGAGAATTTCCTGAAGTGGCGCCGCTTCATTGCTACGAGGATGAACCGGGGGCGCAGCTGGGGGACACCGAATTCACTGGAATTGAATAGCTGCCAATCAGCGTCATAACCAAGCTTGTCGAGGGCATCCAAAATTGATTGCCGATACGGTGTGAATCGAGCAGAGGCCAAGCCCCTTACGTTCTCAAGCAGGACGGCGGTCGGCGAGGCTTCGCGGACGAGGCGAAGCGCCTCCGGGAAAAGGTCGCGTTCGTCATCAGCGCCCAGCTGTTTACCAGCAATGCTAAATGGCGGGCAGGGAACTCCGCCGGCTAGGAGGTCGACGCCTCGGTAGCCCTTACCACTGATTTCTCGGACGTCACCCTGATGTACATCCCATTCGGGACGGTTCAGCCGAAGAGTGGCCGCTGCGTCGACGTCGATTTCTACGGCCAGGGAATGTCCGAATCCGGCCTTTTCCAGCCCGACCGATTGACCACCTGCTCCGGCGCAGATTTCGAGCACGTTGAGCTGTGAGGAGGTGGCGATCATGTCGTCCATCATCTCATTGCATCGGTGGTGCTCCCGCTGTGCGACACGCGTCGTCGCACTGAGTATCGATCTCAAGTGGTCCTGAGAAGCGGTGCGCAGGAAGCTTTCAGGGGATCGGTCCGAGCCTGGTTAGCAGGTCATCGCGGTCCGCTTTTGAAAGCAGCCTTACAAGGGCCCATGCCTTATCAATTTGCTGCGGGGTCCTGTGTCCAACTCGTATCCACTCCGTTAGTGTCCGCATCTCAACAGGTGCGAGCAACGCCGCTGCTTCATATGCGGCACCACTCGAGTCGTTTCCTGCGAGGGGATTTCGGCACCGTTTGCATGTGGTCACATAACGTCCTGCTGGTCCAGCCCACCCGCACCAGGTAACGCTCAGTTGGCCGGAACGAGCAGGGTCATCGGTATACGTTTCTCCGGCACCTATGCCGCAGAACGCGCAGGCGAAGTTGTCCCTGGCGAGAGTTTCTCGGCGCTCACGGTCGCTGGCGCTGCGAGTGACATTGGATTTGTAGCTAGCTTCCCATACATGGCCGCCGATCTTGACCAGGCGAAGCTCGTCCACGGCCAGTGATCTTTCCTGCGCATATGTGGACAAGATCCATCCGTCTTGCCTTAGGTCCCGCATACGACGGTCGATTTGTTCAACTCCAGGAAAAGCCTCCCTTAGCTGAGCTTTGGTAAACACACCGCCTTCGCCAATTTGTGAGGCCAACCATAAGGCCGCTCGGGTGCGCGTCCCAGCGCTGCTCGTTCTCCAGTCCGGAAAGTTCATGTCGCCAATCATCTTTGATTCGGAGCGTTATAGGCAATGCAGGAGATGGTGTGTGCTCAAAACCCCCCGGCTGAAAGGTCGACGAGGGCAAGGACATAGGATGGGGTAGGGATATTAAGCTTAAGGGGACAACTGTGAGCAACCTTCCAGGGCGTGCGCAGGACAACAAGGCCATCATTGAGGAGCGGCTGGCGGCCAGCCGCTCGGCAGAGGGAGTCCAGGAGACTGTCTCGATTGAATGGCGTGGACGCTCGATGCACTTGCCGGTGATCTCCATGCCTGTGGAAATCCTGTACTACAACCCCGCAACTCACCGCATACGCGCCCAGCGGAGCATCGACAGGGCCAAAGACCAGGACTTGGACAATGATCCATATGGAGACCTGGGGCAGACGTACCTTCATCAGCTGCTCAAAGGCGACCCTACGAACCCTGAGTCCGTCGATCCCGCTTTTGATGCGCTCAAAGAGGACTTGAAGGTACACGGTCAAAGCGACCCGGGAATCATTACTCGGAGTGGAGTTCTGATAAACGGCAATACTCGGCGTGCGGCACTGTCGGAACTTAAGCAGGAGCACATGCGCGTCGGAGTTCTTCCGCCGGATGCGAGCCTGGATGATCTCCGTTCCATTGAGCTTGCTTTGCAGCTGCGGAAAGACTACAAACGCGACTACTCATTCATGAATTTTCTGCTGGCTATTGAGGAAAGGATCCTCCAGGGACGGCCAACCTCGGAGATCACGGCTGACTTCCGGATCAAAGCGGCGACTCTCGAACGCCACCTATGGATCTTGAGCCTCATCCGAGAGGCCATCGACAGAAGCAGAATCGTGGGTTCGGACGGTCAGCAAGTTTCCCTGCGTCTGGTGGATTTCGAAGAACAACAGGGGAAACTAGAAGAGCTCTACCGAACCTACTCGGCACTTAAGATAAAGGCACCTGATGAGGCCGAAGCTCTCAGAGAACAGCGGCTCTTGGCCATAGCCCTCAACAAGTCCAAGACAGACCTGCGGTTGATCGAATCAGATTTTGTGGGTAAGTACGCTAAACCTCTTATGCCGAAGCAGACGTCCAATGAGGCGACTACTGTCCGTATTCCTGGTACTCATTTGTCTGCGCCCGGCCCGAGCGCAGTGGTAGAGGCATTGAAAGCGTCCACCACCGCCGTACTCCAAGCGAAAGCCGCCACTCAACCTCATGTGGATGTATCCAGCAGCGAGCGGGTGGCAGCCCAGCAATTGCTGGCAAATACCCATAGTGCCCTTGACGATGGGTTGGATCTTGCCGGCCGCCAAGGCAGGGTCCTCAAGAGGAAACTGGCAGCAGCGGACCGGTTGTCCGATGCGAACGACGCTCTTGAGCTGGCTTTGGAGGCTGTCTCGAGTGCTAGAGCTACAGGAAATTTCAGTGTGTCCGATCTGGAAGATGAGATCGGAGCAATCCGTGAGAATCTCCACAAGCTTGCACAGATTGTCAGCCGTGGCCCCAGCGAACCGACGGACGGCGTCCGGTGGCTCCAGGCAATTGCCCGTGTAGAGATCGGGGCGGAAAACTAGAGTGCTCGACCTCCGGTTTTCTCTCACAGCAGGGAGGATTGATCTTTCGTGCGATGAGATTAATGCCCCTCATCTTCGGATGCTGTCGACACGTTTTTCGACAAGTCTGAGCTTGCATAAGACGTCGATCAGCATTGAGCTTGATGATTTCCTGGTTAACCTGCGTGAATTAGCGAGATGGCCCAGCGATGACGTTGATGTCCGTTGGGACAGCGGTCTTCTCAGACTCGTGGAAGGGAACGTTCAGGACTCCGCTCTGGTGGATGCTCGGCTCAGGGCCGAGGAAGTCGATCAGCTGCCGGCCCCCGTCCTTCCGCCCAATTGGGTTGCTCCGCTTACCCAGCACCAGACCCGCGATCTATCTAAGCTTATGGCGCTCAATCATGGAGCAAACTTCAGTGTTCCTGGTGCTGGAAAAACCAGGGCAAGCATGGCGATCTACGCGGCTCGTCGTGCCGGTGGGTCGATCGAACGCATGCTCGTTGTTTGTCCTAAATCAGCGTTCGAAAGCTGGGCGTACGAAGCCGGAGTCTGCTTTAGTGGCGACGCCATAACCACTTATGTATGGACTGGGGGCCCTCCTCCCGATGTCGACATTCTGCTGGTCAATTACGAACGCCTGCCAAATTCAATCCCGCCCCTTATTACATGGATGAAGGCTGCCTCCACCCTTTTGGTCTTGGACGAGGCGCACCGGATGAAACTTGGCAGTGCAGGAGCCTGGGGCAGCGCGTGCTTGACTCTTGGCCCATACGCGACGAATCGTCTGATACTGACCGGTACGCCGGCCCCGAACGGCTCTAGGGACCTAGAAAGCCTCTTTTCATTCGTGTGGCCAGGACAGGGCAGGGCAGCCGTCCAGCGGGCGGTGGCGCACGAGGATCTCTCCGTTGCCAGCCGAGCGCTCAAGCCACTCTTTACGCGGACAACGAAGTCCGAGTTGAACTTGCCCCCAGTTGAAGTATCGATCCGCCGAGTGGATCTACCGCCTCTACACCGAGAAATTTACGATGCGCTTCTTGGGCAGGGAAAGCTGGCTTCAGCCTCTGAGGCCGGAGATATGGCTGCACTGGGCAGGATCCTGCTGTACTTGTTGATGGCTGCCACTTCGCCTGCACTCCTTGCCGTTGGCTCGGACAAGCACGAAGCGCTGCCTTACCGGGTGCCTCCCTATCAGGTTCCCGAGAACACTTCTGCCATGGAGCTTCTTCGGGACTTGCCGCTCTACGAGCTCAACCCCAAGTACCAGCAAGTACGCAGCATTGTAGAAAAGAATGTTGCCAGAGGCAGAAAAACCCTTATCTGGTCGACGTTCGTTCGAAACCTTAAGTCGTTGGAAAGGATGCTGGCAGAATTCAATCCGGCGTTGATTCATGGCGGGACAATAAATCGGGAAGAGGAGCTCAGACGCTTCCGGGAGGACCCGGCCTGCGCCGTACTGTTGTCCAATCCAGCCACGCTGGGCGAAGGTGTCAGCCTCCATCACGAGTGTCACGACGCCGTCTATGTGGACCGTGATTTTTCTGCTGGCCGTTTCCTACAAAGTCTTGACCGCATCCACCGGTTGGGCCTGGCTCCATCCACCATAACCAAGATCACGGTCTTGGCCGCCTCTGGGACCATTGACGAGATAGTCGAAGATCGGCTTGCGCGGAAGCTGGAATTTATGGGCGGTATTCTTGACGATCCCAACGTGCGTGTTCTCGGTGACCTCGAAGAGGAAGTTGACGAATCTGTCGGAATGGACATGTCCGACCTGGCGGCCTTTACTACCTATCTGAACCGATGATTCCCGCCGAAGGAGTAATTATCGCAGCTGCTCGGTGGCTTGATTTGCTGGGACGTTCCAGTGAACTCCAAGCTTCTGTCCTTATCCGGTCCAACTCCAGATACACAGATTTGACTCCAACCCAATACTCCATTGCCCTCGAGTGGTTGCACTCATTGGCTTGGACGAACCTGCCGGAGGGCAGTTCAGGGCGTTCCCCAGCACTGGAGAAAATGACATCACAGGGCAGAAGGGAATACCTTCTGGCCAGTCTTTTGGAAGCCGCGGACCCTCCTTGGCTGGAAAATGCCGACGTGCTGGTTCACAGCAGTGATGACCTGCCGCAGGACATAGAGAGATGGTCCGATTTGCTGGGGCTTCCGGCCAGTTCAGGGTTACGTGTCGTACGCAGGATAAGCGGAAAGATAGATCTAGCCCGGCGAGCACAGGTTGGGAGCGCAGGAGAAATCGCGCTGTGTAGGCTCCTCGAGGCCAAGTGGCCCAGCGCGATCAATCACGTGGCCGAAATGGATGACGGGTTCGGGTACGATGTCTCAGCTTCCATCCAAGGAGTTGAATGGCACCTCGAAGTGAAATCTACTACTCGTAGAGGTCGACTTACGTTTTTCGTCAGCCGTCACGAGTTCGAGACTGGGTTGGCGGACAAGCAGTGGAAGTTGCTTGTTGTGGGCTTAGACGATGAGCTCAGAGCCAGCTGCGTCGCCGAGGTGGACAAATCAGCGTTGAAAAGGTTTGCCCCAATAGATCGAGCGACGTCAGCAAGCTGGGAAAGCGCGAGATTTGACGTGGGAGAAGGCCATCTCATTCCTGGTTTGGCGTTTCTCCGTTGGGACGAAGCAGATATGAGGACGCACAGATTGCTCGCCCTAGGCACACGGTGCCAGGGCCCAGCTTTCGCTTGGATGCCAAAAGAAGTTTGTTCAGGTGAAGGAAGGTCATCAGTTTGAACGCTAAACCCTATATGTTGCTAAGCGATGACGGCAGCAGTCCTTTCTGGATTTTCGATGACAACGCACGAGTTCAACCCCACTCGAGCCCTAGTGCAGGATCTCCAAACTCACTTGCGGGGGTAATTTGTGAGCAGACTACGGGCGGATTCAGGAGCGCATTATGCATTTCTACAACAAGCCGACAAGCAGCCCTTTCTGAAGTTCACGACACCATGACGCTAACGAAACTGAACAGCGGAGCCAGACTGGCCATCATGAAAGACAGGGTCTGACTCCTAGCAGGCGCCTAACCTTCCGAAGTCTCCATGAGTGATCCTTCGTCTGGCATTTCGTCGGACGCGATTCGCTGAGCCGTGACCCTGTATGCCTGCTCGATGTAGTCCTCGAGGTCTTGCGCAGCCACACGCCACATGCCGCGGCCACCGATCTGCAACCCCCGCAACTCACCCAACTTTAACAACTGACGGACAGTCGGCGAACCAACGGCCAGCTCCTCGGCGACCTGCTCGATGGTCAAGAACCTCGGGCGTTTCGGCGTTACATCATCAGCCACCCGACAACCATAACCAAAAACAGTGTGAAGTCAGGCTCAGGCGTCGCTGTCGTAAAGCTGTCTCTGATTCCTTGCGTTGTAAGACCGCATTTCCATGTCGCTCAGACACTCCGCCCGCGTTCTCAACTGGCGGTCTGGGCGGGCATTAGGATGACGAGCGGGCTCCCGGAGCGGTTAAGCCACAGAGCCTGGACCGGTATTCTTCAGCGAAACTATTACGAGGAGTTACTCTTTGATACCTGACGGTTATGAGCTTGATAACCAGATCAGCAGCACCCAATCCGCTCAAGTCTGGCTGGCAAGAAACCCTTCCGGTTCGTCCATAGTGCTCAAACTGGCAGCAAACAACTCTCGCGTCGAACGACGATTCAAGCGTGAGATCGGTGCGATGCAGCTTGCAGCAGGTCCTCATGTCATGCCGGTTCTGGACTGCGACGATTCGTACAGTTGGTATTCGATGCCAGTCGCGGCTCGAACCTTGTACGACACTGGAGTGCCGACGGCCTTCGAAGAGTGCTTGCTGGTCTTAAATGCCATCACCGTGGCGCTCAATCCGATTCATGCCAAGGGGCAGGTGCACCGCGATCTAAAGCCACAGAATATCTTGTGGCTGGAGGATGAAGTCGGCGCGCGGTGGGTTGTGGCTGATTTCGGGATCGTTCGAAATCCTGCCGGACTTACCACTGAGCAACTGACTCGCATCAACGGCTTAACGGGAACCGAAGGCTGGGCTGCGCCTGAGCAGCATGATGATGCTCACGAGTCAACGATCACAGCCGACGTATACGCGGCGGGTGCCATCCTCTCGTGGATGCTGACCGGAAAACGCCCAAGCTTCGGCCACGTCAAGCTTGTCGACGAACCGCAGCTGAGGGCGGTGCTCCGACGAGCGACAAACGCAGATCCGGCTGGCCGCTATTCGAATCTTGAGTACTTTCTGAAGGCTGTCAGAGATTCGGTTATTGCGAGTACCGCTAGCCTCGAATCTCTTGTGCAAGCAGGTGATTGGCCACGAGTCAGTTCCTACGTCGGTCAGCCAAATCGGCTCACTCGATCCGTTGATGGGCTTCCAAAGCTGCAGCAGCCACAGGTACATGACTGGTTTCACGCAGATCGCACTGGTCTGGCTGCGGCTGTCAGCGATGCGTTGGATGACCTGGCTGGCAATACTCGCGGTCTGCCATTCGATGCCATCGACAAGTTCCTGACTTGGGGCGTGATTGTTCTTCGGGTTCTGATCAACGAAGGTGAGTACGATGCCGCCGAGCGGGTTGCGACCGCATTATTTGGAGCAACTGCTAACATACATCAGTTCAAGCCAGCGAAGGTGATCCTCGATTGGCTGACAGGTCTAAACAAGCCGGCACAGCGGGCGATGGAGACCGCGCTGCACACTTCCTCGTCGTGGGACTTTTTCAAGCAGCAGGCAAGCGACAGGTGGGAATCGAAGGGTGAAAGTGACTTGGTGCAGCGACTACGAGAGGACTAAATCGGCACCCTGATCGCTGTGGCCTCGCTGCCTAAAGCGGAGCACCTCCGCCTCAAGGCATCGAGCAATACCGAGCCGGCAGACAGATTCAAGTGAGCGCCGACGTTGACCCCGACTACATTGAGCAGCGAGCTGACCTACCTGCACGGCGTCCCCGTCGGCGAAGGAACGCCGGTGCCCGAGGACCTCGATGCGATGGGCAGTGTTCCGCAACACCGGATCCTACCCAACGGCCCTCCAGTCCACGGGGGGCAATGAGACCGCCCGCAAAGCTACAGCGCCCTCGGGAATCCGGCGCCCCGGAAAGAGTGTCGCGTACTGTTTCCGGTACATACTGCGCCCGATGAGGCGGTAACCAAGGCCGACTGGGGCGGGGATCTCCTTGAACATTTCCTTCTGGTCTTGGCGTGGATTCGTGGCCAACACCATGCCGAGGTAGCCCACCAGGAACTTCTTGTCGAGCTGATCGATCCCGCACTTCGCGGCCTCCTGCATTTCCTTCTCGGTCAGCACCCTGTCCACCACGGGCATCACCTCGGTGACTTCGCGGCGCAGGTGGACGTTCAGGACGGCCTTCTGGTCCTCGCAGCGCGCAGCAAGTTCCCGGCCAGCATCTGCGTCCGCCGTCTCCATCCAGCGAAGGCGGAGCGGCTCGATGCTCTCGAGCCGCTGCGTCACCTGCCGGTGCTGCTCAAGCATCTGCCTACGTGCAACGCACACGCCGGTGCCCTTTCCGCGAGCTGCGGGTACATGCTCTGGTCCTCGCCCTCGTGGTGCGCATGATATGGCTGGGCCTGATGGCGCAGAATGGCGGGCCGCGCCCGGTCGGAGCGGGTGCAATGGTGACCCAACCATTTTGTGGTTTTGTAACGAATGGTGACCGTTCGGGGCGGAGAACCATTTTTGACAGACCCCTCCTGTAGGTTGAGCAAGTGAACGATGACGACGACGCCGCACGCGAAGATGAAGTCGACGCAAATCCAGTGGAAGACGAGTCTGGCGTTTTCGCCACCCTCAAACTGGATGGTGCACGATTCAACGGGGGAAGACTGCCAATCGACGCATTAGTCGAATTGCAGCGGTACAGGGAATTGATCCTCGAAGCGGCCAAGCTGGCGTGGCGTGAGGCTAATCCTGGAGAAGAAGTCCCGGCTGACTTTTCCAGTGAGTTTGATTTGGCTGTTACTGAAATTGAGGACGGCAGCGCTGTTCCGGTAATGGAAAAAACGCGATCTGCTTACGACAGTTTTTACGATGCCGGGCGCCTCGACGTCGAAGCGCTTTTTGCGGACATAGTCAATCGCAACTTTGGTGTCATTCTCAATGACAGCGGACAAGAGAGTGCCGCTTACCAGGAATCGCCGTCGGTCGGTGGGGACCAGGATGGGGACGCTACGCCGCCCGACGAGGTAGGTCCAGGCGACGAGGCCGATGCAGAATCAGAGGATGAAGAGGAAACGACTAGGCAGTCGAAACAACGACTGCTATCGAGCCTAGCGTCACTCGATGCCTTCCGAGATTTCGGTTCGAGCCTCCGCGAGGAAGACTCGTTGCTATTGTCCGGTACCGAAACGCATGAAGAAGTCTGCATCACATCTGAGACTGCACCGAGGGTTTTTCGCCCGATCTTCGAGCGGCTGGCGCTTGAGTTGGTAGAAACTGAAGAAGAGGCGCCGGAAAGGCGCAAGTACACCTCAACAGTGGCTGGCCGCCTGATCGCGGTCAATGCTGAAGCCAGAAACTTCAAGATCAAGACCCTGCTCTTCGGTCAGGTGCACGGGCGATACAAGGAAGCCGAGAGGCTGGAGGACCTGAAGAAAGTCCTCGAATCGAACGCTCAAGCTCCTCTCATTCGTGTCACGGGCCGAATGAGCTGGCTAGGTGACCATCTAAGGCAGATCCTCAACGTGGATGAGGTTGAACTGCTCGAAATTGAGACGGAGCCCTGGTCGAGACGGATAGTGGAACTCGCCAGCCTTGCAAAGAATTGGCATCCAGAACTCGGTAAGAGCCCACTTATCTCGTTCGTTGCAATCGATGCCGCGCGGGAGGTGCTGCGAGCCACGCAGGAGAGCGAGATTTCACCGGGCATCTATCCCGGCGAAGACGGAGGCGTAATTGTTGAATGGGGTTCTCCGCAACGAGTTGTGACGCTCGAAATTTCTCCTGAACTCGACTTTTTCCTGTTCCATCTTGATGTGGTCTCCGGCGAAGCAATTGAGTTCGACCCCGAGGACCTATCAGAAGTAATTGAGCGAGTCGGGGAGGCTCTGTCGTGACTGATTTTGTGAAGCTCGTTTCTTGCGAAGCTGAGTTGCTCCAAGACGAAGGCGAAGACTTGTTTCGCCAGATACCGGCTCACCACTGGGATAGCCAAGTGGGGCGCCCCCGCGCCGCTGCTTTTGGACCAAGCGACGCAGACAAGGGCAAGGTATCGTACTCGCGATCCACTGAGGTCACGGCTGACGAAAGCCGCGCCTGGCACAACGGTAATGCGAGATCCGCCTCGATGGGTGTCTACAAAGTCACAGTAGACGAAGTGGTCAAAGCGTCGCTCCGTGCCGTCGATGACAGTGGGTGTCCCGTTCCTCTCGGCGACAAACGTGCGCCGGGACATTGCTTTGTCGATTTCCAGCACGTTATCGACGACAAAAAGGAACAAAGACGGTTGCGCGGCCTCCTTTATGCGCACGCTTTGAAGTGGGGAGAAATAGAGTCTCAGTCGGCATGAGGTGATGACGTGTTTCCAGTCGCCTGGAAGGCTAAACTGGCCCGTCTCGCGGCCTACGAAGTAGTTCCTGGGCTTCTGAAATAGGCGCTTTTCACTGAGGCATTTAGCGCCGTGACCGCGTTACCTTGCAGCCATGTCGAAAGAAGCAACGAGAGCTAAGCGCCTGGCCACGCGTTAGAGCCGGAAAGGCCATGGCCCCGATAACAGCCGAAGCTGCGATCGGGGCCATGGCCCCTTGCGTGTTGCTGGTCTACCGCCGCGGACTGCCTAAGCCCGTGCCTTCGCGCGACCCTGGTGAGGACCAGTGCCAAGGCCACCATGCCGACGCCGAGCAGCAGGTGCAGGCCGTTGTCGAAGCCGTTCAGCGGCACGAAGTTCCCGGCTGAATCCTGGGAACCACCAGGCCATATACGAACAGAACCAGCTAGATGATGCCGCCGTAGAGCAGGTACGAGCCGGCGCCGCCGACGGTCTTGGCCAGGACGATGCCGGCCGCGCCGAACAGCAGGTGGACAATGTTGTGCAGGGCCGAGACCTGGAAAGGCCCAGCAGCATGGCCTCGGAGTGGTGGCCGGCGAGGTGCAGCTGGTCGAAGTTGGCCGTGATGCCCGGGACGAAGCCCAGGACCCCGGCCAGTAGGAACACGGCACCCACAGCCAACGATGCCTTCTGGACGTTGCTGCGGGCCGCGATGCCGGTGCTGGTGTGTGTTGCCATGGTGATCTCCTGAATGCGCTGTGGTCCTGGGCCGGCCGGTTTCTTAATGCCAACCCAAGGGGTTATGCCAGCTATTCGGTCGATATCGCATATCGGTGAACCAAGCGATCGCTGCTCACGCTAAATGGGGCGTAGACGAGATCAACGCGCGTAGCGCTGGCTTAGCAGAAAAGATCATTGAGCTGTGGCCAGGCCCTGACGAGAGCATCACAGCTGTGGGCGACGAGCCGTCAGCGCTTCGCAGCCAAGTTGCTGCGATCGTCGCCGAAATCCCGGCGGGGCGTTGGAGTACGTACGGCGACGTCGCGATCGTGGCTGGCACCTGGGCCCAGCCGTTGGCTGCGATAGTGGCGACCTTCCCTATGGCCAACGCTTGGCGAGTCCTGCAGAGCGGGGGACGATCTCGCCTGGTTTTCGTTGGACTGAGCCTGGCCGCGACGACGACCCGCGCGTGGTGCTTGAGGAAGAAAGGCTCCGGTTCGATGCGGAAGGACACGGGGATCCCGAGCAGTTCATCGGCGCTGAGGAACTCGCGGAAGCCGCCGGCCTCGACGTCGACGAGGACGTGATTGCCGCACGCCGCCGGAAGGTCAGGCCTCCCTCCAGGGCCGGGCGGGAAGTGTCCGTGAAGGATGCCCAACGTGCGTTCTTCGAGCGGGTACGTGACTATGGCCTTGAACACGCAACGAACATCGATACTTGGCGCGAGCCCTATCCGCAAAACTGGTACGACGTTAGCCTTGGAGACTCCCGTGGGCAGATCTTGCTCACGGTCAACTCCCAGAGGAAACTTGTCACCACGCTGTTCTGGATCAACCACGACAAGGATCTCTTCGCGAAGTTACTTGCCCAGCGCGACGCCATCGAAGCCGACCTCGGTTTCAGCCTCGAATGGGATGACAAGCCCGACCGCAAGGCATCCAAGCTCGTCATCAGTCGTCCGGGCGACTTCCTGGACGACACTCAGTCGCAAGAACTCGTGGAGTGGCTCGTGCCGACGGGAGACACGTTCGCGCGGGTCTTGTCGAAGTACTTGTAAAGGCCTTCGACAAGGGGCGATCGTAGTGGACAGGCTGGAGCCCGGCAAGCAGTTACGCCCCTGCCGCAGCGGAACGGCTCCTCATATCGTCCACTGGCACCGGGCACGTAGCCTCACGTTCTCGTGCGGCGTCGGGCTGGTGAAAGTGCGGCCCACACGCTGACGAGCTGGCCGGTACGGAACCCATCTCGGCCCTAACAGGGCGAGACTGGGTGCTCATGCGGAGGAGACGAAGGGGAGTCCCCGGCGGGCAGGGCCTGGGCGGTCGGCAGCGCGTCACCGCCTGCCACACCGGCGCCACCTCCTTCGGGGCCGCGTTCCAGCTGCCTTATTAGGCATTGAGTATTCCCAGCCGCAGGTGCAGACTGACGAATAACCGGCCATGGAGGTCTAGTGCAGCCGACTGGATTATCTCCGGCAGGGGGAATGCCCAGCTCCAGTCCACCGGAGGCACTGCTATGAGTGACATATTGATTCGGCAGACCGACGGAACCTGGCGCGAGGCGGCATACGCGGGGTATGCCTTGGAATCAGATCTGCAGGCCATACTCGCTGCGCATCCGGACCTGATCCCTGGTGTTGGCAAGGGCGCTAGGACATGCCGTGAGTTTCAATCCGAGGTCGGTCCAGCGGACGTTGTGGTTGTCGGTGCCGACGGAGACGTGACACTGGTTGAATGCAAGCTGGCGGCTAACCCGCAGGTGAGACGAGAGATCGTCGGGCAAATGTTCGACTACGCATCGCGGCTATGGAAGATGGATGTTGACGACTTCGCCGCACGATGGCAAAGCCGCACGCACGAATCCCTCTTCGGTGAAGACTCGGAGGACGGATTTCCTCTTCGAGAGGCGCTTGCACGGAACCTTGCGGAGGGAAGGTTCAGGATCGTATTGGCCGTGGATGCGATCAACACGGCGCTGAAGAGAATGGTGGAGTACCTCAACTTCATGTCCGGTCCAAACACTTCGGTGGTCGCCGTTGAATACTCACGCCTCACACAGGGAAGTATCGAAATACTGGCGCCGCGCATCTACGGGCAGGAACTGGCTGAAGTTAGGACAGGGGCGAGCAAACCTGCGGCTGGCGACCAGGTGGTGTGGGACGTCGGGACCTACCGCGCGTGGCTGGAGTTGAATGACAGCGCGAGCATCGAAAACTTTGACCTGTTCGTCAGCGAAGCGTCCGACGCGGGGCTGGCTTTCATCGGTTCAAAAGCCCACTTTCCGGCCGCTCATCTGGAGATCTTTGACGGGAGGCGTCGGCGGCTGGGGACCGTTTCGCTCTTTTACTTCACTGGTCAACGCACGTCGGTGGAGTTCGACTTCACGAGACTCTCCCGAGTGTCCACTTATGAGATGCCGGACACGTCTGTCCTGCGCGAGTTCGTTGATCAATTAGGACAGGCTGCAGGGCTAAACGAGTTGGCGGAATCGTTGCGCTCGTCACAGTTCGCCAGCCGGCGGCCGAATGTCCCCATTGCAGGGCTATCGCGGGAATCCATTCGCCAAGCTTTCGTTGCCCTTGGCGTCCTCACCGGTTGACGGGCAGGCATCGGTCGGTCGAGTCGAGGCCTGGGTTCTTTCCGACACCTCCCGGCGGACGCCCGGGAAGAAGAACCTGTGCAGATGGGGTCCATGGGCCGGCGCGGGGGAAACCTAAGTGAAAGGATCGGGTGGACGTATCAAGGTGCTGGACCCCAGCAGGGCGTCCCTTCTGCAGCCGGTGCTCCCGCCGCAGCTCCAGCACCTCGGACACGTCGTGCAGTTGCCGCGGGCTGTGCCGATCCGGGTTGATCAGTTGGCGCCTCCCAACCAAAAGCATGCTCTGGTCCAACCGTTCCCTTGGTGCTTCACTGGAAGCCATGGCGCCGGCCCGCCAGTACCGGCGCATCAAGGGGGATCCACATGCGAAAGATCACCCTAATGACGTCAGTAGCCGTTGACGGATTCTTCGAACGGCCAGGCCGTGATATCAGCTGGCACCGTGTGGACGAGGAACTGCTCCAATACATCAACGATGACCTGGGTTCGAAGGGCGGGTTCCTGAGTGGGCGGATCACGCACATTTCTGGCCCACGGCCGACCAGGCTCCGGCCATCACCCCGGCTATGGTCGAATTCGCCGGAATTTGGCGCGACATGCCCATGTTCATCTTCTCCCGGACCCTAAACAACAGCGGACTGGAACACGACGGTGATCCACGACGTCGTGCCTGAACAGATCGCGGAACTGAAGGCGCGGCCCGGCGGTGACCTGGTGCTGAGCGGCCCCAACCTGGCCCAAACCCTTCATGCGGCTCGGCCTGATCGACGAATACCTGCTCTACGTCCACCCCGTGGTGGTGGGCGAGGGACAGCGGCTGTTCCTGTCGCCGGACGTCACGGTGAACCTCACGCTGATCGGAACGCGGGCCTTTGGCAACGGGGTGGTCCGGCTCCACTACGGGTGCGGCCAGGACTAGCAACAGCGTGGGATGCAGTAGGTGCATCTCCTCCCGGTCCCGGCCAACGAATAGCCCGCGTGGACGACTACATCGTCTTGGGTATCGGTCGTCCCGGGAAGAGCGTCGCGTACTGTTTCCGGTACATCCTGCGCCCGATGAGACGGTAGCCAAGTCGGACCGGGGCGGGAATCTCCTTGAACATTTCCTTCTGTTCCTGGGGTGGATTCGTGGACAACACCATCCCGAGGTAGCCGACCAGGAACTTCTTGTCGAGCTGATCGATCCCGTGCTTCCCGGCCTCCTGCATCTCCTTCTCGGTCAGCACCCTGTCCACGACGGGCATCACTTCGGTGACTTCGCGGCGTAGGTGGACGTTGAGGACGGCCTTCAGGTCCTCGTAGCGCTCCGCGAGTTCCCGGCCAACTTCGGCGTCCGCCGTCTCCATCCAACGAAGGCGGACCGGCTCAATGCTCTCGAGCCTGTCCGTCACCTGCCGGTGCTGCTCAAGCATCTGCGCCACGTGCAACGCACACGCCGGTGCCCTTGCCGCGAGCTGCGGGTACATATTCTGGTCCTCGCCCTCGTGGTGTAAGTGGAGCACCTTGTCGAAGTTCCCCAACACTTCGCCCACGTACGCGGCGCGGGCGGTGTCACCGGCAGCGGCGGAGCGCACCAGGCCAGGCGCCTCGTCGTACGCCCACAGGAAAAAGCGGTGGATGCGCCGCATGCCGGCCGTTCCCGCACACAGGACTGGTCCTTGTGGCAAAGGCGCTGCGGTTTCGCCGGGCTGCATGGTGAAGAAGTCAGTCATTGGATTGCTCCTAACGCTAGTCAGTGCGACCAGGACCTCTCCCCGCCAGCATCTTAACGTCTGCCCCCATGCGGCACAATCGCAAGAGTCGGCCCCGGCTTACTCCGACCAGCCGGTGACCCAAGGCGTTAGGGGAGCGGCTGCCGTTCGCCGACGCTGACGGATGCGTCGGGCGCGAGGTAGTCCCGACGTCGTCGTTCCAGTCTTTCCTGTTTACTCGGCGAAGGAACTACTGCCCCTTTCGTGCGATTGCATCTGGCGCAGGCCGCAACGAAATTATCGAGGGTGGTGGATCCGCCTTTGGACCACGGGTAGAAATGGTCGCCGTGCTCAGCCGGCCGGGAACAACGGCGCCGGAACCCTGCTTCCATCTCACACCGGCCGCCTGCCCGTGCCATGCCCTCACGTCGCTGCTGCCGGTTGAACCGCCGGACTGGGTCCCGGCGTCGGACGTCCTGGGCGCGGATCACGGCCGCCGCGATGGTCAGGGCGACCGCGACCATACCAGGCAGGGCGATAGCGGCCAGCACGCCATAGAACATGCCACGAAAGATGTCGCCGACCGAAGAGACGCTGTGACCGGCGCCGGCGTTCACCTTCGGCATCAGCGCCAGCATAATGGATGCGGCCAACCACAGGATCGCAGCCGAGTAGGCCAAACGCAGGGCCTGGCGGCTCCAATAGATACGCTTCAGTTCCACCATCGAGTTCCCCCATAACTTCGCTCTGCCCGACTTCGTATTTTTCTAGCATTCGAGGCAGGCCAGCCGACGACGGCATTTTGAAAAGCTATCGTCGACCGGCCTGCTGCGGATGGATTAGCAGGTCATCACTCGCATCCCACGCCGTCGCCATCCCTGTCGAGACCATAGATGTCAGATCCGACGACGGTGACAGGTCCGCGCACGTACGCGGGACCATTGCCGCTCCCTCCGGCGCAATCGACGTCGGACGCAATCGGGACACATGCGCCTGCATAGTTTCGGTCGCATCCGCTAGGGGCTACGGGGGCGGCAGGCTTTACGGGCGCCTGGACTTTCGCCGCCGCTGCCGCCGCCGCTGCGGCTGCTGCGGCCTGCTGGCGCGCCGCCTCCTCGGCTGCAGCCTGTTGGCGCCCCGCCTCCGCAGCGGCCTGTTCCTGTGCCGCCTTCGCCGCAGCGTCCTGCGCTGCCTTGTCGGCGGCTGCCTTCTCAGCTGCGGCCTTCTCAGCCGCCGCGCGCGCGTCCGTTACCCGTTTCGATTCCGACTGCTCCATCCACAGCAGAGTCCCTGCGTCGCTTTTCGTGCAGATGAAGACCTTGGGCGAGTACTGCTCGGTCGCGCCCCCGGTGACGCAGGAGGAAGAGGCGGGGGCGGTTGGAGTGGATGTTGGCGTCGCCGTCGAGGATTCCGACTTGCTGGCCAGAGCAGTCGTGGACGAGGCTGCCTGTTGACCGCATGCCGTCGCTGAAATGACCATAACAATAGCTACAGCCGCACCAGCCACTCGACGTCGAGAAATCCATGAATTCGCTGAGGTTCCGGCCACCCCGTTGTTGGCCGGATTTGGCGCGTGATTGTGCCGAAAACGTGTATTCATTTGTTGCCCCCAAATTTCAAAAAATGATGCGAATTACTCGCCGAATCGTAGGCCCGTAAGGTGAAGCGAAACGGGTCATGAGCATTACAAAAGCCATGTGAGACCGACGCCGTTGTCATGCTCCGGGGCCTGGTCATCACTGCGGAAGACCAGGGCCAATGGCCGCAATTCTGGCCCTCCTGCCTCAAGGCCTCCGCAGTTTCTTCCCAGCTTTGGCGCAAGGAACAACCGAGCCTGGATCAAATTCGCCTTGCTTCACTGTCAGCTGACACGAAAGCGTCCGATGCAGCGTAAGAAATTGGGACCAGAAGGCAGCAAGGCGCTCGGCGTCCACAGCGCTGACCTTTATCGAAGCGATGTACGACGGGGAGCGGGCTGGAGTTCAATGGCCCGGCAGTGTCAGGGGTTGGTACGAGGTACCTGTCACCGTCCAGTCGCAAGGCCCTCGTTGATTGCGTGCGCCAGTTCCTGCGGAGCGGTCACGTGCGCCAGGTGGTCTTGGCCGGCCAAGATTGTGACCCTGCCGACGTCTAGGGTTTCCATAAACTTGTCAACGCTCGGACCGTATGGTGGGCGGTTCCTGCTCAGTTCGCCTGCGATCAACGTTGTAGGAGTAGTCCATGCTGGTGGGACAGTGAGAACGAATTGGTTGATTGCCTGCAGCTCGGCAGCGGCCGGCTCTGTTAGCTGCATGAGCTTAGGCCACGCTGGGCCAGCCCGGAGTGTCTGAACATGCGCTTGGGAATAGCCGGAGAGATCAACATTGATGATTTCGACCGCAGCGTCTAGGTCGCCGGCGCTGATGGCTGCCGCCACGAGCGGCAGCGCCTCGAGGCCGAAGGGGTGTGCGACCGGCTCGTAAAGGACGAGCGAGCGAACATTGGCACCTTGTCGAATAGCCTGAACCGCTATGAGACCGCCGTAGCTGTGCCCAACTAGGTCAACCGGACCCTCAAGAGTCGACAGCCACCGCAAGAGGTCCTCCACCTCCGTCTCGACTCCATACCCTTCACTCAGGGGACCGCTCGGGACGCGGCCTCGGCGATTGAGCACGAAGACTGGACGCTCGGGCGATACTTTTTCGGCTACCTGCTTCCAGGCAGAGGCGTCCGCGATGACCCCGTGCACGATGACGATCGGGACTCCTTGTCCAGGACGGACAAGTGCGGTGAGCGTTCCGTCCCTAGATTCGACCGTCACAGCGCTGAACTGCCCGGCAGTACCAGAATCATCCATTCGTTCCCCCACGCTGGTCATCCCTCCATCCTCTCCGTCCAACGCTTCTTCCACCAATCTCAAGACATCGGTGTGTAGTACCGGCCGAGCGGTCACGGTGAGGCCCCGGCGACCCGGCGGTCCGTGTCAAAGCCGGGTGCCGCCGTCGTGCCCTGAAACTACCTGGGCCACCCGCATGGCCTCGGAATACCTCGGCGCGAGTCAGGTCACCGGGGGTGCAGACTCCCTAAAAGAGTGCTGGCAGCCAGCCGCCCGGGCTCCCGCAAGGCCAGTAACTACACCTCCGGCGTCAGTTACCGGCGGCGGTGGCCGTGGTCCTTCCGCCGTCGGCCGTGAAGGTCACGGAAACCGGCTGGCCGCCGGCAACGGTGATGTGGGCGACCGTGCTGGCAGCCGCCGGCAGGAACGCGGCGACGGGAACGGCGAACTTGTCGGGATCACGGCCGATAATTTGCGCGGGCTGGCCCGATGGCGTGGTGATGCCCTGGATTCGCACATCGTAGACAGTGCCCGGGCCGTCGTTACGGACGGTCACTTCCCAGGTGCTTGTCCCGGCGCCGGTGAACGTCCTGACCATGGACGCTTCTAGCCGGGCGGACTCCGAAGGTGCACCCTCGTCGACTTCAAGGACGAGGGTATCCCAACCAAGGCCCTTCCCTGCCGGCGCCGGAGCGCCATGGGTGAAAGTGATGCTGTTCTCGCCGGCAACGAGCAGCTCCGCCGGAAACGACAGGACGGCGGTGCGGGGATAGCCGCTGCGGTCAGCCTGCCGGGCGATGGTGGAGTCGTTGTTCCCGGGAAGGGCACCCGAGACGGCGGAGCTGTTGCCGTTGACTGCCACCGACGGGGCGCCTCCCTGCTGCATGGCGGTAGCCACTGTGAGGTAGGCGGTTCGCTTGAACGCACGGTCCAAGTTGAACCGTACTGTCCAGGTGCCGTTGTTGGTCTGCGCGTAGTACCAGTCCGTTGGCTCCCAGCTCTGGCCGATGGTGAACGTCAGGTCGGCCGGAATCAAGGAGGGCTTCGCGTAGCCTCGCGGCTTGCCCATCACCGGTGAGTTGGTGGCCAGGGCGTACTCCCCGGCGCTCCGGTCAGAGCGCCCGATCTGCCAAAGGAAGGTGCCATGCGCTGTAGGAGTCCACGTGATCTCGCCGAGGTCCTGCGAACGTCCAGAGACGACGACGCCGAGACGGCGGTACAGGTCAGTGACCGAGCCCTCCGCAGGCTGGATGTAAAGGACATATGAGCCAGGCGCCGTGCTTCCTGGCTTCCACGCCTGCGGGATGCCGGGCAGCTGGAAGCGTCCGTCGCCGTCGGTCTTAACAAAGTAGGTGGGTTCGGCGATCGGGAAGACACTCTCGCTGTCCTGGGTGGAGAGGATGACGTGGAAGTCCGCGGCAGGGCGCCCGTCAGTGAGGCGGACGCGTCCGGTGATTGTGGTGCGGTCACTCGGCGACGGGTAGAGGGGATCGGCCATCCAGGCTGCCCCGTCCCTGTGCTCGCTGATCTCCGCCCGGGCAGTGCGTGCAGCCTGCGCGATCAACGCATCAGGTTCGGACGGGTCGGCCACGGTGAAGAAGGTCAGCCAGGGCCCGTACAGCCGCTTGTAACCCGCGGGTATCGGGTAGGCGGGCTCGCCGTAGTGGTTGCGGGAGAAGTAGTTCAGGATCAGGGCATCCTGGTGGATTGCCAGGTCCTGATGCTGGGGACCGGCGCCGTAGAAGGCACAGAGCGTGTCCTCCGTGACACCGCCGAGCGGTGTGAACCAGGCTCCGAAACCGTGCCCGAAGTGCCCGAACATGGGGTTCTCATGGTGGTAGAGGCTCCAGTCGTACTTGCTGTAGACAGAGCCCGCAGGCAGGTTGCCGGAGTTGCTGTTCGGGCTGGGAAGGTCCGCCCTATTGGCCCCGTCCACACGCCAGGTCTCGTCCTGCACGCTTTGCTGCGCGGCCAGGTAGGCGTACGTTGGCTGCTGCCCTGCACCCCGTTCCCAGTTGTACGCATGATCCAGCAGGCTGCGGTCCCACCTGGTGTTCATGCGCACTTCATTGATGACGGTGTCCGTCACGGCCGTCATGATGTCGTAGCCATAGATGCCGCGGCGGCCGGCCCTCATCACCAGGTGGTGCTCGTGGCGCAGCGGAGTGCTGGTGGTATCCACGAAAGCCACCTCGACCAGTCCAGGCTCGGCCCGGAGAACGTCCACCCGGGAGCACACCAGCCGGGTCTTTCCTCCCGAGGCGTCCACATAAAAGGAGTGCTGGCGGTCCGGGTCACGCGGGTCCACACCGTTCAGGTTATGCGCCAGCTCCGTCCCGTCAACCACAATCGAGGTCGCCGTGATCGAGACGTCTGGCCAGCCGGTAAGCACCCCGGCATCGTCCCTGCCAAAGGTGGCGCGGACCAGGCCGTTGTCCAGGACCAGCTCGGGCACCGCGGCGGGAAATGCGTAGCTTCCGACCTTGGCCGGCACTCCGCCGATCAGGACCTTGACGCCCTGCCCTTCCGGCGTCGCCGCGGCTGCGGCACCAGCGCCCGCGCTCCCGGCCAGGACGGCGCCGAGTGTGACTCCTCCAAATGCCTGGACTGCGGTCCGCCGGGTGATGCCCTTTGCCTGCACCGGGTGCACCTGATCTGACGTCATTCCTGGCTCCTCATTGAGTTTTTCGAAACTGTTTCGCTGGGGGAAGCTGGCGCTTTGAGGGGCTTCCTAGATTTCGAGATCCTGGAGCGACTTGCCCTTGGTGCTCGACGACAGGAGGGTTGCCGCAGCCGCAACAACGCAAATGCCGAATGTTGTGAGCCCGATGACCAGCGGCACATTCGCCGACCCCGGGGGAGCGATGGCCGTGAAGATGCTCGGGAAGAAGGACGCGATCATGAGGCCGAGGTTCTGCGACACCGCAAATCCCGTGACCCGCATCCGCATGGGGAACTGCTCCTGGAAGAAGGTGGCGAAGGTGGCGTTCCACATCTGGAAGAAGATGCCCTGCACCAGGACGACGCACACAAAAACCAGCACCAGGCTCCGCTGGTCGATGGCCCACAGGTAGCCCCCGGCGAGCAGGCCGCCAGCGATCCCGCCGGTCACCATGAGCCATCGGCGTCCGATCCTGTCGGAAAGCGCACCGAACAGCGGGATGGTCACGACGGCGGCCAGATTGGCCACGAGGGTTACCCAGAGGAATTCGCTGCTGGAGAAGCCGATGCCGTAGCCCTTTTGGGTGGCGTAGGAGACGCCGAAGATGAGCGTTGCCATGCCGATCACGTTGGTAAAGGTCATGATGACACAGCGGACCAGGACCCCCGGGCGGGTGCGGAGGATCTCCATGAGCGGGAACCGCTGCTTCGCTTTGCCCGTTTCGGTCTGGGCCAGGTAGGCCGGAGGCTCCTGGGCCCGACGGCGGATGAGGTACCCGGCCAGGATGACGACGGCGCTGAGAAGGAACGGAATTCGCCAGCCCCAGGCTTCCAGCTGGTCGCGGGGCAGAACGGCGGCCAGGGGAAGCAAGACAGCAGTGGCCAGGATCGAGCCGACCTGCGTGCCCTGAAGGCTGAAGCTCGAGAAGAAGCCTCGCCTGGCGTCCGGGGAGTGCTCGACGATCATGGCGCTGGCGCCCCCGAGTTCGCCTGCCACAGCAAATCCCTGGATCAGGCGGAGGATCACGAGAAGCACGGGTGCCAGGACGCCTACCTGCCCGTACGTGGGCAGCAGCCCCACTGCGAAGGTAGCGAAACCCATGAGCAGCATTGCGAAGACGAGAACATGCTTGCGCCCGTGCCTGTCACCATAGGCGCCGAGCACAACAGCGCCAAGCGGGCGGGAGACATAGCCCACCGCATACGTCGCCAGTGAGGCGATGATCGCGACAGTCGGATTCTCGGACGGGAAGAAGATGGCAGGGAAGATGAGCGTGGCGGCGAGGCCGTACAGCGCGAAATCGTAGTACTCGAGCGCGCCGCCGATCCACCCGCTCATGGCGGCTTTCTTGGGATCCCGCGGGCTGATGTTCGTTTCGAGGGTAGGGCTGACAGCCCCTGAAGTGGTGCTCATTGGATGAATATTCCTTTGGCGACGGTGGCAAGGAACCGGAAAGCATTTCCGGGAAATTGTCCCTGAAAGGGTTGGAAAGCCCTTTCCAGTGAATCGTTTCATTTAGCATAGGCGGCGGATGCGCGGTTCGTCAATGGTTCGTTTCAGTCTTTTCGGAACACGGGATCAGGGGACCGCGGAGCCTGAGCGGGACGTGCGGGAGTGAGGCGTTTCGCCGCGCTCAACCAGCGACGGTGGCGACCTCAACGGCAACCCCCGCATCCCGGAACTTCTGCACCTGACTCAGGTCGGCGCCGTCGTCCGTCACCAGGGTCCAGGGCAAAGCCAAACGCGCCCAGGCGTGGAACGGACGCAGTCCAGGGTTAGAGGAGTCCGCCAACACATAGAATTTACGGCCGCGGCGGGCCATCAGCTCCTTGAGCCGGGTCTGGGCATGGTCGGCGGATGGTCCTGCTGTTCCTGTCAGCCGGTTGGCTGGGCAGCCTGGTTGTCCTCGCTGCCGGCTACGCCGCCATTGTCTTCTTTGCCCACCGTCCCCTCCACAACCCTCGCCGCCCGGTTCCCTAGGGTCCGTGCGCACGGGCACTGGTTGCTGCGGTTCCTCCGTGGGTGGACTCAACCCTGTGCTGTGGGTGAGCTAGGCAGCCACGGTCGGGCCGCCCTCGGATGGCTTGCCTTCGGGCGCTCGGGCGGGCTGCGTAAACGTGCGGGCGGCCCGGGAGCCCGCGACGGTGCTCGCCCCAATGCTGATGAGGGCCCCGAGGATCATGGCCGCGGCTTCTCCCGGTTCCAGCAGATGCAATTGGGAGCCGACAGTGGCGGCGGCAACCGGCACTCCCAGCTGGGACGCTGCAAGCACCGCGAGCGACAGAGGCTGGCCGAGCAGCCGCAGGCTTCCATGGACCAGCAGCGTTCCAAACCCCAGGCAAATCCCGAGGAGAATCATCCTTGGGCTTCCCGCAAGGGTGCGCAAGTCAAGCGATGCGCCCAGCCATACGAAAAACACCGGCCCCAGAAAGCCATCGCTGACGGCGAAGAGTTGATGGGCCAGCCGCCGGGGTTCTCCCACCGCTGCGACCACCAGGCCGAAGGAGAACCCGGCCAGCATAATGGACACGTGGCCCACGACGGCAAGCCCGGAGAGCGCGAAGAGCAAGGCAAGCTGGATCCTGAGCTCCAGGGCGAACTTCCGCTCCTCGGACAAATCATGCATCCGTGCGCGCGTGCCGCTGCGCTCCAGCCATCGAAGGACAAAGAACAAGACTGCAGCGCACGCCGCGACGACGGCTGCGCCGGCGGCTGTCCTCGGCGCATTGGGCGGATCGACAGCAAGCGGAAGCGCCACAATACAGGCGATGTCCGCTACCGCCACTTGTGCCGTCGTCGTCAGGACCTTTGGTCCCGTCAGCCGCAGCGAATCGACGATCGGCAGGACCAAGGCTGCCGAAGAGGAAGCGAGCAGAACGATGTAAAGGGGAGCATGTCCGGTGCCAAAGGCAAAGGCAATGACGATTCCGACGGCGGCCGCGAGCACGGCGGCGATGCCGGCACGCAGGGCGCCACCACCCAGTGCGGGGCGGATGGCCTGGTCCCGCATGGGGACATGCGTCCCGGCGACGAACATGATGAGGGCGAACCCGACGTCGGCCACAAAGGTGAACGTGGGATCCGAGGAGTCCACCAGTCCCAGTCCCGTGCGCCCGATCGCGATACCGGCCAGCAACTGCCCCAGCACCACGGGAAGGTGCCATTTTTGGGACAGCGCCAGCAGCGGACCGAGGAGCGCGACAGCGGCGATCAGCGAAAGCTGAAAGAACGACACGTCCCTCCTTCTACCGGCATTGCGGTTCGTTTGCGGTGGTTAGCGGGCCGCTTCAGCCAGTTTGAGTGTCTTCAGGGGTCAAATACATCGAGGGCCACCAGCGGGCCAACGTCCCGGCGTCGCCCAAAACATCCATGACTTCCCGAGGGGTCCCCGCAACGCGCCAGACGGTCAGGAGTTCATAGTCAGTGCTGCTCTTGGAATTGCCGCCCATTGCTGCCTTTCCACGGCGCGGATGGATAGTGGACTCATGCTGTCACACCTGCGCCGCGCCTGGCCACGGCCGCAACAACCCCTCGGGAGGATGGGAGTTAGAAGGCGGGACGCACCCGCCGTCTTCCGCCCCCAGCGCGGGGGTTCTTCGGCTAGCGAGCCCGCAGCCCCGGGTGGCCGGTCTGCCGGAGCAGTTGCTTTGATCCACAGGCTCATCCACCGCGCACCCAGACCCGCGTCGTACGCTTACCGTAAACCGACTATCCGAAGGTCGGCGTGTCCGATCGGATCCGTATGCCAGAGCTGAACGTCCGCGAGCGGAGTTCCCTCCAGTTGCCTATCGTCGACGCCGCCAGCCTTGCCGCCGAGCAGGTGCTGGAGCAGCTGAACTCCGGCCCCGCAGGGCTGTCCGACCCGGAAGCAGCGGCGCGCCTGGCCGAACTCGGACCCAACGCCGTCCGCACCCACCGGGCCAACGGCTGGGCGGTGCTGGGCCGGCAGTTCGCCAGCCCCATCCTCATCCTGCTGCTCATCACCGCCGGGCTGTCCTTGTTCCTGGGCGACGCCACCAATTCGATCGTGATCGGCGTGATCCTGCTGGTCAGCGTGGGCCTGGGCTTCACCAATGAATTTCGCGCCGAGCGGGCCTCCGAGGCCCTGCACTCCCGCGTCACCCACCGCGCAGTGGTGCTCCGCGAGGGGACCACCAAGGACGTGGACGTTACCGCCCTGGTGCCAGGCGACGTCGTCCATCTCTCCCTGGGCGCCATCATTCCCGCCGACATACGGCTCCTGGGCACCAAGAACCTCCTCTGCGACGAGAGCATCCTGACGGGGGAGTCGCTGCCGGCCGCCAAGGACCCGGCGACGGTGGCGGCCGCCTCGTCCCTGGCTGACCTCGCCTCCTGCGTCTTCATGGGCACCGTCATCCAGTCCGGCGGCTGCACCGGCGTGGTGGTGGCTACGGGCGGCCGTGCCGAATTCGGCCGGATCGCCCTGGGCCTGGGCGAACGGCAGCCGCAGACCGAATTCCAGCTGGGGCTCAAACGCTTCTCCTTCCTGTTGCTCCAGGTGGCCATCGGGCTCACTTCGCTGATCTTCATCGCCAACCTGCTGCTGCAGCGCCCGCTCATCGAATCGCTGCTGTTCTCCCTGGCCATCGCGGTGGGCATCACGCCGCAGCTGCTTCCCGCCGTCGTCAGCACCAGCCTGGCCACCGGCACCCGGCAGCTGGCCAAGCGGAAGGTCCTGGTCAAACGGCTGGTCTGCATCGAGGACCTGGGGGACATGGACATCCTGGTGACCGACAAGACCGGCACCCTGACGGAGGGGCGGATCAGTTTCACCGGCGCGCTTCCGGTGACCCCGGACCTGTCCGACGCCGATCTGCTCACCCTGGGGCTCCTGGCCACTGAGTCCGACTACACCGAGGCCAAACTCTCCTCCGCCGGGCAGAACCCGCTGGACGCGGCCCTCTGGGACAGCTCCGAAGCGGTCGGCTTCGATCCTTCCCGCTTCGAGCGCCTTGACCTGATCGACTTCGACCACCAGCGCCGGCGCACCAGCGTGCTGGTGCGGGAGGCCGGTGGCCCGGCGCGCCTGGTCACCAAGGGTGCGCCCGAGGACGTCCTGGCCCTCTGCGGACCCACCCCGCCTGCCGTGCAGGCAATGCTGGATGAACAGTTCGACGCCGGCTCCCGGGTGGTGGCAGTGGCCACCCGGCCCGCCGCGGGACTTGGTAAAATCGCCCCGGACGACGAGCGGGACCTGGTTTTGGCGGGTTTCCTGATTTTCCTGGACCGGCCCAAGGCCAACGCCAAGTCGTCCCTGGACCAGCTGGCGGCGCTGGGTATCTCGGTGAAGATCGCCACCGGGGACAACGCCAAGGTCGCCGAAAAAGTCTGCGCCGAGGTGGGCGTGCTGTCCGGCGGGACCCTGACCGGCGCAGACATCGAAAAGTTGTCCGACGCCGAACTCGCCGCCTCCGCCCGGACCGCCACCATCTTCGCCCGCGTCTCACCCGAACAGAAGGCGCGGATCATCAAGCTGCTGCGGCAGAGCGGCGGGTCGGTCGGGTTCATGGGCGACGGCGTCAACGACGCCCTGGCCCTGCACAAGGCGGACATCGGCATATCCGTGGACAGCGCCACCGACGTCGCGAAGGACGCCGCCGACGTCGTGCTGATGGACAAGGACCTCGGGGTCCTGGCGGAGGGCGTGATGGAGGGGCGGCGGATCTTCGCGAACACCATCAAATACGTGCTGATGGGAACGTCCAGCAACTTCGGCAACATGTTCAGCGCCGCCACGGCATCCGTGGTGCTGAGCTTCCTGCCCATGCTGCCCGGCCAGATCCTGCTCAACAACCTGCTCTACGACTCCGGCCAGCTTGCCATCCCGGGCGACCGCGTGGACAGGGAACAGCTCCGGGCCCCGTCGCACTGGAACATCGCCTTCATCCGGCGCTTCATGTTCCTCTTTGGGCCAATCAGCTCGCTCTTCGACTTCGCCACCTTCGCTCTGATGCTGTTCGCGTTCGACGCCGTGCCGGGGGAGTTCCGGGCGGGCTGGTTCATCGAATCCATTGCCACACAGACGCTCATCATCTTCGCCATAAGGACCCGGCGCGTGCCGTTCCTGCGCAGCCGGCCCTCGGCCGGTCTGATCGTCGCCTCGCTGGGCGTGGTGGTGCTGGGCATCTTGCTGCCGCTCTCACCCCTGGCCGGTTTGCTTGGCTTCGACCCGCTCCCGGTCCCGTTCTTCCTGGCGCTGCTGGGCATGATCGTGGTCTATCTGGTCCTGGTGGAGGGCGCCAAGCAGTGGTTCTTCTCCCGCGACGCCCAAAAGATCCCCGCCGGGCCGGTGCCCGTCCGCCCCCGGCCGGACACCCACCACATCGCTCGCCGGGCTTTCCGCTTCAGCGCCCCGGTTCCCGTGGCCGCGCCGCGGCACCGGCGCCGCATGCTGCCGTGATCGCTATCGAGGCCGCCGACACCCCGAATGTATGCCACATCGTGTCACGGCGGGATCGGCAGCACAGCGTGCACCCGGCCGCCCTTGGGGGTGCTCTCGGCGGAGAGCGTGCCGCCGAGCTCGGCCGCCCGCTCGCCCATGGAGGCCATGCCGACGCCGGTCTGCCACGGAGTACCGGTGCTCCCGTCGTCGGTGATCTCGATCTCGAGGGCCTGCTCACGGAGTGTGAGGCTGACCGCCGCATTAGTAGATGTGGAGTGCCTGGCCACGTTGGTCAGCGCCTCGAGGACGATGCGGTAGACCGCCACCTCGACGGCGGCGGGGAGCGCCTGCAGCCTGTCTGCGCGCAGATCGACCCGCAGTGCTGTCCCGTCAGGAGCCCGCAGGGCCAGTGCCTGCTGCCGCAGGGCGGTGACGAGACCGAGCTCGTCGAGCGCAGGTGGCCGCATCGCGTAGACCAGCCCCCGGATGTCCTCGAGCGCGGTCACTGTCTCCTGGCGCAGGGTCCGCAGCAGGTCCTCTGCTCCGGAAGGATCGGTGCGCAGGGTATTACCTAAGGCGTCCGACGTGAACGCGATCCCGGACAGCCGGGCGCCGAGGCCGTCGTGGAGGTCGCGGCGGAGCCGACGGCGTTCCTCCTCGATTGCGGTGATGGCCTGGCCACGTGACTCCCGCAGCTCGTCGGCCAGTGCCCGGGCGCGCAGGGTCTGGGCCAGCAGCGGCGCCACCAGGCTGAGCACGTGGCTGTCACCCGCGGACAGAGTCAGATCACCCGGACGTAGGCCCACCGCGAGTTCGCCCGACCGGTCAGGGCCCAGGGCGAGTGGGAGGATCCTGGTGTGGGTGACCTCTGCCCCGGACTCGGCGATGGTACTCCCGTCCAGCCGGAGCGCAGCGTACGGGAGGACCAGTGCCTCGCGAATCGCCCGCAGTGCGAGCACCGGGTCGTCACCGATGTGGCCGACAACCCGGGTGGCCGCCCCCAGCGGATCCGGACGCACGCCGAAGAGGAGCTCGTCGACAACGGCCCGCAGAACCACCTGCAGCGGATGGAACGTTGTCGCCGCGACGGCGCCGATGATCGCCAGTGTGCCCGGAGGCGGGACGCGGCCGCCCAGGATCTCGACCAGCGACTCGACGGCCATGAAGAGGGCCACGTAGCCGACCACCGCGGTCACAAAAACCACGGACCGCACCATCAGACCCCTGACGTCGACCACCTCGGGCCGGCGGACCCCGATGTACAGGGCCGGTGCGACGGTGCTCATGGCGAGGTAGGCAATCACCTCTCCGGCCGTGCCGAGCGGCAGGAACGGCGTGATGAACATGATTATCCCCACCAGTGAACCCGCGAGGGCCATCCACTTAAGGGCCCACCGGTCGGGGTCCGTGGCACGTTCGATCTTCCACCAGGTGTGCGCGACCAGGGCACATCCGACGACCAGGACCATCGTGATGACGGCCGCTTCGCTCTCTGCCCAGACCACCGCCAGGACGCCCGAGCCTCCGATCACCACCAGCGAGACGAAGTCCACCGGGTGACGCCAGGTGAGCGCCGGGTACGCGGTCAGTGCGAGCGGCGCAAGCAACATGCCGCCGATGATGAATGCCAGGCGCGGCACGTAGCCTCCCCCTGTCGCTTCCAGAATGGCCCCCGAGATGATGGCCAATCCTGCGAGGAACATGAGTACGGCGCTCGGCCGGACCCGCCGCACGCCGAGCAACGCCAGCCCGCTGACGGCCGCGCTCATACCAAGGACGGCCAGCGCGAGCAGCGCAGGGTAGGCGGTCACGTGCCGAGCCCGCCTTCACGGGCGCGGATGATCGCGGCGGCCCGGTCCAACACCTCGAGCTTGGCGAAGATGCTGGTCAGGTGGTTGCTGACCGTCTTGGGGGAGAGGAAGAGCGCCTCGGCGATCGCCGTCGTCCGCCGTCCGGACGCGAGCAGATTGAGGATCTCGCGCTCGCGCGCGGTGAGCTCCGGGAAGGGGGCGGGCCGTGGTGCGGGTGGTGCAGTGAAGTAGCCCAGGATGCGTGCCGCCACGCCCGGGCCGAAGATCGCCTGCCCGGTGACGACCGCGCGGATGGCGGCGACGATCTCCTCCTGATCCGCCCCCTTGAGCAGGTAGCCACGGGCTCCGGCCTGCATCGCGGTGAAGACGGTCGCGTCGTCGTCGTACATGGTCAGCATGAGCACGGCCGTCTCCGGCACCGCGGCACGGATCCGGCGGGTGGCCTCCACGCCGTCGAGACCGGGCATCCGGACGTCCATGAGCACGACGTCGGGCCGCAGGAGTTGGGCCTCTCGTACGGCGGTCTCGCCGTCGCCTGCCTCGCCGGCCACCTCGAGTCCTTCTAGGGTCTCGATCAGCGCCCGGAGCCCGCCGCGCACCACAGGATGGTCGTCCGCGATCAGCACCCTGAGGTTCATGAACCCATTATGGGCGCGTCCGCTCCCGGGTGATCCGGGAACTTCCTCCCTTTCACCCGGGATCCGCGGGAAAATGGACGGGCAGGCCGTCCCTCATGGAGGGAAGTGGCGCGGGCCGACAGTGGAGTGGTCCACTCCATCCGACCCATCCGAGGAGCAACCATGAACACCACATCGAAACGACAGAAGGTCGGGCTCGTGCTGGCCGGCTTGTACAGCGCGCTGAACATCCTGGGCGTGCTGTTCCCCACCCCGGAAGGCCAGGATGGCCCGCCCATCGGCATCCTCATCATCGACGCCGTGCTCGGCCTGGTTGGCCTGGTCGCCGTGATCATCACGTGGCGTACGGGCAACCGCGCCGCGCTTCGCGTCGCGGCCGGCGCGATCATCATCATGACCCTCACCGCACTGCCGGCGTTCTTCGTCGACGTGCCGGCAGCCATCAAGCTGCTGGTTGGCGTAGCCGTGCTGATCACGATCGCGGCCGTGGTACTCATGTTCTCGCCGGGGCGCCGCTCGACGCCGGTCCTGGACTGAGTCTGACACTCCGATCGCAGTCGTCCCGGTCCGTATCGCCTTCGCGGCCGGCCATTCCTCCGCCCGCGAAGGCGGGATCGGCGCAACTGCCTTCGTAGCTGGGATGGCCGGTTGAGCGACGCCGGAATGACAGCCCGTGCGCGAGCCGTCCGGCCGCCTACGTAAGGCAAAGCCTGAGCCGCCCCGTGGGCCGTACTGCTCACCCTTCAGAACGTACGACGGCGGCCCTCACCCCCGCGGTTCCGGCACCTGCTTAATTGGGTAGGGCTATTTGCCGGTTGCCCCTATCCACCCAGTGCAGGGAGGCGCAAGATGACCCCTATGAAAAAACTCATCATCGCCGGTTTCACCGCAGCCATCATGGCTCTGGGTGCCGTCACGGTCGCGGTCCCAGGCAACGCGGCGCCCCAGTCGCCAGCCGAGTCATCCCACACAACGGGGCAGATCCTGGTGAAGTTCCGCGATGATGGTGCGGCAGCGGGCACCCTGCGCCGGCATGGCCTCAGCGACGGCCCCGGCATCGGCAGCACCGGCGCCCACCTGATCAAGGTTCCGGCAGGCAAGGAGCTTCAACTCATCGAAGCGCTCAGCCACAACCCGGCCGTTGAGTACGCCGAGCCTGACGAGACCGTTACCGCGGCCACGAATGATCAATACTTCGGCCGCCAGTACGCCCTGCAAAACACCGGTCAGTCGTTCACCAATACCAAAGGCGACCTGTTCGTGGCCGCCGGCACACCGGACGCTGACGTCGACGCGGTCGAAGCGTGGACCGTCACCACCGGCGCCGGCATCAAAGTCGCCGTGCTCGATTCAGGCGTCGCCAACGACAACCCCGACATCAATCCGAAGGTCGTCGCCCGTGCCAACTTCACCAATGGGGAAACCGGTGACGACAACTACGGCCACGGCACCCATGTGGCCGGCATCGTTGCGGCCACCGCCAACAACACGCAAGGCGTAGCCGGAACGTGCCCGGGCTGCACCATCCTGGACGGCAAAGTACTGAATGACAGCGGGATCGGATCCAGCTCAGACCTTGCGGACGGTATCAACTGGGCCGTCGCCAATGGTGCCAAGGTGATCAACATGAGCCTCGGAGTGCGGGCGTCACGCACCCTCGAGACAGCCGTGAACAACGCGTGGAACAAAGGTGCCGTGCTGGTCGCCGCAGCGGGCAACGGCGGTAACCAGACCAAGATCTACCCAGGGGCCTACGCCAACGTCATCGCCGTCGGCGCCACCGACAACAAAGACGCCAAGGCCTCATTCTCGACGTACGGCGCCAGCTGGGTGGATATCGCAGCGCCGGGTGTCAATGTCTACTCGACGTTCCCGAATCACGCGTTCGTCCTCGGGACGCAGAACAACCGCTCCTTCGGTTACGACGTCGGCAACGGAACCTCGATGTCGTCAGCAATCGTCGCCGCCACAGCCGCCCTTGCCTGGAGCTCACATGCTGGCGCCACGAACACGTCGGTCCGGGCCAACGTCGAATCCACCGCGGAGAAGATCACCGGTCAGGAGGCCTACTGGGCGAATGGCCGGGTGAACGCAGACAGGGCAGTGCGGTAGGGGAGGCGCTAGGGGTCGCAGGAGCTACCTGTTCGCGTCGTAGGCCAGGACGGCGGACGCTGCAGTGCTGTCATCAGCAGGCCGGATTGAATCAATTCGCAAGGTCCCGGCGCCGGGCAGGGGGACGGACTGGCCCTCGCGGAACGCTTGCTTGCGTTCCTGCTCCGCGGTCCTGATCCACACCTGAATGGCCGGGGCGCCGTCGGCCACGCCGATCTTCACGATGCCCACCAGGACACCGCCGAAGCTGGGCTGCATGCCCTGTTTGACTGTTACGAGCTGTTCCACGGCCATCCTTACTTCGTGTCCACGGAGTACACGGAGTCGAAGTTCTCCTTGTACTCATCCTCGGTCAGTTCCAGCGTGCCGGACTTGAGGTGGTCGTCGCCCGCCATGTGACCACCGGCGGGACCCCAGGGGTTGGCGAGAATGACTACTTTCTCGCCGTCGTCGTTGGTTTTTACGTCAACAACCATGTACGCATGGTTGGGAACGACGTCGTCACGGCTGACTTCGTCGGAATCCCAGAACCAGTCAAAGTCGTCGTCCTTGGTGTCTTGAGAGCCAACGGACACGGCCTGGCCATCACCGAGCTTGTCCTCGATCTCATCCAGGTCCAGCTCCCCGTCCTTGTCCGCGGACTTCCCCGTCATGAGCTCCATGGCGTCGCTGCTGTGCCCGCCGTCGATGTCGTCATAGGACCCGCCCCGGTGCTCAGCCGCGGCGCGTTCGTAGATGGAAAGCCAGTTCGGCTGGCCGTCCGCACCCCGGACGCCGCCCTCGGTGGACTTGGCCTCGACCGTGACTTCCACGGGCTTGCCGTCCTCGTACAGGGTTACCACCCAGTGCGTGGGCGGATCGCCGACAGGCCGCATGTGCTCGGCGAGGAATTCATCCAGTTTGCCTTCCCGCTCCAGCGTCTGGGCAACCGAGCCTATACCGGCCAAGAGCCAGCAATCACCGATCTGTCCTTGCCGGATATCGCTGGGATCGCCGGCGTCGGGGTCCTCGCGGACGTCGCCGGGTACGTCGACATCGGGCCTGTCCGGATCCAACGGCCCCGGATCTCCGGGAGGGTTCGAGTCCGGCTTTCCTGAACTGTCAGATCCAGATGCTCCCGAGCTGGCCTTGTCCTGTTCGTCGGCATTGCGGTTCAGCTGCTGTGCCTGGCTCTGGAGTTCCGCGGCAATGCGCTTCAACACCGGCCGGTGTTCCGAATCCCAGGCGGCCCGGAACCGGGTGGCGTCATGCCCGTCCCAGGGAGCACGGGAAAGCAACTGGCCCAGTTCCATGGACAGCGAGACCATCTTTCCGGAATGCTGCGACATGGTTCTGGCGAGTGCCCGCAGCTGTTCGATGTCGGCGCCGTAGAATCCAGGCATCCGTTGGTCCCCCTTTTAGTTGAGCGTCAAGCCATGGTCATCGTATGCGGGCCGCGGTACGTGCCGCGATGGGGAGAACTTCCCGTCAGCTCGCGGGCATCTCTTTCGCTGGAATCTCTTTCGGATCGCAGGCGGGTGAGTCCACCGGGACACTCAGCCGCAGATAGGCCGGGCTCTTTGATTCGATGGTCAGGGTGGCTCCGGCCGGGTCAGTGCTACGGGTTACCACCCAGCCGCCGGGAACCGGGTCTGTTCCGTCGAAGGCGGGGAAGCCGTGCTGCGCCAAGACGGGGTCGCCTGCGGAGAAGATGTCAGCGAAATGGTTTGACGGCTCCACGATGTCGGCGTTGCTTTTCATGGTCTGGGGGTAGAGCATGCATCTGCCATCCTTCAGTCTGGCCAAAGTGGCGGGTTCGTCCTCGGTCCAGCTGATCTCGGGCATCTTCTGTTCCAGGGCGCTGATGATCTCTGCACGCAGGGCGTCGTACTTGGGGAAGCTTTGCGCCACTGGGGCGGGGCCCACGGTGACAGGCGGGACGCTGCTTGCCACCACCGTGGGCTTCTCCGGTGCCGTGCAGCCGGCCATGAGGGCCGTCCCCAGGATCATGAGAGCTGCCACGACCCGGGGCGAAAGCTGCGGTTGCATTGGGCCGTTCATTTTCCCCCAAGTTCTGATGACGGGCGTCAGTGACCGGCCCACTAGGAATGCTGTCACACCTGAGCCGCGTCTGGCCATGGGCACAACTACCCCTCGGGAAAGTGGGTGGCCGCCGGCGGGCACGCGCCCGCCGTCGTCGGCCCCCAGCACAGGGGTTCTTCGGCTGCCGCGCCTGCATCCCCGGCACACCATCCTGGATGGCGAAGGAGGCTTTCGTACTGACGGGGGATCCAGGCGTCGTGACGTAGTCCAGCACCCGGAACTCGGCAGTCATCGCATCCTTCGTAAGGCGAGTGTTCACGTAGCCGCGGTTGTCGTTGGTGAACTTCAGGTGCGGGTTCCAGGCCATGGTCGGGTCGGTGGTGGAGCCTGTGCCGTTGCCGGTGGAGTTGATGGACGTGCACACCAGTTCCGAGCCCACCACGGGGGAGGCCGGGTCCTTGTAGTCCACCTTGACGTCGTTGGCCCAGTTGCGGTGCACGTCGCCGGTGAGAACCACGGCGTTGCGCACGTTCGCGTCCACCCAGCCCTGCGTGATGCGGCGCCGGGACGCGGCGTAGCCGTCCCAGCCGTCCATGGAGACGTCGTCGATCTCCGGCGCCCGGTTCCTGTCCCGCTCGGCGAAGAACACCTGCTGGCCCAGGATGTCCCATTGCTGCGTGGAGTTCCTGAACCCGTCCAGCAGCCACTTTTCCTGCTCCGCGCCGGTGATAGTGCGGTCCTCGGCCAGGCGCCCGGCCACGTTCTTCTGCCAGCCGTCCCCGGCCAGCTGGTCGTCGCGGTACTGCCGGGTGTCCATCATGTGGAAGTTGGCCAGCTGGCCCCACTGGATGGTCCGGTAGATCTTCATGTCGAACCCGGCCGGCACGGACGAGGCCCGCAGCGGCATGTTCTCGTAGTACGCCTGGAACGCGGCGGCCCGGCGCTGCCGGAAATGCTCCGTGGTGTCGTTCAGCTGGGCGGCGTCGGTGTTCTCAGGTACGTCGTCCGCCCAGTTGTTGTCCACCTCGTGGTCATCCCACACCACCAGCCACGGCGCGATGGCGTGCGCAGCCTGCAGATCGGCGTCGGCCTTGTACTGCGCGTGCCGCTGCCGGTAGCCGGCCAGGCTAACGGTCTCCGGACCCGCGTGATCGCGCGGGTTGCCGCCGCCGATCACGTAGCTGTCCTTCTTGTACTCGTACAGGTAGTCACCCAGGTGCAGCACCAGGTCCGGGTGGTCCTGCGCCAGCCGCGAGTAGGCGGTGAAGTAGCCGTGCTCGTACTGCGCGCAGCTGGCGAACGCCATGGCCAGCGCCGCCGGCGTCTCGTGCGGCGCCGGGCTGGTAAGGGTTCGGCCCACCGGGCTGATGTGCCGGCCGGTGCGGAACCGGTAGAAGTATTCGCGGCCTGGCTTGAGGCCCTTGAGTTCCACGTGGACGGAGTGGGCGGTTTCGATTCGGGCCTGCTCGACGCCGCGGGCTACTACCGTGCGCATGCTTGCGTCTTCAGCCACTTCCCAGGCGACTGCGACGTTGCGGGAGGGCATCCCGCCCAGTCCGTCTTCGGCGATGGCGTCCAGTGCCAGGCGGGTCCAGATTACGAAGCCGTCCGGCCACGGCTCGCCGGAGGCGATGCCCAGCAGGAACGGATCGGTGCGGAGCCCGGCGTCGTCAGCTGTTGAAACGGCGACGGCGGCACCCGGCAGCGCGGCGACCAGCCCGGCCCCGAGGCCGGCGGAGATGAGGGACCTGCGTGAGATGTTGTCCATGGCTCCCACGCTATTCACAGGGGTTGGACAGGTTCTGAGGATGATGTGAATGGCAGGTTAACTGCGTGACAAAACGCTGAGTGCGGCGGGTTCCGGAGAGTCAACTACCTCCGGGATCGCGCTTCCCGGACCTGCACAGCGCCGGATGCTCAGCAGGTAGGAGAGGCAGTGGGGTGGTGGCCGGGTTGGTGGTGATGGTGTTGGTGTCCAGGGTTACGGCGCCGTTGAGTGCCAGCGCGTGGCCTTGGATGGTCACGCCGGTGGTTACGGTGATTGATGCCAGGGCCATGATGGTTCCGGCGATGGTGGATCCTGTGCCGAGTGTTGCAGAGCTTCCGATCTGCCAGAAAACGTGGGATGCCTGGGCGCCGTTGATCAGCTTGACGTGGCTGGCTGAGGCTGTGGTGAGGGTGGAACCCATTTGGAAGATGAAGACGGCTTCCGGGTCGCCTTGTGCGTCCAGCGTTAGTGTCCCGCTCAGCGCGAGTGAGCTGGCTGAGTTGTAGACGCCGGCGTTGAGTGTGCGGCCTACCAGGTCCCCGGCTACTGCCTCGGTTGGGGTGCGGCCTGCGGCGTCGTTGTAGGCGGCCTGCAGGTCCGCGTGCGCGGCGCCGGACTGCACGTCGGCGGAGTGGGTGGTGCCCTGCAGGGTGCCTGGCGGGAACCCCGTGATCGCGGTCCCGGGACTGACTCCCAAGTCCCCGCCAAGGTTGGTCGGGCCGGTATTGGTCACGGTCGACGCACCCAGGACTGAAAAGTTCCCCGCGGCACCCAACCCCACCATCGCACCCGCAGGCAGCGGGGTGGCGGCGGGGGTGGTGGTGATGGTGTTGGTGTCCAGGGTGACGGCGCCGTTGAGTGCCAGGGCGTGGCCTTGGATGGTCACGCCGGTGGTTACGCTGATTGATGCCAGGGCCATGATGGTTCCGGTGATGGTGGATCCTGTGCCGAGTGTTGCGGAGCTTCCGACCTGCCAGAAGACGTGGGATGCCTGGGCGCCGTTGATCAGTGTGACGTGGCTGGCTGAGGCTGTGGTGAGGGTGGAACCCATTTGGAAGATGAAGACGGCTTCCGGGTCGCCTTGTGCGTCCAGCGTTAGTGTCCCGCTCAGCGCGAGTGAACTGGCTGAGTTATAGACGCCGGCGTTGAGTGTGCGGCCTACCAGATCCCCGGCTACTGCCTCGGTTGGGGTGCGGCCTGCGGCGTTGTTGTAGGCGGCCTGCAGGTCCGCGTGCGCGGCGCCGGACTGCACGTCGGCGGAGTGGGTGGTGCCCTGCAGAGTGCCTGGCGGGAACCCCGTCATCGCGGTCCCGGGACTGACTCCCAGATCCCCGCCAAGGTTGGTCGGACCGGTATTGGTCACCGTCGAAGCACCCAGCACGGAGAAGCTCCCGGCAGCACCCAACTCCACCATCGCACCCGACGCATGAGCCGTGGACGGCGTTGACAGAAGACCCGCCAACAGCAGTATGCATGTCAGCGCGGCCGCGCAGATAACCGCTGTCCAACGGGTCGTTCCGGGATCTTCTACAGCTTTGGTCCGAAGAATATTGCTAAACATCATGGTCTTCCCCCAGGTTGATTGCCCCGGCGGTATCCCGCCGGAGACTCTTAGCGATCAATACGTTGTGTTGAGACGGGCGTTGATCAAACCGCAATCGGCCCTGTTTGATGGCGCTTCGACGATTCCGGGCATGCTGGCGCCCGCTCTGGTCTGGGAGAGCTGCGCGATCGCGCTGGGCGCGTTGAAGAGGACCGGCTTCCGGCCTGCTGTTAATTACTGGATCTCTGCGTAGGAGAGACCTTTGAGAAGACGTTCTGTGGCCCCCACCATGAACGAATATCACCAACGACTGGTGACTAGGCCCCCACACTGAACCTCATACAGGATGAAGTCAATAGCTCCCTGCGCCGGAAGCGAAGACTCATCAGCCAACCACCTCAACCGCAACTCCGGCGGCCCGGAACTTTTGCACCCGAGCCGCGTCGGCGCCGTCGTCCGTCACCCAAATGCCTCGTCGGTGCGCTGCTGCGGCGATGCTCTATCCACCCGGAATCCGGGTCAGGGCATCAGGCTCCGTCAAATCCAAGGTGAGGCGTACGTCACAATCCCTCAATAATCTTCGTTCTGTTGAATTACAAAAATGTAAGCGTTTACGCTCTTGGTTGCAGGTTCTCATGAGCGGACAAAACGAACAGTGGATCAGAGTTGCCACCATCAGTGCACGAGTTCTGATTTTCATTTGGGTGAGACGGCAGGGGCCCGGGTCAGGGGCAGAGAGCGGAAACCCGCTCTAGCAGTGCAGGCATTGCTGAACCAAAGCCGGCCCGGCCGGACGTGAGTGGAATTGAACCCGAGCATGAGCCAAGGAAAGGGAAAATCTTGAGTAATATCCACGTTCATAGCGATCGGTCCTTTCGGGAGTGGATGGCCGAACAGAAAACGATCACCACCGAGGAAGCGAACGAACAGGCACAACCGACCACGGTCAAGACCACTGCCGAACCAACAGCCTGATTATCCCGAGCCGTCTGAACTTCCTGGTCAGCCCTCAGTTGCTGCCGGCAGGTCAGATGATCCGAGCTCGATCCGTGCCTTCCGCCCGGTCCCAATGCTGCTTCAGCAGCGCCGCCAGCTTCAACGGCTCGATGCGGTGCGGCGGATCGAAGTGGTGGCGTTCAGGGAACATGTGGAGTTGGAAGTCCGGAATGACCTTGGCTAGCCGGTCCGCGATCTCGCCGTAATCGGCCGGATTGCTCAGGCCGCCGAGGGCGAAGAACACTGGCTTGCGGAAAGCGGACAGCTTCTCCCGGTCCAGGTCATAGCTCTTGAAAGTCTCCAGGAAGGCCCTGATGCCGGCCGGCCGCTTGGCCATCCACGGCGGCGGGGCGCCTTCGGGCGGCGGCGGAAGTTCGACGTCGGGCCTCACCCCCAGCCGCATGAACTCCAGCATGAACTCATCAGGAGGGAGAGTGTCCAGCTCCATCGGCTTCCCGGAGCACTCCCTCGATCTCCGTATCCAGGCTCCAGCCCGGCGGCGGCTCGTCACCCTCGTAGAGTTCCAGCTCCTTGGCGATGGCGTCCACTCCGGGGGCCAGGGCTTCAATCAGGTCGGCGAATGCCAGCTGGGCCGGGAGCACGCTCCCGGGAAGCAGGATGGTCCGAAACGGTTCCATGGGAGAACCCTACGCCCGGTGTTCCTGCAGGCCAACGGGGCAAACGGGCGTTGCGGACACATCGCTGATTGGGCGACCGGCAGCCAGGGGATGCCATTGACTCAAGCTCCAAGGAAGTCTCCAATGGATCATGACCCAAGCCATGGTCGGCGCAATCTGGACAGGCATTTGCATCGCTGCTGTAGTTGCCCTGGCTCTTGCCTCACACCGGATCGGCACGTTGAGGGCCGCGGCGTGGATGATGGCAGTGGCTGCGCTCCTGCTGGCAGGGGAAGACCCGTGGCAACTGGTGTTCATGGCCTCCACACCTGTGGGGACCCAGGACGGCGTGCTTGGCCTCGTGCAACCGCACACCCTGGCTCACATGTTCGGCGGAGCGGGCATGTCCGTGGCCGGCCTCGTCCTTGCCGTGTTCGTGGCTCATGCCGCCCTGCCCCGGAGGGAAAAGTGGGCGTGGTGGGCTTTGCTGACGGTCCTGCTGGTCATTGCATCCGCAGACATTTACGAGCTGACCATATATCCGCATGGCCTGCCCCTGTTACCCACTCCCGCCGACGGAAACCGCGGGTTCGGCTGGCCGACGTTAGCAGCGGGGTTCGCGGTTTGGGTTTTCGCCCTTGCCTTCTCATATCGCCCCATCTTTCGGGGCAGCCCGTCGGCCCGCGATCAACCGGCGAAGCGGCCGTAACGTTCGCCGCTAAGTGTGTTGCTGGGCTGCCTGGCGGGCTGACATCAACCCGAGCTGGGGGAGGGTTCGGGCAGGAGATTGGCTGCCAGCGTCCTGGCGATAAAGCGGCCATAGCGCCCGGCGTCCCAGCCGCGCTTGAGGACGAGGGTTTCATACAACTCCGCCGAGGTGCAGGTGAACATGACATCGGCCACTTCCTCCTCCGTCAGGTCCGCCCTGAGGAATCCCCTGCCGAGGACCTGACGTGCGTTGTGCAGCATCCGGCGGTACCGCTGCTCCTCGACGTCGGCCAGGAGCGCCGCCATGTCGGAGTCCCCGCTCGCAGCGGCATCCCGGATCAGCAGGAAGACGGGGGAGCCGAGGGGACTGACTTCAGTGGTGAACCGGCCGAACTGCTCCATGAGCTCACGGGCGTCTGGGACTGTGGCCTGCGCGCGGTCCGACCGATCCTCGGCCGGCGGGCCGCCTGCTCCGAGGAGGCTCTGCTCGTAGATGGCCCTGACGAGCCCCGGCTTCCCGCCGAAGCCCTTGTATACGGACTCCTTGGAGACGCCGGCCGCCCTGGCTATCGCGGCGATGGTGGTCCGCCCATACCCGTTCGCCAGAAACAGTTGGCGCGACTGCACCAGCACGCGCTCCCTCGACTCCCCGGCCGCTTCGCGCCGCCGTCGGGCGTCGTAGCCGCGGGGACGGGGAGCGCGTGATTCGTTGACCACCTGTCCCACCGGGAATAGACTCCTTATAACAGTTAATTACACCTGACTGTATCCAATTTAGCAGCCTCTCCGCCTCCTGCGACGGATGAACCTCAAGGAGCAGAACATGGACGCTTCAGGGCTGGATCTCCTTCCCGCCGGACCCGTGCAGCGCATGGTGGCTGCCGCGAACCGCCACGACCTTGAGGGAATGGTGGCCGAGTTCGCCGACGACTACGAGAACACCACCCCCGTCCACCCGGCGCGCAGCTTCAAGGGCTCAGCCCAGGTGCGGAAGAACTGGGCCACGATCTTTGCCGGGTTGCCGGACCTGAGCCTCACCGTGCATGATGCGACGACGGGCCCCGGCAACAAGGTCTGGATGGAATGGAGCAACCGGGGGACCCGGCCGGACGGATCGGTGACGTCGTCGGCGGGGGTCGCCATACTCACCGTCCGCGACGACAGGATCGCCGCGGCGCACTTCTACCTTGAGCCGGTCGACCACGAGCCCGTGGATGTGGACGCCGCGGTCAGCATGGTGGTTCACGGGACTGACTCGCGCGGTGGCGGGTCATGATCCTTGTCGTCGGCGGCACCGGCCGTCTTGGCCGCGCCCTTGTCCCCATGCTCGTCAGCGCCGGCCACCAGGTTCGCGTCATGGCACGCGGGGGTTCCCAGCCCTTCCCGGACAGAGCGGACGACGGCGTCGAGCTGCTGCGAGGGGACCTCGCCTCTGAAGCGGACTGCCGGGAGGCGGTGGCAGGCTGCACGGCAGCCGTGTTCGCGGCGTCGGGATTCGGTATCAAGGACTCCGACCCCCAGACGGTCGACCGGGACGGTGCCATCCGGCTCGTCCGGGCGGCGGCCTCCGCAGGGGTCGGGCACGTGGTCATGATGTCCATGCACGGCGCAGCCCCCGACGGGCCCATCGAGTTCCTGCGTTGCAAGGCGGCAGCCGAGGAATCCGTGCGCACATCCGGCATGGCCTGGACTGTCGTCAGGCTCGGGATACTCCTCGAGCAGCGCCTGGAGATCATGGCCGCCCCGCTCGAGTCAAAGGGCAAGGTGTTGGTGCTCGGCTCCGGGTCTGCGCCGGCTACCTACACGTCTGTCCGGGACGCGGCGGCGCTCGTCGTGCGTGCGCTCTCGGACCCGGCGCTGCGGAACCGTGTCATTGAATGGGGTTCACTGACGGCCACGGCCAACGAGCTGGCCGAGGCTTTGCTGACCCGGGCCGGCCACGGGTCGCTCCAGCGAATCCCGCCCCTCGCGGTGCGTCTCCTGTCCGTCGCGGCAAGGCCGTTCTCACCCTTCCTTGCCAGGGTCGCGAAGGCCGCGATCTGGGAGGATTCGGGAGGCCTAGCCTTCGACCCGGTCCCATCGCGCGCGGAGTTCCCTGACATTCCTGTTGCGGGTTTGCAGCAGGTCCTTGAGGCTGCGGTTAAGCCAGGTCCACGATGAGGTGCGGCCGGGCGAGCGTGGTGGTTTCCCCGGAGACTTTGAGGACAGCCGACGTGTCCACGTGATGATCAACGGTCCCCGCGGAGGTCATCCAACGTTTCTGCCGTGCTCGTCGCCGAGGTGACGCGGGGCAGAGCCGGGAAATCGACGGGGCCGTCCGCTGCGGGACGCACCTGACCTGTCTGGAGAAGATGTTCAAAAGGCAACGTTGAGGGTGGGACCAACGTGGCGGTTATTTCTCCGTTGTTCGTGACGTCAATTGTTTCGCCGTTCTTGACGCGCTGCAGGATCTTGCTGCTCTGAGTGCGAAGTTCGTACTGCGAAATGGTTGTCATGGCTGCCTCCGTAGCAATTGTTGCAATCCCTCGGCTTGAAGGTAAGTCCCAGCCACGTGCACGCGTACGAGGATGCGAGCCCGTAGACCGCTCAATCGAGGCCTTAGTCCTGTCTTTGGACGGTTATGAGTTCAAGAATTCTGCTCACAGCATCGTCATAAGGGGCGTAGTCGGAGACGGGCCTGCCATTGAAGTGGTCGGTGACGATGCGAAACAGCGCCGCGCGGACGAGGTATTGAGGGAAAGCCGGGTTTGGGCTGATCGTCTCTAGGAGCGACAGCGCAGCGCCCTCGAAACAGACAGCGTCCATTGCGATGACTGCGACAGAACACTCGACGGGACGCCAGTACAGGGTCAGGTCGATAACCGCCGGTGGAAGGCTTGAGTCGAACAGGACGTTTCCAGTCAGGTCGCCATGGATGAGGGCGGGGGGATCGGACACGGGCCGGCGGGCGGTCAGGAGGTCCGCAACGTAGGGAGCATTGACGCGCAGACCGTCATGGTCCTCGCTCCAAGCGAAGCGGTCCGCCCTTGCCCAGGCGTGGGTCCGCATATTGACGAACGCAGGGCGCGGCACTCCCGAGAAAATCACCGCGAACTCACGGGCAATTTTCGCGATCTCCAACCATCGACCCGCACTGTGCTCCCCGGCCAGGTACGGGAACGCTGTCCAGCCATCCACAATCAACCTCTCGGACTGGCTTCTGATCGGAAGGGACAGCCGCAAGTGGCTGTCCCCGAGGTGCCTCCGGGCAACCTCGTCCTGCCACAGCAATTCTTCCGGAAGCACGTCGAGTGGCTTCAGCGTTACATCGCCGGCTTTCCAAGCAGTTCCTCGGCCGCCCGGCAGCTTTGACACGGTCCCGACGGCCCGGAAGTCGGCAAGGACTTCATCGGAGGGAGGCCGGTCAAGATGAGGCAGGGTCGTTCCGGAATCACCGTTCACTCGAAGAGTCTTGCATGGCCTTCGGTGACCGGGCTGCAGAATGACGCACGAACAGTTGACGTAAAACGAATACCTGGCCCCTAGAGCGAGGCCAGGATGGCGTCCACCGTTTCAGCTGGTGTCCGGGTCCATTGGAGGCCCAACAGTTGCAGGCAAGGTGGCGTGCCGGTTGACTTGGGGCAATGACTGCGCAACTTTTTCCAGAAATCGCCGATCCCGCACGCCCCCTGGTTCTCATCATCGGACCAATCGCCTCAGGAAAAAGCACGCTGGCGGACACCCTCGCCCACACTCCGCAGTAGCGGCGAGGCCGTGACGGTGGTCGGGCTCGACACCGTGGCCGAGATGGCCTTGCCAACACTGGGCGACTGGACTTGGGCACATGAAGTCCACGGGCAACTCGTGGGTGCCTGGCTGGAAAAGCCGATCCCGACCGTGATCGCCGAGGGGCCTGCAACGCCTGAGGAGGTCGAGCTGATCATGCGCCACATCGGCCCGGATGTCGGCGTCCGGAAGGTGCTGATCACCACCAGCTACGAAACCGCCTTGGCTCGCGCCTCCGCCGACCCGACCCGCGGGCTGTCCAAGGACCCGGAATTCCTGCTCCGGATGCACCGCCGGTTCGAGCAGACGCGGCCGGACATCGCCTTTGACCTCCAGTTCGACACCGACGAACTGTCCTCCGACGACATTGCCGAGCGGGTCATCGAGGGACTTCCCAAGCTGCGATAGGCCGCCAGCCTGTGCCCGGCTGGCGGCCGGCTCACCGCTGAGCCAACCGGCTCACGCCCTCGCGGACAGCGGCTGGCGTGAAGACGGCGCCGGTATCCGGAAAGGAGGGGACCTCGATCCGGGCGTGGCTATGGATCTCGGTGACGGAGCTGCGGGTGTGTTCGGCTATTTGTTCCAGGGTGGTGACCCACATTCCGTCCATGAATCTGACGCGTTCCATCAGCCGCTCCAGGGCTACGGCTTTGGAGGGGCGGCCGGAAATGAACGGGTGATTGGTCAGGACGAAACAGCTTCCCGCTGCATGGTGCGCTTCCGCCTCCAGGGTCCACAGCTCCAGCACCTTGACTGGGCTTTCGATCACGCCGCTGCCGGTGACGCCGGGGTAGAAGGCGTACTGCTCCCAGTCGTCCAGCGCCCAGTCCACCGGGATTTCCACGAGATCCCGGCTGTCGCCGGGGGCGACGCTGAAGCGGTAGGGTGCGTCGCCGTCGAGCAGGCTTGAATCGTAGAGGAAACCACGGTCCGCCAGGAGCGCCGCAGAGTGCCAGTTCAGCTCCCACCAGGGTGCACGGTAACCGACAGGTTCGACGCCGGCGGCCTTGGCGAGCGCTTCGAGGCCCCGGTCAAGGTAGCGGGCCTCCGTGGCGGCGTCGATGCCCTGCATGGGTTCGTGCAGATAGCCGTGGTGGGCCACTTCATGCCCGCCGTCCACGATGCGCCGCACCGTGTCCGGATAGGATTCCGCCGTGAACCCCGGGACGAAGAACGTTGCCCGGATGTCTTGCCGGTCGAGGATCTGCAGCAGGCGGGGAACCGCCACTTTCGGCCCGTAGGACTGGTGCGTCATGAGCGACATCCGGCGGGTGCATTGAGGGTCATGGGCGATGGTGCAGGATTCGGCGTCGACGTCGAAGGTGAAAGACGCTGCCGCTTGCTTCCCCTCGGGCCAGCTGATCGGGTGGGCGGAATCCGGGAAGGCTGGCATGTTCATGGCGGGTGTCCTTGAGGCTAGAGGGCGGTGGGGGAGGAGGCTGCAGCGGGAACGTCTTCGAGGTCCAAGGGGGACTCCCTTATGCCCGGCCGCGGCTCCGGGACATCCAGAAACCGGCGGTGGAACTTCGGGCCGAGGAAGGCGTAGGTGGCGGCGCTCGCCAGCCCGCCGGCCAGCCAGGACAGGTCCCAGCCGCCCAGGGCTACGGCGACAGGGCCCTGCATCGCGGGAACCAGCCCGTACATGAACAGCCAGGTGGCGAAGATGCCGACCAGGAGGGAGATGACACCTGCGAAGTTGACGCCGGGAAGCCGTTTGGTGCCGACGGCGTCGAACAGTCTCGCTGGATCGCCCGGCCAGCGCTTTTCGATCCAGAAGTAGTGGACCAGCATCACTCCGCCCCAGGCGGCAACCCAGGCGACGAGCCCGATCAGCCAGGCGTCCAGCACCGCCGCGAAGTCTTCCTGGAAGATAAAGAACACGACGGCGGCCAGGGAGAAGACCCCGACGAAAAGGTTGAGCTTGCGGCGGCTGATGGAAATATCCAGGGCCTGGGTCGCGACGGAGAAGGTGTAGATATTCAGGATGTTGGTGGCGATGGGGCCGTGGAGGACCATCAGCAGCACGGGCAGCGCCAGCACACCGAAGTTCTGGACAATCAGTTTCCCGGGGTCGATTTCACCGCTGTTGGTTGCGAGGCTTGCGCCCAGGATTCCCAGCCACACGACGGGAATGAACTGGCCCAGCACTGACGCCAGGTAGACCTTCCGCTTGGGCACTTCGGCGCTCACAAACCTGGAGTAGTCGGCGGCGTAGGTGAACCAGGTGATGCCCCAGCCGATGCCGATGGCAGTCATCACCGCGCTCATGGCAGCGATCCGCTCGGATCCTTCCAGCACATTGCCTGCCGGGCCGGCGTAGGCCCAGTCGATCTTCATGCCGAACCAGGCAACTGCGGACATTACAGCCAGGATGACGATGGTGGGAGGGACTGTCCACTTTTCGAACGCGGCGATCGCCTTGTAGCCGAACCAGGCGATGGCTACCTGGGCGGCCATGATGGTGGTGGCCACGCCGATTTTCCACGCGTAGTTGTGCGCCGTGGGATCCACCCAGCCAAGCGTTCCGAAGAGCGCCATAACCAGGTCCAGGATGATCCAGGTGTTGACCGCGCACCAGCCGATCACCAGGAGCGCCTGGATGGCTGCGGGAAGGTAGTTTCCACGCCGCCCGAATGCCGCCCGGGCAAGGACCATGCCGGTTGCCCCCGTCTTCTGGCCGAGGAGGACGAAGCAGCCGAACAGCAGCATCCCGATCAGGTTTCCCAGCACCAGCACAGTGACGGTGTCCGCGAAACCCAGTCCCAGATGGATTCCCAGGGCTCCCAATACCCAGTTGATGGGTGCCAGGTTGGCGCCGGCCCAGATCCAGAACTGGCCTGAAACCTTACGCGTTCGATGGGATTCGGGGATGGGCTGCAGCCAGGCTTCGTAGTCTTCGGAATGAGCGGACTGCTCAACTCCTGGCGTTGCGGATTGCTGTTGCATGAGGGCCTCTTGGTTGAGGGGATGGGGATTCTTCAAGATTATGTGTCGGCCACCACATCCACCATCTACAATGTGTATGGAAGTTCCCCGATTCACACGACGGAGTGTCATGCCGGTTCGGCTGCAAGATGTCTTGAAGCATTCGACGGTGGCCCCTGCCGACCCCGTAGTCCGCGCTGGGGCCGCCTTGGTCCCGGATACCCAGCTCCGTTGGATCCACTCCAGCGAAGTCCTGGACATCGCCCCGCTGCTGGAAGGCGGCGAGCTCCTCCTAACCGGCGGCCAGGCCCTTGCCCTGGCAGCCGATGACCGTCGCATCAGCTACATCCGGGAACTGGCCGCACGCGGTGTGGCCGCCTTGGCAATTGAGACCGGCAAGGAGCTGCCCTCCATTCCTTCCTCGATGGTCTCGGCCGCTGAAGCAGCTGGCCTTCCCCTGATTGAATTTCGCAAGGTGGTGCCCTTTGTCGGCGTGATGGAGGCGATCAATTCCATCCTGGTCAGTGAGTCAGCCGCCCAACTGCAGCAGGCTGACCGGGCGAGCCACGCGATGGCGGTGGAACTGGCCCACGGCGGCAGCCTGGACCGGATCCTTGCTGTCCTCGCCGATGCCACCGGCTCCGAGGTTGTTCTCACGTCGACGGCGGGAACCGCCTTGGCCAGCGCCGTGGCGGCAGGGGCGGCTGAGGAGTCAGGTTCTTCAACACCTGGCTCCGGCCGGGACCATGCCAACACCATCCATATCGACGTTCCCGTGCGGGGAATACCTTCCGCCCGCCTCACCCTCCATGTCGCCGGGGAGGCCGATGCCAACCTGGCGCGCATCGCCGGCGCCCGGTCCGTGGACATCCTGGCCCTGGCTCTGCTGCAGCGCATGCCCCCGGGACTCAAGGAAATGGCAGGCGCCGCCTTGATCCGTGCCATAGATTCCGGCACCCAGAACTGGAGGCTTCCCGAACTTGCTCCTGCTGCCGGCATCCCGGCGTCGGCGCAGCTGGTGGCCGTGGTGGTGCGATCTCCGGGATCAAAGCAGCTCAGGATGGCCGTGGAGAAGATTCTGGATCGGGCAGGGCAGGGCAGCGCCAGCTATGCAGACAATGCCGAACTGCTGGCGCTGGCCGTCCTTCGCCCCGACAATCCCCAGGACTCCCGGCAGAAGATCGTGGCCGGGCTGCAGGCGCTGGACGTGCCGGATGGCACGGTCACCGCGGTGGGCCCTATGGCCTCCGGGATATCCTCCGCCTCGTGGTCACTGGCGGAGGCCCGGCTCACGTTAGAACTCGCGGACGGCAGCGCCGGATCCGGCACGGGGACGGGCCAGCGTGCCGCCGTCCTGGACTCCCAGGCGTTCGCCGTCGAGCGGCTGGCCGTTCATTCCGTGGATGAAACGCTGCGACGGGACTTTGTGAACCAGCAGCTCGCGGGTGTCCTTGAGCACGACGCCCAGCGCCATTCGCAGCTGGTGGAAACGCTGAGGGTTTGGCTCGATTCGGGCTGCAACACAGCGCAGGCTGCACGTGAACTGCACGTCGAGCGGCAGTCGATGCACCAGCGCCTGCAGAGGATTTTTTCGCTCTGCGGGGGCGACCCCCGCGGCACCGGCCGGCTGGCCGCGCTGCACCTGGCCGCCCGGCTCGCCGCCCTGCAGTCGAAGTAGCCGGAACGCTTCCTCACCTTTCGCAGGAAAGGCCGGAACGCTTCCTCACCTTTCGCAGGAAAGGCCGGAACGCTTCCTCACCTTTCGCAGGAAAGGCCGGAACCCTACCGCAATCAGTGCGGAAGGGTTCCGTTCTTATGTGCGGGAAGTGAGGGAGCGTCGCGGGGCCAGCGGGTCATAGCACCGTCTGATTGCTCCCTTTAACGCAACCTAGTTGCGTTTGGTGCAACTAAGAATTGGGCACAGTTTTCGGTCGAACACGGTCGTTAGCTGCTGCCCCGAAGAAAACTTGTCGATTACATCGCCAATGGGCTCTTGACTGTGTTGCGCGTCACGCATACTCTGGTGCAACAGCGTTGCGTTAGATGCAACCCTAACCTTCATTGGTGGACATATGAGTAACGAACCAAACTCCACGACGGCAGCCACTCTTCCGGACAGCAAGTCAGCCGTGGTCAGCAAGGACACCCGCCGCAGGGTGATCGCCGCCAGCTTCATCGGCAACTTCGTCGAATGGTTTGACTACGCCGTGTACGGCTATCTGGCGGCCAGTATCGCCGCTGTCTTTTTCCCCGAGTCCAATCCACAAACGGGGCTCCTGCTGACGTTTGCCCTGTTCGCAATTTCATTCCTGGTGCGTCCGCTTGGCGGCTTCGTGTGGGGCCATATCGGCGACAGGGTCGGCCGGCGGAATGCACTCTCACTGTCCATCCTGATCATGTCCGCGGCGACCTTCTGCATTGCGCTGATCCCCGGTTACAACACGATCGGCGTCTGGGCTCCGATCCTGCTGCTGATCGTGCGGGTGGCGCAGGGCTTCTCCGCCTCCGGTGAATACGCCGGAGCATCGGCCTTCCTGGTTGAATACGCCCCCGTCAACAGGCGCGGGGTATATGCGGCAGTGGTTCCCGCCAGCACAGCGGCAGGGTTGCTGCTTGGCTCCCTGATTGCGGGCCTGCTCACGACTGTGCTCAGCTCCGAGGCCATGCAAAGCTGGGGCTGGCGCCTGCCGTTCCTGCTCGCAGCCCCGATGGGCCTGATCGGACGCTACATCCGGACCAGGCTCGAAGACACGCCGGTGTTCCGTGAACTGGCTGTCGAGGGCGAGGCCGTCAAGGCTCCCGTGTCCAGCCTGTTCCGGAACCACTGGCGCCAGCTGCTGCGGGCAGTGGGAGCGGTGCTGCTCAACGCCGTCGGCTTCTACGTGATTCTCAGTTACATGCCGACCTATCTGTCGTCGGAACTGGGCCTAGGAGCAACCGAATCCTTCCTGGCAACAACCATCGCGCTGACCACCTACATCGGGTTCATCTTCCTGACCGGAATGCTCTCGGACCGCTTTGGACGGAAAAAGGTGCTCATCACGGCATCCGTCACCTTCATCCTGCTGACGGTCCCCGCCTTCGCGCTGCTGGGAACCGGGAGCTTCCTGGTGATCGTCCTCGTCCAGATCCTGCTGGGTGCCATGCTCACGCTCAATGACGGCACGCTCCCCAGTTTCCTCGCGGAAATGTTCCCCACCCGCGTCCGCTACAGCGGCTTCGCCGTCAGCTTCAACCTCTCCAATGCGCTCTTCGGAGGCACGGCCCCGTTCATGGCCACCCTGCTGATCGCCGCCACGGCAAACGATCTGGCTCCGGCCTGGTACCTGGTGGCCGCCGCGGTCATCTCGCTGATCGCCGTCGTCCTCTCCCGTGAAACCAGCAAGGAACCGCTGAGCCACGCATAGGCCCCCATATTTCCCTTACGAAACCGCACAACGAAAGGCACCACCACGATGACCATCACCACATCAGGGAACGCTACCTCGGTCGCCGAACTGGAGCGCACCAAGGTCCTCCACAACGGCAACAAGGTCAAACTGACCTTCTCGGACACCGAATTTGAGCGCCGGCTCGCTGGCCTCCGCCGGATCATGGCTGAAAAGGAGCTCGACGCCGTCGTCCTCACCAGCTACCACTCCATCAAGTACTACTCCGACTTCCTGTTCACCTACTTCGGCCGCTCCTATGCCATGGTGGTCACCAAAGATGACACCGTCACCGTCACCGCCAACATCGACGCCGGTATGCCCTGGCGCCGCGGCTATGGCGACAACCTGGTCTACACGGACTGGCGCCGGGACAACTACATCTTCGCCATCCAGGAGGTGCTGCGGACTCGCGGCATCAGCCCCCGGCGCCTCGGCGTCGAGGACGACTCGCTGCCGCTGGACAACCGCAACAAGATCCAGGCCGCCTTCGCGTCGGCCACCCTGGTGGATGTGGCACAGGCCGCCATGCGGCAGCGGATGATCAAATCCGCCGAGGAGATCGAGGTCATCAAGCATGGTGCCCGCATCGGTGACCTGGGCGGGGAAGCTATCCGGAACGCCATCACCGCCGGGATCACCGAATACGAAGTGGCGCTGATCGGCACCGAAGCCATGGTCCACGAGATCGCACGGACGTTCCCGGACTCCGAAATCCGCGATACCTGGGTCTGGTTCCAGTCAGGCATCAACACCGACGGCGCGCACAACTGGGCCACCACCCGGAAGATCCAGGAACACGACATCCTGTCCCTGAACTGCTTCCCCATGACCTCCGGCTACTACACGGCACTGGAGCGCACGCTGTTCTACGGCGAACCCGATCCGCGTTCGCTGGAGCTGTGGAACATCAACGTTGAGGTCCACAAGCGCGGCCTGGAGCTCATCAAGCCGGGCGCCGTGTGCAAGGACATCGCCGCGGAACTGAACGAGATCTACATCGGCCATGGCCTCCTGGCCAACCGCACGTTCGGCTACGGCCACTCGTTCGGCGTCCTCAGCCACTACTACGGCCGCGAAGCGGGACTGGAGCTCCGCGAGGACATCGACACCGTGCTCGAACCGGGGATGGTGGTGTCCATGGAGCCCATGATCACCGTGCTCGATGGCCAGCCGGGCGCCGGCGGCTACCGGGAACACGACATCCTGGTGGTCGGCGACGACGGTGCGGAGAACATCACCAAGTTCCCGTTCGGCCCGGAATACAACATCGTGGGGGCCTGACCCGCGACGTGACCAGACCCGAAAGCGGCGCCGCAATCATTGCGGCGCCGCTTTCGGGCCCTTGCTTAGGGAATGATGGATAGCACCATGAGCGCAACAGAAGAACCCACTGACACCACAGGCAACGGTGACACCAAAGGGGCCTCCGTCATCGTCAACGCAATTGCCGTCCTGCGGAGCTTCAGCGCGGATGAACCGCTGCTGGGAGTTACCGAGATAGCCAATCGGGTGGGCCTGCACAAAAGCACCGTCTCGCGAATCCTGGCCACCTTCGAACAGGAACACCTGGTGGAACGGGACCCGGAAACGCGGAGGTTCCGCCTCGGCCTGGGGCTGATCGCCGTCGCCGGGCCGCTGCTGGCTGAACTGGAAGAACGGCGGGTGGCATACCCCGTCCTCCTTGAACTCACTGAACAGACCGGCGAAACCAGCGCCCTCATGGTGTGGAACGACAGCGCCTCGATGTGCGTGGAACAGATCGCCAGCCGGCACCAGATCAAGCACACCACCCCGCTCGGCGCCCGCTACAACGACGCCATGAGTGCATCCGTGCAGGTCTTCCTGGCCGCTGAACCGGTGGAACGTGTGGGTGCACTGCTGCGCAGCGGCGGCATCACCTATCCCGGACTGGACGACGCCGGCCTGGACGGCTATCAGGTCAGGCTCAAGGAGGTGGCGCGCAGAGGCTGGGCCATCAACTATGGCGAGTCCTCGATCGACGAAGTGGGAGTCGCCGCGCCTGTCTTTGACCACCGGGGCGATATCGTGGCCGCGGTCCTGATCCCGGCCCCTCGATTCCGCGTCTCCGAGGACCGCCTGCAAAGCCTGGGCGAGGCATGTGCGGCCGCGGCCCGCAGGGTCACCACCCGCCTGGGAGGGCGGTTGCCGGAGAATCCCGACGGCGGGAAGCAGCGGTAGCCCCTTTGGTGCCCTTGGGTGTTCAGGCGGCGACGGAAAGAGCTGCAATACTCTGACCATGGCCGTCTACTTTGAGTGCACCACACGGACAAGCAAGCCAAGACCAGAGCTCTTTGACCTGGCTCGAAGCGTCGACGTCCACATGGACTCGATGGCGCATTCCCGTGAAGCGGCCGTAGGCGGCGTGACCACCGGCCTGCTCTCCTTGGGCCAGGAAGTGACCTGGCGGGCCTGGCACTTCGGGATTCCGTTGCAGATGACCAGCCGGATCACCGAGATGAAGTCACCGGACTATTTTGTCGATGAGCAGGTCAAAGGGCCCTTCCGACGGTTCCGGCACGTCCACGAGTTCAGCCAGGATGCCTCCGGGACCACGATGGTGGACCGCATCGAGTTCGCAGCACCGTTCGGACTCATCGGACGCCTGGTCGAGAGACTGGTGTTGGCCGGCTACCTGCAGAAGCTGATCGAGACACGAAACCGGCACCTGGTACTGGACCTGCCGCAATAAGAGCGACGCACGCCCGGTCGGCCGGGCTAGACTCTGGGCATGTCAGCACATTGGGGGATGCTTGCTCAGCGTAGGAGAGCACTGTTCATTTTGGCCGCGCTCATTGTTCCACTGGCGGGGTGTGAGTACAGCCCGGCCGAGCCGCCTGCTCAAACTTCCTCCCAGGGATCCTCGAAGCCACCCCGGTCCTTGGAGGAAAACCGTGCCGAGGTGGCCCGTTTGCTGGAGGCATCCGTAACTGATCCTGGAATGCCTTCAGACGCGGAGCCCGCAGGGAAGCTGTCCACCGACCTGGCTGCTGGAGACTACGAGATTTCGGCTGCTTGCTCCGGCGCGCGAGGCGGCAAGCTGACCATTGTGAAGGGCGGCGGTACTCCGGAAAGAATGGACTTTACCTGTGACCAGCGGCTTGAGCGGTTCGTCAGGCATGCCGGCGGCCCCATCAGCATCAGCGCGGCCGCGGGGGCGGTCAAACCGGATGTGGCCGGCGTTGCCGTGAAGCCCAACAGCGACCCCCGGGCTTCAGAACTGGAAGACATGAGAGAGTGGGCGTCGCAGAAGCTTAAGCCCGCGTTGCCTGGTGAATCGTCCGGGTACACCAGCTCTAATAGCGGCTTCGGAATGTCGGCCGAACCCGGCAGGTACGAACTGTGGTTCTTATGTGAAGGACCGGCCGAGGCCGAGCTATCAGTGTTCACCTGGGCAGGTGCCGAAGTTCTTGCCCCGGCGCGGGTCGCCTGCACCGGGAGCGTCTTCAAGGCCACCGTTCAGCTGGCGACTGAGGGAGCAGATTTCACAATGAAACCGGCCAGCGGCCCGGACGCCGCCCGCTATGCCTTCAGGCTGGTTCCATCGGCGTAGCGGCGCCGGCGGGAGTGTCCTCACACGGCCTGTCGGCGCTTGATCACCAGTCCCAGGACGGCTGCCAGAGCAACGGCTGAGAGGATCGTCGCTGACCAGAATCCGGCGCGGCCTCCGGTCAGGAAGTCGTTGGGGACGGCGAATGCCGCATAGGTCGAAGCCACGATGGCCAGTCCGACGGCGCCGCCCAGCTGCTGCATCGTCTGGAAAAGCCCGGAGGCTGATCCTGCATGCTCGGCTTCGACGTTGCGAAGCGCCAGCGTCGTGAGCGGCATGAACGTCAGGCCGGCTGAGATTCCGGTGCCCAGCAGGGCCGCCATCACGATCATGAAGGGGGTGTCCGGACCCAGCTGGGTGAGCGGAAGGAAAGCAACGACGCGAAGGGCGGCGCCGAGGATGACGAGGCGGACGGCCCCGAAACGCTCGACCAGCCGCGGGACGATCCGGGACATCGCGAAGATGCTCAGGGGCATCGGCAGGAACGCCAGCCCGGTGACCAGCGGCGTGAGGTGCAGATCGTCCTGGAGGTACTGGACCATGAGGAAGAACATCGCCAGCATCCCGGCATAGGTGGCAGCCATCGCCGCCAGCGCCGCCACCCGGCTCGGACTGCGGAGCAGCTGCGGGCGGAGGAGGGGGTGGGCCACCCTCCGCTCCGTGAAGGCCAGGATGGCGATCAGTACCGCGCCGACCGCAAGGCCGCCGATAGTGCGCGGACTGGACCACCCGGCGTCGCCCGCCTGGATGAGGGCCCACACGATGGCGACGGCGCCGCCTGTCGCGGTCACTGCTCCGACGAGGTCGAAGCGCCCGGGCCGGCGCGGAGTCTCAGCGACAAGGCGCGGCACCGTAATGAGGACCACGACGCCGATGGGCACGTTGATGAACAGGGTCCACCGCCAGCTGGTCAGGTCGGTGAGGAGGCCGCCGAGGATGAGTCCGAGCGCGCCCCCCATCGAGGCAATGGCGGAGAACAGTGCGAGGGCACGGTTCCGCGCGGCGTCGTCCCTTGCACTGGTGGTGATGAGAGCGAGCACGCTCGGGGCGGCGAACGCGGCACCGAGGCCCTGGAGTGCACGGGCAACGACAAGGAGAAGGGGCGAGGTGGCGAGCCCGCCGAGCAGGGAGAAGACTGTGAAGGCGGCAACCCCTATGAGGAACGTCCGACGGCGGCCGTAGACGTCTCCGATCCGTCCGCCGAGCAGCAGGAGGCCGCCGAACGCTAGGGCGTAGCCGTTCAGGACCCAGCTGAGTTCGGCCCTGGTGAAGTGGAGGTCGGTGGCGATGTGGGGGAGGGCGACGTTAACGACCGTCGCGTCGAGGACAAGCATGAGTTGGGCAAGCATGACCAGCCAGAGGCCAATGCTGCCAACGCGGGAGCCCGACGACGTGATGCCGGCGGCCACGCGGGTGGCGGTGGTGGATGTCATGGGAGGGTGTCCTGTTCTAGCCGATGGGCTGACGTACACTAAGAGGAGAGATGCTCCGCTTAGAACTATACGGAGACACTCTCCGTTTTGCAATACTGGCTTGAGAGGTGTTTCTGTGCGCGCTGACGCTCAACGGAACCGCGACCGGATCGTGGAGGTCGCACGCGAGATTTTCCGCGCCAAGGGCTTCGACGCCGTGTCGATGGACGAGGTGGCCAAAGGAGCCGGAGTGGGTCCCGGCACCCTCTACCGGCACTTCCCGACCAAAGAGTCCCTGTACGACGCGATCATCGAGGCCTGGGCAGGGAAGGTCAATGCCGCCGTCGACCGTGCCCTTGCCCTCGACGGCCCGGCGCGGGTACGGCTGTTGACCTGGCTCAGCGACTACACGGCGATGCTGACCCAGCACAAAGGGGCCGCAGCCCGGATTACTGCGGCGCTCGGCGACCCCGGTTCGCCGTTCGCAGCGAAGTGCCAGACCTATCTCGCCGCCAACCAGCGGCTGATTGACGGGATGGACTCGGCCCTGCGTCCAGAGGTTGACGCCATGGGGATCAGCCGTCTGGTGGGCGGGGTCGCTGCAGTCGCTGACAACAGCGAGCTCCCGGACGACGCAGTGGCATCGATGCTCGCAGTCGTCGCCGACGGACTGCTCGCTCCCGTCCACGTATGAGTGATGGTCTAACCTGCGCAGTCCCTTAAAAATGTCAGTGCCCCCTGACATGCTTTGGGTATGGAAGACAGGGCGGCGGCTGAGGTGTTGGAGGCCATTAAGGCTTCTGTCGCTGCGCTTTCCGTCCTTGTCCATCGCCCACCCGAAACCATTTCGCCGGACGCTGATCCGCTCCGCCAGCAGGCTGATGTCTGGCTTGACATCCTGGCGGAGGCTGCCCGGCTTCAAGCAAAGACGGCGGCCCTAACAGTCCGCGGCGCAGCCGGGTTCAACTGTGCTGCCCAGGCTATAGCGCCACAAGCTGCATCACCTCAGGAACACACCGCCCAGGAAATGGCTGTGGTCGCAGAGGTGGCGTGCCTCCTGACCGTCGGTGAACGCGCCGCCGCGGCCTTGCTCGCGGAGTCCCGAGAGCTCACCACCGCCCTGCCGTTGACCCTCGCCGCGTTGGAGGACGGGTCGATTTCGTGGCAGCACGCAAGGGTCATGGTCGACGAAACCGCCAATCTTGACCCCGCCGGCGCTGCGGCGCTGGAAGCCCATTTCCTGGACCCCGAAACGGTGCACCCTGCGCAGGGATGCCCGCCCGGGGAGATGGTCCCGTCCCGATTCCGTACCAAGGCCCGGACCTGGCGGGAGCGCCACCACCCTGAGAGCATCGAGGTCCGACACGCGAGGAGCGCACTGGATCGGAGGGTCGAGTACGCAGCGGACCGGGACGGGATGGCTTGGCTCTCCGCCTACCTCCCGGCAGACCAGGTCGCGGGGATATGGGATCGCATCACCAGCACAGCCAGAGCCCTCCAGGCTCCCAGCGAGTCGCGGACGCTGACCCAGCTTCGTGCCGATATCGCCGCCACTCTGCTTCTCGGTGGCACAGCTGAAGATATTCCGGTACCGGCCGCGAAGGTCCTGGTGACCGTTCCGGTGTTCGCCCTGATGGGTCTGACTGATGAACCCGCCACCCTGGACGGGTATGGCCCGATCCCGCCTTCCATGGCTCGCCGGCTGATTGCCGACGGCGCGGACTCGTTCCACCGGGTCCTGACCGACCCCCGCGACGGCGCACCACTGGAGATCGGCCGCACCAGCTACCGCATCCCCACATCCATGCGGCAATGGCTAAGGCTTCGGGATGGCAAATGCCCGTTCCCTGGCTGCAACAACCACTCGCTGGACAACGAAGCAGACCACCTCCTCGCCTGGACCCACGGCGGCACCACCGGCATCACCAACCTTGGCCAGCCCTGCCCGAAACACCACAAACTCCGACACACCACCGCGTGGAAACCAACCCAAGCCACCAAAAACAAACCACCAGGCTGGACCTCACCCACCGGACGCCACTACCAAAGCGAACAACAAGACTGGGAACCACCCCACTGGCCTGACGAAAAGCTGTTCGACATCCATAACCCGGGCATCCATAACCCGGGCGCACAACTATCGCCGGACCCTTTCCCCGACCGGCACAAGTTGCTGCGCATGCAACAATCTCAGATGAGCCGGCTGCCAACGGCCGACAGCTGAATTGGGGGAGTTTGTGGGCGCGTGAAGTTTCCGGAACACACCATCGAACCTGCCCTTGGTCCATGAACCCTTTTGCGGCCGGCGGGCAATACCTAGTGTGAGCACAGACAGCGACATCATCAGGCGGTCCAGGGACAGCCCCGCAGTTTTCGGGGAGCTGTATGACAGACATGCCTCAGTCATCTACAGGTATGCAGCCAGGCGGGCCGGTGACTTTGCCGCCGACGACGTAACCTCGGAAACCTTTCTGGTCGCCTGGGAACATCTTGAGGCTTACGACCTTGACCGGCATGATGCCCGGCCCTGGCTCTTCGGCATCGCAACAAACCTGCTCCGACGGCATCATCGCGCCGAAGCCAAGATACTGAAAGCCGCGGCCAGAGCCTCTTCACGAGAATCCATTACTGATGATTCCGACCGGATCGTCGCGCAGGTGGACGCCGCCGTGGCCACGGGGCGGATCGCCCGCACCCTGAGGTCCATGGCGGCCATCGACCGCGAAACCCTGCTGCTCTATGCCTGGGCGGACCTGACCTATGAAGGCATCGCCTCGGCAATGGACGTTCCGGTAGGAACCGTGCGCTCCCGGCTAAACCGCGCCCGCAGAGCGCTACGCACCGAGCTCAACCTAGGACTACTTGATGAAACGGAGAACGACCATGGACGACTTGCAGCTGCTCCGCGAAATGCGTAGCGACATCGGTTCGGCCCCATCGGCTACCTTGGCCAGTGGCCGGAACACACTCATGACCAGGATCGGCTCCGCCTCCCGTTCCGAGGCAACGACCATCACGCACGCCCCGGATCAGGTGCACCCGATCCGCTTCCGGCGCCGTGTCCTGATCGCTTCGGCAGCTGCGGCTCTGCTCGTGGGGGGAATCGTCGTGGCAGATGTAGTCAGGCCCAGCGGTCCGGGAGCAACCGCCGAAGCCGCGGAGATCCTGAACGACGCGGCGGCGGCCACCCTCCTGACCTCCGACCCGGTAGTGGGACCGGGCCAGTACCTGAAGATCGATACCACGGCCGTCTACGTCGCCAGTGTCGCTTTGGGGGATCCTGGAAAAGGCGGCCGTTCGGTGGAGTGGCTGGACAAGTCCTCCGACCAGCTCTTCATCCCCGCCGATCATGCAGCCGAATGGATCTGGAACCGGGAAGCCCGCATACCGACGACGTTCTTCAGCGAGGAAGCCAAGGCAGAGGCGACCAAATACCTGTCTGGTAACCCCAGCACGGGAGAGCTGCTGCGGGCACCGGGAGGGAACTTCTATGGAGGGCCGCGGCTGCTGTTCGCAGGCTTGCCTATGGAGGAAGGCGTGAAGAATCTGCCCCGCGACCCACAAGCACTCCTGGACACAATTCGAAAGCGGGGCAAGCAAGGCAGGCCGGAAGCCGAAACGCTGGAAAGCATCGCGGCTGCCCTGCGGACCGGAGCTGTCCCGGCCGACTTGCGCGCTGCACTGTACAAAGCGGCCGCGCTCATTCCCGGAGTCACCGTCGTAGACAAGGAAGCGAACCTTGACGGCAAGGTAGGCACAGCGATCGGGATAGAGCGTCCGGACAGAGAAACCCGGATGGACATCATCATTGATCCCGCCACCGGGCTGCTGATTGGAGAACGGGAGGTCACGCTGACAGCCGGCGAGACCTTCCCGGCCGGAACAGCGACCGCCTGGACTTCGGTCCAGACCTCGGTGGTCAATTCAGCCCCATAGCCGAACCGGGAGCCCGAGCAGAAACGGCAAGGCGAGAGCCGGGTTTATACAATCTATTGACAAAACCAAGCGGCGGGGCCAATCTCAAAGCACTGAATTCATTCCGTTGCTGGCGTGAATTCGGAAACGCCTAACAACATCGAACATCCGCTCACGGTTGGCGCGCTGGGACTCCCGCGACTTGGCAGAAAAGTAGGTCGCCATGTCTTTGCGCAATCTCCAGCATCGCTGCATGCCGCCACCCTCTGGCCGCAAAGTGCCGGATGTCAATGACCTTGCCCGTGCCGGGCATCAAGTGGCATGCGGTTGTACCGCCGACAAGATCGCTGCGGATGCCCCAACAGGAGCGAACAGGTTGGGCGTGACAGCGGAGCGGCTGTTTCCGCACCTCACCGAACGAGCGGATTCTCGTCCTCATTCCTTTCGGTCTGACCTGGATTGCCTCAGGCGGCCTTCTGTGGTCAAGGCACAGGATCACCCTGGAAAGAAACGGAATGCCCCAGTAGCCATGTCTGAACGGATACCTGAACCATGAGTCTGAAAGGAAAATCAATGCATCCACGCCGGATTACTGCCGCTGCAGTGTCATTCGTGATGCTGGTCGCCTTTGTTGTGACAGGCACCAGCGCGACCGCGGCCGGCACGTTCACGTTGGCTCCAACTGCGGATACCTTCGTGCAGGCTGACCGTCCATCTGTGAACAACGGTAACGACATCCGCTGGTCCACCGATGGACGCAGAGGTGCCTGGCGGAACGCGCTGTTGCGGTTCAATGTCCAGGTTCCCGCCGGGGAGCGTATCAAGTCGGCGAAGCTCCGGGCCTATTCCGAATCCTCTGCGTCGTCCACTGAGTTTGTGGACATTTACACAACTTCCGGCAGTTGGACGGAAACCGGCGTTACATGGAACAACGCCCCGGCACGCGCAACTTGGCTGGGCAAGGCCGGCGGCTTCGGCGCTGGCAGATGGGTTGAGTGGGACGTTACGGCCGGTATGGGTACAGGCAGTGGTGACAGGAATTTCAAGCTGGAATCCAATGCCAAAAAGTGGTTCGGCTTCAAGTCCGATGAGTACTCTAATCCGGCGCTACGGCCAAAGCTGGTAGTGACAACGGAAGCGGACCCTGCCGTTCCCCCGCCCCCGCCGCCTTCGGGTGACGGCACTACTGCCGCTGCCACGTTCAACTGGGGCACGCCTGCAGCTGGCGACGAGTTCAATTACACGGGCGCGCCGGACGCTACCAAGTGGAATGTGTACAACAGCCCGGGACACGCGGGTAATGGCATCCGCAGCCCGCAGCAGGTATCAGTAGACGGTTCAAAAATGGTAATCAAGGGCACCGCTGACGGCACCACTGCCGGGATGGGTGCCAAGTTCGCGAACCAGAAGTACGGGCGCTGGGAGGTTCGGGCAGCCGGCTCAGGCGATAACGAATACCACATGGTATCGATCCTGTGGCCTGACTCCGAGAACTGGCCCTGTGACGGTGAGATCGACTACGCCGAGACCACCGGTGACTGGAACATCATCAATTTCTTCCACCACTACTCTTGCGAGAACAAGCAAACGATAGCCAGCCGGAACCTGGACGTTTCGCAGCTCCATAACTACGCGGTTGACTGGTCTGCCACCGGGATTGTCGGTTACGTGGATGGTGTGGAATGGTTCAGGGACACCGACCCGGCACATCAGCCTCCCGGTCCGATGCACCAGACCTTGCAACTGGACTGGTTCCCTGATGCAACTACTAACGGCCCAGGTGAAATGAGGGTTGACTGGGTACGCGTGTACGCGGCTGCTTGAAGGCCCAGTCAGAAAATCAACAGGGTTCTCCTTGTGGCGGGCACTGAAGGATCAGTAGGTTCAGCGAATGCCGCTGTCAACGACCAGCGTGATGTGACGGGGAGCGTCCGAGACGGCAACTTCCTGGGTGGCTGTCGAAGCGTAGCCGCCGACATTGGTTGCTTTTATCAAGTAGCGGCCGTCAGGAAGTGTGAGCTGGAAGGCACCGTCGTTGTCCGTGATAGTTGAACCGCGGACGGCGTCTCCGTCCAGTGCGACGACCCTGGCTCCCGACACGGGGCGTGGCGGACACTCCTGATCAATACGTTCGACTGGGCAGACCGGTGCGGTCAGGACGTACCCTCCGACAAGCCCTGAGTGGTCAGTCCCTGAGCGGTCAGTCACCTGCCCTGATGAGGTGGTGCACCCGCACAGCAGCGCGGCCGCCGCCAGCAAAGTTACGGCGAAGCGTGCCACACCACTCACCAACCAATCCTGCACACACCAAGAAGATGGGTACCCCACAACACCGAGTATCCCACCCTGCATGCGCAACGGTCAGGCGCGCGAACACCTGGGAAAGGTCAGCGGCCGCCCTGGTGGAGGAACCTTGCCAGCGGCGCGTTACCCCGTGGCCTGCCGCTCGCTTTCGGCCCCTTCCCAATGCCGGTGCAGTAACTCAGCCAGCCGCTCGGGCTCGATCCGGTGCGGCGGGTCGAAGTGGTGGCGCTTCGGGAACACCTCCAGGTGAAAGTCCGGGAAGAAGACCCTTGCCAGCCGACTCGCAATCTCGCCGTAGTCGTCAGGGTTGCTCAGAGCGCCGAGCACGAACAACACCGGTTTGGCGAAGGAAGCCAGGCGTGCACGGTCCAGGTCGTAACTCTTGAAGGTCTCCAGGAACGCCTTGATGCCGGCCGGGCGCTTCGCCATCCACGGCGGCGGGGGACCGGGAGGCGGTGGCGGAAGGACGACGTCGGGCTTCACACCCAGCCTCATGAAGGCAGGCATGAACTGCTCGGGAGGCAGAGCTTCGAGTTGCTCGTACTTCTTCCAGAGCTCCGCGTGCGCAGGGCTCCAGTCCCAACTTCCAGCCCAGGCGGGCTCAAGCAGGGTCAGGCTTAGCAGTCGCTCCGGGTGCCTGGCAGCAAAGGCCAGAGCGGCAGCGCCGCCGCCCGAGTAGCCCACTAGATGGAAGGTCTCCCAGCCGCGGGCGTCGGCGTCGCGCAGCACGCCGTCGATCTCCGTGTCCAGGCTCCAGCCGGGCGGAGGCGCGTCCCCCGCATACAGTTCCAGGTCCTTGGCCACGGCCTGGATGTCGGGCCCCAGGGCGTTGATGAGCGCGCCATAGGCCGGCTGGGCAGGGAGCACGCTGCCAGGTAGAAAGATGACCCGAATTGGTTCCATGGCTGGATGCTACGCCGGGGCGGCCTACCCGGCTACCACCAGCACAAATGCCCCAACGGTATCCGCCCAAACCCCGGCCCGGAGTGCTATAACTGACTCAAGTCAAAGCTGTTTCCGCTGGTCAGCCGCGGAACAGGTTGTTCCGATCGACCGGACCCCGGGTCCGGAGGCTGGAGGCGGATGTGGAGACCCGGCCGGGCAACACCCGGACGTCGAAGCGCACACTCCTCCTCGCCCTGTGCCTTGCGGCCGCGGCGTTCCTCACCGGCTGCGGCGGCGTCACGGACACCGTCTCAACCGCCGTCGAAGATTCCGCTTCAGCCATTGCCACAGCCCGGCTCGCCCTCCGGCAGGAATCCACCGGCAAACTGACCACCGCTGCCGCAGCCACGGCACTCGACGACTCCCTCAGGGAACTCCAGACCAGCCGGGACAGCGTGGTCCGGCTCTCGCCGAACAGCCAGGAGGACCGGCAGGTGCGCCAGGAAGCGCTGGCCGTCCTGGACGGCTGCACCGCGGGCCTGAACACCGCCCGGGATGCGGTGGCCGGCAACGACGGCGCCCCCTCCGCCGAGGACGGCCAGCAGGCACTGGACGAAGCGGCACGCCGATTGTCCGAACTGAAGACCAAGGTGGGCGCACAATGAAGCGCATCCTGGGGGTCGCCCTCGGTATCCTCACCGCAATCGGCGGCTTCGTGGACATCGGGGACCTGGTAACCAACGCCGTCGTCGGGTCCCGGTTCGGGATGTCCCTGGTGTGGGTGGTGCTTGTCGGGGTCGTGGGCATCTGCCTGTTCGCCAACATGTCCGGGCGGGTGGCCGCAGTCTCCGGCCGGGCCACCTTCGAGGTCATCCGCGAACGGCTCGGGCCGCGGGCGGGGCTGGCAAACCTGTCCGCATCCTTCCTGATCAACCTCATGACCGTGACGGCCGAGATCGGCGGGGTGGCCCTGGCGCTCCAGCTGGCCAGCAGCGTCCACTACCTGCTGTGGATCCCGGTGGCGGCGCTCGCCGTGTGGCTGGTGGTCTGGCGGGTCAAATTCTCCATCATGGAAAACGTCACGGGCCTCCTCGGGCTGACCCTGATCGTGTTCGCGGTGGCGCTCTTCCTGCTCAAACCGGACTGGGGCAACCTTGCCGGGCAGGCCCTGGCACCGGCCGTTCCGGACGAGGAGACCGCCTCCTCGTACTGGTATTACGCCATAGCCCTGTTTGGCGCCGCCATGACGCCGTACGAAGTGTTCTTCTTCTCCTCCGGGGCTGTGGAGGAAGGCTGGTCGATCAAGGACCTGATCCAGTCACGGATCAACGTCCTTGTCGGCTTCCCGCTCGGCGGGGTGCTGTCCGTGGCCATCGCCGGCTGCGCCGCCGTCGTGCTCCTGCCGGCCGGAATCGCCGTCACCTCGCTGTCCCAGGTGATCCTGCCCGTCGCCGAAGGGGCCGGGAAACTCGGGCTGGCCTTCGTCCTGGTTGGCCTCGTGGCCGCCACGTTCGGTGCAGCCCTGGAAACCACCCTCTCCAGCGGCTACACCCTGGCTCAGTTCTTCGGCTGGTCCTGGGGAAAGTTCCGCCGCCCCGCGCAGGCCGCCCGCTTCCACCTGTCCATGATCATCACCCTGCTGATCGGCATTGCGGTTCTGTCCACAGGCGTCGATCCCGTGCTCATCACCGAATACTCCGTGGTGTTCTCCGCGATCGCGCTGCCGCTGACCTATCTACCCATCCTGATCGTGGCCAACGATCCGCAGTACATGGGCAAGCATGTCAACGGCCGTCCCGTCAACGTGCTCGCCATGATCTACCTGGTCATCATCCTGGCGGCTTCGCTGGCAGCCATACCCCTGATGATCGTGACAGGAGCAGGATCATGAAACTGGTCCCGGTACCCCCGATCGCCGGGCGCACCCTTGACGCCCAGCTCCACCTGCTGGACCGGCAGGCATTGGATAACGACGGCGTCCCGGTCACCACGGTGGACGACCTCGAACTCAGCGGGCCCGAGCCCGGGACTGAAATACCCGAAGGAACCCCCGCCCCCGTCATCACGGCCCTGCTCACCGGTCCCGTCCTGGGCACCAGGATCTTTGGCGGCAGGCCGCCGTCGTCCCGGCTGATCCGGATCCCGTGGAAGGACGTGGCCGACGTTGGCGTGGTCATCAAGCTGGGTGTCAGTGGTGACAGCCTCGACGCCGACTGGGTGGAGCGCTGGATCCGGGACAAGATCATCGCCCGCATCCCAGGAGGACGCCATGATCCTCGGTGACCTCCTGGGCAGGGCGGTTCACGACAGCGACGGCGTGAAGCTGGGCCGGGTGGCGGACGCGCGCTTCGTGGTCGACGGCGCCCCGCAGCAGCTGATGGCAGAAGCCCGCCTTCTGGGCTTGGTAGTCAGTCCGCACAGCGTTTCCTCGTTCCTCGGCTACGAACGGACCGGCGTCACCCAGCCGTGGCCCCTGCCCCGGATGCTCAGGTGGCGGCACCGCGGATCATTCCTGGTGATGTGGGAGGACATCGCCGTGATGGGCGAATCCGTGCGGCTGCGGGAAGGATTCACCGCGTACTCGCCGGAGCTTGTCGGCGGACCGGAATAATGCTTACGCTTGCAGCCTTCTCGTGTTGAGAGTGAGCAAGGGCACCGAGCTGCAGCTACGCACGAAGGGGACGATACACGTGTCGGAAAATCAGGAGTTCGCAGAACAGCCAACGCAGGGGATCCGGCACGAAACCTTCGTGATCTCCCATTACCTGCCTGCCTCGCCCCACAAGGCGTTCCAGGCTTTTGCCGATACTGCGATGTGGCGGCGGTGGTTCAAGCTCCCTGGCAGCCGAGCTTCGTATGATCACGACTTCCGGGTGGGCATGGAGACACCGCGACGAGCGTCTTCACCTCCTTTGACATGCCACCGGAATCTCTTAGATACCGGTCCAGGTACATCGACATTGTCCCTGCCAGCAGGATCGTCTACACCTACGAGTCGGCCGTGAATGATGTCTTGAGGTGGGCCTCGCTCGCAACGATCGAATTCGATGCAGTCCAGGATGGCACCCAGATACGGTGGACCGAGCAGGTTGTGTTCGTCAAACTCTCGGGCGACGGAAGCCGCGATCTCCCGCACCTCCGGGGCGCGACCCGCCTCCGCCTCAACGGCCTCCTGTCAGCCTTGGATTGAGGGGGTCCGCCCCAGAACAGGCTTGAATCCGACGGCGCTGAGGTTCACTGTGTGCCGGCCCCACAGGTGTCCGGAGGGATGGTGTCAGCACGAATCCTCTGGAAAAGTGGGGGAGATGAGCGTTCACAACAACACGCAGCAGGCCTGGGAATCAGCGTCCCACAAGTACATCGACGAGTACGAAGAGGTGCTGGACGAGGCGAAGTCCGCCAGGCTGCTTCCCATCGAGGAAACTGTGCTCCGTGAAATCGTCGTCGGCGCGGACGTGGTGCACCCGATGAGCGGCCACGGCATAGACGACGTGGCACTGATACGCCTTGGTGCCCGCAGCGTCACCGGCGTCGATTACAGCCCCTCAGCGGCGTCCGCAGCGCAACGCCGGGCAGACGAACTCGGCGTCGACTGCAGGTATGTGACCGCGACGCTGCCGGCGAGTGGCCTCATCGATAACTCGGCCGACCTCATCTACACGGGCAAAGGTGCGCTGATCTGGGTCGAGGATCTTGAGGCATGGCTGTCCGAGATGCAACGCCTGCTGCGACCGGGAGGCCATCTCTTCATCTATGAAGCGCACCCTCTGACGCCGTTGTGGAGTTGGGACCGCGACAAGGTCGAGGTGCGCAGTGACCGTGGGTACTTCGCCCGAAGCCATGTTAATGATTCATTTCCTGCGGGCGGTGCTGTCGAGTACCAGCGGACATTCGCAGAGACGATCATGGCGATCACCGGTGCAGACTTCGAGCTCCTGCACCTCGAGGAGCACTCCGAACCGTTCTGGCGGCCAGAGGGCATGAACGCAGCCGCTTGGGACGGCCAGGTTCCGAATGCGTTCAGCCTGCTCGCACGGTACAGAGCCTGAATGAAACGCCGCAGCTGCGCAGGGCCCGGCCTCAGGTGATCTTGCGGCGGTAGATGACGCTCGCTAGGGCGTAGCCGATGGCTAGCAGGCCGACGAGCCAGGCGAGTGCGACCCAGATGTCGCTGCCGACGGGTTCCTGGGCGAACAGGGCCCGGACGGTGTTCACGATGGAGGTCACGGGCTGGTTCTCGGCGAACCATGCGACCGGGCCGGGCATCGAGTCTGTAGGCGCGAACGCCGAGCTGATGAATGGGAGGAAGATCAGCGGGTAGCTGAACGCGCTCGCGCCGTCGACAGTCTTCGCTGAGAGTCCGGCGATCACGGCGATCCAGGTCAGTGCGAGGGTGAACAGGACCAGGATGCCGGCGACGGCGAGCCAGGCGGTCAGGGATGCGCCGGTGCGGAATCCCATGATCAGCGCGACGCCGATAACGATTGCTAAGGAGACCAGGTTAGCTGCCAGGGAGGTGAGCACGTGCGCCCAGAGCACGCTGGACCTGGCAATCGGCATGGACTGGAAGCGTTCGAAGATGCCGCCCTGCAGGTCCAGGAACAGCCGGTACGCGGTGTACGCGATGCCGGAGGCGATGGTGATGAGCAAGATGCCGGGGAGCATGTAGTTGACGTACGACTGGTCCGAGCCGGTGTTGATCGCGCCGCCGAAGACGTAGACGAAAAGCAGCATCAGCGCGATCGGTGTGACAGCAGTGGTGATGATCGTGTCGGGGCTGTGGAGGATGTGGCGTAGCGAGCGTGCGGTGAGGACGCCGGTGTCGCCGAGGATGTGGGTGTTCATTGCTTTTCCTTTCCTGCCGGGACCCTGCCGCGGGTTCGGCCGTCGGCGCCGGCGGAGTCTGCCTCGCGCGTGTCTGCGTCCCCGGTGTCGTCCTCGCCAGCTTCCCCGACGAGGGCGAGGAAGACGTCCTCGAGGGAGGGCTGCTTCTCGATGTACTCGACTTTGGCGGGCGGGAGGAGTTGCTTGAGTTCGGCGAGGGTGCCGTTCTGGATGATCGTGCCCTTGTGCAGGATGGCGATCCGGTCGGCAAGCTGTTCGGCCTCGTCGAGGTACTGCGTGGTGAGCAGCACCGTGGTGCCCTGACTGGCCAGTTGCCTGATGGTCTGCCATACCTCGATCCGCGCCTGGGGGTCGAGCCCGGTGGTGGGTTCGTCGAGGAAGATGATCGGCGGGTTCCCGATCAGGCTCATGGCGATGTCGAGCCGGCGGCGCATGCCGCCCGAGTACGTGGACGCCGTGCGGTTCCCTGCGTCGGTAAGGGCGAAGCGGGCAAGCAGGCCGTCGGCGACCGCGCCAGGGTTCTTCAGGTGACGCAGCTTGGCGATCAGCACGAGGTTCTCACGGCCGGTGAGTACTTCATCAACCGCGGCGAACTGGCCGGTCAGGCTGATCGACTCGCGCACCTCACCGGGTTTCTCGCCGACATCGAAGCCATTGACCGTGGCGGTGCCGGCGTCGGCCTTCAGCAGCGTCGACAGGATCCGGACCAGCGTGGTCTTGCCGGCACCGTTCGAGCCGAGCAGCGCGAAGATGCTGCCCGCCCTCACGTCGAAGTCGACGCCCCGCAGCACCTGCAGGTCCTTGAACGACTTGCCGATGCCCTGCACCCGGATCGCAGGTGCAAGGGCCTGGTCGGTGGTCATCGGGTCAGCTCCCCTCGCTGTTGTCGTCGGCGGCGGCCTGGTCGATGGCTTCGGTCAGGCGCTTGCGCTCTTTGTCGATCCACTGCCTGCCGGAGTACGCCTGTGCAAAGGCCTCGGCGAACTCCACCGGATCGTCCCCCACGATCGCGCGCACCGGCGTCCCGTCGACGGCGGCCCGCTCCCACAGATCGGCCAGGTCGCCGAACATCGTCATGAGCATGTCGCCGTCCGTAATGCCCCCGTAGTACATGACGTACCGGTGCATGGCCTTTGCTGCAGTTGCGTACGGCTCGAGGAGGGCATCAATGCGGGTCTTGTCCTTCTTGTACTGCTTCTTCTGCTCGAGCGACCCGGTGAGGGTCTCGATCCACTTGGCGGCCATGGTTACTCTCCTTCGTCCTGCGGGTTCTTGATGTTGTGGTGGAGCTGTTCGATACGTTCTGCGAGGAAACTCCATGTCCTCCAAAACTCTTCGAGGTACCCGCCGCCTAGTGCGTTCAGCGAGTAGACCTTGCGCGGGGGCCCCTTCTCCGACGGGACCTTCTCAACGTCCACGAGGCCGCGCTGTTCGATCCTGACCAGTAGGGCGTAGATGGTGCCCTCGGCAATCTCGGAGAAGCCCTGGTCGCGCAGCTGGGCGGTGATCTCGTAGCCGTACGCCGGCCGCACGGCCAGGATCGCGAGGACGATGCCCTCAAGCGTGCCTTTGAGCATCTCGGTGGTCTGATTGCCCATGGAACTCTTCTCCCTCAGCTACTCAGTGTTACTGACTACTGGTAAATAGTGGCACTAAGTAGCCGGGCCGCAAGGGGAAAGGCGGCGGAATATGTTGCGGGTCGAAGCGATTCAGGAGGCCCGATCAAATCCTGCCCGCCGCCAGGATTTCTGCCAGGGGACAGCGATGCCTTTCCGGCCAAATTGCCAGCTTCGGCCGCTAGCATCTTCACAATCTGTCCCCTCCAGAAAGTTTTGCTGTGCTCGGTTCCAAAAATTCTCCCAGCCCGGATCAACACGGATCCGGCCCTGCGGCGTACCCCGGCCAGGGCAAGCTGGTGGCTGTCAGTTCCCGCCGCTTCCCACGCCTCCGCGGGGCACCGCGCTGGATAAGGATTGTCACGGCCGCCGTATCCTTGCTCCTCCTGGGCGTACTGGCTTTCGGCGGCTATTGGGCTTGGCGCCTGCAGTCCAACATCAGCACCTCGGATCTGACCGCCGGGGGGCAGCGGAGCGAGGGCAGCGTCGATGACAGTAAGGACCGTCTGCAGATTTTGGTCCTGGGCTCGGACACCAGGAGCGGCAGCGACAGCCAGTACGGCACAGTTGACCAGTCCTCCGGCTATGGCCAATCGGACGTGATGATGCTGCTGGATATCTCCGCCGACAACAAGCATGTCAACGTCATCAGCTTCCCCCGCGACCTTCTCGTGGACATCCCGGCGTGCACTGACAAGAAGACGAACCAGAACTACCCGGAGCAGAAGGAAGCCATGATCAACAGCGCCATGGCCCAGGCCGGAATCGGCTGCGCGGTGGACACTGTGAACAAACTCACCGGGCTGGAAGTGGACCACTTTATGATGGCGGACTTCAACGCCGTCAAGGAGCTTTCCAACGCAGTGGGTGGGGTGGACGTGTGCGTGAGTGCCGCCGTGGATGATCCCGAATCGGGGCTGCACTTGCCCGCCGGAACGTCCCAGGTGAAGGGCGACCAGGCATTGGCGTTCCTGCGTACCCGCCACGCCTTTGCCAACGGCGGTGACCTGGGGAGGATCAAAGCGCAGCAAGGCTTCCTGGCCTCCCTGTCCCGCAAACTCAAGTCGGAGGGAACCCTGGGCGATCCTCAGAAAATGCTGACCATCGCAGATACCGTCACCAAGAACCTGACGGTCGATTCCGGGCTGGCCTCGGTTCCCTCGCTTCTCACCATCGCCAACCGCCTCAAGAATATTGACCCTGCGAACGTCAACTTCATCACGGTGCCCACCGTTCCGGCGTCGGACCCCAACAGGCTCACACTGGACCAACCGGCAGCCGCCAACTTCTTCGCGGAGCTGCGTAACAGCGCCGACCTGAGCCAGCCAGCTCCTGCTGCTCCGAGCAATGCGCCGTCCACGACGGCACCCGCGGCCTACAACAAGGCGCTCCAGCCGGTCACCATTGCCAACGGCACCGGCCTGACGGGGCGCAGCACGGCGATTGCCGGCCTGCTCTCCGACGCCGGGTTCACCAAGCTCACCCGGGTCCAGGCCCAGGCACGCCCAGAGACCATGGTGTACTTCAGCGCGGGGTTCGATGACGTTGCCGCTGACGTGGCAGCAATGTTCGGGCTTCCCGCTAGCAGCGTGCAGCAGGTGGCCAACATCCACGGCGTGGAACTGTACGCCGGCGCGGACTTTGCCTCCGGCACCAAACCCGTCCCGGCGCCGTCGTCCGCTGACTCCTCAGGGAGCGTGGTGGCGCAGACGGGTAGCGACCAAACCTGCCAGTCGGCCAACCCGGCCGGCTACTGACCCTCCCGTGGGGAACAGCCCAGGCGGGCCGGGGTCTAAGCATCCGGATGATGGTGGCGGAGCCACATCAGGCTCTGCTGATCGGTTAGGGGATCGGCGGCAGAGGGGAGTCGGAATTTCGCCCAGTCCGGCGTTCAGGGGGATGGGAGATGTACCCGGCGGGGCTGCTGTGGCCGGCATCGGGCATTCGGGCTCACAATGGCACCCAGCGGGGGTTGTGGTCAGCCGTCCAACAAACTTCGTGTAGAGTCGTTTCTGTTGTTGTGTTTTTAGCAGTTCGTAGTTCAGGCAGTACGCGCGGTCGAAAGTCCGCGTTCTTCTGAAGTAGCGGTTTTGAACACCCCACACCGGAGGACCCGAAAGTCGGGACTTTTCCTCTACCTTCACGAAGGACAAAAATAATGGCTACTGGTACCGTCAAATGGTTTAACGCTGAAAAGGGCTTCGGCTTCATTTCCCCCGATGACTCCTCACAGGACGTTTTCGCTCACTACTCCGCGATCGCCTCTTCCGGCTTCCGCTCACTCGAAGAGAACCAGAAGGTCTCCTTCGAAACCGAGCAGGGCCCCAAGGGTCCCCAGGCCGTCAACATCCAGGCACTCTAATTCCTTAGAGATTCTGGGGCCTTAGGGTTTCATTTTCAAAGCAGGGCCGGTCATTTCAAATGACCGGCCCTGCTTTTGTTAACCCGGGTGTGCTGTGTTGCCGACTGGCCCAGTCTGCCTCGTAGCCCGGTGGCCTACTTGTCGGGGTTGGGATCCCGGACGTCTTCTTCCCCGATGTCCGCGGCACCGAGGGCGGCGGCTGCGGGAGAGTGGACGGGTTCGTGTTCGCGGACCCGGATCTCCGGGTGGTGCAAGTCCAGTGAGGGCCGCTCCGAGCGGATCCGCGGCAGCGAGGTGAAGTTGTGCCGCGGCGGCGGGCAGGACGTGGCCCATTCCAGTGACGCGCCAAAGCCCCACGGATCGTCAACTGTGATTTTTTCGCCGGCCCGCCAGGTGATGTAGACGTTCCACAGGAACGGGATGAGCGAAGCTCCCAGCAGGTACGAGCTGATAGTGGAGAACTGGTTCATCCAGGTGAAACCGTCCTGCGGCATGTAGTCCGCGTAGCGCCGGGGCATACCCTTTGCGCCAAGCCAGTGCTGGATCAGGAACGTGCCGTGGAAGCCAAGGAACAGCATCCAGAAGTGGATCTTTCCTAGCCGCTCATTAAGCATGGTGCCGGTGAATTTAGGCCACCAGAAGTAGAAGCCTGCGAACATCGCAAACACCACGGTGCCGAAGACGACGTAGTGGAAGTGCGCCACCACGAAGTAGGAATCGGAAACGTGGAAGTCCAGCGGAGGCGAGGCCAGGATGATGCCGGTCAGGCCGCCGAAGAGGAACGTGACGATGAAGCCGAGGCTCCACAGCATGGGGGTCTCGAAGGTCAGCGAACCGCCCCACATGGTGCCGATCCAGTTGAAGAACTTCACGCCGGTGGGCACCGCGATGAGCATGGTCATGAAGGCGAAGAACGGCAGCAGCACGGAACCGGTCACGTACATGTGGTGCGCCCACACGGTGACGGACAGGGCAGCAATGGCGATGGTCGCGTAGACCAGGCCCTTGTAGCCGAAGATCGGCTTGCGGCTGAAGACCGGGAAGATCTCAGAGACGATGCCGAAGAACGGCAGCGCGATGATGTACACCTCAGGGTGGCCGAAGAACCAGAACAGGTGCTGCCAGAGGACCGCTCCACCATTTTCCGGGTCATAGATGTGGGCACCAAACCGGCGGTCAGCGCCGAGGCCGAAAAGCGCTGCGGCCAGCGGCGGGAAGGCCATGATCACCAGGATTGCCGTGACCAGGGTGTTCCAGGTGAAGATCGGCATGCGCCACATCGTCATGCCGGGAGCGCGCATGCAGATGATCGTGGTGATGAAGTTGACGGCGCCAAGAATCGTGCCGAACCCTGACAGGGCCAGGCCGAACACCCAGAGGTCGCCGCCCACTCCGGGCGTGAACATGGTGTTGTTCAGCGGGGCGTAGGCGAACCAGCCGAAGGACGCCGCACCCTGCGGGGTGATGAATCCGGAGACGGCAATGGTTGAACCGAACAGGAAGAACCAGAATGCCAAGGCGTTCAGCCGCGGAAAGGCGACGTCAGGCGCGCCGATCTGCAGGGGCATGATGACGTTCGCGAAGCCCGCGAACAGGGGAGTGGCGAACATCAGCAGCATCATGGTGCCGTGCATGGTGAACAGCTGGTTGTACTGTTCCTTGGTCTGCAGGATCTGCATGCCTGGCTCGAAGAGCTCGGCCCGGATGAGCAGGGCCATCACTCCAGCCATCATGAAGAACACAAACGAAGCGATCAGGTACATGTACCCGATGACCTTATGGTCGGTGGAAGTGATCCAGGTGACGACGAGGCTGCCCTTACGCCGCGGAACAGTTGCAGGCGCGGCGGTAGCGGCGACGCCTCTAGATGAATGTCCTGTGATGGCCATTTTCACCTCGTCCAGACGGGTACCAAGGGGCCTTCCTGCATGAGCCCCACCACAGCTCCGGAACTAGTTTTCTGAGGCTGTGGTTTCCTTCAGGTTACCCATGAACGCAGCTTCGGGAAAGAGCCTGGAAGCGCGAGAGTGCCCGCTTCGAAAGGAGACGCCTACTTCCGGGATCCCGGTGCTTTGGCTGCCTTCGGCGGGAGATCCGCGACGTAGGCGAATGCCTTCTCCACCCAGGCCCGTATCCGCGCCTCATCTCCGTCGCCTTCGGCGTTCCAGACCTCGGGCAGCCCGGTGTAGCCGCCCATGGGGCGCTCCACGGGGCCGAATGGGACTGTCCGTTCCGCACTTTCCAGTTCCGCGCGGTCTTCGGGGGAGAGCCTGACGCCGATGGTGGGGCCGAACAATCCAGCGAACATGTTGCCGTTCACGAATGCCCCGAGATTGCCGAACATCGGTTTGACCACTACTTCTGCCCTGGCTGGCACTACCGACCGGAAGCGCTCCTTATCTGCCTCTGACGCTTTGGGCATCTCCATTGTTCTTCCCCCGATTTCCGGCGACGTGCAGGTCTGAGTGCAGGATATGCCTGCGGCGGCGCCCGGTACAGACATGCTGAGGGAGCCCGACGCCGGGCTGCCGGGGAACGGCGGCCGCCCCGCCGTCGTTATGCCAACGGCATCGTCTCTCAAACTGCCGCCGTGACCGCCCAACCAAAGGACACACCGTGACCCCTCGCACCATCGTGATCACCGGAGCAAGCGATGGCATCGGCGCAGCCGCCGCACGGTCGCTTGCTAGGGCAGGGGAGCGAGTTGTCGTCGTCGGACGTTCCCCGGAGAAGACACAGGCCCTTGCAAAGGAACTCGACGCCGACTACTTCGTCAGCGATTTCGCCGAACTGGCCCAGGTCCGCACGCTCGCCGCGCAGCTCAGGGAAAACTATTCCCGGATCGATGTCCTGGCGAATAACGCCGGCGGCATCATGGGCGGGCGCCGGCTCACTGTGGACGGGAACGAGTCCACGTTCCAGGTCAACCACCTTGCCCCTTTCCTGCTCACCACCGCGCTCCTGGACGTCCTCACCGCCAGCAGCGCCAAGGTCATCAACACCTCCAGCGGCGCCAACGGCTTCGGCAGGCTGGACCTGCAGGACCTCAACGCGGAGCACAAGTACTCCACCAACCGTGCCTACGGCACGGCCAAGCTTGCCAACATCCTCTTCACCAGCGAGCTGCACCGCCGCTACGGTGATGCGGGAATCACGACGGCGGCTTTCCACCCAGGCGTGGTGGCCACCAACTTCGCTGCAGACTCAACCAGCCCCTGGCGCCACGCCTACAAAACGCTGCTTAACCGTTTCATGCTCACACCGGACCAGGGCGCCGACACTTTGCTGTGGCTCATCAACGGCACGGCCGGCACCGACTGGATTTCCGGCGCCTACTACGCCAAGCGCGCCTTGGCCAAGGCCAATCCCCAGGCGTACGACGCCGCACTGGCCCGCGGCCTATGGGAGCAGAGCGCGGGACTCGTCGCGGGCTGAGAACAGGTAGGGCCGGCCAGCGGCCAGCCCTACCTGTCTTGGCTGCGGGCTGTTTTTGTTCTCTTTGTTCTCGAGTTACGACGCCAGCTCAGCACAAATGTCGAGGGACTGGCCCGAAGTGCTCACCAGCGTGAAGACGCCGGTGTTGGGATCGATGTTGTATACGATCTTCCCGATGTAATGAGTCGTTGTAGGGCCGGCAGGCTCATCACTGGGAAACATGATGAGTCCGTTATGGCCGGTCGCGGTGACTGTCAGGGTGCCGTCCGGATTGACCACCGTTTCCGCTACTGATCCGTCCGTCCGGATGGTGATGGACTCGCCTGCGACGGGCTTTTTGGGTTTCGTGCCGTAATTCGTGTAAGTCAGGAGCACGCCTTTGCCGGCCGTGAGAAGCCGCACCGTATCCCCGTTTGCGTCCGTGAATTCCTTGGTATGCAGATTCCCTCCTGTGGACTGAAAACCGAGGTTGAATTCACATGCGGTACCGGCTGGAAGGATGAAGAAAGAATCGGCAACTGCCGGCTGCGCCGGCGCCACCAAGGCGGCTGCGGCCAGGGCGGCAAGTGTCAGGCCACGGGTGAGTTTGCTTTTCATTTGGTTTCCTCGAATTTCGCGCGCATTTGATCAGTTGGAGCGGCACAACCTCATGCGAAGGAAGGAGACCGGATGCCTGCGTTGCGGGGGAATCCCTGACGTAGGCCTGAAAAACGGCCTGACACGAGCGCTGCGGATGGATGCGGCGCACGGCTAGGACAGTACTCCCGCAGGCAGCAACCCGCCACTAGTTTTTTCGGCTATGAGCGGGGAGACCCTTTTCCTGGCCAACGCAGCCATTGGCCCGGCAGTTCGCGTCAATCCCTGTAGCGGTCCTTGGGAGCCGGGTCTACGACTCAGGCCTATCAGCCGGCCTGGCACGTTCGACGTCGGCGGCACTCTCCATGCGCCCGCGGGCGCTCAGTCCTGCTACAACGCCATCTATGTCCGCGTCCGGCCGGTTCTGGCTGAGTTTGGCCTTCGCCTCGATCCTGGTGATCACCAGTTCCAGTCCCACGATGGCGCGGAGCTGGCCCGAGATGTATCGCTCCGGAGCGTCGTCCATGCTCCACGGGTGGTCAAAGCCGGCCTCGTGGACGTTGGTCAGGCGCCTGAGCTGGCCGGCAATCCAGGCCGGGTCCTCGTGGACCACGAGAGTCCCGTACACATGTGCCGTGGAATAGTTCCAGGTGGGAACGACTCGTCCGTGCTCGGCCTTGGAAGCGTACCAGGACGGCGAAACGTAGTCGTCCGCGCCCTGGATGATCATGAGCGATTCTCCCGCGGCAGGCTGGGACCACTGCGCATTGTTTCGGGCCACGTGGGTGTGCAGCGCGCCGTGTTCGCCCACGGACTGGTCGTAGACGAACGGGAGCAGCGTGGCGAGCAGTCCTTGCGGGGTCACGGTGACCAGGTTTGCTGTGCCCGGCCTGGTGAGGAGGCTGCGGGTGGCCTCGGGTCCGGCCTCGAAGTGAGCTGGGATGTACATGGTGTTCCTTTGCTTTTGATGTTTAACGGGTCTGGTCTGCCGGTGCGGGCCTGAGCCGGACGCGTATGGCGGCGCCGGCGCAGAAGATGACGGCGAGGCCGCCGATGACGGTGGTCCAGGTCAGGGTCTCGCCCAGCAGGAGGCCCGCCCAGCAGATGGTGAGCACCGGCTGGATGAGCTGGACCTGGCTGACCTGTGACATGGGGCCGATTGCCAGGCCGCGGTACCAGGCGAAAAAGCCCAGGAACATGCTCACCGCGCCCAGGTAGCCGAAGGCCGCCCACTGGACAGGCGTGCCGGATGGCAGCTGTTGGGCCATGGAGAGCATGGACAGGAAGACCATCAGCGGCGACGCCAGCACCAGCGCCCAGGAGACTGTCTGCCAGGCGCCGAGCTCCCGGGCCAGCAGGCCACCCTCCGCGTAACCGATGGCAGCCGCGATCACAGCGCCGAGGAGCAGCACGTCCGCCCGGTGCAGCTGTCCGAAGCCGCCCGGCTGCAGGGAAGCGAAGGCGATGGCGGCCAGCGCACCCGTGCCGGTGATGAGCCAGAACGCCAGTGGGGGGCGCTCGCGCCCCCGGAGCACTGCCGCCGTGGCGGTTGCGGCCGGGAGCAGGCCAATGACCACCGCGCCGTGGCTGGCCGGGGTGCTGGTCAGCGCGAATGACGTGAGAAGGGGAAACCCGACGACGACGCCGGCGGCCACCGTCGCGAGGCGCGCCCACTGCACGCCGCGGGGGAGCCGTTGCCGGGTCAGTGCCAGGGCGAAAGCGGCCAGCACGGCGGCCACGACCGCGCGGCCGGAACCGATGAATAGCGGGGACAGGCCGGCGACGGCCACTTTGGTGAACGGAACCGTGAAGGAGAAGGCCGCTACTCCAAGCAGCCCCCACCGCAGTCCGGATGGCTGTCGGGACGATACCGCTGGCCGTTCTAGGATAGTAGCGCTACTATTGTCTCTCATGAACAACGATAGCAGTTCAAGGATTGCTGTGCGACTGCGCGAATGGATCGGCACTGCCCCGCCGGGTTCCAAGCTGCCGTCGACGCGGTCCTTGGTGGCCGAGTACCAGGCGAGTCCGGTGACGGTGCAGAAGGCCCTGCATACCCTCACGGCGCAGGGCCTGATTGAGAGTAGGCCCGGGGTTGGCACCTTCGTGCGCGCCATCCGGACCGCGCGTCCGTCGGACTATGGCTGGCAGACGGCGGCTCTGCGGTCCCCGCTGGCGCCGTTGCCGCCTGCCTCCAGCACCATGCGTGACGTGGCAAACGACGCCATTGCCTTCCACTCCGGCTACCCGGACCGGGAACTCCTGCCGGAACGGCTGGTGCGGGCCGCCCTCACGCGTGCGGCCCGCAGCGATGCGGCCCTCTCCCGTCCACCCGCCGCCGGCCTGCCGGAACTGCAGTTGTGGTTCGCGCAGGAACTCGGTGCCCTGACGCCGGCCGGGACAACCCCGCCGAACCGGAGTGACGTCGTCGTCCTCCCGGGGAGCCAGAGCGGACTCAGCTCCATCTTTAGCGCACTGGCGGGAAGCGGGCAGCCGCTGCTGATGGAGTCGCCCACCTACTGGGGCGCCATCCTGGCGGCGGCGCAGGCAGGAGTGCGTGTTGTCCCTGTGCCCAGCGGGCCCGACGGTCCTGACGTGGCGGAACTGGCCAGGGCCTTTGACGAAACCGGTGCCCGGCTGTTTTATGCGCAACCCAACTACGCCAACCCCACCGGCGCGCAATGGGCTGCTGGGCGGGGCGAACAGGTCCTGGAGGTGGTGCGCGCGAAGGGGGCGTTTCTGGTGGAGGACGACTGGGCGCACGACTTCGGGATCTCCACCAGCCCCGTACCCGTCGCCTCCCGCGACGACTCCGGCCACGTGGTCTACCTTCGTTCCCTGACCAAGAGCGTGTCGCCGGCCATCCGCATCGCGGCCGTCATCGCCCGGGGCCCGGCACGTGAGCGCATCCTTGCGGACCGGGCGGCAGAGTCGATGTACGTGAGCGGGCTGCTCCAGGCGGCAGCGCTCGACGTCGTGACGCAGCCCGGGTGGGCGACTCACCTGCGCAGCCTCCGCCACCAGCTTGAATCCCGCCGAGACCTGTTGGTCACCAGCCTGCGCCAGCATGCCCCGCAGGCGCACATCGAGCAGGTCCCCAAGGGCGGCCTGAACCTGTGGGCACGGGTGCCCGACGGCACTGACCTTGATCGGCTGACCCGGGACTGCGAGGCCGCCGGGGTCATCATCGCTGCCGGCCGCGACTGGTTCCCGGCCGAACCGGCCGGCCAGTTCATCCGGCTCAACTACTCGGGCTCCAATCCGGGCGCCTTCCCTGAAGGTGCCCGGATCATCGGCCAGGCGCTGGAACGCAACGCGTCCTAGGAACAACAGGTCCTAGATCAACCGGTCCTACGAAAACAGGCAGGGGCAGGGGCCCACAGTTTCAGATGCCTATTCGGCGAGCAATCCGTAGGTGCTGACGACGTTGCCCTTGCTGGTCTTGTACTGGTCCTGCAGGCTGAGCCGGGTTACGGGGTCGTCGGTTTCGAACAGGCGCCGGCCTCTCCCTGCCACCACTGGGTGGGTCATGAGGGTCAGGGAATCCAGCAGTCCGGCGAACAGCAGCTGGCGTACCACGGAAATGCTGCCGCACACAGCGATCTCGCCGCCGTCGCGCTGCTTCAGCCCGGCCACGAACTCCTCCAGCGAGCCCTCAATGAGCTGCGAGTTCTGCCACTCCAGCGGTTCAGTCAGGCTATTCGAAACGACGAACTTCTCCACCGGGTTGATGAAGCCGGCAAAGGCATCATCCGCTGATGCGTTGGGCCAGTAACCCGCCCACTCCTGGTAGCTGACCCGGCCCAGCAGCACAGTATCCGTCCGGCCCATGAACGTGGTCATGCCCTTGCCCAGATCTTCGTCGAAGCTGTCGAACTGCCAGAGATTCGGATCTGAAACCACGCCATCGACGGAGTGGAAAAGGCCAGCGGTGACTTTGCGCATAGGAACCTCCAAGTGGTGCGGACAGGATGTTCATCAGCCTAAAACGCCATCCTGAGTTAGGTTCATCACCACTGCCTGCGTGTTGCACGGTTCCTTGGTCCGGCAGCCGCATACTGGTGTTGAGCGGCCATGACCGCGCCCCCGGACAGGCAGGAGGATTTGCATGGAAACCCTGAAGAAAATCGTGACAAGCCAGTATTTCCCCGCAGCCGCCGTGCTGGCGGCGGTCGTGCTGTTCTGGGCCGCGGGCATCATGGGCGGGCTGTCTATGCTCAACGACAACAATCCGCCCATCGCCACCCTGACGTGGATGCTGTTCGTCTATGCTGCGGCCGTTCTCACCCCGCTCGCCGGCCTGATGGCCGCCGTCGATCTGGTCCGGCGCTGGCTCCGCAACCGTAACGCGGTCCAGTATGAGCCGGTGCTGGCTGAGCAGGGGCAAGCAGAGCCGGAGATCGACACCGCCCAGGCTGTACCTGCCCACGGTTTGCCAGCCCAGGATGAGCAGGTTTCAGACGCACCCCTGGTCGAGCCAGCCCCCGTCGAGCCGGCTCGGGAGAGTCGGCCTGCACCCGTGAACCGGCCTGCATCAGCAAGGCAGCCGGCAACGATGAACCAGCCGGCCAAGGCGTCCCACAACAAGGCAGCGTAGTCAACACGGAAGCGTAACTGCCCAGGCCAAAGAGCCAGAGGCAGAAACGGTCAAAAAGCTGGAGCCAAAGGGCTGCTGGAGCCAAGGGCTAGCGAGCCAGCTCCACCCGGTTCCGGCCGGCTGCCTTGGCTGCGTAAAGTGCGGCGTCCGCCTCGCCCAGCAGCTGCTCGGCGTCCAGTTTGTGCTCCATGGTGAACGCCGAAATCCCGGCACTCAGCGTTAGCAGCCCGGCAGGGTCGCCCGTGTGCTCGATCTCCAGCTCGCGCACCCTGTCCAGCGCCCGTTCCATGAAGATCCGGGCGCCCTCTTGCGTCTGGTTCGGCAGGACCACAAGGAACTCTTCACCGCCGAACCGGTACACGCCGTCGCTCGTGCGCGCCTGGCCCACCAGCGAGGTCGCGACTTCCCGCAGCGCGAGGTCGCCGGCTTGGTGGCCGTAAATGTCGTTATAGCTCTTGAAGTTATCCACGTCGCACATGGCCAGGCAGTATTCCTCGGCATACCGCTCGCTGCGAGCGTGCAGCTGCTCCAGGTCCTCGGACAGCTTCAGCCTGTTGTGCAGGCCCGTGAGCGGATCAGTCCTCGCCTGCTGCGACAGTACCTTCCGGTAATGCGCCAGGTCCGCGTGCAGGGTGGTCACCCGCAGTGCCACCAGCAGCCGGGCGTGCAGCACGAACGGATCCAACGGCTTGGTGACGTAGTCATCGGCTCCGGCCTCAAGACCGGCCAGCACATCGTCCCGGGACCCCTGCGACGTCAGCATGACGATATACGTGTACAGGTCCGCTTCCCGCGCCCGGATGGCGCGGCACAGCGCCAGCCCGTCCATCCCGGGCATCATCCAGTCCGTGACCACCACATCCGGCTGGTGCTCCAGGTAGAGCGCCCACGCCTCGTCGCCGTCGGCCGCGGCGAGACAGTAATGGCCGGAGCGTTCGACGGCGGCCCTGGCCACCAGGAGCGATCCTGGATCATCGTCCGCGACCAGGACTTTCATCGCGCCACCGCCAATGCGTTGTCCAGTTCCGCGTCCACCAGGGCCAGTTCCCGCTCCAGCCGGCTGAGGAGCTGCAGGCCGCCGTCGTGGTTTCCGTTCCTTCCCATGAGTTCAAGCTCGGCGCACAGGCCTGCCAGGGTAGTGGCGCCAATGTTGGCCGCGGCCCCCTTCAGCGCGTGGGCGGCCTGGGACAAAGCCGGGCCGCCGCCGTCGTCAATTGCCTGGCGCAGTGCCGCCAAACGGGCAGGGACGTCCCGGCGGAAAGCCTCCGCTGTGGCAGGCAGCAGGCCCATGCCATCCTCGGGACCCAGCTCACGCAGGATGGCCAGCCGTTCCGGGTCCACCGACGGCGGCCGTTCGGCGTCGTCGTCCGATTCGGGCACCCAGCGGGCCAGGGCTGCCTCGAGTTCCGCGGCGTCCACCGGTTTGGAGAGGTAGTCATCCATGCCCGCGGCGAGGCAGCGTTCACGGTCACCGTCCAGGGCACCGGCGGTCATGGCGATGATGGGGAGTCGGCTCTGCTGCCGGTCCCTGTTGCGGATGAGCCGCGTGGCCTCGAAGCCGTCCATCACCGGCATATGGCAATCCATCAGCACCGCCGCGTACTTTGTGGCCGCGGTGGCAGCAACGGCCTCAGCGCCATCAGCGACAACGTCCACGGCATATCCGAATTTCTTCACCGTGGCGCGGGCCACGAGCTGGTTTACTTCGTTGTCCTCCACTACCAGGATGCGGCCGCGGGACGGCCCGGCCTGCTCGATCTCCACCGGCGACGGTGCCTTCGCTCCTGCTGCCTTCGCTGCCGGAACCTTGGATTCCCGGGTGGACATCAGGCGGACCAGCCGGTTGTAGAACTCGGAACTTCGGACTGGCTTCATGAGCCATTCACGGACGCCGGCGTCAGCTATTTCTGCTGCGTTGACCTGCATGCTGGACGTCAGCAGGATCAGCTCGAGGCTCGCCAGTCGGGCGTCGGCCTTGATCTCGCGGGCAAGCTCCAGCCCGTCGACGCCGGGCATGCAGAGGTCCAGGACCGCGATGTCGAAAGCCTCGCCGGCTGCGGCTGCCGCCCGCGCCCGCGCCAGCGCGGACTCGGCGTCCGGCACGGCCTCAGGCCGGAGCCGCCAGCCGCGGAGCTGCGATTCGAGGACCAGGCGGTTTGTTGCGTTGTCATCCACCACCAGCACGCGGAGCCCGTTCAGGAAACCGGCAGCCGGGACGGGCGCGGTGGAGTGCGGAGCCACCGGCAGCGGGATCCGGAACCAGAAGGTGCTGCCTTCCTCGAGTGCGCTTTCCAGCCCGATCTCACCGCCCATGGCCTCGGTCAGCCGGCTGCAGATAGCCAGCCCCAATCCCGTGCCGCCGTAGCGCCGGGTGGTGGAGGCATCAGCCTGCGAGAAGGACTCGAACAGGCGGGCGTGGTCTGCCGGATCGATGCCGATGCCTGTATCGCGCACTTCAAAGTACACATCGGCCGTGCCCTGGTCTGTGCCGCCTGTCCGGGGGCCGCGCTCCTGGTTGAGTTTCGCGCGCACCCGGATGGAAACCTCTCCGGAGGGCGTGAATTTCACCGCGTTGGACGCCAGGTTCAGGAGGACCTGGCGGATACGGCCGACGTCGCCCTGCAGCCGCGACGGAACATCAGGATCGCAGTACGCGATGAGTTCCAGTTGTTTGGCCTGCGCAGCCTCTGCCAGGAGCCCTGCCACCTCCTCCACCAGGAGCCGCGGGTCGAATGGCCTGATGTCCAGGTCCACCTTGCCCGCCTCCAGCTTGGAGAAATCGAGGATGTCGTTGATAAGCGCCAGTAGCGACTCACCAGCGCCCTTGACGCCCTGGGCATACTGCTGCTGCGTCTCGTTGAGGGGCGTCTCCAGCAGCAAGGAGGTCAGGCCCACCACGCCGTTCATGGGCGTACGGATCTCATGGCTCATAGTGGCCAGGAACTCGGACTTCAGCCGGCTGGATTCAAGGGCTGCCTCCCGCGCCGCCTGCAACTCCAGCTCCGCGGCCCTGCGCTCGGTGACGTCGCGGGCAATGGTCGCGGTCCCCAGGAGCTGCCCGCCATCGCGGATGGCAGAGATGGTCAGGGACACCGCAATGACGCTCCCGTCCTTCCTTAGGTGCTCCGTCTCATGGCTCATGGCATCCGTTTCATAAAGCTGCCCGAACGCCTCCATATCGCGCTGTGCATTTGCCGGTGTCAGGAGGAACCGCCCGTCGCGGCCGATTACTTCCTCGGCTTTGTAGCCGTACTGCCGTTCCGCGCCGGGGTTCCAGCTGGTGATGATCCCGTCCTGCTCGGTGCCGAAGATGGCGTCGCCTGACGAGTTGACGATCGCAGCGAGCCCCGTTAGCTCCTGCGTGCGGACGGCAACCTCCTGCTCCAGGCCGGTAGTCAGGGTGAGGTTCTCGATGATGATCAGCACCTGCCGCGCCAGCACCACAACCAGGGTGACCCTGCCGACGGCCACCAGGAACGGCCCGAGTTCGTTGACATGCGGAGCCGCAACCAGAGCTATGGCGGCCAGGAGGGGGATGTACGGCACGAGCTCCAGGGCCAGGGCATAGGCCCGCCGGTCAGGGCGCGGATTCTCCGCAAACGGAACAAGGGGTGCCAGGGCAATCAGGAGGTACGCAATGATCCAGCCCAGTGCGAGAGGAGAGCCGGTCACCCCGGAAATACCCTCGAATGTCAGCCGGACATAGACGCTGTCAGTGATGGTTAGCACCAGCAGCCCGCCGCCAAAACAGAGCCAAGGCAGTCGCTCACCCGGTTGCCGGCGCATCGCCAGTACCAGCACCAGCGACGTGATGACTACATCCACCACCGGATATCCCAGGCTGGTCAGCCGGGTGAGGGTGTCGGAATCGTCCCCGCTGAATACAGGCCCCAGAACCAGATACCAGCTGATCACCAGCACCGAACCTGCGATGACGGCGGCGTCAAGGACCGTTCGGAGCAGGGCCACCCGGCCGCCCTGCTGCCGTTTGAAGGCGAACAATGCCACTGTTGCCGGAACCGAATAAGCCAGAAACAGGACATCGGCCAATGATGGGAATGGATAGGCATGGCCGGTGGCGAGGCCGAAGGATGTCCACAGAGCCTGCCCGGTCGCCCAAATGAAAGCGGCCAGGGCCATGAATGTCCATGCGCGCGCATTGGGTCCGCCGCGCCGCGCGGCACGGGCGCAACTGGTTCCGGCCAGCAGGGCTGACACCAGAATGGCGAAGTCGCCCACTACTAAGGCGGGTGTTGTGCCGTTGTTGGCGGTGAAATATAGTCCGAGGGCGGCAACCGCCACGGAAGCGAGCAAGATCAGCGGTCCCAGCGGGGTCTTGCTGCTGTCGACGGCGGGCCGCTGCTCGAGGAGACCAGTCTGAGACACGCGGGTCCTTCCCCCTAGGTGCGCCGTTTACCCAGACCCGGGGTTACCGGACTTGAGCCACCCGAGACCAGGGTGGAGACGCAAGGCTATGATATCCCTCACACCTCAAGAAGGAGCCGCGGGCCGGTAGCGTGCATCCACGTGGACCACGTCCCGGCCGGCCCGCTGCAGCAGGCTCGCTGCCACCCCTGAGCGGTAGCCCGAAGCGCAGTGGACCCACACCCTGCCGGCGGGCACTTCGTCCATCCGGGAAAGCAGCTCATGCAGCGGGACATTCACCGCCCCGGGGAGGTGGCCGCCGTCGTACTCATCCGTCCGCCGGACGTCCAGGACAACGTCTCCGGCACTGCGCCGGCGCAGCAATTCGTCCCAGCCCGCCCGGGGATAGTGCACGACGGCGGTGCCCGCGGCGAGGGCCGCAGGTTCGGTTCCCAGCGCGGCGGCGGGGGAATCGATGCCGATGCGCGAAAGGTCCCGGATCGCCTTCTCGACGTCGTCCCGTCCGCCCACCAGCGTCAGGTTCTCGCCCCACGGCAGGACCCAGCCCAGATAGGCGGTGAAACTGGACCCGCGGCCGTATTCGAAGCTGACTGAGCCCCGGAGATGGCCGCTCGCGAAGGCCACGCGGTTGCGCAGATCTACCACCCACTCGCCGTCGTCGAGCCTTCGGGAAAGCTCTGTGGGGTCCACTGATTCCGGGACCGTGAGGTCTGCCGGGCCCGCGCCGTTCCTGTTCACCGGGGCCATGTGCGCGTAGTACGAGGGGTAGCCCGTGAGGTTGGCGATGAGCTCCTGGACGAAGTGATCCTCATCGGGATCCATCAGGGCATGGTTGGTTGCCAGTTGCTCGCCGATGGTGGACCGGTGGGCGCCCGAGGGCGGCCCCGACGAACAGAACGACCCGAACCCGTGCGTGGGGTAGAGAGCCGCATCCGGCCCCGCCTCCTCGACCAGGTGGCGGACCGAGGCGTACTGGTCGTGGGTGAGCTGCTCGGTGTCTTCCGGGTCCACCAGGTCGGTTCGGCCCACGGATCCGTACAGCAGGCTTCCGCCCGAAAACACCGCCCGGTCCGGTCCGTCGGTGACCACATAGGAGAGGTGATGGTGGGTGTGGCCGGGCGTAGCAACAGCCTTGACGGTGAGGCGACCAACCCGGACCGTGCCGCCGTCGGCAATTGACTGGTGCTGGAACCGGACGGCGTCGGCGCCGTTGATCAGATACGTTGCGCCGTGGGCCCTGGCCAGCATCAGGCCGCCGCTGAGGTAGTCGTTGTGGACGTGGGTCTCGGCAACGTGGGTGATCCGCACGCCCGCCTCGGCTGCGGCAACCTCCACCCGGTCCGTGTCCCGCTGCGGGTCGATGACCAGCGCCACCTGCCCGTCATGGACCAGGTAGCTGCGGTCCCCGAGCGGCGGTGTTTCGATGACGACGACGTCCATGGAACCCATTGTCCTCGGTCAGACGTCAATCCGGCCTGGGGCGATCGCCCGGAATCGGCTGCTCCGGATGCACTTCGCTACCGGCCCCTCAGCGCCTTGATGGCCTCGTCCGCCTGCTGGACGGCGAGCTCCAGCCTGCTGCCGGCTACGGGGAGCGAGAACAGGTAGCCCTGCAGCGAATCGCACTCCAGCGCCATCAGGTAATCGGCCTGGGCGGCGGTCTCAACGCCCTCGGCGGTGACGGTCAGCCCCAGGCTGTGAGCCATGTTGATCATCGAGCTCAGAATCGGCAGCCGCTCCCGGCCGGTGCGCACCATGGAGACGAAGCTCTTGTCGATCTTCACAGTGTCCACCGGCAAGTCCTGCAGCCGGCCAAGGGATGAATACCCGGTGCCGAAGTCATCCAGCGCCACCCGGGCCCCGGCTTCCCGCAGGCTTGCCAGCTGTTTGATGAGGCTGGAGTCGGCGTCGAAAAAGACGCTCTCGGTGACTTCCAGGACCAGCTGATAGAGGCCCACTCCGCTGGCCTCGGCGAGGCTGATGACGCCGTCGGCGAAATCAGGCTCCTGCAGCTGGACTCCGGACACATTCACCGCGAGCGAGCGCGACAGGTCCTGGCTCAGCCACGGCGCCAGCCGCACCAGTCCCCGCGCCATCACTTCGGCCCCGATTTCCCCGATCAGGCCGCTGCGCTCCGCCATGGGAATGAAGACCGACGGCGGGACGCGCTCGCCGTCGCGGTTCCATCGGGCCAAAGCCTCAAACTGGACCACCTGTGCCATCCGCGGAGACACAATGGGCTGGAACCCCACGGAGATCTCGCGCCTGGCCACGGCCAGCTGCAGCCCCGTCAACATGTCCGTGCGCTGCACCAGTGCAGTCATCATGTCCGGGTGGAACCTCAGGAACCGGTTCTTGCCCGCCGCTTTGGCCGCGTACATGGCAATATCCGCCTGGCGCAGCAGCTCGTTCGTGCCGATCTCCTCCTGGCCCAAGGACGCAAGGCCCATGCTCAGGCTCGGGCGAAGGACTGTGCCGGCGATGGTCACCGGCACGTGCAGGCACCTGACAATGCAGGCAGCGATTTCGTCGGCGTCGGGGCATTCGGTCAGCAGGACAACGAACTCGTCGCCGCCGAGCCGGGCTACGACGTCGGCGGTAGGCACACAGCCGCGGAGCCTCCGGGCGACCTCCACCAGCATGGCGTCGCCCGCCTGGTGGCCGAGGATGTCGTTGACTTCCTTGAAGTCATCCAGGTCAATCAGCAGGACATCCACTGACTTGAGCCTTGGGGCTCGCAGGGCGGCGGCCAGCCCGTCATTGAACACAGCACGGTTGGCCAGCCCCGTCAGCGGGTCCTGGAAGGCCATGGCGCGCAACTGTTCGGCTTGGGCCGCGAGGTCCGTCATGGCCTGCTGCGCCTGCTCCTGGGCGCGACGGCGTGGCGTGACGTCGCGGAAGCTCCACACCCTGCCCACAATCCGGTCGCCCACCCTCTGCGGACGCGAGTCCCTTTCCAGCGTCCTGCCGTCCTTGAAATCCAGGACATCGTGGCTCTCACAGGACGGGTCCTTCTCAATCTCGGCAATCCTGGCCAGGAAGGCGTCCGGGTCGGCCACCCGTTCCAGAACCAGCCGAATGACAGGCGCAGCCTCGGAACCATCGAGGAGTTCCGGCGGGATGCCCCACATCTTGAGGAACTGCTCGTTGATTCCGGAGAGCCTGCCGTCCGTGCTGATGACCAGGATGCCGTCGGCAGTTGATTCAAGCGTTGCCGTCAGGAGGGACAGTGCCTCGTGCAGATCCGTATCCGCCTTTCGGTGCGAGATGCTCCGGATGGAAGCCAGCAGCTGGGTTTCATTGCCGGATTCCAGCAGGGCGCCGGCAGCTTCGGCGGCGAACTCCGTGCCATCGCTGCGCACGCCGTATACTTCCCGGGGCGGCACGGGTTCCTCCCGATGTTTTTTCAGGTGCTTGAAGATCCGGACGATTTCCTTCCTGGATCCCTTCTTTAGCAGCTTCCTGTGATCGCTGCCGACCAGCTGATCCCGGGCAATACCGAACAGGCGTGTGGCTGCCGTGTTGGCCATGCTGATGGTGCCGTCAACCGCGATGCCCAGCAGCGCATCGGGGCTTGCGTCGAGGATTGCGTCAGTGGCTGCGGCGCCCTGGGCACGAACGATCGGTTGGGCAGCGGACATCCCCAGTGCATCAGCGTCATTGCCGAACTTCGCCAGCTCGTCGTTGTGAGGCCCGGAATCCCCCATGGCACAACCACCCCCACCACATCATAAAGTGCAGTGGAGCCATATCAATGGTGCCGGGAGGAATCGTTCTCCATTCGGGCCCTGCAGCACGGGGCCTTTCGTGATGCCAAGCAGAGGCGCCCCCTTCAAGGATGAAGGGGGCGCCTCTGGCTTATTCGTGTCAGATGCGCGTCATACGCGGCTGCTGCGGTTGGCTACCGCACCGTAGATCAGCAGGACGATAATCGAGCCCAGAATGGCCAACAGCCAGGTCCGGAGGTCGAAGAATTCGGCCAATCCGCCGCCGAAAATCAGGGAACCGATCCAGCCGCCCAGAATGGCGCCCACGACGCCCAGGACGAGGGTGATCAGCCAGCCCCCTCCTTGCCTGCCGGGCAGGATGGCCTTCGCAATAGCTCCAGCTATCAGGCCCAAAATGAGAAATCCAAGAATTCCCATGATCACACTTCCTTGTCGATAATTGGTGCCGACGCCTCACCCCGGTCATCCAATTCAATCAGTGTGCTTACTATTGCGCAAGGATTCCGGATATCAAAGGTGCGGATTCTACGCAGGCGTGGAAACGCCTGGAGACGACCGGACCCGCTCCGGATCAGCCCTGGTCCGTCCGTCCGACGTGCGCGGTGCGTCAGAAGTGAGGAATCTCCGCCAGCCTCACGGTGCTTCCGGCCCGTCCCGGTCCGCGGACAGTCCAGCCTTCCGCCTCCCAGGCGGCCGGATCAAGGACGTTTCGGGCATCGAGGACCACCCGCCGGCGCACCAGCCCGCCAACCGCTGAAGGGGACAGCCGCCGGTACTCATCCCATTCAGTGAGCAGCAGCACCAGTTCGGCACCCTCCAGGGCCCGCTCTGTGGATGCCTCAAAGCGGAGTTGCGGATAGCGCATCCACGCGTGGTTCACGGCTTTCGGGTCCGTGACCGTCACATGCGCGCCCGCGGCCGCGAGCCGGGCTGCGACATCCAGTGCAGGGGAGTCGCGGGTATCGTCCGTCTCCGGCTTGAAGGAGGCGCCTAGGACAGTAACCGAGCGCCCGGCCAGGCCGCCACACAGCTCAGCAGCCAAATCCACCGTGCGGGACCGCTGGTGCAGGTTGATGGAGTCCACCACACCCATCCAGTCATCGACGGAGCCCACTCCCAGGGCAGATGCCTGCGACCGGAAGCTGCGGATGTCCTTGGGCAGGCAGCCTCCGCCAAATCCCAGCCCGGCATGCAGGTAACGGCTGCCGATCCGCGGATCCATCCCCATTGCCTCGCTGAGCTCCGTGACATCCGCGCCTGAGGCGTCACAGAGTTCCGAGACGGCGTTGATGAAGCTGACCTTGGTGGCCAGGAACGCGTTGGCGGCTGATTTGATAAGTTCCGCGGTGGCGAAGTTGCACACGAGCCGGGGAATTCCGGCGTTCAGCAGCGGTTCATACACGGCGTCCAGCGCAGCGGTGACTGCCCTGGGCGCACCCGTCGCTGGATTGAACGCCGCGGCCTTCCCGCCTTCGACGCCGTAGACAAGCCGGTCCGGAACCAACGAATCCTTCACTGCCGTGCCCTGCCGGAGGAACTCGGGATTCCAGGCCAGCGGCACGTCAGGACGGCCGGCGAGGATTCCGCGGAGCATGTCCACAGTGCCCACGGGCACCGTAGATTTACCGACGACGGCGGCCCCCCTCGCAAGGTGCGGGAGCAGCGCCTCCGCAGCGGACACCAGGAAGCTGAGGTCGGCGCCGTCGGACGTCTTTGACTGCGGCGTCCCCACGCACAGGAAATGTACCTGCGCGTCCGCGGCATCCGCGAATTCGGTGGAGAACGTGAGCCGACCGGTGGTGCGGCCGTCCCGGAGGAGCTCGTCCAGCCCCGGTTCAAAGAACGGCGGCAGGCCCCGGGCCAGACGGTCCACCTTGCCGGCGTCCACGTCGATCCCCACCACGGTGTGACCCATGGAGGCGAGGGTGGCGGCGTGCACCGCGCCCAGGTACCCGCAGCCGATCACGGAGATTTTCACAGCGCTGCACCTCGCCTGGAACCGTGCAACCCCGCCAGCGGGGATGCTGAGATGACTTCGCGGTAGTGCCCCACAAGTTCTGCGCTCAGCGCCGGCCAGGTCCGGTGCTGGACCGAGGCGTGGGCTGCTGCTGCAAACGCGCGGCGCTTGGCATCGTCCCCCATCAGGTCCATGACCTGCGCGCGGAGCCCGGCGAGATCCCCGGGTTCGTAGAGCCAGCCGGTGCGCGAGTTCTCCACCAGGTCCAGCGGCCCGCCGCGTCCCGTGGCCACCACCGGCACTCCCGATGCCATGGCCTCCTGGATGGTCTGGCAGAATGTCTCGAACTCACCCGGATGGACAAAGAGATCGAACGACGCAACGGCGCGTGCCAGGTCCTCACCTCCGAGGAAACCCGTGAACACCGCCCCCGGCAAGGCTTCCTCCAGGGCAGCACGCCGCGGACCGTCACCTACTATCACCAGCCTGGCATGAGGGACATCGGCGAGGACTGCCAGATCCTCGACCTGCTTCTCGACGGCGAGCCTGCCCACATAGCCAATGATCCGCTCACCGCCCGGCACCACGGAGGCCCGCCACCCGGCGTCGCGCTTTTCCGGCGAAAACCGCGCCGTGTCCACACCCCGCCGCCACATGGCAACCCGGGGAATGCCCCGGCCGCGCAACTGATTCAGCGCGAATGTGGACGGCACCAGGGTCCGGGTGGCCAGCAGATGGATGTTCTCCACGCGGTTCCACGCCCAGTTCTCCAGGAACGGCACGCCGTAACGGGCGGTGTAGCTGGGGACCTCGGTCTGATAGATGGCGATGGTGGGGATCCCCAGCTGGTGTGCTGCCTGCACAGCGCGCCAGCCGAGCACGAAAGGCGAGGCAAGGTGGACGACGTCCGGCGCGTAATCGGCAAGGATTCGCTTGACCCGGTACACACCGCCCATCGCCACACGTACGTTGGTGTAGCCGGCCAGCGGTACCGAGGGAAGCCGGTGCACCAGCGCACCGTGGACCAGCTCAGGACCTGCGGCCGGCTCTGCTGCCTGCGTCGACGGGGCAATCACCAGCACCTCGTCGCCGCGGTCCTGAAGATGCTCCAGCACCCGCAGGATGGAGTGCGTTACCCCGTTCATCAGGGGCAGGAATGATTCGGCCACAATTGCGATCCTCACGCCTCCACGGTGGGCGCCCCGCCTGACGTGACGGGAGAGGGGGCGTGACAGGCAGTGAAAGGTTGGGTTAACAGCGGGTTTGGTCGCCAGGCCCGCCTCAGCGGGAGCCGGGCCCGCCGTGCTTCAGAACCTCCGGCAGTTCATCCACATAGACCGTTTGGGGCGGCTCAAAGTAGATGACCAGCACTTCATCTCCCACCCGGAACACGCTCGTCTTGTCGAACGGGTGGGCGTGGAAAGCGTTGGTCCCGCCCAGATACGGCAGCATGACTTCGCCTATGGTGCCGGGCCCGATCCGCCCCGTCACCCGCCCGATCTGGCCGGTCAGGCTTCGATCAACGTCCCTGTGCATCGGAGCCCTTCTGTGTCCGTATCCTCCCGGCCCCTAGGTCTCGGGAGCCTTCGGCGGCCGCTTCGCTTCCCGGCCGTTTTTCAGGGCGGAGGCGAGGGTCGGGAGATAGTCGCCCGCCTGGGCCAGGATCCCGCCGAGCATCCGGTTGACGCCGTCGCCGCCGTTCAGCACGGTCATCTGGCCGACATGGGAGAACGGCTCGGCCGCCGCAGCGATGATGGCCGGCATGTTTTCGGCCAGCTGCTGCGAGATGACGGCGTCCTGGTTGGTTCCGAGGGCTTCGGCGCGCGCCTTGATGCCCTCGGCCTCGGCCAGGGCCTTGGCCTTAATGGCAGACGCTGCGGCGTCACCGCGGGCCCTGGTGGCCGCGGCTTCCGCCTCGCCCGTGACTTTCGTGGCGCCGGCGGCTGCCGCAGCAGCGGTAGCGTTCGCCTGGGCCTGGAGCTCTGTCCGCCGCGCGTTGACCTGGGCTTCAAGTTCTGTGCGGCGGGCCAATGCCTCGGCGGCGCTGATGTCTGCGGCCTTCTGGCCTTCAGCCTCGGTGCGCTTGGCGTAGGCCTTGGCATCGGCCGGCTTCCGCACGGTGGTCTGGAGTTTCTGCTCCTCGCGGTCAGCCTCGAGCTTGGCTACTTCCGTTTCCTGCACTACTACCTGCTGGCGCGCTGTAGCGTCGGCGAGCGGGCCGGCCTGGGCGGCGTTGGCCTTAGCCCTTTCGGCGTTCGCCTGCGCCACGGACTGCCTGATGGCGGAGACACTCTGGGCGTCGGCAATAAGTGCTGCGGCCTCCGCTTCCTTCTCCGCTGCCTCGCGGTTCCTGGTGGCCTCGGCAATCCGGGCTTCCATTTTCACCTGGGCGATGTGCGGCTTGGCGATGTTCTGGATGTACCCCGTAGGATCCTGCAGGTCCTTGATCTGGAGCGAATCCACGACGAGGCCCAGCTTCTCCATTTCCACGCCGCTGGCGCCACGGACCTGTGATGCAAGCTTGTCCCGCTCACGGATGATTTCTTCCATGGTCATGCTGCCGATGATGGACCTCAGATGCCCCTCGAAGACGTTGTACACCTGGCTTTCCATTTTGGGCTGTTGACCGAGGAAACGCCTGGCCGCATTGGCAATGAAGGGCGGCGCGTCACCGATTTTGTATATCACCACGCCTTCCACGACCACCTGTATGCCCTGGGATGTCACGCACGACACTTTGAGCTCGGTTTCGTTTAGTGTGAGCGACAACGTCCGGACCGTCTGGAGGCCCGGAAAAACCAGGGCACCCTTGCCCGTGACGATCTTGAAGTCCATTCCCTCCCTTGTTTCGAGGGATCCGCGCGTCAGCCCGGAAATGATGAGGGCCTCATTCGGTTCAGCCACTTTCCACGTCAGCCTGACAGCAACCCAAATAAAGGCAATAACTGCGATTGCCCCGATGATGACGGCAATAAGCGGGAAGAGAGCTGAGAAGTCCGGCATTGACCAGGCCCTTTCATGGTTATGGAACAGGCATGGCGCCACACCCCAAATAATGCAGCTGATCAATCCCTGCGGGCTTGAAGACGGTAATTCCGGCATGGAATCCTGCTGCTGTAGTCAGTCTGATTGGCTCCCTCCGAAGAGTCCAGAGTCTTGGCGATATTTGCCTGCGGCAACTGTGAAAGTGCCCGACGGCGGTATCGCACAGCCGTCTGCTGGCCGTCCGGGAGGCGCTTCAGGTTGGCGGGGAGGGCAGAGTGTGCTGCTTCAGCTCTCCCCGCCATTGAATCCGCGCCCTAGTGCACCCTGCGCACGGGGTCGGGCCAGTTGCCTACGCCGTACGAGGCGCAGGCGCGGTGGAGCTCATGGATTGTTGGGGACATGACTGTTTCTCCTGACTGAATGTTGGTGTCCGGACGCCGACGGCGCACGGTGGTCAAGGCCTGCCTCAAAAAGGGCAGGGATGACCTGTTCAGTCGGGAGAAGACCCGGGGTCGTAGGAAGGGCTGGCGGGCGCGGCCTCTGCAGCCGGCGGGCTGGTTGTCCCGGTGGTAGCAGGGAGCCCGGGCCAGGATTCGGCGATATCCGCTGCGCCGCCGAAACCGCCGGCGGATGCGGAACTGCCGTGCCCTGCATGGGCCGGCAGCGCCGAAACCCGGAGCGGCTCTTGCGGGACCGGCGTGTCGCTAGGGGTGGACGCGGTCGGTGCTGCTGCCGGACGCGCACCGGATCCGGCCAGGTCCCGGGCGGGAGTGAAGCCGAACCTCACGTCGAATACTGCAGCGGCGGCGACGATTGGGTCCGGGACGTCTGCAGCGACAGCAATGCCTCGCCCGGACTCGGACACCGGCTCCGGGACTGCGGCAGTTCCGGGCGCTACTGCCGACGCCGTTCCGTCGGGTTCCGCCACCGGAGCCATGCCGGGTGCCGGCGTCGGAAGCGGCGGAAGTCCGGGAAGGGGGACAGGGAGGGGAGCCGGAAGGAGGTCGGGCAGGATAGCCGGAAGCGGCAGTAAATCAGCCAGCGGAAGTTCCAGGGGCGCCTGTACCAGGGGGAGTGCGGGAAGTGTGGGTGCAAGGGCGGTGACTGTACCTGAGACTCCGGACACGACTGGGCCGGCCGCAGCAGTCAGGGCGTCGGTAAGGCCGGCGGCAGGGCGGAGAACGGCGGCTGCAGAGACCGGTGCAGGGTTTCCTGCGCCGCCCGTTGCCGGGGCTGGGAGCGGAGGCAGCGGGACAGACTGGACAGGCTGGACAAGCGGGGATGACGTGGCGTTCTGCAGGAGTGCGCCGGCGTCCGGGGCGGAAACGTCGGCCTGCGCGGTGGCGGCTCCCCAGATGAGCCAGGCCATGGCCGCCAGGAGAGCTAACAGCACGGGGCGCGCAGCAGGGCGGAGACGCATCAGCAGTCCTGCCCCCATCCGGTCCACCCCCTCGCCGATGGAATATCACGCTACGCCTGGTGGTCCTGTTCGTCCATAGGACAGCACCCGTCAGCCGCCCTGACGACCGGAAAATTCACTCTTCTCATTAATGCTAAGCAAGCTTAGTATGTAGGGGCAGCTATAGCGGAACCTCAAGAAGATGGGGCGGTTGCCAAACCTGCCGGAGCACACTTCCCGGCATCATGAGCGCATCCACCGCAAGCCCAAGCCAGCGCGAAAGCGCAAACAAGGGAGAAATCATGCTCACGAGGGAAGACATCGAAAGCCTGCTCAACAATGGTGGAGACGTCGTCGGATTGGACGGCGAGAAGATTGGTTCCATCGGCCAGCTCTACGCTGATGACGATACGGGCGAGCCCACGTGGATCACCGTTAAAACTGGACTGTTCGGAGCCTCTCAGTCGTTCATTCCGGTCGAGGGGGCCCGGATTGAAGGCAGTGATCTGGTGGTCCCATACACCAAGGACCACGTGAAGGACGCACCACGGGTCGAAGTTGACGGACACCTGGAACCGGAGGAAGAGGACCGCCTGTATGCCCACTATGAACGGGAAGGAAACAGGACGTACTCGGAGGCACGTACCGACGCCGGCTACCAGGAGGAAGCCGGCTACCGCGAGGAAACGGGCGCACGCGCCGGAGCAGTAGGGCGGGATGTGTCCGGCCCTACCACCGACGACGCCATGACCCGCTCAGAGGAACGCCTGAATGTGGGCACTGAGCGGCAGGCCACCGGACGCGCCCGGTTGCGCAAGTACGTCACCACGGAAAACGTCCAGCAGACAGTGCCGGTGCAGCGGGAGGAAGTCCGTCTGGAGCGCGAGCCAATCACCGACCAGAACCGCGGCCAGGCTATGGACGGACCGGATCTCAGCGACGAGGAGCACGAGGTGGTCCTGCACGAGGAGAGGCCGGTGATTGACAAGGAAACGGTGCCGGTAGAGCGGGTCCGCCTGGACAAGGAGACCGTCACGGACGACGTTACTGTCGATGAGGAAGTCCGCAAGGAACGCATCGAAACGGACGGCATCGACGATACACGCCGCTAGCGCGGCGTCCCATATGAGCCGTCCAACGAAGGGCGCATAACCAACCACGCCGGGAGTCGCCTTAGGCGGCCCCGGCCTCTTACCCCCGTCGTAGTTCACGGAGTTCCCTGAATTGGCTGGCACGGGGCATGAAAAAGCCGGTGCAGCCGTTCGCGGGGACCGCGTCAACTGCACCAGCCAGTAGGACGAATATTCAGAACTTATGAATCTTTCCTCATTCGCGGCTCCTATTTCCCGGGGTTTGATATCCGGGTTTATTTCCTCTCGCCGGTCATGTTCCGTGAGAACAGCCAGCCAGCAGCAATCATCAGTACACCCAGCACCAGGTGGGTCCAGTTGTCCGTCATGTTCAGCGACAGGAAATTGGCCGCCGAATCAACTCCGACACTTAGCCCAAAAATGCTGAGGATGATGTACAGCGCGCCGGCACCCAAAAGGTAGTTTCGTGCGCCACGTTCGGTACGTGACATTGCCCAGCCGGTTGCCCCGATTGCCAGCTGCACAATGTTGAGCAGCATGGATACCTGGAACAGGCCAAGGAACATCGCGTGCGAATCAGGCCCAAGGAACATCAATTCGCTGTAGCGGGTGGTGATGCCGGGGATAAAGCCCAGGACACCCACCACCATCAACACAATTCCCACACCCATGCCGGCGTTCTGGACGTCTGCACGTCCAAAATGAACGCCATGTGCGTGTGGGGATGCGGTAGTCATTTTCTGCCTCCAACCACTGATTGCGGACATTCCAATTTTACGGCGGTCGCATGGAAAAAGCGCCGGAACCGGGGGGCCACGCAATGCCGTTCACGCCAAAGGCTCCACAGTCTCCAGCAGCCATTGAGCCTGTCGTAAACAGGGGAGAGGGTCCCGCCGTGACACCATGGAAAGCGATGAAACTGCGCGCTGATCAGACCGGAGACCGTGGCCTTCCCATGCCCTTGTGGCTGCAGGGGGCGCTGGAAACGGCACAGGCAGCCATCATTTCCGCACTGGTGGTGGTGGTTCCGATCGCGGCCGTATGGGCGACTTCCGGCTTCCAGAATTCCGCCTTCGACGTCCTGGCGCGCCTCGCAGGCCAGTCATGGCTTCTGATCCACGGAGTGCCCCTGCAGTTGGCCGCGCTCGGATCCGGTGCGGCGGGCAGTGCCGGGTCGGGAATGCTGACCCTGACTCCGCTGGGGCTGACACTAATCCCCTTCCTGCTCGCCTGGCGGGCGGGGAGGCGGCTTGCCCGTGCGTCCTACACGGACCAGTTATGGCAGGCGCTGCTCGGGTCGTGGCTCGTCTACGCCGCCTTCGGCGCGGCCACCGGCTTCATATGCCGCAGCGCCGACGTCGTGATCAACCTCTGGTACGCGTTGCTGATACCGCTGATCCCGTTTGCCCTCGGCATGGTGACCGGTGCCCGGCGCGAGGCAGGCTCCTGGAGCCGGCTCATCGGCGTGGACGCGGTGGCCTGGATCTCCCGCACTAGCCAGCATTCCCGCTGGGCCGGATCGTACTTCGCCTCGGCCGCGAAGGCCGGCTTTGTGGCCATGGCGTCCGCGTTGGCGCTGGCCTGCCTGCTGCTGGCGGTGGACTTCTTCATCCACTGGAACCTGGTGATCGCCGTCTATGAAGCGCTCGACGCCGGCCCCGTGGGAGGTGCCGCCCTCACCATTGCGCAACTGGGCTTCCTCCCCAACCTCGCCGTGTTTGCCCTGGCCTGGGTCTCCGGTTCCGGCTTCCATCTGGGTGTGGGTTCGCAGGCGGGTCCGCTGGGCACGGCTATCGGTCCGCTGCCGTCTGTCCCCGTCTTTGCGGCCATTCCGTCAGGTTCGCTGGACTACGGTTTTGCGGCGCTGGTTGTTCCTGCCCTTGCCGGCGTGCTGGCCGGGTGGTGGTTCCTGCGCGAAGGCGAAAACCATTTCGATGAATGGCTCGCCATCAAGGTCCATGCCCGTTGGTTTACTGCCCCGGTTTCCACCCTTGTGCTCGGTGTGCTGGTGGGCCTGGTGGCCGGCGTACTGGCTGCTGCCCTGGCGTGGCTCGCCGGCGGCTCGGGGGGACTTGGCCGCCTCAAGGACATTGGGCCGGACCCGCTGTGGACGGCCGTCTGGCTGGCCGCTGAAGTGGGCATCGGCGTCGTGATCGGCTACGCGGCGGGACCGTGGCTGGAACGCCAGCCGCAGGTGGAAGAGGAAGTGGAACTGGCGCGCTAGCGCCTCTCCTGATTGCGCCGTTTCCTGAGTGCGCCGGCGTCAGCGCAGCTGCATCGGCACGGAGTTCTCCAGCTGGATCCGGCACTCGGACATGCCTTGGTCCGTCAGGGCTGCCCGCGAGCAATCCTGGAAGTCGCGGAACTGGTTGAAAAACGCGGAAACCGCCAGGATCAGCAGCACCATGACCAGCGAAACTGCCAGCCCCGAAATGGTGCCGAACAGGACCAGCTTGGATTCTTTGAGCTGCACCGCCCTAATTAGCAGCAGGATGCCCAGGACAAAGCTCGCCACCGTCAGTATGGCCGCCAGCCAGAGGTAATTCAGGTCCAGCTGGATCACGAAAAACGAGCCCAGCACGGTGAGAACGAAGATCCGGAACAGGTTGTGCGTGGTGCTCAGCGAGCTCTTGGCAGCCTCGCTCAGCTGGGTGCTGGTCCGCTGTTGCCCAGCCGGCTCCGGTGTCGTGTTCATGTTTTCCAGCCTACGCGAGCCTGCCCATAAGCTAGACCCATGCGCATCGTAGTCCTCGTTTCCGGTACCGGCTCCAACCTCCAGGCGGTCATCGACGCCGTGAAGGAAGGCGAGCTGGATGTGGAGATCGCGGCTGTGGGATCGGACAGGCACGGGACCTATGGGCTGGAGCGGTCCGACGCTGCGGGAATCCCAACCTTTGTCGTGGACTTCAAGGCCTACGCACACCGGGCTGAATGGAATGCTGCCCTGACGACGGCCGTGGCGGCATTTGAACCCGATGTTGTGGTGTCATCCGGTTTTATGCGGATCGTGAGCCCCGACTTCATCAACGCCTTCAACGGCAAATACATCAACACCCACCCCGCGCTGCTCCCCGCCTTTCCCGGGGCGCACGGGGTGCGTGACGCCATGGCATACGGGGTGAAGGTCACGGGGTGCACGGTGCACTGGGCAGATGCCGGGGTGGATACCGGTCCTATCATCGCCCAGGAAGCCGTGACTATCGAGGATTCGGATACCGAGGAGACCCTGCACGAGCGCATCAAGGCGGTGGAGCGGCGGCTCCTGGTGTCGACCCTGGCCTCCCTCGCCGCAGCCTCCGCTCCTCCTCCCAACTAAGTAGCAGCAGGGGTCGTTTTGGGCCCTCAAAACGACCCCTGCTGCTACCCAGTTGGGCCAGGGTGATTTCACCTGTGGATAACTTCCGCACGGAGGCTTGGATTTTGCCACCATGGGGCGATGAAGACACCAGGGCCGTTGCCCGGACCGCTCGCCTCCGTTGCGTTCACGTATCGGGAAGCTGTCGACGCCGGTGTGTCGCGACGGCGGTTGCGGCACCCTTCGCTTCATATCCCAAGCAGAAGGATCAGGGAGCCATGGCAGGAGAAAGAACCTGAGCTTCTGCCGCGCACCCGCCCTTTGACTTTGATCACGGAATTTTCGGCGGCGTCGCACGCGACCGCGTTCTCTCTGTGGTTATTTCCCGGGTTCCTTCCGGCCGCGGACGATCCGATCATTCACATTTCCAGGCCGGATACGATGGCAATTCCCCGGCGCGCCGGAGTCCGGGGCCACCGCGGTCAGTTCTTTGCCGACGAAATAGTGGACTTCCATGGCCTGCTGATAACCTCCCGGACGAGGACTTGGTTGGACTGCGCCAGGAAGATGAGCATTGAGGAACTGACGGTGGTGGCAGACCACCTGCTGCGGATTCCGAGGTCGGGGTTCGAGGCCAGGTCGGAGCCGTACGCCACCCGGGAGGAATTGGCGGACATGCTTGACCGGCACAAAGGGACCCCTGGAATCCGCAAGGCCCGTCTGGCGCTCGAACTCGCGCGTGTGGGATCCGACTCCGCCCCCGAGACCAGGCTGCGGCTGGCACTGGAATACGCCGGCCTGCCGGAACCGCAACTGAACGTGCCTACGGAACTGAGTGCCGGCGTCGTGCGTCAACCGGATCTTGCCTACCCGGAGCAAAAGGTGGCGGTCGAATACGAGGGCGAAGGGCATTCCGATGCCGCGCAAATAATCCGGGACATTGCCCGGGAAGAGGATTTTGCGAGGGCAGGCTGGTTAGCGGTGCGAGTCTCGAAGCGGCACATGCACAACGATGCACGGCTCGCCGTGGCCAAAATCCCTTCAGCGCTGGTGAGCCGCGGCTGGTCGCCCAAGTAGGTAGCAGCAGGTGTCGTTCTGGACGCCCAAAACGACCCCTGCTGCTACCTAGTTGGGGAGGGGGAACTACTCGAGGCGGCGCTGCTTGGTTTCGGGGGAGAAGAACGCCATCCAAAGCACGGCCACCAGGACCAGCACGCCGGCGAGGGCAAACGAAGTGGCCAGGCCGAGCTCCGGCCAGAAGTAGCTGGCGAAGATGAGCGGACCGAACCCGGCTCCCAACCGCGAGAACGTCGAGGCCCAGCCGAAACCGGTGCCGCGCAGCTCGGTGGGATAAAGCTCGGAAACATAGGCGTAGAGCACGGGAATGGCTACCTGCACCACGAAACCGAACACCAGCAGCCAGAACACTGCGGCCATGGGTATGTCCACCACAAAAGCCACGATCACCAGCGTCAGCGCGGACAACGGACCGGTGACCGCCAGAATCCATTTACGGCCCACCCGCTCCACCAGCAGCGCCGCGACGACCACTCCCAGCAGGCCGACGGCGGCCATCGACGCGGTGGTCACGAAAGCCTTGTATTCGGCGAACCCGGCACCGATAAGGATCCTCGGCATCCAGGTCAGCGACAGGTAGTAGACGAGCAGGATGCTGAAGAACAGGGACCAGGCCGCGGCCGTGATCTTCCAGTTGAACTGCCACACCAGCTGCAGCTGCTGCCACGCGCTCCCCGCCGACAGCCGCGGAACGGCCCGGGCGTCGGGGAGGCTGTATGCCCGCGGCTCCGCCCCCGTGGCTGCCACCAGGCCATCGATCACCCCTGCAGCTTCCTCACGGCGGCCCTTCCGGATAAGGAACAGCGGGGATTCGGGCACGCTGCGGCGGATCCAGAACACCAAGAGCGCGGGCAGCACCATCACCAGCATGGTCAGCCGCCAGTCGGCGAACACCGCCACGAGCGCAGCGGAGACAAAGCCGCAGAGCGCGGCACCCACTGGCCACCAGCCGTCCATAGCCGTGAGGACCCTTCCCCGCTGCTTCCGGGGAGTGAACTCACCCACGAGGGCGTAGTCCACAGGAATGCAGCCGCCCAAACCGAAGCCGGCCAGGAAGCGGAACACGCAGAACCAGATGAAGTCGGGGGAGAACGCGCCCAGGACGGTGAAGAGGGAGAAAATCAGCAGCGTCGCGGTGAACGCCTTCTTGCGGCCGATCGTGTCCGCGATGGTTCCCCACACAAAGGCACCAAGGGCCATGCCGATCAAATTTGCGGTGCCGATCCAGCCGGCTTCGGCAGGGGTCAGGGACCAGTGGGTGGAAAGCAGCGGGATGAGGATGCCGTTGAGCGTCACGTCCCAGGCATCGAACATGAACCCCAGGCCGCCGATCACGAAGATCCTGCCTTGGACTTTCCAACGCCAAGGCAGTTCCTGGACCACCTGTTCGCCGCTGGGCACAGTGGTGTACGTATTCATCTCAGCCTCCTGCCAAAACTCTAGCCGCGCCTACAGACCTTCACACTCCGGCCGGTAGACACTCCGCTGGAGGATCGGCCCCGCCTTCACGATAAACTGGCCCTATCCCCACCAACCGCGGCGTTGATCCGCGAGATAAGACGGAGACTTTTGTGAGCTTCACGCAGCTTGACCGTGTTCCCATCCGCCGGGCCTTGATCTCGGTTTACGACAAGACCGGCCTGGAGGAGCTCGCCAAGGGGCTGCACGAAGCCGGAGTCAAGATCGTTTCCACCGGCTCCACCGCCAAGAAGATCGCCGAGGCCGGCATCCCCGTCCAGGAAGTCGAGGAAGTCACAGGCTCCCCGGAAATGCTGGACGGCCGCGTCAAGACCCTCCACCCCCGGGTGCACGGCGGCATCCTGGCTGACCGCCGCGTCCACGCGCACATGGAAACCCTCGCCAGCATGGACATCGAAACCTTTGACCTGGTGGTGGTGAACCTTTACCCGTTCGTTGAGACCGTGAAGTCCGGCGCAGCGCAGGACGACGTCGTCGAGCAGATCGACATCGGAGGGCCCGCCATGGTGCGTTCGGCAGCCAAGAACCACGCCGCCGTCGCCATAGTCGTTGACCCTGCCTTCTATGGCGAGGTGGTCACCGCGGCAGCCGAAGGCGGCTTTGACCTGAAGACACGACGCCGGCTGGCCGCCAAGGCGTTCGCCCACACCGCCACCTATGACAACGCCGTGGCCACGTGGACCGCCAGCCAGTTCCTCGATGAAGACGGCGACGGCGTGATCGACTGGCCCGCCTACGCCGGCCTGGCGCTGGAACGCTCGGAGGTTCTCCGCTACGGCGAAAACCCGCACCAGCAGGCAGCGCTCTATGTGGATAAGGCTGCTCCCGCAGGCATCGCCCAGGCGGACCAGCTGCATGGAAAAGCCATGAGCTACAACAACTTCGTTGACGCCGACGCCGCCCTTCGCGCCGCCTACGACTTCTCCAGCCCTGCCGTTGCCGTCGTCAAGCACGCCAACCCGTGCGGTATCGCCGTCGGTTCAGCCGATGCCGCGGACCCCATCGCCGACGCCCACGCCAAGGCCCACGCCTGCGACCCCGTCTCCGCCTACGGCGGCGTCATCGCCGCCAACAGCACGGTGACTGCCGGGATGGCCCGGACCGTGGCGAACATCTTCACGGAGGTGGTCATCGCCCCCGGATTCGAGCCCGAGGCCGTGGAGATCCTGTCCAAGAAGAAGAACATCCGGCTGCTGGCCCTGCCCGAGGGCTACGGCCGCTACCCGGCTGAGATTCGGCAGGTCTCCGGCGGCGTGCTGGTCCAAACAACGGACAAGGTGGACGCCGACGGCGACAACCCCGCCAACTGGACCCTTGCAGCGGGTGAAGCCGCTGATGAAAGCACGCTGGCTGACCTCGCGTTTGCCTGGACCGCCTGCCGTGCCGCCAAATCCAACGCCATCCTGCTGGCCTCCCAAGGCGCGGCAGTAGGCATCGGCATGGGACAGGTGAACCGGCTCGATTCCTGCCGCCTGGCTGTGGAGCGGGCCAACACGCTTGGCGTCACGGTGACATCCGATGTCGATGCGGCCGGCGGCGCATCTGGTGCCTCAAACACCGGAACCGAGGTTCCGGAGCGTGCCCGCGGTGCAGTGGCAGCCTCCGATGCGTTCTTCCCGTTCGCTGACGGCCTGCAGATCCTGATCGATGCTGGAGTCCGCGCGGTGGTCCAACCCGGCGGCTCAGTCAGGGACGAGGAAGTGATCGCCGCAGCCAACGCCGCGGGCGTCACCATGTACTTCACGGGCTCCCGCCACTTCTTCCACTAAGAAGTTAAAACGTCGACGGCATCTCTCCCCGTGAGGGGAGAGACGTCGTCGGGCTTTTTGGGGCTACCTAGGACTCGGCTGGTTGAGTGTCCGCGCCCCGCTGCTTGAGACGCGGACCCCCCTCCGGAAACCGAAGCTCCCGGGGCCTGGCACCCGCCATTCGCTGGGGAGTCCAGTACTCGAGGATCTCCCTGTGCGTCTGGGCAAGATCGCTGTGGCTTACGGGTTCCTCGCCGGGCGAGGGCTCCTTAGGATGCCGCTGCACTTGAGTAGGTCTGCTGGATGACCGACCCCCAATAGGGGCCATACATCACGGACGAGCCGCTGTAGCCGTAGCTGTTGATGGAATTCTGGAGGCCGCTCGAACCGCTCGTTTCCGGGGTGCTGCCTTGGATGATCCAAGGGCCGCCGGATGATCCGCCGGTCATGTCGCAGCGGATGCCCTGGGTGTTGAACTGCGGGTTGTTGGTGTCGTTGGTGGCCGTTCCGGAGCAGCTTTTGAGGCTCTCGCCGTTGAAGGGCGACGCTGCCGGATAGCCGAAGGCCTTGTATGCCAGGCCACGAGGGGCGTTGAACTCCACTCCGGATTCGTTCACGACGTCAGACAGGTACTTGCCGTTGAGCTGGTTCATCACTGCAAACCCGGTGTCATACTGCATGTCACCCTTCGAACTCCACTGCGTTGGTGCGTACAGTGCCCTGGCTGTCCATTTCCCGTAGGGCGCTGTGCCGTTCAGGTAGGCAGGAACAAAGGCAAAGTTGGTGGCGAAGGCCCCAGGCCCTTCATTCACACAGTGGCCAGCGGTGGTGACGGTGCTCTTGTTGGCTGACGTCACGGCATTGCCGGAGCAGACGTAGTTCACGCCGGCCAGGGTGAAGAAGACTTTGCCGATGTGGTCCACGGGAGACTCACTCACGGCGATGGTCGATTTGCCTTTTGAAGGAGCGACCTTCGTGTCGGCGCCCTTCTCCACTGCCGCGGCGTTTGTGGTGTTCCCACGTTCCAGGGCTTTTCCGGCCAGGACATCACCGGGGACGGCATTGAGCATGCGGTCGGCAGTCCAGTAGTCCGCCACCCCTGAGCTGTCCACCGTGGCGCTCGTCACCGAGGGGGCCTTATGGTCGTCCGATCCCGACGGAGCGGCCGTGGCACCACCCGCTGCACCAAGCGCCAGAAGGGCTGCCGCCGAGAGGCTTAAAAGGCCGGCAGCTAGAGACCTGGTATGTGTCATCGTTGTCCTGTCTGAACTTGTGGGGGAGGCCCGCCGAGCCCGCCTGTGGCCTACGAATTTATCCGGATATGACAGCTTTGTAAATAGGAGTGACGTATCGCGTAGGCGCTCACCGGGCGAGTCCAGCTACAGCGTTCCCAGGTGGTAACAGCGCGTCCTCTGGTGCGGCCGCGCCAAGGCGAGTATCTTGCTCATATCAGCAGTGGTTTGTCCGACTGGGCTCCGGACACGAAACGAATTGGGGCCCACGTCATGTTTCCCTTCCGGCGATCATCAAAACAGTCCCAGCTTGACGGCCATCAGCCTGCCGCGGGTGAAAGCGATCGGGACGCCGTCTCCGAGATTGCCGCCCGGGCCGATGCCCTCCAGCTGCGTGACGTGGATCCTGTCCACTCGTTCACGGCTACGGAACAGCTCCGCCGCCAAGACCCCAAGTACGTACAGCTGTGGCCCAGTGATCTTCCCCACAAACGCCGCTGACGGATCAGACAAAGTCGGGAGCCGTTTTTTCCGGACGTAAAGCGCGAGGGCGGCCGGCCAGCTGAAATGGGCCGCCGCCGTCGGGCACTTTGCGCGCTAATCAGGGCAGTAACGCAAATGGAGTCCAAGCTTTTTGGTAGGGTTCTGAGCCTCGTCCTCAGGTAAGTTAGACGTGGTGAATAGACCGGATTTCCAAAAATAAGCCGACCTCCAGGGAGACGCCCGCGCATGTCCAAGATTATCTATACCCACACCGACGAAGCGCCGATGCTGGCTACCTATTCGTTCTTGCCGATCATCGAGGCCTTTGCTTCGACCGCAGGTGTGGAGGTGGAGACCCGTGACATCTCGCTCGCCGGCCGCATCATCGCCGTGTTCGGTGACTACCTCACACCCGAACAGCAGATCCCTGACGCCCTCTCCGAACTCGGTGAGCTGGCGAAGACGCCCGAAGCCAATATCATCAAGCTTCCCAACATCAGCGCCTCCATCCCGCAGTTGAAGGCCGCCATTGCGGAACTGCAAAGCCAGGGCTACGACCTCCCGGATTACCCGGACAACCCCTCCTCCGACGAAGAGACGGCTGTCCGCTCGCGCTACGACAAGATCAAGGGCTCCGCTGTGAACCCGGTCCTGCGTGAAGGCAACTCGGACCGCCGCGCACCGCTTTCCGTCAAGAACTATGCCCGCCAGAACCCGCACTCCATGGGTGCCTGGTCCGCGGATTCCAAGACCAACGTTGCCACTATGAGCAGGGACGACTTCCGCTCGAACGAGAAGTCCGTGGTTGTCGGGTCCGAGGGAACCATTGCCATTCAGCTGGTCCGCGAAGACGGCTCAGTCAAGGTCCTCAAGAAGGCTTTCCCCGTCCTTACAGGCGAGGTCATCGACGGAACCGTGATGCGCGCCGCCGCGCTGGACGAGTTCCTGGCCGCCCAGGTGGCCCGGGCCAAGGAAGAGGGCGTCCTCTTCTCCGCGCACCTGAAGGCCACCATGATGAAGGTCTCGGACCCCATCATCTTCGGCCACGTCGTGAAAGCCTACTTCTCTGAGCTCTTCGAGACCTACGGCAAACAGCTCGCCGCCGCCGGGATCAGCCCCAACAACGGCCTCGCGGCGATCCTGAGCAGCCTCGAGGACCTGCCCGAGGACGTGCGCGAGGGCGTGCAGAACCTCATCAGGAAGGGCCTTGAAGAAGGGCCCGCCCTGGCCATGGTGGACTCTGACAAGGGCATCACCACACTTAACGTCCCCAGCGACGTCATCGTGGATGCGTCCATGCCGGCCATGATCCGTAGCTCGGGCCACATGTGGGGCCCGGACGGCAAGGAAGCAGACACACTGGCGGTCCTGCCGGACAGCTCCTACGCCGGCATCTACCAGGTGGTCATTGACGACTGCCGCGCCAACGGCGCCTATGACCCCACCACCATGGGCACCGTGCCGAACGTTGGCCTCATGGCACAGGCAGCCGAGGAATACGGCAGCCACGACAAGACCTTCGAGATCCAGGAACCGGGAACGGTGCAGATCATCGATGGCTCGGGCGCCGTGCTGATCGAACACCAGGTGGCAGCCGGCGATATCTGGCGAGCCTGCCAGACCAAGGACCTCCCCATCCGCGACTGGGTCAAGCTGGCCGTCACCCGCGCCCGCGCCTCGCAGATGCCCGCCGTGTTCTGGCTGGACGAGGACCGCGCACACGACGCCACCCTGATCGCCAAGGTCCGCGAGTACCTTAAAGAGCACGATACCCAGGGCCTGGATATCCAGATCATGTCCCCGGTGAAGGCCACGGCCTTCACCCTGGAGCGCATCCGCAAGGGAGAGGACACCATCTCCGTCTCCGGCAACGTGCTCCGCGATTACCTCACGGACCTGTTCCCGATCCTGGAACTGGGCACCAGCGCCAAGATGCTCTCCGTCGTTCCCCTGATGAACGGCGGCGGGCTGTTCGAGACCGGCGCCGGCGGATCCGCTCCCAAGCACGTCCAGCAGCTGCTCAAGGAAAACCACCTTCGCTGGGACAGCTTGGGCGAATTCCTCGCCCTGGCGGTCAGCTTTGAGCACCTGGCCACCACCACGGACAACGCGCGCGCCCAAATCCTTGCTGACACCCTGGACAAGGCCACCGGAACGTTCCTGCTGGAGAACAAGTCGCCCAGCCGCCGCGCCGGCGAGCTGGACAACCGCGGCAGCCACTACTTCCTCGCTCGCTACTGGGCCGAGGAACTGGCCAAGCAGACCGACGACACCGATCTTGCCGCGTCCTTCTCCGCAGTGGCCAACGAGCTGTCTTCCAACGAGGAGATCATCGTGGGTGAACTCGCCGCAGTCCAGGGTTCCCCGGTGGACATCGGAGGCTACTACCGCCCCGATGACGCCAAGGCGTCAGCCGTCATGCGTCCCTCCGCCACGCTGAACAAGGTCATCGGGACCCTGAACTAAGAGGTTCCAGGCCGGCGTCTCACCAGCCGGCAATCCATGAAAGCGGCGCCCCGGGCAACCGGGGCGCCGCCTTTAGTTTTGGATCTTCAGTACCTGCGCGCAAACACCTTGTGTCAACCGACCTTGCGTCACCCGGCTTTGCCTTTGCCTTTGCCCCCGTTTCCCTTGCCGTTATCCGATGGTGGCGGCGCCACGGAGACCGGAGCGTCCTCGGCAGCTTTTGCCGCAGCAGCTGCGTCCGCTGTGGCCTTTTCGGCGGCTGCTGCTTCCGCTGTCGCTTTGGCTGCTGCCGCGTCAGCCGCCGCCTTCGATGCGGCCAGATCGGCACGGACCGCGGCAACGGCGGTCATGATGCTTCGCCGGCGGTCCTCGGAGACCTGGCCGCTTGATGATGCAGCAGCGAGATCCGCTTCCAGGCGTTCCAGGGCCGACAACGCCCCAGCGGGGTCGTTGCCCGCGGCTGCCTGGCTAACGCCGAGCACGCGTTCCTGAAGCTGGCGGGCAGCGTCGCGCTGCAGGCCGGAGTCGACGGGAGCGCACGCCACAAGTGCTGATGCGAGCATCAGAATTAGGACGGTGATAACCGCGGTGAGGCGCGCGAATTTCCGGTGTCTGTCCTTTGGCCGGTTCATGGTTGCACGCTCTTCTGAAGTTCCTTGAGATGGTCACCCAGGGTGCCGGTGACGGTCGGGTAAGGAACGACGTCGGATGTTGAGGATCTGGACACGCCCGCTGTCAGTGCCGCTGCCCCCGCCAGAATGGCAACGGCAGCCAGTACGGCGGCGAGCCAGATCCAGTTGGCAATGCCCCTGGTTCTGCCCCTGCCTTTCCGCTTGTGTTGGAGCCGAGTCCGGGGATGGCCGGTTGCCGGGCGCCTGGAAGGTGGCGTTCGATCGGTAAGCGTCAGCGTATGCCCGGCGGTGCTCTCCTGAACTTCCCGGGCAGGTTCGGGGGAGGAGATGGACGGAGGCCGGAATGGCATGGCCGGTAGCACCAGAGTGGGTTCCGGCGACAGTTCGCCGGGGGTGGAGCCCGGAGAGACCAGGGCCTGACGCAGGGCGATTTCGACGTCCCCGGCTGCCGGGCGCATCAGCGGTTCAACCGCAGTCATCGACCTGATCAGGTCTGCCCATTCGGACGGGACATCATCGGGGATCTCCGGTGCGCGGTGGAGGCGGGCGACAGCTGACTCCACAGCGTTTCCCGGATATTCCACGGTGCGCTTGATGCATTCGAGCAGGACCAGTCCGAGGGAGTAGATGTCCGAGGCCGGCGTAACGGGCGAACCCATGGCCTGTTCGGGGCTGAGGTAGGCTGCCGTTCCCACCATCGTCCCCGTGGCCGTGAGCCGCGGTGAGTCTGCGATCCTGGCGATGCCGAAATCGGTCAGCTTGGGCCGCAGCGGTTCGCCGGGACGGATCTGCACCAGCAGGATATTGGCAGGCTTGACATCCCGGTGGATGATGCCGAGCCCGTGCACGTAGGCAAGCGCGTCAGCGATGCCCGCCCCGATGACCGCAAGCTCATCCAACGGGACAGGGCCAAGCCCGATCCGGGTCCGCAGGTCCTGTCCATCCACCAGTTCCATGGTCAGGAACGGACGGGGCTCATCCGGGATACGTGTGTCGATCCCGGCATCGAAAAGCGTTACCAGGCCGGGGTGGTTGAGCGTGGCGAGCAGCTGTATTTCGGCTTCCTGTCGCTTCAGCTCCTCAGCATCCGGAGCCTGGGGGGCGAAGAGCTTCAAGGCCACGTCGCGGCCCAGGTTCTCGTCCCGGGCACAGTAAACAGAGGACATTCCGCCGCGGCCGATCACTTCGCCGAGCCGGTAGCGTCCGCCAACCACCTCATTCCTGATGGAGCTGGGCGAATCCGCCACCATGACCCGTTCCCTCCCCGTGCGATGCGGCACTTTCTACCCAAAATTATACGGGCGGGAAGGCATGGGGGCACGGTGTCATCCGGGTTTGGACTCCTTTCGGATCGGGCAGTGCGGGGGTGCCCGACGGATGGCCAAACGGCCGCAGGCGGCCCGGCGCCGACGTCAAACGAGACCTTCGGGCCGGACCACCGTCACAAGGACAAGTGCTAATTAATTAGGATGCTCGGGCGGCCACCTCCTTTCCTCTGGGTCGTTGCCTGGTGCCATGACTGGCGACGAATTCAGACTGCCAACTGGTCTGCTCCGGGTCCCGTCTCAGACGTCTAGGACGTCCTGCGGCGCCGGTAGAGAAGCAGCAGCAGTCCGGCAACGAGAAGGAGCAGGGCTGCAGTGACCACAGTCCCGTTTACGCCGGTCTTGGCCAGCGTATTGGAACCCTGAGCGGGAGCACTGCCCGTGTTAGCCAGTGAGGTTCCCACGGCCGCCACTGTCCCCGCCGTCGTTGACCCGGCAGGAGTAACTGTGATGCCGCCGTTGCCGGTTCCCGTTCCCGCGTTGGTTCCGGTTGTTCCAGTTCCGCTAGTTCCTGTCGGGTCGGTGTCGCCAGCTGTCCCGGTGCTGCCAGTCCCGGTTCCCGGGGTTCCGGTTCCCGGGGTTCCGGTTCCGGGCGTTCCGGTCCCGGGGGTGCCGGTTCCGTCAGTTCCACCACCGATGATGACTGATCCACCGATGCCCGTGGTCACATCACCCAGCAGATCAGAGGTGCCAAGTCCAAGGGCTACGTCGACTGCTGCGGTGAGGTCAGCGGCGGGGTCGCCGGTGGTGTCGGTGCCTGTCAGGTTGCCGAGCCCGAGGGCTACGTCGGCTGCTGCCGCCACGTCGCCGGTGGTGTCGGTGCCTGTCAGGTTGCCGAGCCCGAGGGCTACGTCGGCTGCTGCCGCCACGTCGGCGGTGGTTCCGGTGCCTGTGAGGTTGCCGAGTCCGAGGGCGATGTCGGCTGCTGCGGTGAGGTCAGCGGCGGGGTCGCCGGTGGTTCCGGTGCCTGTGAGGTTGCCGAGTCCGAGGGCGATGTCGGCTGCTGCGGTGAGGTCAGCGGCGGGGTCGCCGGTGGTTCCGGTGCCTGTGAGGTTGCCGAGTCCGAGGGCGATGTCGGCTGCTGCGGTGAGGTCAGCGGCGGGGTCGCCGGTGGTTCCGGTGCCTGTGAGGTTGCCGAGTCCGAGGGCGATGTCGGCTGCTGCGGTGAGGTCAGCGGCGGGGTCGCCGGTGGTTCCGGTGCCTGTGAGGTTGCCGAGTCCGAGGGCTACGTCGGCTGCTGCGGCCACGTCGGCGGTTCCTGCCGGGGCGTTGCCGAGCCCGAGGGCTACGTCGGCTGCTGCGGCCACGTCGGCGGTGCCTGCCGGGGCGTTGCCGAGCCCGAGGGCTACGTCGGCTGCTGCCGCTACGTCACTCGTGGTGCCAGTACCTGCCACGTTGCCGAGCCCGAGGGCTACGTCGGCTGCTGCCGCCACGTCGGCGGTGCCTGCCGGAGCGCTGCCGAGCCCGAGGGCTACGTCGGCTGCCGCGGTCACGTCAGTGGTGCCTGCCGGGGCGCTGCCGAGCCCGAGGGCTACGTCGGCTGCCGCGGCGAGAACAGTGTTGCCGGCTGCCGGTCCAGAGCTACCGCTGCCAACGGCAACATCGACGGCAGCGGCAACATCCGCGGTTCCTGACGGCGTTGAGCCACCCAGCAGGTTCAACGACGTCGCATCAGCGGATGTTGCCGCCGAGACCTGGGCGGATGCGGAAAGATCTGCTCCGCTTGTAGTATCCGCAGCACTTGCTGCGGTGGCGCCGAGGGCCAGTAGCCCTCCGGCGAAGAGGGTGCTAAGCAGCCCCCTGCGAAAATTGGAATGCATGATGCTGTCTCCTGACAAGTTGATGTAGGCGCCCGAGAGCAACCCGAATGGCCGTGTTCTGCCGGCGAAGGGCAGAAAAGGGCCTAACTAGTCAGGGGATGAGCCGGGGTCGAAGGAGACCGCGGAAGGGGCATGCGTGGAGGTTCCGCTGAGCGGAACACTGCCGGCGGGGGGAAGGTAAAAATCTAAGAAGGCCAGCCACGCGGCTGAACCGCCAGAGCCGGCGGATGAAATGCTGCCGCCCGAGCCAGAAGACGGGCCTGGCGGGGCGGGGGCAGGAGCCGGCGGTGGATCTGCAGTGACCGGGGTCCCCGCCCAAGGCGAGCCCGCGCCTGCGCTGGCCAGTGAGGCAGAAAGGGGCATCCCGGCTGAGTCTTGCTGCGGCGCCACTGCACCGGCAGCAGGACCGATAGCGGCGGCGACGAACTCCGAGTCCTGGTTTGCAGTGCCTTCGGCTACCGCCAGATCCACGGGAAGTGCAGCGACAGGCTCTAAGTTTGCGGACTCGAGGTCGGGGATCGAAACCGGCAGCGGGACGATGTCATTCACGAGTTCGGCAACGGGCAGCAGTACGGGTTCAAGCACAGGGACCGCTTCGACGAGCGGCGTGCTCACGGTCTCTACCAAACCTGCGGCGGTATCGTTGACCACTGCGACGGCGGGACTTGAGACCGCGGAAACGGCTCCTGCCGGTACTACCTGGTTGATCACCGGAGTCCGGCCAATCAGCTGATCGGCTGCACCGGGAATGCTTCCCACGACAGGCTGAAGAAGCCCGTAGGCGGAAGGTTCGGAAGCGGGGATGACTGCATTTGATGCGGGGCCGGCTGGCCCGGTCAATGGTGCAGAAAGGGACGATACCGAAGACGTTACGCCGCTGAGCAAAGAATCTGTCGAAGAGTCAGCGGTGGCGGCAGAAGTGGAAAGCGCTAACCATGCGAGGGTAGCGGCACCAGCCAGAAGAACCGGACGGAACACATGCCACGGCAAACGAGCCTTAGCCATGCGTATCACCCCCAGTACCGTTGAGACCTCCGGTTTCTACAGCGTATGACTGGTCGTGCAGCACGTCTAGGGAAAAAGGAGATATAGCCATCAAATTTACTTACATTGTCACCAGTCAAAACAATGCTGTAATAGCACGTCAATGGCCTTTACAAAATTTGGTTATGGTAAACCAGCGGGTTGTTGCTTTGCCTTAGTGGGCATCGTTGGGATAACTCACACCAAGCTGGGCACGTACCCCATCGAAAAGGCGCATCGTATTGAGTGAATCCTCCAAGGGCATCACAGGGCTTTCCGTGAGGCCCTGCTGGATGCAACGCGTCACCTCCCGAAGCTCATAGGTATAACCCAGGCCGACGACGTCGAACACCTCCTTGCGGAGCTCCGCGCGGCCGATGCCTATCACTAGCTCGCGTGGGTTGTTAATGGAACCGACGCTCTGAAGATAGCCCAGGCTTCCCGCTACCGTCGCAGTCCGCGGACCATGCGCCAACAACGAGGAGGTGAGCTGCACCTGGGCGCCACGGTGGTAGCCGAGTGTCATGGCATTCTGGGCGTCCACACCGTCGTCGTTGATAAAGCCGGTGGCGCTGACAATCTGCGGGAACCCCAGTGTTCCCAGGGCCCACAGCAGCGGGTAGACGGAGATATCAAGGAGCGCGCCGCCACCGTCCCGCCGTGCCCAGAGCCTGGCGGTCGGTGAATAGGGCGCCGGGAAGCCAAGATCGGCGGTGACCCAATGGACCTCGCCGAGTTCTCCCGATGCGGCAATCTCGAAGGCCCGCTGCATGCTTGGCAGGAAGCGGCTCCACACGGCTTCCATCAGGAAGAGGTTCCGCTCGCGGGCGACGCCAATCAGCTCGGCCGCCTCCCGGGCGTTGATCGTGAAGGCCTTCTCACACAAGACGTGCTTGCCCGCATTGAGGGCAGCGAGCACTATCTGATGGTGCTGGGCGTGCGGAGTGGCGACATAGACAACGTCCACAGCCTCATCGGCGAGAAGTCGCTGGTAGCCGTGCACGCCGTCGTCGTCCCCGTATGCCTTGGCGAAACCGTAGGCTGCGGCGAAATCATCAGCCCCGGCCTGGGTCCGGGAACTTACCGCATAGAGCTCCGCGTCCGCCAGCAGCGAGAGGTCCTGCGATACGGATCGGGCAATCCCGCCGGTGGCGATGACGCCCCATCGTAAGGCGGTTCCGGTGGCGGAACAGGGGTCCTGATCGGACTGGCTGGACAGCCATGGCTTCGCGATGGGGGCACTCATGGTGCCTATCCTCTCATTGAGGTGAGGAAGCGTTCGGATAATACCTGCAGGATATGAGGAAGCGTCTGGATAAAGGGGGCGAAAGCTGAGGGAGGGTGCGGGGGGCCTCCCTCAGCTTCGGTGTCCAGTGTCTAGGCTGAGGCGGCAACTGTACCGGCCCTGGCGCGCGCCGGCTCTTCGGCCAGCTTGCCATGCTGGAGCCTGAAGCGGCGCTCCGTCTTGTTCGCCAGTGCCCTGTCATGGGTGACCACCAGGATGGTGGTGTTGTGGTCCCTGCTCAGCGAACTGAGCAGTTCGATAATGTGATCGCCCGTCTGCTCGTCCAGGTTTCCCGTGGGCTCGTCGGCCAGGATGAGCTTGGGTTCATTGGCCAGCGCACGGGCAATGGCCACCCGCTGCTGCTCCCCACCGGAGAGCCTGTTGATCCGCCGCAGCTGCTTGTCCGGGTCCAGCTGTACCTGTTCCAGGAGCTCCTTGGCGCGCTTCACACGCCCGGCCTTGCGCACGCCGGCAAACTCCAGTGGCAGCATCACGTTGTCCAGCGCGGTGAGGTTCGGGATCAGGTTGAACTGCTGGAAAACGAATCCGATGTCCCGCCGCCGGTATTCGGTCAGCTTCCCGTCCGGAAGGCTGGCCAGGCTGACACCGTTGACGACGACGTCTCCGCTGGTGGGTTTGTCCAGCGCGCCCAGGAGGGACAAGAGAGTACTCTTGCCGCTGCCGCTCTTTCCGACAATGGACGCCAGGGTGCCCTGTTCGAGTTCAAAACTTATGTCGTTGACCGGCTTGATGGTGCGGTCACCCGAGTTGAAGGTGCGGACCAGGTTCTTGACTTCAATCATGGCTATTCTCCTCGCAGGACTTCGATGGGACGGATGCGTGCCGTGAGCAGCGCCGGGACGAGCGCGCCGATGATGGCCACGCCGAACACCGCTGCGATGCCGGCGGCAATGACGTTGGGGGAGGCACTGGCAGTGACGGAGGTCAGAAGCTGTGAGGCGCCGTTTATAGGCCCGCCCGGAAAGCCTGCCCCGCCGGGGAATCCTGCTGCGCCTGCACCGCGCCCGGAATTAGTTGCCGCCGTCGTGCTGTTGGTGCTGATGAGGGCCGAGGCTATGCTGCCGCTGGCAAAGGACGCGATGGCGGCGCCCACCGCGCTGCCCATGGCCACCAGCACGAGGGCCTCCAGGACGAACTGCGTGCCGATGGTGCGGTTGGGTGCCCCGATCGCTTTCAGGACACCAATTTCCCGACGGCGCTCGCGGACCAGCATGACCATGATCAGCAGGATGATGAGGCCGGCGGTGCCGAGGGCGGCCACGAAAGCGATGAACGAGATGTTCTTGACACTGTCGAGGGAGCTGACGGCCGTTTCGAGGTTGCGCTGGCCCTGGGTGACGTCGGCTTTGTCCGCGCCGAGGGCAGCCTGGAGCGCGGTTTTGGCAGCGTCCACATTCTCCATGCTGTTGACGGTGACAATCATGGATGACAGCTCACCGGGGAGTGCAGCAAGTGTCTGGGCCTCAGGCAGGGTCACGTAGAGGGCGTTGTTACCGAAGGCGGTCCCGGCGTCGAACAGTCCGGCCACGGTGAAGGTCTGGTCACTGATCGTGAACGTGGAACCAACAGTGAGGTTGTTCTTTTCGGCGAGCGTGGTTCCCAACAACGCGCTGGTGGATGCGGCGGTGTAATCTCCGAGGCCTGTTCCTGCCGTCAGGACAAGGGCCCTTCCGGTGCTATCCACTTCGGCACCGATGCCGGTGGCGGTGACGGGCAGGGACCTTGCCGGCGCGGCCTGGGTGGTAGTTCCGGAGCCACTGGCGGCCTGGTTCCGGTTGCCCAGGGTGCCGGCGTCAACTGCGGGGGTAAGGCTGGTAGTAACGGTTGTGGCCGAGGCCCCGCCGGGAAAACCCTGGCCACCCCCGCCGGGCCCCGCCTGCCCGGTTCCAGCCTGTCCTGCGGCAGCCTGGGCTGCGGCCTCGGCCGCGTTGGTAAGGCGGAGTGCCTTGGTGCCCACCACGCTGGTGACATTAGGCACAGCGGCTGCTGTGGCAGCCTGGGCCGAGGTCAGCGGCTCGCCGCCGCCGTCGAAGCCCTGGCCTCCGGCGGGGTTGACGGTCAGGACGGTGCCCACTGAGGCATTGAGCTCCTGGACCTTCGCGCCCACTGCCTGATTCGCCACCAGCATGGCAAGTGCCAGTCCGATGGCGACGGCCAGCACCGCAACCACTGCGGCCGTTCGTACCTTGTTTCTGAAGGCATTGCCTACACTTCGGGCGAGGACGCTCACTGTACTCCTAAGGATCCGGGGCCAACCAAAGGCCCGCTATGGATCCAAGGCTCGCCTCCCTGGCTGTGCAGGAAACGGGCCAAAGCTATGTTTGCGCTGTGAAGCCGGGAAAGCTGTGAAGGAGGGAAAGCTGTTGTGCGGGAAAGGGGAATGCCCCGGCTCCCTGTTAGGGGTGCCGGGGCATTCCGGGTGGTACTGCCTTGTGGGCAGATCCTAGGTGGTTGGCGGTCCTACTTGGTCAGCGGGCCGAGAACCGGATCGTCCACGTAGGCCGTCTTCACGTTTGCTGCAGTCACGATGACCGGCGGCAGGAGGAAGGCGGGAACGGTCTTCACCGTGTTGTTGTAGGACTTGTCGTCGTTGACCTCAGGCTTTTTGCCAGCCTGCAGGTCCTTGACCATGACGATCGCGTGCTCAACGAGCTTGCGGGTGTCCTTGTTGATCGTGGAGTACTGCTCGCCCGCAATGATTGACTTCACAGACTCAACTTCAGAGTCCTGGCCGGTAACGACAGGAATCGGCTTGCCAGCCGCCTTGACGGAGGTGATGACCGCCCGGGCCAGGGTGTCGTTCGGTGAGAGTACGCCGTCCAGGGACTGGGCTCCGTACGAACCTGTCAGGAGGGTATCCATGCGGCGCTGGGCGTTCTCGGCCTTCCAGTCCTGGGTTACAGCCTTTTCAAACGTGGTCTGGCCGGAGAGGACCTTCAGCGTTCCGTCGTCGATCTTCGGCTTCAGGACGCTCATGGCGCCGTCGAAGAAGACCTTCGCGTTGGCGTCATCCGGAGAGCCGGCCAGCAGTTCAATGTTGTACGGACCGGCGGGCTTCTTGGCTTTCATGCCGTCAAGCAGCGCCTGCCCCTGCAGGACACCCACCTTGAAGTTGTCGTAGGCCACGTAGTAGTCAACGTTCGCGGTGTTCAGCAGCAGGCGGTCATAGGCAATGATCGTCGCACCGGCGTCTTTAGCCTGCTGAAGCTGGGTCCCCAGCTGGGAACCGTCGAGGGCGCCGACGATGACGACTTTGGCACCCTTGGCGATCATGGCGCTGATCTGGTTCTGCTGCTCGGCCACGCCGTTGTTGGCGAACTGGACAGTCGGCTTGAAACCTGCGCTGGTGAGGCCGTCATTGAAAAGCTTCTCGGCCAGGACCCAGTTTTCACTGGTCTTCTTCGGAAGCGCGACGCCGATCGCCGAGTCCTGCGCGAAGCCGCCCGTTGCACCGCTGGTGCCGCTACTAGTGCCGGTGTCGGCACGTCCGCAGGCCGTCAGCGCCAGTGCCGCGATCGCAGCTATCGCTGCCGCCTTTCCTGCTTTACCAATCATTCCCATTTCTTGGTTCACTTTCTTTTCGGGTGTTAGCTCCGGCTTATTGGGGTGGTGTTTGTCAGGAAAACTGATGACTCAGGCTTCCCTGGCAATGGTTTCTTTGGTGGAGGTCACTTCGTCGGGCTGCAGCGGTGTGCCGGGCCCGCCGGAAGGACGGCTGAAGTTCTTCATCATCAGCCCGATAATCGATGCCCGGCCCTGCGACTTGTTGTAGACGTCAATGGCTACGGCTACCAGCAGCACCAGGCCTTTGATCATGGACTGCCAGTCGGCGCCGACGCTCAGAAGCTGCAGGCCGTTGTTCAACACAGCCATGACAAGGCCACCGACGATCGAGCCGATCACGGTGCCGACGCCGCCGGTCACCGCTGCGCCGCCAATGAAGACGGCCGCGATGGCGTCCAGTTCCCAGCCTGTCCCGTCGGACGGGCCGGCTGAGGTTGAGCGGGCCACGAAGATCATTCCGGCCAGTCCGGCGATGATGGACATGTTCATCATGACCAGGAAGTTGATCTTTTTTGACTTCACACCGGAGAGTTCGGCTGCGTGGCGGTTACCGCCCACTGCGTAAACGTGGCGGCCAACTACTGTCTTGGAGGAGATGAAGCCGTAGATCAGGACCATGACGGCGAGAATCAGACCTGGAATCGGGAACGAGGTGCCCGGGCGGCCGGTGGCAAAAAGGTACGTGGCGTACAGGATTGCGGCGCAGATCAGGACGAGCTTGAGGACGACCACCCAGGTTTCGGGCACCTCAGCGCCCAGGGCCTTTGCGGTGCGGCGGCGCCGGATTTCGCCATAAACGACGAAAGCGACCGCGGCGAGGCCAATCAGCAGGGTCAGGTTGTTGTAGCCGGTACTCGGTCCCACCTCCGGGAGGTATCCGGCCCCAATGAACTGGAACTCCCTGGGAACGGGAATCGAGTTGGATTGGCCAACGAACTGCTGCGCCCCGCGGAAGATCAGCATACCGGCCAGGGTGACGATAAACGCCGGAATGCCCACGTAGGCAGTCCACCAGCCGTGCCATGCTCCGATCAGGGCACCCAGGCCCAGGCCGAGCAGGATAGCCAGGAACCATGGAATGTTCCAGTCCCGCATCGCGATGGCCACCACCATGCCGACGAAGGCCGCCACGGAACCGACGGACAGGTCGATGTGTCCGGCAATGATGACCAGCACCATGCCGATGGCCAGGATCAGGATGTAGGAGTTGCCGTTGAACAGGTTGATGACGTTGCCCGGAGTGAGCGTGATGCCGCCGGTGAGCCACTGGAAGAGAACTATCAGAGCCACCAAGGCAAATATCATGCCGAACTGGCGGGTGTCGCCACCGAAGAGTTTCTTGAGCGCGTTCATGTTTTTCGGTCCCTTGTATCTGGAAGGTTCTTGAAGGCCGCAGCGGTTAAGCTGCTGCTTTGCGGGCGGAGGTCATGAGCTTCATCAGGCTTTCCTGGCTCGCTTCCTCCTTGTTCAGGACGCCGGTAATGGCACCTTCGAAGATGGTGTAGATCCGGTCCGAGAGGCCAAGCAGCTCAGGCAGCTCGGAAGAAATCACGATGACTCCCTTGCCCTGGTTGGCGAGCTGCTGGATGATCCCATAGATTTCGTACTTTGCCCCGACGTCGATCCCGCGGGTGGGTTCGTCCAGGATCAGCAGTTCCGGTTCGGTGAACATCCACTTGGCCAGGACCACTTTCTGCTGATTACCGCCGGAAAGCTTGGCGACCCCTTCCTGAACCGAAGGGGCCTTCGTCCGCAGGGACTTCCGGTATTGCTCGGCGACCGCGAACTCTTTGTTGGTGTCCACCACACTGTGCTTGCTGATCTTCTCCAGGTTCGCCGAGACCGTGGTGGTCTTGATGTCGTCCAGGAGGTTCAGTCCCAACGATTTCCGGTCCTCCGTCACATAGCCGAGGCCGGCGTCGATCGCCTGGTGCACATTCTTGAGGGTTACTTCCTTGCCGTTCACGTAGACCTGGCCGGACACAAAGTGGCCGTAGGACCGGCCGAAGACGGAACGGGCGAGTTCCGTCCGGCCGGCCCCCATAAGTCCGGCGAAGCCCACGATTTCGCCCCGCCGCACAAAGAAGCTCGAGTTTTTACAGACAAGCCGGTCCTGTATCTGCGGGTGGGCGACGTTCCAGTTCTTGACCTCGAAGAACACCTCGCCGATCCGGGGCGTGTGGTCCGGGAACCGGGATTCCAGGGCGCGGCCCACCATGCCTTTGATGATCCGGTCCTCGTCAACGCCGTCGGCCTTGACGTCGAGGGTCTCGATAGACTTTCCGTCGCGGATGATGGTGATGGAATCGGCGATCTGCTCGATCTCGTTCAGCTTGTGCGAAATGATGATCGACGTGATGCCGCGTCCCTTCAGACCCAGCATCAGGTCCAGCAGGTGCTGGGAGTCAGACTCGTTCAATGCCGCCGTGGGCTCGTCGAGAATAAGGATCTTAACCGACTTGTTGAGCGCCTTGGCGATTTCCACCAGCTGTTGCTTGCCGACGCCGATTTCCTTGACGGGGGTGTCCGGGTTCTCCCTCAGTCCCACCCTCGCCAGCAGTTCCGTGGTCCTCAGGCGGGCCTCGGCCCAGTCGATCACTCCGCGCTTGGTAGGTTCGTTGCCCAGGAAAATGTTCTCCGTGATGGAGAGTTCAGGGATGAGCGCCAGCTCCTGGTGGATGATCACGATGCCAGCATGCTCGCTGGCCCGGATGTCCCTGAACTGCTGGATTTCGTTCTGGTAGACAATGTCGCCGTCGTAGCTCCCGTATGGGTACACACCCGAGAGCACTTTCATCAAGGTGGATTTTCCGGCGCCGTTTTCGCCGCAGATTGCGTGGATCTCGCCAGCCTTGACCCTGAGGCTGACGTCCGAGAGTGCTTTGACCCCGGGAAACTCCTTGGTGATAGAACGCATCTCCAGGATGATCGGCTCGTTTTGCGTGGTGGGGACCGTCATTTGCCCTTACGCCTCCAATGCATCTGACTTCGTTGTCGCCCTGCAAAACGCAAGGGCCGTCTGATGAAAAAGTAAACTGGATTACCGCAGTTGTCGTCAAGTCTTTAACGCAATTGCCTGATAACGAAATGGTCTAGGTGCGTCGGATCCCGGCGTGTTGGAACACCAGGGCTGCTGCTCCCAAGGCCTCGGCCCGGTCACCCAGCGAGGACATAGTCAGTGTGGTGGTCTCCCCGATAACCGGCACGGCATGCCTGACCAGCCCGCGCCGGATGGGGTCCAGCAGGAGATTGCCCAGGCCTGCGAGCGGGCCTCCGACGACGATGACCTCAGGGTTGATCAGGTTGGCCACGTTGCCCAGTGCACGCCCCACAGCAAGGCCCGCGTCATCGACCACCCGAAGGGTTGCTGAGTCGCGTGCCACTGCCTTACGGACAATGTCGGCCGGGCTGAGCGGCGGGTCCTCGCCGCGGCCGAGGAGTTCGATCATGGTGGTGGTGGAGGCGATTGTTTCCAGGCAGCCGCGGTTCCCGCAGCGGCACACGAGGCCATGTTCGTGGATGGTGGCGTGGCCAATTTCGCCCGTGATTCCCACGTTGCCGTAGTAGGGGGCGCCGTTGAGGATCAGGCCTGCACCGATGCCCGACCCGATCTTCAGGAACATCAGGTTGCTGACGCCCGAATGCTGTCCCCAGGTCACCTCGGACCAGGCACCCAGGTTGGCGTCATTGTCAATGAACACGGGGATTTTCAGGGTCTCTTCAAGGTGCTGGAGGATGTTGATGCCCACCCATTCCGGCAGGATCGCCCCCTGCGCCACAGTGCCCGTCCGGCGATCAATCGGGCCCGGAATTCCGACTCCGGCACCCACCACCGCGCTTCGATCAACGCCGCTTTCGGCCAGCAGTTTTTCCAGGAGCACCACGGCCGACCGGATGCCTTCCTCGGAATGGTGGCCCAACGGCAGCATGACCGATTCTTCGGCTATCACGTGGTAGCTCAGGGAGGCGAGCACAACCCGGAGATGCCTGCGGCCGAAGTCGATCCCCACGGCTACGGCACCGTTGCTGTTGAGCCTCACATTGAGCGCCCGGCGGCCTGAACTGGTGATCGGTTCGGTGGATGCCAGGCCCGCGTCCTGCATGATTTTTACGATATTGGAGACCGTGGCTGTTGACAGGCCGGTCTGGCGGGCGAGCTCGGCCTGCGTACACGGTCCGCTCATCAGGGTTTCAATGATCCGCTGCTGGTTGAGCTGCCTCAAGGCAGACTGGGAGCCCGGGTTTTTGGGCTTGCTCCTCGTTGGGCTCGGTGATGCGGACATGCAAAGAAGATTGCCCTATCCGCCCACTTGTCGTCAAGAAGTTAACGCAAACAATTGCGGCTGCTTTGTCCTGTTGCTGGACGAACCGCACTTGCACCATCGTTTTGCGGTGCAAATCGCCCCCCGGGCAGGATGCCGCGGTGGCTAGGCTGGGAAAAGCGGCGCTCCTTCGGGCGGCCGCCCCGACGATGTGAGGTGGTAACGGTGCTGCTGGCGCTCATGCAGGCAAACTCTGCGGTCCTTGAGGTCGAGGCCAACTGCGCCGCGGTGGAAGCGGCCGCGCGTTCCGCGGCCGCCGCGGGCTCGTCCCTGCTGCTGACACCCGAACTCTTTCCCGTCGGCTACGCGCCCCTCCAGCTCCGGGCCGGGCTTGACCCGGCCGTTCTTCCGGCCATTCGGAAGCGCCTTGCCGACATCGCCAGCCGCCATGGCATCGGACTGGTTTACAGCCTTCCAGCGGTGACGTCCCGTGGCGTCTGGCAGATCACGTCCACGCTGCTGGATTCCGCGGGGAGCGAGCTTCTGACCTATGCCAAAGTGCACCTCTTTGGCCCGGAGGAGCGCGCGGCCTTCAGCCCGGCAGTGAGCCGTCCCGGCGTCGTCGATTTCAACGGAATCCGGACATCCATGGTGATCTGCTATGACGTGGAGTTCCCGGAGACAGTCAGGGCAGCGGCGGTGGGCGGGGCGGAGTTGCTCCTGGTTCCGACAGCGCTGGCCCACGGCTTCGATGCCGTTCCCCAGGTGCTCCTCCGGGCGCGCGCGCTGGAAAGCCAGGTCACGATCGCCTACGCCAACCATTCGGGGCTGGAAGACGGCTGCCAGTTCCTGGGCGGAAGCGTGATCGCGGGACCGGACGGCTCCCTGCTGGCCGCTGCCGGTACAGGTCCGCAGCTCCTCTTTGCAGAAGTCGGAGCCGACGCCGCCCGGCAGGCCCGGGAGGCGGTGCCCTACCTCGCGGAGCGCAGGCCCGATCTTTACCGCTCCTGGGAAGCCTGACCGGGGGAAGGAGCGGGTGCCGCAGAAACGTCAGCGGCGAACTGCAACGCAAACCACAGCTCTGCGCGCACCTGGGCCTCATTGAGGTCCATCTGCAGCACATCCGCCAGGGCATTGATCTGCCGGCGCACACTGTTCCGGTGCAGGCCCAATGCCTTCGCCGTTGCGTCCCAGCTTCCGTTCTCGCCGAGCCATGTCCGGAGCACCCCGAGTTGCGCATCCCGGCGGTCAGCGTCCTGCTGAAGGACAGGGTCAAGCAGCCGGGCGGCCAGCATGGTTCCAGCGTCCCGGCCCAGGAGCCCGGTGACCGACCAGCTGATGTCGTCCACCCTGGCGCTCTTGCCTGTAGTCCTGACCCGGGACCGGAGGGAAGTCACCCGTTGATAGGCGGCCGCCAGGCCGCCAAGCTCGGTGGCATCCCCGATGACCAGTCTCCACCCCAGCATTTCCACGTCGGCGAGCAAACCGTCGTCGACCTTTAACCGGGTAATTGCAGCGAACCCGTACTCCGTGATCTCCACAAGCTTGGTGTCAAACATCCGCCGCCACTGCAGCAGTTCCCGCACCGGGCTATCGCCGGCAGGCCAGGCAGGAGCATCTGCCTTGATTCCCTGCACTACCCGGAGAGGAGCCGAGCGGGAGGAAGCGGTGCTTTGCGCCAGCAGGTCCCTAAGGGTGTTGACGTGCCGCGTTCCTCCCGATCCCACGCTGTCCGGGTGCAGCAGCAGGGCAGTGGCCAGCTGGCTTGGGGCCAGGGAACCGCTGGTCCGCTGGCGCGCCAGCAGCTCCAGGAGTCCGACGGCGGATGACACCACACTGTTCTGCGCAGCTGTCAGCGCGCTGTCACTGCCCAAGACAAGGGCCCCTAGGTTTGCATCCCTCGTACTGCGGAGCGGATGTCCCACGACAAGCCTGGAGCCGGGCAGGTCCAGCGATTCAGTCTCCACGCGCGGGCCGCTCCCGGCCAGGAGCCGCGCGAGCAGGGGCTGAAGCGCCGCCGATTCCGGGCCCGCTCCGGCGCGGGCACGCACCCGCCCGTCCGCGCCTGCCAGAGTGGCCCACACAGGAACCCGCTGCACCAGTGCGGCCAGGAGTTCGTGCTCCGGCCGGGCTGAGAGAACCGCGCGCATGAGTTCACGGTTGGTGTCCGCCAGGTGCCTGAGCAGTTTGGCCTTATCCGATTCCAGCAGCTGGGAGAACTTGAGACCCAGGGCCGCAAACGGAACAGTGTCCGGGACCTGCACAAGCGTCAGGTTATGGCGGGCGCATGCTTCCCGCAGCGCGTCCGGCACGGACCGGAAATAGGGTTCAAGGCCGAAGCCAAGAGCCGCGACCCTGGCATTCACCAGGCGGGCCACATACGCGTCAACCTTGTCAGCCGCAGTGCCCTCGTCGCCCACAAACGGCAGCCCGGCTGTGAGGAGGAACTCGCCGTCGAGCAGATACGGCGTCGGGTCCTCCAGCTCACTGGGCTCCACCCATCGCAGCGTCCCGGCACCGTTGCCGCCGTCGTGCAGAACCTGCAGCTCCGGCGGCAACTGGTCCAGGAACTGCCGCAGGGTGACAGCACTCAGCCCCTCTGTTCCGGCCCCGGGAGGCATTACGTTCGCCTCCGGGGCTGCCCTCCGGGGCAGGCGGTGCCGGCGCCGAAGGCTGCGGCCATTCCCGCGCTCAACTGCCCCGGAAACACGCTGGAAGAAGCGCTATTCATGTGTGCAAAACCTCTCATGCCAGACCACTATAGGGCACTTTGCACACCATGAGAGGTGGCTCACACGCCTAAGCTGAACCTCGGGAAACCGACAACTACTTCTGAACGGACGTCAACGATGACTGTGCCAACCCTTACCGGACAGCGGCCCGCGGCAGCCGCCGGCCGTCCCGGACTGGCCGCGCAACTGCTCCGCCGCAAGCCGATCGGCCAGATGGTCACCGAGGCGGAGGAAGGCCATGGCGGCACCAGACTGGTCCGCAGCTTCGGTGTCCTGCAGCTGACAATGATCAGCGTCGGCGCCACCCTGGGCACCGGAATCCTGGTGATCCTGGGCGAATCCGTGCCGCTGGCCGGTCCGGCGATCTGGATCTCGTTCGCGATCGCCGGTGTTGCCGCCCTGCTGTCCGCGGTGTCCTACGCCGAAATGGCCGGCCTCGTTCCGGTCGCGGGCTCCAGCTACTCGTACAGCTACGCGACCTTGGGGGAGGGCATGGCCTGGATCTGCGGCTGGTGCCTCGTGCTTGAATACGCGGTCTCGGTAGCGGCAGTGGCTGTGGGCGCCGGCCAGTACGTCAACGAGGCGCTCTCCGTTTTTGGGCAGGTGCTTCCGGATACGGTCTCTCAACCGCCCGGTGACGGCGGCGTGATGAACATCCCGGCCATGGTCATCGTGGTGCTGGCGATGATCCTGCTGGTGCGCGGAGCCAAGGAAAGCGCCTGGATTAACACGGCGATCGTCGTCATCAAAATAGGCATCCTGGTCTTCTTCTGCGCTGTGGCATTCACGGCCTTCGACACCGGCAACTTCGAGCCTCTGCTCCCCATGGGCGCCGCCGGTGTCTCGGCCGCAGCCTCAAGCGTCTTCTTCTCCTACATCGGCTTTGATGCCGCCTCCACTGCCGGCGAGGAAGCGCGCAACCCCAAACGCGACCTCCCGCGGGCCATCATGCTGTCCATGCTGATCGTCACCACCATCTACGTCCTGGTTGCCGTCGCCGCTGTCGGAGCCCGGCCCTGGGGATGGTTCGACGGCAATGAAGCGGCCCTGGTCAAGATCCTCGAGGAAACCACCGGACAGCCCTGGATCGCCCTGGTTTTCGCCGTGGGAGCCGTCCTTGCCATCGCCAGCATCGTCCTTACCGTCCTGTACGGGCAAACCCGCATTCTGCTCTCCATGTCCCGGGACGGATTGATCCCCCGGATCTTCAGCCGGGTGTCCCGCCGTACCGGAACCCCGGTGGCAGGCACCCTGATCGTGGGCACGCTGGTGGCACTCACCGCTGGCCTGGTTCCGCTCGGCGCCCTGGCAGACGCTACCAGCATCGGAACCCTCTTCGCCTTCGCGCTGGTGAACGTCGCCGTCATCTACCTCCGCCGCACCCGGCCCGAGCTCAAGCGGACCTTCCGGGTGCCCTTGTTCCCTCTCACACCCATCCTTGGAGCGCTGATGTGCGGGTACCTGATGGTCAACCTCGGCGTGGACACCTGGGTGACCTTCGGCGTCTGGATGCTCGTGGGGTTAGCGGCCTACTTCGGCTACGGACGCCGCAACTCCCGGGTGGCGGCCCTGAGCAACGAGGAATACCGTGAACTGAGCGGGCGCGAACCTTCAGCACTGTCCATCCCCGAACCGACGAAGGCAGAGAATTGATGACCATCGCCACAGAACTGCCGGCCTCCGATCCGTCCAGCACCTCAGCAGCAGTACTGGAAGCCCCGGCACCTCTTGACGGGCAGGCCGGCCCGATCACCATGCTGAACCCGGACTTCCCGTTCAGCTATGACCACTACCTCGCCCACCCGGCGGGGCTGGGTGCAGTGCCGCCCGAGCTCTATGGCACCGAGGTAGCCGTGGTCGGGGCAGGACTTTCCGGGCTGGTGACGGCGTACGAGCTCATGAAGCTGGGCCTCCGCCCGGTCGTCTATGAGGCGGATCAGATCGGCGGCCGCCTGCGGACGGCAAGCTTCCCCTCAGCCCCTGGAGTGGTCGCGGACCTTGGCGGGATGCGGTTCCCCGTGTCCGGCAAGGCATTCTTCCACTATGTGGACCTGCTGAACCTGGAGACCCAGGACTTCCCCAACCCGCTGGCGCCCGTCACGTCAAGCACCGTGATCGAACTTGCGGGGCAGAAGCATTACGCCGAAAGTGCCCGGGACCTGCCGCCGTTCTTCCGCGAGGTCGCGGATGCCTGGAAGGCCGCCGTGAATGACGGGGCCAAGTTCAGCGAGATGCAGGATGCCATCCGATCGCGGGACACAGGCAGGATCAAGGAAATCTGGAACGAGCTCCTGCCGCTCATGGACGAGCAGACCTTCTACGGCTTCATTGCGGCCAGCGAGTCCTTTAAACAGGCGGGATTCGCGCACCGTGAGGCGTTCGGCCAGGTCGGCTTCGGCACCGGCGGCTGGGACACGGACTTTCCCAATTCCATCCTTGAAATCCTCCGCGTTGTCTATACGGATGCCGACGATCAGCACCGGCTCATCACCGGAGGGGCACAACGGCTCCCCGAGGCGCTGTGGCAGCATACGCCGTCGGGCATGGCGCACTGGCCGGAAGGGACATCACTGGCCTCGCTGCACTCGGGCTCGCCACGCGGCGCCGTGGGCAGGATCAGCCGCGATGCCGGCGGCGACCTGCGCATCCGTGAGCGCTGGGGCCGGGAAGCCACCTACCCGGCAGTGGTGACCACGTGCCAGTCCTGGCTGCTGTCCACCCGCATCCATACTGAGGAGGCCCTGTTTGCGGCTGAGCTGTGGACCGCCATCGAGCGCTCGCACTACATGCAGTCCTCCAAGACCTTCGTGATGGTGGACCGGCCGTTCTGGAAGGACACCGATCCCGAAACCGGACGCGAGGTGCTGTCCATGACCCTGACGGACCGCCTCAACAGGGCCACGTACCTCCTGGATGACGGGCCGGACAAGCCTGCCGTGATCCTGCTGTCCTATACCTGGAACGATGACGCCCTGAAGTGGCTGGCGCTGGACGCGGACGAGCGCGTCGAACTGATGCTGCATTCCCTCGAGCAGATCTACCCGCGGGTGGACATCGCCAGCCACATCGTGGGCCAGCCCATCACGGTCTCCTGGGAAGCGGACCCCAACTTCATGGGGGCGTTCAAGGCCAACCTGCCCGGGCACTACCGCTATCAGCAGCGTCTGTTCACCCATTTCAAGCAGGACGGGCTGCCGGAACGCCAACGCGGGATCTTCCTGGCCGGGGATGATGTGTCCTTCACCGCCGGCTGGGCCGAAGGCGCCGTCACCACCGGCCTGAACGCCGTCTGGGGCGTGGTCAATCACCTGGGCGGTTCATCGGCAGCCGGCAACCCCGGGCCCGGCGAGCTACTGGACGCGCTGGGCCCGATCAGCCTGGACTGAGTATGGCCCTGGTTGGCGGCTAGCCCGCGTGCAGTTCCCGGTGCGCGCGGGCCAGCTCGACGTAGCGGGCGGCGTTCTGTTTCACGCCCTCAAACTCGTCGTCGGTGAGTTCCCGGCGCACCTTGGCAGGGACACCGGCCACCAGTGAGCGGGGCGGGACGACGGTTCCTTCCAGGACCACGGCGCCGGCCGCAACCAGCGAGCCCTCGCCGATGACCGCGCCGTTAAGGACGGTGGCACCCATGCCGATCAGGCAGTCGTCCTCGACGGTGCAGCCATGGACGACGGCGGCGTGGCCCACGCTGACACCTGCGCCCACGCTGCAGGGGAAGCCGGGGTCCGCGTGCAGCACCACGTTGTCCTGCAGGTTGCTCCCGGCGCCCACCGTGATGGCCGCGGTGTCGGCCCGCACTGAGACCCCATAGAACGCGCTGGAATCCCTGGCGAGGCTGGCCTTGCCGATGATCGACGCGGTGGGGGCTACGAAGGCGGTTTCGTGGACGGCCGGGGTGTCGCCGGCAAAAGTGTGGAGAGGTGCCATGGGCCAAGCCTAGGACACCTGCTGCTACATATCTGGGGAAGCGGGGGTGCGGAGGATGAGGAGCTGGTAATGCTGCGTCCAGTTCCCGGCCCCCGGCCCCGATTCCGGCCCCTGGCCTTCGGGCCAGGTGACAAAGTCCTCTATCGCACCATGCCGGCCAAAAACCCGCCGGACCGTCTCATCGCTGCGCCGACTGAAGAAACGTGGAGGGTCGACGTCGTCCTCGGGGTTGAGTACCTCCTCGTCCTCACCGGACCAGAGGCCGACGGCGATGGGCGCCCCCGGTGCCGCCACCCGCACCAGTTCCCGCAGGACGGTGTCGATGTCGCTGGCCGGAATGTGCAGCAGCGTGCTCATGGACCATATCGCGGGGAACGAAGCGTCCGGGAAGGGGAGCCTCCGAGCGCTGGCAACCGAGACGTCCAGTCCCTTGGTCCTGGCGAGCCGGACGTGCCCTTCGGACAGGTCGACGCCTGTGTAGCGGATGCCGGCCTGGACGAACTTCAGTCCATCCTGGCCCGTGCCCGAACCGATCTCCAGGACGCTGTGGCGGCCCTCGGACTTGAGCAGGGTAATGAAACGCTCCCGCTGTTCCACCCGCCGGGGAGACAACGGATGTTCAGTGCCGGAAGCCGCGCGGCGGTTGTAGAAGTCCGCCAGGCGCTGTTCGCTATGTTCCTCCACGCCGTCCCCCGCTGCAGTTTCCATGGTCTCTCAGTTGAAGACCACGGTGCGGTTGCCGTCCAGCAGCACCCGGTGCTCGGCGTGCCATTGGACGGCCTGGGCCAGGGTGCGGCCTTCCACGTCGCGGCCCATCTGTACAAACTGTTCCGGGGTCCGCGCGTGGTCCACCCGGATCACTTCCTGCTCGATGATGGGGCCCTCGTCGAGCGCCGCCGTGACGTAATGGGCGGTGGCACCGATCAGTTTCACGCCGCGGGCGTGGGCCTGGTGATAGGGCTTGGCGCCCTTGAAGGACGGCAGGAACGAGTGGTGGATGTTGATGGCCTTGCCGGTGAGTTCCGCGCAGAGGTCATCGGAAATGATCTGCATGTAGCGGGCCAGGACCGTCAGCTCGATATCGTGCTCCGCCATGAGAGCGCGCAGCTTGTCTTCCGCCTGGGTTTTGGTGTCCGGCGTGACGGGGATGTGGTGGAACGGAATCCCGTAGAACCCCGCCAGCCCGGCCAGGTCCTGGTGGTTGGAGACAATGGCCGGGATTTCGATGGGCAATGTGCCCGAGCGCTGCTGGAAGAGAATGTCATTGAGGCAGTGTGCGGACGTGCTCGCCATCAGCAGGGTGCGGACCTTCTGGCCGACGGCGTTGAGGCTCCACTGCATTCCGAAGGACCGGAGCACAGGTTCAAGGGCGGCGTGGAGCTCCCCGCGGGAGGCCGACGTCGTGACTTCCACGCGCATGAAGAAGTTTCCCGTCGAAGGGCTGCCGTACTGCTGCGAGTCAGTGATGTTGCATCCCGCCGCCAGCAGGGCTCCTGCCACGGCGTGGACAATTCCGGGGCGGTCCGGGCAGGACAGGGTCACTACGTACGCTTGCTTCAGCTTCTCTTCACTCACGCCTACCAGCGTACCCGCGCCGGGCGGCCGTGTTTCGTGGCCGGCTTTGGTAGTCTTGTCGGGTCGCAACTGGCGTTGGGTGGCTTACCACCAGGGAGCGGCAATCACGAAGACCACGGATCGTACGCCTGGGCCGAGGGTCATGTTTTGCCGGAAATGAGCCGCCAACCCCTTGGGGCAGCGTCTTCCTGCGCAGTTGCACGCCCAGTCATCAACGGGCTGTGCGGTGCGCCAGCCGGTAACCTGACCTTAGCAGTGCCCGTACCCCTAGCCAGGAGTTTTCCGTGACTACTACCGCCACCACCACAGCCGCCGTCAGCAACCAGTCGCTGGCAGAGCTGGACCCCGAAATCGCCGCAGTCCTCGACCAGGAACTTGGCCGCCAGCGCGGCACCCTGGAAATGATTGCTTCCGAAAACTTCGCCCCCCGGGCCGTGATGGAAGCCCAGGGCTCGGTCCTGACCAACAAGTACGCCGAGGGCTACCCGGGCCGCCGCTACTACGGCGGCTGCGAATACGTGGACGTCGCGGAGCAGCTTGCCATCGACCGCGTCAAGGAACTGTTCGGCGCCGAGTACGCCAACGTCCAGCCGCACTCCGGTGCCCAGGCCAACGCCGCGGCCCTCTCGGCCATGATCACTCCGGGCGACAAGATCCTGGGCCTGTCCCTGGCCCACGGCGGCCACCTGACCCACGGCATGAAGCTCAACTTCTCAGGCAAGCTGTACCAGGTCGCCGCGTACCAGGTTGAGCCGGACAACTTCCGGGTGGACATGGACAAGCTGCGCGAGCAGGCCATCGCCGAGAAGCCGCAGGTCATCATCGCCGGCTGGTCCGCGTACCCCCGCCACCTGGACTTCGCAGCCTTCCGCTCCATTGCCGATGAAGTGGGCGCACTGCTCTGGACCGACATGGCGCACTTCGCCGGACTCGTGGCAGCAGGCCTGCACCCGAGCCCGGTGCCGCACTCCGACGTCGTCACCTCCACCGTGCACAAGACCCTCGCGGGTCCGCGCTCGGGCGTGATCCTGGCCAAGCAGGAGTGGGCCAAGAAACTGAACTCCAACGTGTTCCCGGGCCAGCAGGGCGGCCCGCTGATGCACGTCATCGCCGCCAAGGCCGTGGCCTTCAAGATCGCCGGCACCGCTGAATTCAAGGAGCGCCAGGAGCGTGTCCTGGAAGGCGCCAAGATCATTGCCGACCGCCTCAACCAGGCCGACGTCGCCGAGGCAGGCGTGTCCGTCCTCACCGGCGGCACTGACGTGCACCTGGTGCTCGTGGACCTGCGCAACTCCCAGCTGGACGGCCAGCAGGCAGAGGACCTCCTGCACTCCGTAGGCATCACCGTCAACCGCAATGCGGTGCCGTTCGACCCCCGCCCGCCGATGGTCACCTCCGGGCTGCGCATCGGCACCCCGGCCCTTGCAACCCGCGGTTTCGGCGCCGAGGAATTCACCGAAGTGGCTGACATCATCGCCACCGCGCTGAAGGCCGGCTCCGCCACTGACGTGGAGTCCCTGCAGGTCCGCGTCGACAAGCTCGCGGCGGACTTCCCGCTGTACCCGCAGCACGAGCAGTGGTAAACCCGTCCATGACCCAGACCGCGAAGATCCTTGACGGCAAGGCAGCAGCTGCCGCCATCAAATCCGAGCTGGCTGAGCGTGTTGCGGCCCTGAAGGCCCGCGGGGTCACTCCTGGCATTGCCACGGTGCTCGTGGGTGCGGACCCTGCCTCGCAGCTGTATGTGTCCATGAAGCACAAGCAGTCCGTGGAGATCGGGATGAACTCGATCCAGCGTGAGCTTCCGGCGGATGCCACGCAGGCGCAGATTGAGGCCCTCATTGATGAACTCAATGCGGACCCTGACTGCCATGGGTACATCGTGCAGCTGCCGCTGCCCAAGCACCTGGACACCGACGCAATCCTTGAGCGGATCGACCCCGCCAAGGACGCCGACGGCCTGCACCCGACCAACCTTGGCCGGCTGGTACTGAACGTCAACGGCGAGATCACCTCGCCGCTGCCGTGCACGCCCCGCGGTGTCATTGAGCTCCTGGAGCGCAACGGCTACAGCCTCGCGGGCAAGCACGTCGTGGTGGTCGGCCGAGGTGTCACGATTGGCCGCTCGATCGGTCTGCTGCTGACGCGGCGGGCCGTGAACGCCACCGTGACCCTGACGCACACCGGGACGAAGAACCTCTCGGAGCTGCTGCGGCAGGCTGACGTCATCGTGGGCGCGGCGGGTGCCAAGCACATCGTCAAGGCCGCTGACGTGAAGCCGGGCGCGGCAGTGCTCGACGTCGGCGTCACCCGTGAAACCGACCCGGAGACCGGCAAAAGCAGGGTCCACGGCGATATTGAGCCCGCCGCTGCCGAGGTTGCCGGCTGGATTTCGCCGAACCCCGGTGGTGTCGGCCCCATGACCGTGGCGCTGCTCATGACCAATGTCGTGGAAGCAGCTGAACGCCAGCTGGCAGCGGGCAGCACCTCCGGCGTCGCCTGATTTCGCCTCCCGCCGCCAGCAAGGGCGCCTACTCCAGCCGGAGTAGGCGCCCTACGCCGTTAAGCGGACGATAACCAGTCACTCGGAGGCTAGGCTCGGATTATGCAGCACCGTTTCCGGGGACCGCCCACTGTTGTCATCGTGGCGGTGGTGGCAGTGATCCAGGTGGCGGGCACCGTCTTTGCCTCTGCCAGGCAGCCGGATCACCGTCCGCTGGACGTCCTCGCGTTCGCCCTCCTCCTGCTCGGGCCTGCCACGTTGTCGCTGCGCCGACGCGCCCCGCTGCTCATGCTCCCGGTAGCGGCTGCCGCCGTTGCGGCCTATCTGGCGCTGGGCTACGCATGGGGACCGGTTTTTCTCTCCCTGGCCCTGGCCATCGTGTTCTCGGCCGCGGCAGGCAAGCGCTGGCAGACATGGATGGTAGTGGGAGCGTGCGCCGCCGTGCTGATTGCCATGTCCCTGGCGGCCGGTGATGATGCGTCCCTTGTCCGGGCACTCGCCGGCACCTCATGGCTGGCCATTCTGGTCCTCCTGGGCGAGGGCATCCGGCTGCGCGGCGAGCGCGTGGCCGAACGGCACAGGCAGCGCGAGGCCCGGGAGCAGGCAGCCCGCGACGAATACCGCCTCACGCTCGCACGCGACATCCACGACGTGGTGGCCCATTCCCTGTCCATGATCAACGTCCGCGCCTCGGTGGCACTGCACCTGGGGGACAGGGACCCGGACCAGTTCCGTCCCGCACTGGAGGCCATCAAGTCCGCGAGCAAGGAGTCCCTCGATGGGGTCCGTCAGCTTCTGGGCGTGCTCCGCGACGACGCTCCGCTGGCCCCGGCAGCCGGACCAAGCCTTGCCCGCCTGCCGGAACTGGCGGATAACGCCCGGCGTGCAGGGCTCACCGTACGGATGGACATTGACGCCCCACAGGACCTTCCGGACGCTATACAGGAGACCGTGTACCGGATCGTCCAGGAGGCCCTGACCAATGTGGTGCGGCACGCCGGTGCGCGGAAGGCCGCCGTCGTGGTCGGGTGGGAACCGGGGAGCGCGGGTGGCAGGTTGACGGTCAGCATCGACGACGACGGCGGCGGGGCCGCCGGGAAACCCGAAGGAAACGGCGTGAAGGGCATGCGGGAACGGGCGGCCAGGCTGGGCGGCACACTGGATACCATCGCCCTCGATCCGGGCTGGCGCGTGCGTGCGATGCTGCCGCTGGAGTTCCAGGCTGCCGGCCGGGCGGCGTCATGATCCGCATCCTGCTGGCCGACGACCAGGCCCTCATCCGGGCAGGATTCCGTGCCCTCCTGAACGCTGAACCCGACATGGTAGTGGTGGCCGAATGCGGCACGGGCGCCGACGCGGTGATGCTGGCCGACCGGGAACGGCCGGACATCGTCCTGATGGACATCCGGATGCCGCAGGGGGACGGACTGGACGCCACCCGGAAGATCCTGGCCGACCCGGGGCTGCGCGGCACGCGGGTAATCATCCTGACCACCTTCGAATTGGATGAGTACATCAGCGAGGCCGTCCGGGCCGGCGCCGCGGGCTTCCTGGTCAAGGACACCGAACCGGAGGAACTGCTTCGGGCTGTCCGGGTGGTGCACGACGGCGACGCCCTCCTCTCGCCGTCGGTGACCCGCCGCATCATGGCCCAGCTGGCCGTGCAGTCCCGGGCAGCCAAGCCGCCGGCCTCTCTGGATCAGATCACTGACCGCGAACGCGAGGTCCTGCAGCTCGTGGGCGAAGGCCTGAACAACGCCGAGATCGCCGAACGGCTGTTCATCACCCCGCTGACAGCCAAGACGCACGTCTCACGCATCATGACCAAGCTGCTTGTCCGGGACCGGGCGCAACTGGTGGTGCTGGCCTACGAGTCCGGCCTGGTCAGGCCCGGCTGGAGCAGCTGACCGGGCTGCATCGCCTCCCGGGGGAGTAGGTCCGCCGCCCGAAGTGCCTCCCGGCGGCGGACGCCCCCAATGCGGGCCCGAACCACACTGGAAGCAGAGCCGAGATACGGCTTGTCGAGAGTTTGGAGCTGACATGTTGACATCATTGAGCACCGTCATCGGTACCGCGGCCGCGCAGGTGCCGGCCGGCGTCGCCGCCCATGGACCTTGGGGGGACGGGGCCTACTGGCCGCTGTTCCTGTTGTTCCCCCTGTTCTGGATCCTGGTCATCGGGCTGCTCATTTTCATCGGGCGCCGGGCATGGCGCAGGAACCGTCGGTGGGCTGCCGCGCAGGGAGGTGAAGGGGTCCTCCGGGAACGGTACGCCCGCGGTGAGATTGACGAGACAGAGTTCAGGCAGCGGCTGGAAGTGCTGCGCTCAGACCAGCTTCGCTAACGGGTGCCGGCACTTTGCCGCCCCGTTTGTGAACGTTCACGGTTACCCCTTCCGCTGGGGGTAATGCTCTATTAGTCTGCTGAGGTGCACAATGAAGCGATCGTGTCCTCCAACACATCCGCCGCCAGCCAGAACAAGCAGCAGAGCGTGATCTCGGCGCAGGGCCTGACCAAGCGCTACGGCGATGTTGCCGCCGTCGACGGGATTTCCTTCAGCGTCCGCGCGGGGGAATCCTTCGGGCTGCTCGGTCCCAACGGGGCGGGCAAGTCCACCACCATGAAGATGATCGGCGGGGTCACCCAGCGCACCTCCGGAACCCTCAGAATCATGGGCCTGGACCCGGACAGCAACGGTCCTGAGGTCCGGGCCCACCTGGGAGTGGTTCCGCAGCAGGACAACCTGGATGAGGAACTCAGGGTGCGGGACAACCTGCTGGTCTACGGGCGCTACTTCGGCCTGCCGATGAGCTACCTCAGGCCCAAAGCAGACGAGCTGCTCGAGTTTGCGCAGCTGACTGACAAGGCGAAGTCCAAGGTCGATGCCCTCTCAGGCGGCATGAAACGGCGCCTGACCATTGCCCGCTCGCTCATCAACGAACCCCGCATCCTGCTGCTGGACGAGCCCACCACCGGGCTGGACCCGCAGGCCCGGCACATTCTCTGGGACAGGCTGTTCAGGCTCAAGGAACAGGGCGTCACGCTGATCCTCACCACCCACTACATGGACGAGGCCGAGCAACTGTGCGACAGGCTTATCGTCGTTGACAAGGGCAGGATCATGGCGGAAGGCTCGCCGGCCGAGCTGATCAGGCAATACTCCACCCGCGAAGTCCTGGAGCTGAGGTTCGGCTCGGAACGCAACGCCACCATCGGACCTGAGCTGCGCGGAATCGGCGAACGGCTTGAGGCCCTTCCTGACAGGGTACTGATCTACACGCACGACGGCGAGGCAGCCCTTGAGCAGATCTCCTCGCGCGGCCTGCGGCCACTGACATCGCTGGTGCGCAGGTCCTCTCTGGAGGACGTTTTCCTCCGGCTGACTGGCAGGAGCCTCGTTGAGTGAAACAGCAGCGTTGACGGCAAAAGCAGGCCGTGCGCACGGCCCGGAAACCTCAGCGGCCAGGGCCCGGCGGTGGGGGGCCTTCTACTTTGCCGAGCAGGTACTCCGGGTCATGAAGGGCTACGCCTTTTCCATCCTGATGTACAGCGTGGGGCAGCCGGTGGCTTACCTGTTCGCGATGGGGGTGGGACTCGCCACGCTGGTCGACGCCGAGGGCGCAGCAGCCTTCGGCGGTGTCAGCTACCTGGCCTTCATCGCCCCGGCACTCCTGGTATCTGCCGCCGTTATGACGGCAGCCAATGAGTTCACTTTCCCGGTCATGGGCGGCTTCAAGTGGCGCCGAACCTACTACGGACCGCACGCCTCACCACTGACGCCGGAGCAGATCGCCGCCGGGCACATCATCGCGGTGACGGTGCGCTTGCTGGTGCAGTCGGCCATCTACTTCGTGGCGGTGGCGCTATTCGGTGCCTCGCCCGGCGGCTGGGGGTGGGTGGGCATCCTGGTGGCGACCGCGGCCGGTCTCTCTTTTGGGCTGCCGTTGATGGCCTACTCCGCGTCGATCACGGAGGACAAGGGGCAGTTCGCGCTGGTGATGCGGTTCATCGTCATGCCGTTCTTCCTGTTCTCCGGAACGTTCTTCCCGCTGGACAGCCTGCCGTTGGCCGTCCGCTGGATCGGCTGGATCTCGCCCATCTGGCACGGCACGGAGCTCGGCCGGGTCTTCAGCTACGGGTACCAGGAGCCGCTTCTGCTGACCGTCGTGCACATCGTCGTACTGCTGGCGCTCGCCGTCGTGGGATGGAAGCTCACCAAGCGGCAGTTCGTGAAAAGGATGGGACAATGAGCGTCCTTACCGGAGGGCACAGTGTCACGGAGGAAGCCCGGAACAGGACGTTCGGGCCCCTGTACTCCCGGAATGCCAGGGCCGTGATCGCACGCGGCCTCATGGCCACGAAGAGCACCAACTGGATGGTGATGCTCTCCGGCTTCTTCGAGCCCGTGTTGTTCCTGATCTCCATGGGAGTAGGACTGGGCGCCATCGTGGGCACGGTCCGCGGCCCCGGCGGCGGTGAGATCAGCTACGCGGCTTACATTGCCCCTGCGCTGTTGGCCGTCTCTGCCATGAACGGCGCCGTCTACGATTCCACGTGGAACGTCTTTTTCAAGATGACCTTCGCGAAGCTCTACCAGGGCATGCTCTACACGTCTCTTGGTCCGCTTGACGTTGCCTTGGGGGAGATCTTCCTGGCGCTCCTGCGAGGGCTGCTTTACGCCACCGGATTCACCGCGGTCATGGGACTGATGGGGCTGATCACCACGCCGTGGGCCATCCTGATGATTCCGGCTTCGGTGCTGATCGCCTTCGGCTTCGCCAGCCTGGGGATGGGCATCACCAGCTTCCTGAAGACGTTCCAGCAGATGGACTGGATCAACTTCATCATGATGCCCATGTTCCTGTTCAGCGCCACGTTCTACCCGCTCAGTGTCTACCCCCAGTACATTCAGTGGCTCATCCAGGCCATGCCGCTGTGGCACGGGGTGGAACTGATGCGCCAGATCAGCGTTGGCACGTTCACAGCCGCCACGGGCGTCCACATTGGCTACTACCTGCTGATGACCGTGCTGGGGATGCTGCTGACTACAGTGAGGCTGCGGAAGCTCTTCCTCAAGTAAGCACGCGGGTTCCCCAACTGAGTAGCAGCAGGTGCCGTTTTGGGCGCCCAGAACGACACCTGCTGATACTTACTTGGGGGAGGTGTTCGCCGGGGGTGGAAGGGTGCTTGGCCGGCCGCGGCATTTGAGACAATAGCGTCATGCAATCTCTGGGCAGCTCCAAGTCATCATCAGGCTCCTTCCCTCGCAAGGGCGGATTCTCCATGCTCCGCATCAGCGGGCCGGGAATGATGCTGTTCGTCATCGCCTTCGTCGTGGCGGTCATCTTCGCAGCCAACCAGAACGACGTCGTGGGCTGGGTTGTTGCGGTCATCGCCGCCATGTGGCTCGCGCTCGCAGCCTTCGTGGTGTTCAGCATCCAGAAGGCCGCCAAGAAGGCGGGGGTAAAACTCAGTGAGGCACACAACGCCTTCAACGCAGCTACCGGCCGCGCGCCGTCGTCGTCCTCTGCCGACCATGGCGGCACCCGCATCGTGTCCGAGCGGACCGAAGCGGACGAAGTCCGCGACCTCAAGCTGGATCATTCCTTCAAGATCGTGCAGGTGCAGCTCAGGGTGGTGGAGCAGGAGCGCGCCAAGGGTGCAGCCGCCAACCAGGACACCATCAACCGTGCCCTGGAAACGATCGAGATCACAGCGACGAATGCCCGGGACATGATCAAGTCCCCGGGCTCAAGCGGAGAGCCGGTCACCGGAACCATCATCGACTAGAGTGGAGCGGGTGAGCTCGGCATTGAAGAAGGACCACCTTCGCATCGCATCAGTCAACGTCAACGGCCTTCGGGCTGCCTACAAGAACGGAATGGCGGCCTGGCTGGAGCCGCGCGAGGTGGATATCCTGTGCCTCCAGGAGGTCCGGGCGCCTGACGCGATCGTCCGCCAGCTGCTGGGCGAGGGCTGGCATATCCTGCACGCTGAGGCAGAGGCCAAGGGCCGCGCAGGCGTGGCCATTGCTTCACGGGAAGAGCCGCTGGACACCCGTAACGGCATTGGCGATGACTACTTCGCCACCGCCGGCCGCTGGGTGGAGGCAGATTTCCGGATGACCGATGCTGCCGGCAACCGGGTTCAACTGACCGTTGCCAGCGCCTACGTGCATTCCGGTGAGGTGGGAACCGCCAAGCAAGAGGACAAGTTCCGTTTCCTCGATGTGATGAGCACGCGCCTGCCGGAACTGACGAAGCACAGCGACCACGCTTTGGTGGTGGGCGACCTCAACGTGGCCCACACACCCCTGGACATCCGAAACTCGAAGGCAAACGTCAAGAAAGCGGGACACCTGCCGGAGGAACGCGAGTACTTCGACCGGTTCTTCGGCGAGGAAATCGGCTGGAAGGATGTTCACAGGGGCCTGGCCGGCGACATCGATGGGCCCTACACATGGTGGTCGCAGCGCGGGAAGGCCTTCGACAACGACACCGGCTGGCGCATCGACTACCATCTGGCTACCCCTGAACTGGCTTCCGCCGCCCTCTCGGCGGTCGTGGACCGGGCGGCCTCATGGGACACCCGCTTCTCCGATCATGCCCCGCTGGTAGTGGATTACCGGCTCTAGTTTGAAGGCTTCCAACGAATGACCACTTCTTCCACCGTGACCGGGACCTCCGCAGCTGCTGACGCCGCTGCCGTTGCCCCCGATGCCGAAACGTCTGTCCGGCCCGAGCTTTCAGCCACCGGGCAGCCCGCCGCGGGGGTCCGGCACCGTGTCCTGTCCGGCATGCAGCCATCAGCCGACTCCCTCCACCTGGGAAACTACCTCGGCGCACTGGTGAACTGGGTGCGGATGCAGGATGAGTACGACGCCATCTTCTTTATCCCGGACTTGCACGCCATCACAGTGCCGCAGGATCCCGCGGAGCTTGCGCGACGCACCCGGGTGACAGCGGCCCAGTACATCGCAGGCGGCGTGGACGTGGAGAAATGCACGCTCTTTGTCCAGTCCCAGGTGCCCGAGCACGCCCAGCTTGCCTGGGTCCTGAACTGCATCACCGGTTTTGGCGAAGCCTCGCGGATGACGCAGTTCAAGGACAAGGCACAGAAACAGGGTTCCGATTTCGCCAGCGTGGGGCTCTTTACCTACCCCGTCCTGCAGGCCGCGGACATCCTGCTGTACCAGCCGCACGGCGTCCCCGTCGGAGAGGACCAGCGGCAGCATGTGGAGCTCAGCCGTGACCTTGCCACCCGGTTCAACTCCCGCTTTGGCGAGACTTTCACGGTTCCGCAGCCCTTCATCCAGAAGGAATCCGCCAAGATCTACGATCTGCAGAACCCTACAGCCAAGATGTCCAAGTCTGCCGAATCCCCAGCCGGGCTGATCAACCTGCTGGATGATCCGAAGGTCACCGCCAAGAGGATCAAATCCGCGGTGACCGACGCCGAGACGGAAATCCGCTTTGACCGTGAGGCCAAGCCCGGCGTCTCGAACCTGCTCACCATCTTCTCCGGGATCAGCGGCCAGACCGTGGAGCAGCTCGTTGCGGCCTACCAGGGCAAGATGTACGGCCACCTGAAGACGGATCTCGCGGAAGAGGTGGTGGCGCGGCTGTCACCGATCCGCGACCGCGCCAACGAACTGCTGGATGACCCTGCGGAACTGGACCGGCTCCTTGCCCACGGTGCGGACAAGGCCCGGGAGATCGCAGCGGCCACCCTGAGCGACGTCTATGCCAAGGTGGGGTTCCTGCCCTATGGCGGCGCACCAGGAGCCCGCTAGCCCGATGTCGGTTTCGCGCAAGGCCAGCGAAGGAATGAGCGTAGGCGTCATTCTTGGATTCCCGCCTGCCATCTCTGAAGAACTCCAGAGATGGCGCGCTTCCTTTGGGGATCCCATGGCGGCAGTTATTCCTGCCCACATCACGCTGGTCACCACCACGCCCACCCAGGATTGGGAGGCAACGCGGGCGCACGTCCGTGAGGTTGCCCGCCAGCAAGCCCCGTTCATGGTGACTATCGCCGGAACCGGAACGTTCCGGCCGGTCTCGCCCGTGGTGTTCATCAACGTGGAGGACGGCTTCGGCGCCTGCGTGGATCTTCACGAGAAGCTCCAGACCGGCCCCCTTGAGCGGGACCTGCCTTTTTCCTACCACCCCCACGTGACCATCGCCCATGATGTCGCTCCGGAAAGCCTCGACGAAGCCGAAACGGTCCTTAAGGACTACAGGGCCACGTTCCCCGTGGTTAGCATGGGACTTTACGAGCACGATGCGAACGGCATTTGGCAGCTAAGGGAAGAGCTGGACTTTGGGACGGAAACCGACGACGACGCCCGTGCCTGCGCAGCGAACGCCGCCGCCGACGCCGATTGACCCACCGCCCCCCACTGATCTGGCACAACTGAAGCTCGCCGCCATCCGAAAGCGGATGGAGTGGGGAAGGGCCAGAAGGTCCGACGGCGGCCCGCTAGCCAGCCTGCTGGCCATGTTCCAATGGCTGCAGGCCCGGCTCAATACCTTGCGGCCGATGAGAGTGTTCCAGCACTACAACCTCCAGCGCGGTCCGTTGCTAAGCGCGGGTATCGGTTTCAGGATGTTCTTCTCCATCACAGGACTCCTCACCACCGGATTCTCGGTTGCGGGCCTGGCGCTACGCAGCGAGCCCCCCCTTTTGGAGCGTGTCATCAACACCGTTGCCCAGAGTGCCCCGGGGCTTCTGAAGGTCGACGGCGGCGAGGGTCTGGTTGACCCGGCGGACCTGCTGAATCCGGACGGACTTGGCTGGACGGCGGTAGTCGCCGGGGCAGTCACCTTTGTCATCTCGCTCGGCTGGGTCGACGGCGTCCGTGCCGGCCTCCGGGTGGTCATGCAGCTCCCGCCGCTCAGGGTTAATCCCGCCCTGCTCAAGCTACGCGATGCCGGGACCCTGCTGCTGCTCGGCGTGGCCCTGGTAATCAGCGCAGGGGCGTCCCTGGTGTTTGGCACAGCCGCGGGCTGGGTCTCGGATTTCCTGCAGCTGGATCCGGCGCTGTCCGGCCCGCTGACCACCTCAGTGAAAATCGGAGTGCCGCTGGTCCTGAGCTGGGTCACGGCCGTCATCATGTTCCGGCTGGCCGCTGCGCTCAGGCTGTCCCGCCGGGCACTCCTGGAGGGCACCATTCTTGCCGGTGTCGGCACAACTGTCCTTCAGGTTTTCAGTACGGAACTGCTTGCCGGGGCCGGGCGGAACCCCATCCTGGCGCCGTTTGCCATCATCATTGGCCTGCTGATCTGGTTCAACCTGGTCAGCCAGGTCTACCTTGTGTCCGCCGGCTGGGCAGCGATCCGTGAAGAGGACCTGAAGAACGTTCCGTCCGCCCATGAAAAAGCGCCCAGGGCGTCGCGCCAGATCCAGCCAGGCAAGGTACCGGTGGAGGTGCGTGCCCGGGACAGGCCCGCCGCGGCTGCTACTTCCCGGCGTCGAGGTATTGTTCGGCCCAGGCAGAAATGATGCGCGCTGCCCGCACTGCCTACGGCGCGGCGAGCACCTCGATCAGTGCGAGGTTCCACCGGTCGGTGATAGGCGAAGTGTCATTGATCGTTACGGTGGTTCCTGCTGTGGCCGTAGGGGAGTTCTGGCGCTGCAGCCAATACGTGTCGCCCGCCGGAGGGAAGTATTGGTCAACCAGCGTTTGATTCGGCCCGACCGTGCGGGCCAGGGAGGCGCTCCAGTCTGTGCCGACTGCCCAGACCCATGAGCCTGCCCTGGTGGTGGTCAGGTTGGCGGTTGGCGGGCCAGAAGCTGCGTTGGCTCCGGCCACGGCGCCGCTGGCAGTGTCGGCATTCAGGAAGGCGACCACGGACATGGACGACTGCCACGTGCCAGAGTTCTGCGTTGCGATTACTGTGGCATTGCTCAGCGGCCCGGGCGCAACAGCCTGCCAGATTTCGGCCGTGCCGGCTTGGGCGTTGGTGCGCTGGCGCAGGGACCACGTGAGGCCCGCTCCGCTCACAGAACGGATGGAGGCGGTGCCGCCGCCGCTGGGTCCGTCGGAGCTGATGAAGGCAAGCAACAGTTCGTTGGAGCCCGTGGTGGTCAGCCCGGTGCTGGTTACCGTGGAGGAGTTGGTGCCCTGATGTGCCGTGACAATCCTGTCAACGGTGACCGTCCGGACACCGCCTGACGGAGTGGCGGTGGCGGCATTCGAGAGGCCGCTGACGTTGCCTGCGGCATCCTGTGCTGTCACGGTGTAGGTGTACTCAATCCCGGCTGTCACCGAGCTGTCCACGTAGGAGGTGCCCGTTACGTTGGTCAGCGCCGCGCCGTTCCGGGAGATGTTGTACCGGGTGACGCCGACGTTGTCGGTACTTGCGCTCCATGCAAGCGAGACTTGCCCGCTTCCGGCCGCCGCGGTAAGGCCCGCCGGTGCGCTGGGCGGCGTTGTATCGCCGGAAACGTCAGCTCGTGCCTCGTTCGACGGCGGACTCAAGTTGGATGCGGCGTCTTCAGCTTTTACCTGGTAGTAGTAGGTACCGGCGGCCAGACCGGAGTCGCGGTAGGACGTGACGGACCCCGCGACCTGCGCGACCTGGCTGACCGGACCGGCGGTAAAGGCAGCCGTCGTCGAGCGGTAGATGTCGTACTTGGCTACGCCGACATTGTCACTCGACGGTCCCCATGCCAGGTCCACCTGTCCCACGGCCCCTGTCCCTGTCAGCGACGTGGGCGCGGTGGGGGCCGCCGCGTCCTCGAAGGGAGCAGGAAACCTGACCATGGAAGCCACTGAGGGAACGCCGTTGCTGCTAACGATGGACAACATGTAGTGCCCTGGGGGGGCGTAATTGCCATTGGCGGGCATCTTCACGCTGAGCCCGCCGGCGGTCTGGGTGAAGGGCAGGGACAGGGCCCGCTCGTTCTGGTCAAAAGCATGCGTCACCGAACCGGTCCTGATCAGGGAGACCGACTGGATTGAGCCGGCGTCGGGGGTTTCCACCAGAACGCTGGCGTTGTACTGGACGGTGCCGGGAACCGAGGTGATGGCTGGCCGAGGACCCTTGAACAAGTACGGCGGGGAGTAGACCTGGTAGCTCCTTTGGTCAGTTACGCCGGTGTCGCCCCCACCCCCGGAAACAAAGACGCGGCCATCCGGGAGGAGGAGTGCTGTGGAATGATAAAGGCGCGGCGCCGCCATCGCGGCCACCGTCCGCCACAGGCCTGTCGAAGAATCCCAGATTTCTCCGGCCTTGACGGCCTTCGTGTCGTCCTGGCCCGACCTCTCAGTGCCGCCTCCTGTTGCAAGCACGGAGCCATCCGGCAGGTTGGTGAGATTCATGAAGCTGCGCGGATACTGCATCGCGGAAGTTGGCTGCCAGATGGGATTTCCGGCGTTGAGGTCCAAGGTAAATGCGGTGTTCGACGACGGGCCCGTGAAGCCGCCGTCGGCTGCCGACCCTGCCTTCATGAACTTTCCTGGTGCGTAGTTGGTGATGGAGGCGCCGTCGATGATGCGGCCATCGATTGTGGTCCACTGCTGAGTGGCGACATTGAGTGCGATGGTCGATGTTGCCTCTTCGGACGCTCCTGCCTGAAGTACGCGTCCGTCCGGCAGTTGGTACATGAACGGGTAGTACGGGATGTTGCGGCTGGCCGAGGCCAGGTCACTCCAGGAGTTGTGCTGGGCGTCATAGAGCTCGGGGATCCGGACGATGTCAGTCGAATTTACATTTGCGCCCGACGTGACCAGGACCTTGCCGTCGCCCAGCGTTGTCCCGGTCGCGTACCAGCGGGGGTAATGCATGGGAGCCAGCACCTGCCAGATCTCCGTGGCGGGATTGAACGCCGTAACATCCCGGATGCCCAAGCCACCGCTGGTTGCCGTCCCGCCGATCACCAGGATCCGTCCGTCGGCCAGTACCGCCTGACCCGCGCAGAACAAGTCAGCTGCCGCATTTGGAACGCGGACGTAGCTGCCCGTTGCGGGATCCAACAGGTACTGCTCGCCGCCCTGGGTGAAGTCCCCTTGCCACGTCAGGATCTTGCCGGTGCTGGTCAAAGCCGCATGGATGGACACCTCTGGCCAGGGCTGCAGGGGACCCCAGGACCCGACGACGGCCGGGTCTGCCCCCGAGTTATTGACGGTCACGGAGACGGGGGCCGCGGTGGTCACGTTACCTGCGGCGTCCCGTGCCCTGGCCGTGATGGTATGCGCGCCTGCGCTGGCTGTGGTGGTATTCCACGTCAGCGAATAAGGGGCAACGGTGTCCTCGGCCTGCAGATTGGCAGCATCCAAAGTGAACTGGACTCCGGCCACTCCGACGTTGTCGGCAGCTGTTGCGGCCACTGTTACCTGCCCGGACACTGTGGCACCGTTTGCTGGGGCGGTGACGCTGACAGTCGGCGGGGTGGTGTCGGGTGCCGGCGTGGCGGTGGTGAACGTGGCATCAGGGGAGGTGGCAAGGTTGTTTGACGAATCGGCAGATTTCACCCGGTAGTGGTACAGCGTGCCGGCAGTAAGCCCGGACAGTGCTTGGCTGTGGGAGGTGGTCAGCGTTGAGTCCTGGACTGTGCTGGATCCGTAGGACGTTGTGGTGCCGTATTCAACCTGGCTGGTGGATGGTTCATCGCTCGTCCACGTCACCGTGGCCCCGGTCTGGCCCGGCGTTCCGGCCGACACATTTGAGAGGATAGGCGGTGTGCTGTCCACGGTGCCGCTGGCGGCACGGACTTCGATCAGCGACAGGTTCCACATGTCATTCGTGGGTGCGGTGTCGTTGATAGTGACAGACGTCGGCACCGCGGTGGGCGCCGTCTGCCGCTGGGTCCAGAACGTGTCGCCGTGGCTGGAAGTGTATTCGTCCACCATGCTCTGGCTGGCGCCCACAGTCCTGGCTACGGACCTGCTCCAGTCGTTGCCCACTCCCCAGACCCATGAACCGTTCCTGGTTGTGGTCAGCGCGGCGGTTGGTGCCCCCGTGGGACCGCTGGCGCCGGACGCGGCGCCGTCGGAGGTGATGTCCGCCCCCGTGAAGGTGGCAACCGTCATGGAGGCCTGATAGTTACCCGGGTGGTTGGCTGTGACTCGGGCGTTCGTGAGGATCCCGCTGGCCACCGCCTGCCAGATCTCGGCCGTCCCGTACTGAAGGTTGGTCCTTTGGCGCAGCCGCCAGCTGAGGCCACCGCCTGTGACAGCGGTGAACTGCTGGCCCCGGCTCACCGCGGGACCGTCCGCCGACACAAAGGCGACGACGAGCTCGCCGGGCTGCGTGGTGGTGAAGGTTGGGGACACGATGCTCGTTGACGGTGCCGACTGGTGCGTGCTCACCACCTTGTCCACGGCGAGCCCGGCAGCGCTGGCCGGCGGCGGAAGGATCACGCTGTAGGCGAAGGCAAAAAGGCTGATCATCAGCACAATGGACAGGTGGGACGGTCGTGCCCTGGTGCTGCGCCGCATGGGGTCCTCGCAAACTCACGGATATCCCTTGAATGTGGCCCCGTCGCGGCGGAATGTAAAGAAGCTGCGGCCAATTAGGGGGCATTAGGGGATCTGCGAAGAAGCGCCCGCCTTTTTTCGCCGGTTACTTCCCGGCGTCGAGGTATTGCTCGGCCCAGGCAGAGATGATCCGGGCGGCCCGTGCCGCCTGGCCCTTGCCGGTCAGCAGGTGGTCGCTGCCCTCGAGGGATACGAAGTTCCGCGGATGGCGGGCCGTCTGGAAGATGGTGCTGGCGTTCTCGATTCCCACGGTGTTGTCGGTGGGGGAGTGCATCACCATCAGCGGTTTGTGAAGCTGCCTGATGCAGTCCGTGAGGTCGGCGTTCGCCAGGTCCTCCACAAAGTGCTTGCGGATCTCCAGCCGCTTGCCGCCGAGGTCCACTTCCGCGCTGCCCTCGCTGAGGATCTTGTCCAGAGCGCTGTCAAAGACGTGCTCCACGTGCTTGGGGGAGAACGGGGCACCCACCGTTGCGACGGCGTCGAGCTCCGGGATCTGCCGGGCGGCCGAAAGCACTGCAGCACCGCCGAAGGAGTGCCCCACCAGCAGGGAAATACTCTTACCCTGGGCACGCATGAACTCGGCTGCCTTCACCGTGTCAGCCACCTTGTGGCTGAACGAACCCTCCGACCACAGGCCGGCGGAATCGCCAAGCCCCAGATTGTCGAAGCGGAGCATGCCGATGCCGGTGTCTGCCAGGGCCTTGCACATGCGGGAAGCCGCGGGGCTGTCCTTGCCCAGAGTGAAGCCGTGGGAGAAGACCCCCCAGCCCCTCACGGGCCCCTCCGGGACGTCCAGGATCCCGGAGAGGGCCTCACCGGTGGATCCTTCGAACGTGACTTTTTCGGAGCGTGACATCGATGACCTTTCAACTACAGCAACGCGGGGTCACTTCCGGCCCATGTTCGTGGATGGAATGGGCGCGAAGTGACCCCGCGTTGCTCAAGCCTGGTAGAAACTAGATCCTGCGGGAAAGAATAGCCTGCTTGACCTCGGCAATGGCCTGCGTGACCTGGATGCCGCGCGGGCATGCTTCGGAGCAGTTGAAGGTGGTGCGGCAGCGCCACACGCCTTCCTTGTCGTTCAGGATCTCCAGGCGCATGTCGCCGGCGTCATCACGGGAATCGAAGATGAAGCGGTGGGCGTTGACGATCGCAGCCGGGCCGAAGTACTGGCCATCCGTCCAGAACACCGGGCAGGAGGACGTGCACGCGGCGCAGAGGATGCACTTGGTGGTGTCATCAAAGCGCTCACGGTCCTCGGCGGACTGCAGGCGTTCCTTGGTGGGCTCGTGGCCCTTGTTGATCAGGAACGGCATGACCTCCCGGAAGGACTGGAAGAACGGTTCCATGTCCACAATGAGGTCCTTCTCCACCGGCAGGCCCTTGATGGGCTCGACAGTGATGGGCTTGGACGTGTCCAGGTCCTTGAGGAGGGTCTTGCAGGCCAGGCGGTTGCGGCCGTTGATGCGCATGGCATCGGAGCCGCAGACGCCGTGCGCGCAGGAGCGGCGGAAGGAAACGCTGCCGTCGATCTCCCACTTGACCTTGTGCAGTGCATCCAGCACGCGGTCGGTACCGTACATGGTCAGCTTGAAGTCATCCCAGGTGGCGTCCTCGGAAACCTCAGGATTGTAGCGTCGTACCCGCAGGGTGACGTCGAAGGTGGGGATTTCGCCGCCGCCTCCAACGTGGGCGGGCAGCTCGACCTTTGAGGCTGGCTCAGCAAGTTCGGCGGACATCTTAGTACTTCCTCACCATCGGCTCGTAGCGGGTAAAGACAACCGGTTTGGTGGCCAGCCGGATTCCGGCAATCGCTTCCGCGGATGCCGTTCCGTCAGCCGGGGCGGAGTAGTCCTTGTACGCCATTGAGTGCTTCATGAATCTTTCGTCGTCGCGCTCGGGGAAGTCCTCCCGGAAATGGCCGCCGCGGGATTCTTCCCGGTGCAGCGCAGCCACGGTCATGACCTTGGCGAGCTCCAGCAGGAAGCCCAGTTCAACGGCTTCGAGCAGGTCAAGGTTGAAGCGCTTGCCCTTGTCCTGGACACTGATGCGCCGGTACCGCTCCTCGAAGGACGCGATGTCCTTGAGTACCTGGTTGAGCGTGTCGGCCGTGCGGAACACCTGCATGTTTGCGTCCATGGTGTCCTGGAGTTCCTTGCGGATCACCGCCACCTTCTCGTCGCCGGTGCCGTTGCGGGCAATATCCAGCAGCTGGATGGTGTAGGCCTCCGGATTTTCCGGGAGTTCCACGAAGTCAGCTGTCTTGGCGTACTCGGCAGCGGCGATTCCGGCACGCTTGCCGAAGACGTTGATGTCCAGCAGTGAGTTGGTGCCCAGGCGGTTGGAACCGTGGACGGACACGCACGCAACCTCACCGGCCGCGTAGAGGCCCGGCACGATGGTGTCGTTGTCCTGCAGCACCTCAGTGGTGATGTTCGTGGGGATGCCGCCCATGGCGTAGTGCGCCGTCGGGAACACAGGGACCGGCTCCGTGTAGGGCTCCACACCGAGGTAGGTGCGGGCGAACTCGGTAATGTCCGGGAGCTTGGCGTCGATGTGCGCCGGCTCCAGGTGGGTCAGGTCCAGGAGGACGTAGTCCTTGTTGGGCCCGCAGCCGCGGCCTTCACGGACTTCGTTGGCCATGGAGCGGGCCACGATGTCGCGTGGCGCCAGGTCCTTGATGGTGGGAGCGTAGCGCTCCATGAAACGTTCACCCTCCGAGTTGCGCAGGATGGCTCCTTCGCCGCGGGCTGCCTCGGAGAGGAGGATGCCCAGCCCTGCAAGGCCTGTCGGGTGGAACTGGAAGAACTCCATGTCCTCCAGCGGGATGCCGCGCCGGAAGGCGATGCCCATGCCGTCCCCGGTCAGGGTATGGGCGTTGGAAGTGGTCTTGAACACCTTGCCCGCGCCGCCTGAGGCGAACACTACGGACTTGGCCTGGAACACGTGCAGTTCGCCCGAGGCGAGGTCGTAGGAGACCACACCTGCCACGCGCTTCTGCTTGTACGCAGTGCCGTCCTCGCGGACAGCGTCCTCTTCGACGGTCAGGAGGTCCAGGACGTAGTACTCGTTGTAGAACTCAACGTTGTGCTTGACGCAGTTTTGGTACAGCGTCTGCAGGATCATGTGGCCGGTACGGTCAGCGGCATAGCAGGCACGGCGGACGGGGGCCTTGCCGTGGTCACGGGTGTGGCCGCCGAAACGGCGCTGGTCGATCCGGCCTTCCGGCGTGCGGTTGAAAGGCAGGCCCATCTTCTCAAGGTCCAGCACGGCGTCGATGGCTTCCTTCGCCATGACCTCGGCGGCGTCCTGGTCAACCAGGTAGTCGCCGCCCTTGATGGTGTCGAATGTGTGCCATTCCCAGTTGTCTTCCTCGACGTTGGCAAGGGCCGCACACATGCCACCCTGCGCCGCACCTGTGTGCGAGCGGGTGGGGTAGAGCTTGGTCAGTACTGCTGTGCGGGCGCGCTGACCGGATTCGATCGCGGCGCGCATGCCAGCGCCACCGGCACCGACGATGACTACGTCGTACTTATGGACCTGCATACCAGACGCTCTTTCTCTCAAAATTCGCTATAAAACAACGGACCGGCGAAGCCTGCTCCGCAAATCTGCTTCCGTGGCCAACGCAGGCCCGGGGATGATTCCGTTACGCAGCGGGGCAGAAACCGCCGGGCAGCTGCACACCGTCCACTACCGGGCACGGGTTGAAGGTGAAGATCACCAAGGTTCCCAGAACGACGATCACGGTGGTGGCGGCGTAGAGCACGATCTTGAGCCAGAGGCGGGTGGAGTCCTTCTCGGCGTAATCGTTGATGATGGTCCGCACACCGTTGGTGCCATGGAGCATGGCCAGCCACAGCATGGCCAGGTCCCAGACCTGCCAGAACGGGTCGGCCCACTTGCCGGCGACAAAGCCGAAGTCGATGGCGTGGATGCCGTCGCCGACCATGAGGTTCACAAAGAGATGGCCGAAGATCAGCACCACCAGGACCACACCTGACAGGCGCATGAAGAGCCAGGCCAGCATCTCGAAGTTACCCCGGGATCCGCCCGTGCGGCGGTACTGGGGGGCGATCTTTCCGCTGCGGTTCTGTCCACTGCGCGGGTTTTCAATCGTTGCGGTCATGGCTTAGTGGCCTCCGAAGGCGAGGGACAGGTGGCGGATGGCGAATGCCGCCAGGGTGACGATCCAGAGAGCCAGGACCACCCAGAGCATCTGGCGCTGGTACTTCGCGCCCTTCTTCCAGAAGTCGACGGCGATGATGCGCAGGCCGTTAAAGGCGTGGAACACGATCGCGGCAACAAGGCCCGTTTCACCGAGGGCCATCAGGGGATTCTTGTAGGTACCGATAACAGCCGTGTAGGCCTCGGGGGACACGCGCACCAGTGAGGTGTCCAGCACATGGACCAACAAGAAGAAAAAGATCACAACACCGGTAATACGGTGTCCTACCCAGGACCACATGCCTTCACGGCCGCGGTACAAGGTGCCAGCTGGTTTTGTCGGCACTGAATCAACCTTCCTGCAACACAGCGGCGCTGGCATGGGATCCACGCGGGGGGAACGCCTGCTGCGAGAGCACTCATGGCTCAGGCCTAAATCTAGGCTTCGCTCACAGCTTATTCAATTTAGGAGTTCCTTGGTGCCCTCTCCAGCGCGGGATTTGCGGTTGTTTGAGACCAACGCCACACTATCTGGCAGTTCCGGACGGCACCTGACCGTCCCGGAAAGGGTGCCCGGCGGCGCGTCGGCTAAAGTAGCCGTGATGACTACAGACAAAATGACCAGCCCGGACTCACCCTTGAGCCGCTTCATTGCGGTGATTCCGGCAGGCGGAGTGGGGACACGCCTCTGGCCCCTGTCACGCGCGGCAGCTCCCAAATTCCTGCATGACCTCACAGGCTCGGGCAGCACACTGCTGCGCGCCACCTTCGACCGGCTGGAGCCGCTTGCGGGCAGGCGTGTCCTGGTGGTCACCGGGACCGCACACCGCGCTGCCGTCTGCCGCCAGTTGCCCGAGCTCCAGGACTCGGACCTGGTTCTCGAGAGCGAACCGAAGGATTCCGGTGCCGCCATCGGCCTCGCCGCGGCCATCCTCCATGAGCGCGATCCCGACACCATCATGGGTTCCTTTGCAGCGGACCAGGTGATCAGCCCGGAGCACCTCTTCCAGGACGCCGTCCGCGAGGCGATCCACACGGCTGCCGCCGGAAAGATCGTGACCATAGGCATTAAACCGACGCATCCTTCCACGGGCTTCGGCTACATCCGTGCAGGGCGGGAACTCAACATCGAAGGTGCTCCCAGCGCCAAAGCGGTGGTGGAGTTTGTTGAAAAGCCCGACGAGGACGTGGCCCAGCAGTACCTGGACAGCGGCGAGTACGTCTGGAACGCCGGCATGTTCGTGGCCCCTGTGGCGCTGATGCTTAAGCACCTGGAAGCCAACCAGCCACAGCTTTTCGAGGGACTCCAGGAGATCGCCCAGGCGTGGGACACTCCTGATCGCGATGAGGTCACGGCGCGGGTTTGGCCCACGCTGCCGAAAATCGCTATCGACTACGCGGTGGCTGAACCTGCCGCCGCTGCCGGGGACGTCGCCGTCGTGCCCGGCACTTTCGGATGGGACGACGTCGGGGACTTCGCCTCAGTAGGCCGGCTCAACAGTGCGCGGGAAGTCGACGACGTCACAGTCATCGGTGAAGGCGCGCGCGTGTTCACCGAAAACGCCAGCGGCGTGGTGGTTTCCGACACCAAGCGCGTCATTGCCCTGATCGGTATCAAGGACGTTGTCATCGTGGACACACCCGACGCCTTGCTGGTGACCACCAAGCAGCATGCCCAGCGGGTGAAGGGCGCAGTGGACGCGCTGAAGGCAAGCGGTGATTTCGACGTCCTCTAGCCGTTCCTGCGCCGGGAAAGCCGTAACGCGCGGGCCGCTGATGCCTGTATTCCCTGGACCCTCGCTAGAGTGAATCTGTGCGCAATTACACTACTGAAGCTGAACCTACCGCCTTGGTGGGTCCTTGGCTGGACCCGCTCCTTCCGGAACTGATCGATTTCCGCAGGGACCTCCATGCGCACCCGGAGCTTTCCTTCAAAGAATTCCGCACCACCGACAAGCTCGTGGAGCGGCTGGAATTGGCGGGCCTGGCGCCGCGCCGGCTCGAAGGCACCGGCCTCACGGTTGACATCGGCGACGGACCTATTGCGACGGCCCTGCGCGGCGACATCGATGCCTTGCCGATCATCGAGGAGACCGGCCTGCCGTTCGCGTCGAAGAACCACGGCGTCACGCATGCCTGCGGCCATGACATCCATACCGCCACCATGCTCGGCGTGGCGCTGGTCCTGCAAAGCATGCACCTGGAGTCGCCGCTGGCCGGCACCGTCCGGATCATCTTCCAGCCGGCGGAGGAGACCATGCCCGGCGGTGCACTGTCCTGCATCGAGCAGGGCGTCCTGGACGGCGTCCCCCGCATCCTGGCGCTGCACTGCGATCCGAGGATCGACGTCGGACGCATCGGCACGCGCATCGGTGCCATCACCTCCGCCTCGGACACCATCAGGATCGAGCTGAGCGGCCGCGGCGGCCATACTTCCCGGCCGCACCTTACGGAAGACCTCGTATTCGCGCTGGCGCAGATCGCCGTTAACGTGCCTGCCGTGCTGTCCCGCCGGGTTGATGTGCGCAGCGGCGTCTCGGTGGTGTGGGGCCATATCTCCGCAGGCTCGGCACCAAACGCCATTCCCGGTACCGGCTTCATGGCCGGCACCATGCGCTGCCTGGACCGCGACGCCTGGAAAGACGCCGGCGAACTCCTGGATGAAGTGGTGCATCAGGTGGCCGCGCCGTACGGTGTGGACGTCCGCCTTGAACACACCAGGGGAGTCCCGCCCGTAGTGAACTCCGAGCATGAGACGGCCCTGATCGAGGCCGCCGCCCGTGCCGAAATCGGGGAGAGCGCGGTCATGCTGACGCCGCAGTCCATGGGCGGTGAGGACTTTGCCTGGTTCCTGGCTGAGCGCCCGGGAGCGATGATGCGCCTTGGTACCAAGACCCCCGGCGGCGAGGAATACGACCTTCACCGCGGTGACTACGTCGTGGACGAGCGGGCACTGGGCTTTGGCATTCAGGTGCTCACGGCAGCAGCCCTTCGAACCATCCGGGACCTGTAAAACCAGGCATTCAGCCCACCCCATTCGCGCCTTGTTGGGGCTGGTGGGATGGGTAAGTTGTGCACAATTTAATTGTGTACTAGCGTAGAGCCATGACCGATGCTCCGAGACTTGACCGCCAGGTCTGCTTTGCCCTTTACTCAGCGTCCCGCGCGGCAACTGCCGTGTACCGGCCGCTTCTCGACGAGCTGGGCCTGACCTACCCGCAGTATCTGGTGATGCTGGTCCTGTGGGAAGAGGACCCCCGGGGCGTCAAGGAACTGGGCGAGGAGCTGGGACTGGACTCCGGGACCCTCTCGCCCCTGCTCAAGCGTCTCGAGGCCCTGGGGCTCGTGGAGCGCCGCCGGTCGGGGGAGGACGAGCGGAGGGTGGCGATTCATCTGACGGCAGCGGGCCGCAACCTCAGCAGCGGTGCTACGGCCATTCCGCAGCGCCTGGCCGATGCAGCAGGGCTGTCACCCGCCGAACTGGAGCAGCTCCGCACCACCCTGGGCAGGCTCACCGCTGCCCTCCACGACTCGCGCTGACCGGATTGCGCTGACCGGATTTCACACGGGACAGCGCGCTTCAGGTCAATCGAAATTTTCCATACATTCCTACAGGACGGACACACCGTGAAGACCCTTTACACTGCTGAGGCCCTGGCCTCGGGCGAAGGCCGAGACGGCAACGCACGCACCCAGGACGGCAAGCTGGACGTCAGTCTTGCCAGCCCCGTGGAGCTGGGCGGCAATGGTGATGGCACCAACCCGGAGCAGCTCTTTGCCGCCGGCTATGCAGCCTGCTTCCACTCGGCCCTTCGCCTCGTGGGACGCAAGGAAAGGGCGGACCTGACCGATTCGGCCGTAGCAGCACGCATCCACTTCGGCGCCTTGGATGGCGGCGAAGGCTACGGCCTCGCTGCCGAACTCGAAATAGCGGTTCCGGCCCTGGATCTTGCCACAGCCGAAGCGCTCGTAGCCAAGGCCCACCAGATCTGCCCGTACTCCAACGCGACGCGCGGAAACATCACCGTCGACATCAAGATCCTGGAGTTCGCAGCATGAGCACCACTACCGCCTTGCCCGCGACAACCCGGGAGATCCGCCTCGCATCCCGCCCGCAAGGGCGCCCCACCGACGAGAACTTCCGGCTGGCCGAATCCGCGCTGCCCGAACTGCGGGAGGGCCAGGTCCTGGTGCGCAACCTCTACATCTCGGTGGACCCATACATGCGGGGCCGGATGAACGACGTCAAGTCCTACTCAGCCCCCTTCGCGCTGGATGTAGCGCTCGACGGCGGCGCTGTCGGTGAGGTCATCGCGTCCAGGTCCGACGCCCGGAAATTGGGGGACGCCGTCGTCCATTCCCTGGGCTGGCGCGAGTACGCCGTCCTGGAGGCCGGCGCCACCACGCTGGCCCGGACAGACCTGGCCCCGGCGTCGGCGTTCCTCGGTGCGCTGGGCATGACCGGGCTGACCGCGTACGCGGGGCTGCTGAAGGTTGCCGAATTCAAGCGCGGCGATGTTGTCTTCGTCTCCGGAGCCGCCGGCGCCGTGGGCTCCCTGGTCGGGCAGATTGCCAAGGCCATGGGCGCGTCCCGGGTCATCGGCAGTGCCGGGACACCGGAGAAGGTGGCCCGGCTCCTGGAGCTGGGCTTTGACTCTGCTTTCAACTACCGCGACGCCCCGGTCCGGGAACAGCTCAGGGCTGCCGCCGGTGGCAACGGGATCGACGTCTACTTCGACAACGTGGGCGGTGACCACCTCGAGGCAGCCCTGGCCGAAATGAACGTGGGCGGCAGGGTGGCCATGTGCGGAGCCATCTCCCAGTACAACGCCACGGAGGCGACGCCGGCACCGCGGAACCTCATGCTGGCAATCGGAAAGCAGCTGACCCTCCGCGGCTTCCTGGTGGGAGGACAGCGCCAGCACAGCGCAGAGTTTGCGGAAAGAATGGCGGCCTGGCTTGCCGATGGTTCGGTCCGTTACGACGAGACGGTGGTGGACGGGCTGGAGAACGCACCCCGGGCGTTTATGGACCTTCTTGACGGCGCGAACACCGGCAAGATGCTGGTCCGGATCTAACCGGGACCCGGGCGCAGTACTGAGTGCTCCGTCGACGCCTACTGATTGGTAACAAGTTCTCAACGATTGGCCGGATACCGCCCCTTAGGCGTGATGGGACGTGTCGCAGGCCACTAAAGTTACTTACATCAGTGCGCTTCGGCGCAGTGCTGCGAAGCCGACAGTGAAAACAGAATTTCAGTGCAGAAACGGACACTCATTGGATTCGAGTCGTAGCGCCACTCTCTTCATCCTGGAGGAAAATTGAAGACATCACTGCGTGCCAATTTCAAGCGCGGTTCAATGGCCGGCGTGGCCACCGTGGGTGCCACGGCACTCCTGCTGACCGGCTGTGGCGCAGCCCCGTCCACTTCCGGCAGCTCCAGTGGCGCCGCGAAGTCGGACTACACCGCCTGCATGGTCTCCGACTCCGGCGGATTCGATGACAAGTCATTCAACCAGTCCGGCTACGAAGGTCTTCAGAACGCTGTCAAGGACCTGGGTATCCAGGAGAAGCACGTCCAGTCCAAGGCTGACACCGACTACGATCCCAACCTGCGCTCCATGGTCCAGCAGGGCTGCAAGCTCACTGTCACAGTCGGCTTCCTGCTTGACAACGCCACGAAGACCATCGCCACGGCCAACCCGAACAGCCACTTCGCGATCATCGACGTCAATGACCCCACCTTCCCCAAGAACGTCAAGCCGATCGTCTATGACACGGCCCAGGCTGCGTTCCTGGCGGGCTATCTTGCGGCCGGAACGTCGAAGACCGGGAAGGTCGCGACCTTCGGCGGCATCAACCTCCCCACCGTCACGATCTTCATGGACGGCTTCTCCGACGGCGTGAAGTACTACAACGACAAAAAGGGCAAGAACGTCCAACTCATCGGCTGGGACAAGGCCAAGCAGGACGGCACCTTCGTCGGTGACTTCAAGCAGGTGGACAAGGGCAAGGTCCTGACCCAGGGATTCCTGGATCAGGGCGCTGACATCGTGCTCCCGGTGGCGGGCCCGGTGGGGGCCGGTGCAGGCAGCGCCATTCTCGAGGCCAAGTCCAAGGGCACCGATGCCAAGCTCATCTGGGTCGACTCCGACGGCTACCTCACGGCGCCCGACTACAAGTCCGTCATCCTGTCATCCGTCCAGAAGACCATGGCCACAGCCGTTGAGACGGTCATCAAGGACGACAAGGACGGCAAGTTCGACGCCACGCCGTACGTAGGCACCTTGGAGAACGGCGGGGTTGCCCTGGCACCCTTCCACGATCTGGACTCGGCAGTGCCGGCGGACATGAAGAGTGAGCTGGACCAGCTGAAGAAGGACATCATTTCCGGAACCGTCAAGGTTGAATCGAAGTCCAGCCCGACGAAGTAGGAACCACACCCGGAGGCGCACTGCCCTTCCGCCGGCACATCGGCTGAAGGGCAGTGCGCCTTGTCGCGTTCCACCAGCCCATACTGCCCAAGCACGACGGCGGACACTAGGCTGGGACCACCCGGTGCCCTGCCGCAACAACGCCGGGGCAGATCCATACACATACAGATTGGTTGGGGTCTTGAAACTCGAACTGAGAGGGATCACGAAGCGATTCGGATCCCTTGTAGCCAATGACCACATCGACCTTGTGGTCGAGCCGGGACAGGTGCACTGCCTGCTGGGGGAGAACGGCGCAGGGAAATCCACCCTGATGAACGTCCTCTACGGCCTCTACGATCCTACCGAGGGCGAAATCCTGATCGACGGGAAGCCTGTGGTGTTCAAGGACCCGGGGCAGGCGATGGCCGCGGGCATCGGGATGGTGCACCAGCATTTCATGCTGATCCCGGTTTTCACAGTTGCCGAAAACGTGGCCTTGGGCAATGAGACCACCAGGACAGCAGGATTCCTGGACGTCGAGGCGACCCGGCGCAGGATCCGCCAGATCTCTGACCAGTACGGGTTCGACGTCGATCCGGACGCCCTGGTCGAAGACCTCCCTGTGGGGGTCCAGCAGCGGGTGGAAATCATTAAGGCCCTGGTCCGCGACGCTGAGATCCTCATTCTGGACGAACCGACGGCAGTGCTCACGCCGCAGGAAACCGATGAGCTCCTCGACATTATCCGTCAGCTGAAGCGGGACGGTAAGTCGATCGTTTTCATTTCGCATAAGCTCCGCGAGGTCAAGGAGATCTCGGATACCATCACGGTTATCCGCAGGGGAAAGGTGGTCGGCCAGGCCGAGCCCACAGCCTCCACCACGGAGCTTGCCTCCGCCATGGTGGGACGCGCGGTGAAGCTGACACTCGAGAAGGGCGAGCCCCGGACCGGGGATGTCACGTTCAAGGTCCGGAACCTGACAGTCGTCAACGCCAATGGCCAGCGGGTCGTGGATGGTCTTTCTTTCGACATCGCCAAGGGCGAGGTGCTGGCCATCGCCGGTGTCCAGGGCAATGGCCAGACCGAACTCACCGAGGCCATCCTGGGTGTCCAGCCGCATGTCACAGGATCGGTGACGCTCGACGGCGAGGAGCTGCTGGGCCGCAGCGTGAAGCAGGTCCTGGGCGCGGGAGTCGGGTTCGTTCCCGAAGACCGGACGGTCCACGGCCTGGTGGGTACCTTCTCCGTCTCGGAGAACATGATCCTGGATCTGTACGACAAGGCGCCGTTCGCCAGCGGACTGGGAATGAAACCGTCGGTCATCTCGGAGAACGCCGCGAAGAAAGTCGAAGAATTCGACGTCCGGACCCCCTCGGTGACGGCCGCCGTCGGCACGCTCTCCGGCGGCAACCAGCAGAAAGTTGTACTGGCCCGCGAACTGTCCAGGCCGCTGCGGCTGTTCATCGCCTCCCAGCCGACGCGCGGCCTTGACGTCGGTTCCATTGAATTTGTCCACAAACGCGTTATCGCCGAACGCGACAACGGAACCCCGGTCATGATCGTCTCTACCGAACTCGATGAAGTGGTACAGCTGGCGGACCGTATTGCCGTGCTGTACCGGGGCCGGCTTGTGGGCATCGTGCCGGCAAGTACCTCGCGCGATGTGCTGGGCCTGATGATGGCAGGGGTTCCCGCGGCTGAAGCCGAAGCCAGTGTCAAAGCGCACGCGGTCGCTAACCCGCCTGCCGTACCGGAAGCGTCCGGCCGAGAAGGAGAATCACATGTCTGAGAAGACGACGCCGGAATCCGTGCCGGGCGGCAAACATGCGGCGAAAGCTCCGGCCGAAGACGGCCCGGTGCAGGCTTCGCCGGTAGAGGACGTCGTCACCGACGTGGTCATTGACACCGCCGGCGGCCATATTCCGCCGTCGGCCGTCCCGAGCACCAGCCAGAGCGGGAGCATCCGGGCCGCCACAGGCGGTTCCCTGCTGCGCCAGATTTTCACTGGCAACGCCATGGTGTCGCTGCTGTCAGTGGTCCTCGCGATAGTCCTGGGTGGCATCCTGATGGCCGTCACCAATCCCAGGGTCGCCGCCACAGCCGGATATTTCCTGGCCCAGCCCGGTGACCTGATAACAGAAGTCTTCCGTCCGTACGCGGCCCTGGTGCAGGGTTCCATCTTTAACTGGGCCGGCGCCGATCCGGCCGCGCAGCTGTACCCGATCACGGAAACCCTGACGGTATCTACCCCGCTGATCTGCGCCGGCCTGGGTGTCGCCCTCGCGTTCCGGGCCGGCTTGTTCAACATCGGTGCCCAGGGCCAGATCATTTTCGGCGCCCTGTTCGGCGCGTACGCCGGTTTTACCTGGCACCTTCCGATCGGCCTGCATCTGCTCGTGGTGATTATTGCCGGCCTGGTGGGCGGCGCCGTCTGGGGCGGTGTGGTGGGCCTGCTCAAGGCGCGCACGGGTGCCCACGAGGTGATCGTCACGATCATGCTGAACTACATTGCAAACTTCCTGCTGCTGTTCCTGCTGACCACTCCGGCCTTCCAGCGCAAAGGCTCCACGAATCCGATTTCGCCGTTCCTGGACCAGAATGCGCTCTTTCCTGAGCTGCTCGGTCCGCAGTTCCGGCTGCACGCAGGCTTCCTTGTCGCAGTCCTTGCCACGGCCTTCGTCTGGTGGCTGCTTAACCGCTCCACTGTCGGTTTCGAATTCCGCGCCGTCGGGGCCAACGCCAGTGCCGCCCAGACTGCCGGCATCAACGTGGCCAGGACCACCATCCTGGTCATGGCGATCGCCGGGGCCCTGGCCGGCCTGGCCGGCATCGCGCAGGTGTCGGGTACGGAGAAGTACCTGTCAGGCGGTGTCGCCGCCTCCATTGGCTTCGACGCCATCACGGTTGCATTGCTCGGCCGGTCGACGCCGTGGGGGACCTTCTTCGCCGGTCTCCTCTTCGGCGCCTTCCGTGCCGGGGGGGTGGCCATGCAGGCGCAGACCCAGACGCCGATCGACATTGTCCTCGTGATCCAGTCACTGATCGTGCTGTTCATCGCAGCGCCCCCGCTGGTCCGGGCGATTTTCGGACTCAACCCCCGTAAGAAAAAGCCCACCCAGGGTGGGACCGCCGGTTCAATGACCCGCGGCGTGAAGAGCGGAGCGGCAGCATGAGCGCCACGACCCAACCTCCTGCCAGGCAGCGGGACGCTGACGCTGCGGCCGCGAACGGCGCGACCGCAGCCGCTGCCGCCTCCGAACTGGTCAGCTGGAAGGCCGGCATCGGACTCGGGCTGCTGGCGCTCCTGGGCACAGTGCTCTTTGGCTTGCTGACCAACGGAAAGGTGGCCGGTTTCAGGATCGCGGAGGCCCGTGACCCGAATGCTTCGACCGCCGCCGGCTGGGTGACACTTGCAGTGGCTCTGGCCGTCTCCGCCTATTTGGGCTATCTCTGGGCGGCGCGGCGGCGGCAGCGCGGACCGGTGGACCGTTGGATTCCGGCGGCTCTGCTCGCAGCGGTCGTGGTCCTGGGTCTTGCCGCACTGGGTGTTGCCGGGGTGGAAAAGGTTTCCGTTCCGTCGGTGGCCGTGGGCTGGATCTGCTCGGCAGTCCTCCTGGCACTGGCTGGCTGCGCCATCTTCCTGACGAGCCGGCGCCGGCCCACCCCGCGCTGGGTGGGTCGAGTCTTCGCCGTCGTATTCCTCGTTGGTTTCCTCGTCTGGATCGTTGCCGGCGGCCGTGACAATGAGCCGTCGATATCGCTCGGCGGGCTGCTGGCAGGGTCAGTTACTCTCTCCGTTCCCCTCGTCTTCGGCTCACTGTCGGGCGTGCTGTGCGAGCGCGTGGGCGTGGTCAACATCGCCATCGAAGGTCAGCTTCTGCTGGGAGCCTTCTCGGCCGCCGTCGTGGCCACCGTGACCGGCAATGTCTACCTCGGCCTGATCTCAGCGGCGGTAGCCGGCGCCCTGGTGTCGCTGGTGCTCGCCATTGTCAGCATCAAATACCTGGTGAACCAGATCATCGTCGGCGTGGTACTGAACGTCCTGATCAGTGGACTTACCAGCTTCCTGTTTTCCACGCTGCTGACAGCTGACCCGGAGCACCTGAACAAACCGGGACGGCTGGATCCCGTGGACATCCCGTTCCTGGCAGACATCCCGATCATCGGCCCCATCCTTTTCCACCAGTCCCTGGTCGGCTACCTGATGTACGCCGCGGTGATCGTGGTCTACATAGGCCTCTTCCATACCAAGTGGGGCCTGCGCGTGCGGGCCGTGGGGGAGCACCCGCAGGCCGCGGATACCGTCGGCATCAACGTCAACCGCACCCGGTTCAGGAATGTACTCATGGGCGGCGCCATTGCCGGCATCGGCGGTTCCTTCTTTACGCTGGTGTCCGTGGATGCCTTCAGCAAGGACATGTCCGGCGGCCGCGGCTATATCGCCCTTGCGGCCCTGATCTTCGGCCGCTGGAATCCCATCGGGGCGTTCCTGGCTGCGCTTCTGTTCGGTTTCGCCGACAACCTCCAGAGCATCATCACGATCATCGGCTCACCGGTACCGAGCCAGTTTATGGCGATGCTGCCTTATGCGTTGACGGTGATCGCCGTGGCCGGACTTGTGGGCCCTTCCCGGCCACCGGCCGCCAGCGGCATACCCTATGTCAAGGGTTGATGGCAGTGGAAGACAACGGGACTTCAGAAGCTGGCGCGCCTGGTAGCGGCGTTGACTGGGAAGCGCTCAAGGCTGCAGCAGTCGCCGCCATGAAAAACGCCTATGCCCCGTATTCGAAGTTTCCGGTGGGGGCCGCAGCCCTCACCGGGGATGGCCGGATCGTCAGCGGCTGCAACGTGGAAAACGCCAGTTACGGCCTCACTCTTTGCGCCGAATGCGCGCTGGTGGGTCACCTGCACATGACGGGCGGCGGGCTGCTGCGAGCGTTCTACTGCGTGGATGCTGGCGGAAACATCCTGATGCCATGCGGCCGTTGCCGCCAGCTGCTCTACGAATTCCGCGCACCGGGCATGGAACTGATGACCACTCAGGGCATAAAGACCATGGACCAGGTGCTCCCCGATGCATTTGGCCCCCAACACCTGGAGGAACCTCAATGACAGCACAGACTGAAAACGCAGGAAACGCAGGAAGCACGAACAAAACCGAAGCCTTCGACGCCGTCGACATCATCCGCATCAAGCGGGACAAAGGCGTTCTGAGTGCCGAACAGATCGACTGGACCATCGATGCCTACACCCGCGGCGTCATTGCCGATGAGCAGATGGCTGCGCTAAACATGGCCATCCTGTTGAACGGCATGGACCGGGCAGAGATTTCTCGCTGGACCGCCGCCATGATCGCTTCAGGGGAGCGGATGGACTTTTCGGGCCTGCGGCGGCCCGACGGCGGCGTGAAGGCTACCAGCGACAAACACTCCACCGGGGGAGTGGGGGACAAGATCACCCTGCCCCTGGCGCCGCTCGTGGCGGTGTTCGGCGTCGCCGTGCCCCAGCTGTCCGGACGCGGCCTGGGCCACACCGGCGGCACGCTCGACAAGCTGGAATCGATCCCCGGCTGGCGGGCCGCCCTGAGCAATGACGAGATGATGGCGCAACTGCAGGGCGTCGGCGCCGTCATCTGCGCGGCTGGCGCAGGCCTGGCTCCGGCGGACAAGAAGCTTTATGCGCTGCGCGACGTCACCGGCACGGTGGAGGCGATCCCGCTCATCGCCTCCTCGATCATGAGCAAGAAGATCGCCGAGGGGACGGGCTCGCTCGTCCTCGACGTCAAGGTGGGCAGCGGGGCGTTCATGAAAAATGAAGCCCGCGCGCGGGAACTGGCCGAAACCATGGTGGCGCTGGGTAAGGATGCAGGTGTTAATACCGTCGCATTGCTGACCAACATGAGTACGCCACTCGGGCTCACAGCCGGTAACGCGATTGAAGTAGAGGAATCCGTGGAGGTCCTGGCCGGCGGTGGCCCTGACGACGTGGTGGAGCTGACGGTCCGGCTCGCGGAGGAGATGCTCGCATGCGCAGGCGTTCACGACGCCGATCCCCGCGCCGCCCTGAAGGATGGCAGGGCCATGGACGTGTGGAACCGGATGATCGAGGCGCAGGGCGGAGACCCCCGGGCCAAGCTTCCGGCTGCCAGGGAATCCGAGGTCATTTATGCACCGGCTGACGGCGTACTGGTTGAACTTGATGCCCTGTCAGTTGGCGTGGCGGCGTGGCGCCTGGGCGCCGGCCGTGCCCGCAAGGAGGATGCTGTCCAGGCGGGCGCCGGGATCCGCATGCATGCGAAGCCCGGCGCGGTGGTCCGCGCCGGTGAACCGCTGATGACTCTGCTGACCGACACCCCGGAGAAGTTCGCCCGTGCCAAGGAATCGCTGGAGCATGCCGTCGTGATAGCTCCGGAAGGCTCCCGGCCTGCCCAGCAATTGATCATTGACCGCATAGCATAAGCCCATGCAGGCCATCAACGATTTCATCCTCGCTGCCGCCGGGCAGCCCTGGGTGCTGTTGCTGGTGCTCGCCTGCTGCATCATTGACGGGTTTTTTCCGCCAATCCCGAGCGAGTCAGTGGTGGTGGGGCTGGCTGCCGTCGCCGCCACCGCTGATGTTCCCAATCCATGGCTGCTGGCGCTTGTTGCGGCCTTAGGGGCTTTTTCGGGGGACAACATCGCCTATCTGATCGGGCGCAGGGTGGGGATCCGCCGCTGGCAGTGGATGCGCGGGCCGCGGATGCAGGCTGCCTTCCGCTGGGCCGGGGACGAGCTGCGGAAGCGTCCTGCCTCCCTCATCCTCGTGGCGCGGTTCATCCCGATCGGCAGGGTGGCCGTGAACCTCACAGCAGGCGTGACGCACTATCACCACTTTCGCTTCATCGGGCTCACCATTCTCTCCGCCACTCTATGGGCCGGATATTCGGTGGCGATCGGCTTGTTCTTCGGCCAATGGTTCGAAAACAACCACTTTCTGGGCGCGGTCATCGCGATTATCTGCGCCGTGGCTTTGGGAATCATCGTAGACCTGGCCATCAACCGCCTGCGCGGCAAGGTCCCGGTGGTAGAGCGGCTGAAGGATCCCGACGGCGGGGCGTAGCGGACCACGCCCCTGCCATGGGACACTGAAGAGCGACTTTCGTCACTTTGGCTGCGTCATTTTCGTCTAGGAGCAAGACCGCGTGGAGTTTATTAATGAGGCCGTGCTCCATGCAGCTGGTCAGTGGTGGATCTACCCCGTCCTGTTGGTTTTTTTCTTTGTGGACGGTTTTGCCATGGTGGTGCCCAGCGAGACCCTGATCGTTGCGCTGGCAGCGTTTTCCCGGCATAGCGGCGAGCCGAACCTGTGGATCCTGGGCCTGACCGCCCTCGTCGGCGCCATGGCGGGTGACAACATGGCGTTTATGCTGGGCCGCAAGATCGGCCTGGAGCGGTGGAAGTGGATGCGCCGTCCCAAGGTCCAGAAAGTCTTTGCGTGGGCCCGGTATGAGCTGGAAAAGCGCGGTGCGGTCCTGATTTTCACCGCACGATATATCCCCTGGGGCCGGGTGGCAGTCAACTACGTGGCCGGCAGCACAGGGTTCGCGCACCGCCGGTTTTTCGTGCTGGATGCCTGCGCCTGCTTCACCTGGGTGGGGTACTCCATCGGCATCGGCTTCCTGGCCAGCTCCTTCCCCTGGCTGCACCACAACCCCCTGCTGAGCGCCGGCATCGCCGTGGTGTTCGCCATCGTGCTCGGAGTCCTCCTGGACCACGGCCTGCGGCTGTGGCACCAGCACCTGGCCCGGAACGACGCCCGGCGCGCTGATGACTGGCTGGACGGCGGCCCTGCCGGGGCACGCCCGACGGTGTCGGGTCCGTCATCGATGCTGGCATCCGCAACCGGGGATACCGAGACCGGCACAAAGTAGCGGCTGGCGTAAGGAGCCCGCCAACCCTAAGGTTGGAACGTGACTGAGCCTATCGTTGACGCTGCCCCTGCCCTTGATTTCGACCTGAAAAGCCTGCCGAAGGTTTCCCTCCACGACCACTTGGACGGCGGTCTCCGGCCGGCCACCATCATCGAACTGGCCGAAGCCGTTGGCCATAGCCTTCCCTCCGCCGATCCGGTGGCCCTCGGGGAATGGTTCCGGGAGTCCGCGGACTCCGGCTCACTGGTCCGCTACCTGGAGACCTTTGACCACACCGTTGCTGTGATGCAGACAAAGGATGGCCTCTTCCGCGTCGCCAAGGAATTTGTGGAGGACCTCGCTGACGACGGCGTCGTGTACGGGGAAGTGCGCTGGGCGCCGGAGCAGCACCTGCAGAAGGGACTCTCCCTCGATGAGGTGGTGGAGGCGGTGCAGGAAGGCCTCGATGCCGGCGTCGACGCCGTGGCCGAGACCGGCCGCCAGATCCAGGTGGGCCAACTGATCACCGCCATGCGGCACGCTGACCGCGGCCAGGAGATCGCCGAGCTCGCCGTCCGCCACCGCAACAAGGGTGCCGTTGGCTTTGACATCGCAGGCGCCGAGGACGGTTTCCTGCCGTCCCGTTTCAGGGATGCCTTCACCTACCTGGCCGAGCACAATTTCCCGGCCACAGTCCATGCCGGTGAGGCCGCCGGGCTGGAGAGCATCCAGTCCGCCCTGGTGGACGGCAGGGCGCTGCGCCTGGGCCATGGAGTCAGGATCGCCGAGGACATCATGGTGGAATTCGACGACGAAGACGACGATAGCGCCGAAGACGGCGGGGACAGCATCGGCCTGGTCACCCTGGGCGACCTCTCCAGCTGGATCCGGGACCGCGGCATCGCCCTGGAGATCTGCCCCTCCTCCAACCTCCAGACAGGTGCAATCGCCGGCTTCGGTGAGGGCATCGAAAGCCACCCCCTGGACATGCTTTACCAGCTGGGCTTCAACGTGACTATCAACACCGACAACCGGCTGATGAGCGGCGTGACCCTGACGGACGAGTTCGAACTCCTCGTCGAAACGTTCGACTACGATCTCGACGACCTGCTCGAGCTCACGCTCAACGCCGCCGAGGCATCCTTCCTTCCGCTCGAGGAGAAGGAAGCCCTGGTGGAGTACATCAACGACGCCTATGCCAACCTGGGCTAACCAGCAGGCTGCAGGCGCCGGCCAGCCTCCCGTCCCGGAACCGACGGGGGAGTTGCCGGGTGGGCCCACAGCAGCAGGGATCCCCGAGCGAGCTTGCGAGCTGGGGGAGCTCCTGGGGATAATCGCTTCCCTCCGCGAGCACTGCCCGTGGATGGGGGCACTCACCCACGACTCCCTGGTGGAATACCTCCTCGAGGAGGCCTATGAGCTGGCGGAGACCATTGAAGCCGGCGGGGATGACGCTGAACTCCGTGGCGAGCTGGGTGACGTGCTGCTCCAGGTGGTGCTGCACGCCCGGCTCGCTGAGGAGCGGGGCGCGTTTACTTTCGACGACGTCGCCCGCGGGATCAGTGCCAAAATGATCCGCCGCAATCCGCACGTCTTCCGGCCTGACGGCACACTGCGGGACAGCTTCCCAGCCACAGTGGAGGAGATCGTGCAGAAATGGGACGCCGTCAAACAGGCGGAACGTCCGGAACGGAAGCACCCGTTTGAGGGAATCCCGGAGGCACTGCCTGCGCTGGCACGGGCCCAGAAGTCCCTGGACAGGGCCGAGCGGGCCGGCGCTGTGCTTCCCCAAGCAGCTGTGCCTCCCCACCACATGCCGCCGGGCGGCGTGCCGGTTCCGGATACCGAGGAGGAGCTCGGTGAGCTGCTGCTCGCCGTCGTTCGTTCCGCACGCACCAAGGGGTTCGACGCAGAACGCGCCCTCAGGGGCGCTGTCCGGCGCTACCAGGAGCACGGTGCTGAACACGGCTGGAGCAGGCCAACGCAATCATGACGTCCAGGGGTGGATAGGTTTCCGTAACCTTTCCCACTCTCGACTACGCTAGACCCTGACGAGGACGTCGAGTCTTTCCGCAAGTTTCCCAGTAAATCGCCCATAAGGAGCCTATCCATGGCGCTCATCGATGCCATCCACGCCCGCGAGATCCTCGATTCCCGAGGCAACCCGACCGTAGAAGTTGAAGTCCTGCTCTCCGACGGCCAGATCGGCCGCGCTGCAGTTCCCTCAGGTGCCTCCACCGGTGAGCACGAGGCCGTCGAACTGCGGGACGGTGACAAGGGCCGTTACCTCGGCAAGGGCGTCCAGAAGGCCGTCGACGCCGTCATCGACCAGATCGCTCCGGCCCTGACCGGTTTTGACGCGACGGACCAGCGCAGCATCGACCAGGCCATGATCGACCTGGACGGCACGGCCAACAAGGGCAAGCTCGGCGCCAACGCCATCCTGGGTGTTTCCCTCGCCGTGGCCAACGCCGCTGCCGCCTCTGCAGACCTGCCGCTGTACAAGTACCTGGGCGGCCCGAACGCCCACGTGCTGCCCGTGCCGCTGATGAACATCCTCAACGGCGGCTCCCACGCCGACTCCGACGTCGACATCCAGGAATTCATGGTTGTCCCGCTCGGTGCCGAAACCTTCTCCGAGGGCCTCCGCTGGGGCGTCGAGGTCTATCACGCGCTCAAGGCCGTGCTCCAGGAAAAGGGCCTGTCCACCGGCCTTGGCGACGAAGGCGGCTTCGCGCCGAACCTGCCGTCCAACCGTGCAGCGCTGGATCTGATCCAGGAAGCCATCAAGAACGCCGGCTACACGCCGGGCACCGACATCGCCCTGGCACTGGACGTTGCCTCCTCTGAATTCTTCAAGGACGGCGCGTACCAGTTTGAAGGCAAGGCACTGTCCGCAACCGAGATGAGCGCCTACTACGCCGAACTCGTCGCCGACTACCCGCTGGTCTCCATCGAGGACCCGCTGGACGAGAACGACTGGGACGGCTGGAAGACCCTCACCGACACCATCGGTGACAAGGTCCAGCTGGTGGGCGATGACCTGTTCGTCACCAACCCCTCCATCCTTCAGCGCGGCATCGAGACCAAGACCGCAAACTCGCTGCTCGTGAAGGTCAACCAGATCGGTTCCCTGACCGAAACGCTGGACGCCGTCAGCCTGGCCCAGCGCGCCGGTTACACCACCATCACCTCGCACCGTTCCGGTGAGACCGAGGACACCACCATCGCTGACATCTCCGTGGCCACCAACGCCGGTCAGATCAAGACCGGTGCCCCGGCCCGCTCCGAGCGTGTTGCCAAATACAACCAGCTGCTGCGCATCGAAGAGGAACTCGACGATGCCGCACGCTACGCCGGCCGCAGCGCGTTCCCGCGTTTCAAGGGCTAGTAGCCGCGTATACCGCTGACCGGTGGCTATGGTTGAAAGACCATAGCCACCGGTTTCTGTTTCAGCCAGGCTGTATCAGGCTGGTTCGTATCAGCGCAGGTGTGTTCCAGCGCCGACAGTTTCGGCCCCAGGCAGGCCAAACGTTTCAGGAGTGTCATGGCTACCCGCCGTCCAAAAGTTCCCAGGGCCGCCCAGAGGCCGCAAGCCACAACGGAGCCGGCCACAACGGAGCGAGCCAGGGAAGCCCCTGACACCGCCGACGTCATCCGCGCCGATTTTGGCGGAGCCAGGGAAGATCTTGCCAAGGGAATCACGGCCAAGGGAAACCCAGCCGCTGGAAAGGCGTCGCGGGAACGCGCCGGGTCGGGAAAAGTCGGCACCGTGAATGCGGGATCCGGTGGTCAGTCCAGGGACAGCGGGAACGAGGAAGAGCCGCACCCGGTACCGGCCAAGGCGTTTTCGGGCCGCATGCTCGCGCTGGCGGTGGTGATGATCGCCATCACCATCATGCTGGCGCCCACCGTTAAGATCTTTTTCGACAAAAAGGCCGAGATCGACGGTCTCAAGGCCGATATCGCCGCCAGCCAGGCCCAGCAGGACGGCCTGAGGCAGCAGATATCACGCTGGCAGGACCCCAATTATGTGAAACAGCAGGCCCGCGACCGGATTAACATGGTTATGCCGGGGGAAACCGGCTACTGGGTGTTCGGCAGCGATCTGCCGGCCGGAACAAGCAGTAGCCAGGCCGGCGCAGCACAAGACCCCGCCGATCTGCCGTGGGTGGATTCCCTGTGGGAGTCCATCCGGCGTGCGGCCACAGACTGAACCAAAGAGGAAGGATGGCCGCGCCAGTGGAAGAAAACACGGCGACTGCGCCGGAGATGTCCCGCCAGCCATCAGCACATGATCTCGACGTATTAAGCCGGCAGTTGGGGCGGCCGGTCCGCGACGTAGTGGAAATCCCGGCGCGCTGCATCTGCGGCAACCCCCTCGTGGCCGCCACGGCCCCGCGGCTGGGCAACGGCACCCCGTTCCCCACCACGTTCTACCTGACGCATCCCGTCATCACCTCGGCTGTGTCCCGCCTGGAGGCCGCCGGAGTCATGAACGACATGAACGGCCGCCTCGCCGCCGATGAAACACTTGCAGCCGCGTACCGGTCAGCACACGAGGATTATCTGGCAGCCCGGGCAGCCATCGGGGAACGGTCCGGCATCGGTGCGGTCCCCGAGATTGACGGCATCTCCGCTGGCGGCATGCCTGCCCGGGTCAAATGCCTGCATGTCTTGGTAGGCCACTCCCTGGCCGCCGGGCCAGGGGTCAATCCGCTGGGAGATGAGGCAATCGCCGCCATTAGCGAGTGGTGGACCGCCGAGCGCTGCTATTGCGACGGCGCCTGGGACACCGCGGGGGAGGCCCCGTCCAGGGACCTGAGTCGGCATGGACCGCAGGGCCTACCCGAGATCGTGGGCCGGCCGGCTCCCGTCCGTAAGGCCGCCGGAACAGCAGGGGCAGGCCTATGACAAGGGTTGCTGCCATCGACTGCGGTACCAACTCCATCCGCCTGCTGATCGCCGACGTCGACCGCAGTAACGGGAGGGCGAAGCTCACGGATGTGGTCCGCGAGATGCGCGTCGTCCGGCTGGGCCAGGGAGTGGACGCCACCGGAGAGCTGGCGCCCGAGGCGCTGGAGCGCACGTTCGCCGCCACCGCGGATTACGCCCGGATGATCGGTGAAAACGGCGTAGTCGCGGTCCGCTTTGTTGCCACATCCGCAAGCAGGGACGCGCGCAACCGCCAGGTCTTCGTGGACGGAATCCGCAGCCTGCTCGGCGTGGAACCGGAAGTCATCACCGGCGACGAGGAAGCCGCGCTGTCCTTCGCCGGGGCGAGCAGTGTCCTGCCCATCCTGGATGGCCACCAGGTGCTGGTGATTGACCTCGGGGGCGGGAGCACGGAATTCGTCCTCGGCACTGCGGACGGCGTGACCGCCGGGAAATCCGTCGACGTCGGGTGCGTGCGCCTGACCGAGCGGCACCTCAGGGACGATCCGCCGACGGCGGAGCAGATCGCCGCCGCCGAGGCCGACGTCGACGCCGCCATCACCCGGGTGGAACGGGACGTTCCGCTGGAACGCGCCACCGCAGTCGTCGGCGTTGCGGGGTCGGTCACCACTATCACCGCCCACGCGCTGCGGCTGCCGCAGTATTCCCCCGAGGTGATCCACGGAACCGAACTGTCCATCGACGCCATCCGCGGGGCCGCGACGGATCTGCTGGAGATGAAAAAGGCACAACGTGCAGAATTGCCGTACATGCATCCAGGCCGGGTGGACGTGATCGGCGCAGGCGGGCTGGTGTGGCGCCGGGTCCTGGAGCGACTGAATGAGCTCACGGAAGGCCGTATCGTCACGGCCACCGCCAGCGAACACGACATTCTTGATGGCATTGCCCTGAGCATCAGCTAGCCGACCATGGGACCCCAAATGACCAGAGCAACAGCCCGGTTCCGCCGGACCGCCTCCGCTCTCCTGGCGATAATCCTCACTTTCGGCACTCTTAGTGCCGGACTCGCGGCGGCGCCGGCGGCGCACGCGGACTCCTGGCGGGACAAGCAGTATTGGCTGGCCGAGTCGGGCATCACCAAGGCCTGGGAGGTCTCCAAGGGGGCAGGTGTGAAGGTTGCCGTGATCGACAGCGGGGTGGACGCCCAGCACCCCGACCTCAAGGGCGCCGTGGTGGGCGGCTTCGATGTCTCAGGCTCCGGGAGCCCGGACGGACAGAAGAGCATCGGCGCCAAGCCGGAACACGCCACGCTAGTGGCCACCATGCTGGCCGGGCGCGGCCACCAGCCCGCAGGATCCACGGCCTCGCCGAGCCCCGACGCTTCCGGCCCTGGCCCGGATGGCATTGTTGGTGTGGCCCCTGAGGCCCAGATTCTGTCCGTCTCCACCTGGCTTGGCTCACCGAACCCCGCTGGCAAGAGCGACCAGGACCAGATCCCTGAGGCAGTCCGCTGGGCGGTGGACAACGGTGCCAAGGTCATCAATATTTCGCTGGGAAGCACTACGCCGCAGTGGCCCCAAAGCTGGGACGCCGCCTTTCTGTACGCCGAGCAGAAAGATGTGGTGATAGTTGCTGCGGCCGGAAACAGGGTGGGCGGCAACATCCAAGTAGGTGCGCCGGCGACTATCCCGGGCGTGCTTACCGTTGCCGGCCTGGACCGGAAAGGCGTGGCAAGTATCGACGCGTCCTCGCAGGGGATCAGCATCGGAGTGGCGGCCCCCGCGGAAAACCTGCTCGGCGGAATCCCCGGCGGCGGCTACGCCGAATGGGCCGGCACGTCCGGAGCCACCCCCATTGTGGCCGGGGTAGCGGCCCTCATCCGCTCCAAGTGGCCGGATATGAGTGCCAAGCAGGTCATCAACCGGATCGTCAGTACGGCAAAGGACGCTGGCACTCCGGGGAAGGACCCGCTTTATGGCTTCGGGGTGCTCAATGCCGAAGGTGCGTTGAAGGATCCCGTACCCGAGGCCGCGAGCAATCCGCTGGGATCCATTTCGGACTGGATCCGAGTGCACCGGCGCGGAAACGTGGGGGCGCCATCCGTCCCCCTGCCCACTGCTGATGTGCCCAGCGCCGTCGCGACGCTGCCGGAGGCAACTGTGCCGGCAGTGAAGGCTCCCTCAAAGCGGGACAGCGCCCTCGCAGCCGCCGTCGTTGTCGGCTTTGCTCTGCTGTTCCTGGCCATCATTGCCGCTGCCGTTTTCCAACTGCGCAAGGCCGCCCGGAACCCCCGTCCGGCCCAGGAGGATCCGGACACGGGGACGCTGGATAGGGTCCACTCCGGCGGCAAAACGTAGTTAGTGAAGATTTTCACAAAGTGCTGTACTCTTAAATCATGGCAACCACCCCAGAGCTCCAGGACCGTCCCCGGGTACTCGTCGTCGGCGGCGGATACGTCGGCCTGTACGTAGCACTCAAACTGCAGAAGAAGATCGCGAATGCCGGTGGCATCGTCACCCTCGTGGATCCACTGCCTTACATGACTTACCAGCCGTTCCTGCCCGAAGTTGCAGGCGGCAATATCGAGGCTCGCCATGCAGTGGTCTCACACCGCCAGCACCTCAAGCAGACGGAACTCATCCAGGGCAGCGTGACGTCCATCGACCACGCCAACCGCACAGCTGTCGTGGCTCCCGCCGATGGCGGGGACTACATCGAAGTTCCCTACTTCGACATCGTCGTGGCCGCGGGCGCCATCACCCGCACCTTCCCGATCAAGGGACTGGCGGACAAGGGCATCGGCCTCAAGACCATTGAAGAAGCCGTGGCTCTGCGCAACAAGGTGCTGGACCGAATTGAAGCCGCATCCACGATCACCGATCCGGAAGCACGTGCGAAGGCGCTGACGTTCGTGGTGGTCGGCGGCGGCTTCGCCGGCATCGAATGCATTACCGAGATGGAGGACCTTGCCCGCGCGGCGGTCCGGAACAACCCGCGCGTCCGGCAGGAAGAAGTTCGCTTCGTCCTGGTCGAGGCGATGGGCCGCATCATGCCCGAGGTCACCGCCAAGCAGGCTGAATGGGTTGTGGAGCACCTCCGCAGCCGCGGCATCGAAGTCCTGCTGAACACTTCACTGGACAGCGCCGAGGGAACGCTGAAGCTCATCAACCTCCCGGATAAGACGCTGGCCCAGGAGTTCGAGGCCGACACCCTGGTCTGGACCGCCGGCGTGCAGGCCAACCCGATGATCCGCTCGTCGGACTTCCCGCTGGAGCCGCGCGGACGGGTCCGGGTCCTCCCGGATCTCCGCATCGCCGGGGACGAGGGCATCATCGACAACGCATGGGCCGCCGGCGACATCGCCGCGGTTCCGGATCTCACCGGCAGCGGGCTCCCGGACGGGACCTGCGTGCCGAACGCCCAGCACGCACTGCGCCAGGCCAAACGGCTTGCCAAGAACCTGTGGGCCTCCCGCTGGGACAAGCCGCTCAAGGACTACAAGCACAAGAACCTCGGTGCTGTGGCCGGCTTCGGCGAATGGAAGGGCGTTGCCAACATCAACCTCGTCGGCAGCATCGGCCTCAAGGGCCCTCTGGCCTGGCTGGCGCACCGCGGCTACCACGGCATGGCCATGCCCACCGTGGAACGCAAGGTACGTGTCATCCTTGGCTGGATCCTGGCCTTCTTCCTGGGCCGCGACACCACCCAGCTGATCGACCTGGATAACCCCCGCGGTGCGTTCGTGGCAGCTGCAACGCCGGCGCCCAAGCCGGCCGCCGCGGCCCCGCCCGTTGAAGCTCCCGAGTCCGCCAAGCCCGGATCCGCGGCCGCCACGAGCTTCGATCCCAAGCAGTCAGTCACGGCCAACGCCAAATAGGCTGGTTTCCTAAGGCCCACCTGCAGTAACGTCCGACGGCGGCTGTCCCCTCAGGGGACAGCCGCCGTTTGCGTGGGCGGCGTGAACGCACACGATACGCCCCCGCAGGCATGCCCTGGCATCCTAGACTGGGCACCATGACAGGCGACAAAAACCTCCAGACCCTGCTGGCCTCCATCCATCCGGTGCTGCGGGAAGGGGAGTACGTCTACGTTCTGTGGCCGCGGGGCAGGCCGCTGGAGGCAGACATCGAGGCGGCGGTCCGCGAGGCCGAGGGACTCACGGCGGTCCTGTCCCGGGCGGAGGCGGACAGCCTGGGCCTGCCTTATGACTTTGTGGCCGCCTGGATAACGCTGCAGGTCCATTCCGAACTGGAGGCAGTCGGCCTGACCGCCGCCGTGGGCAGGGCCCTGACCGATGCCAGGATCAGCTGCAATGTGCTGACGGGCTTCCACCGTGATCATTTGCTGGTGCCGGTGGCGGATGCTGCCCGCGCTCTTGAAGTCCTGGCTGAACTCTCCGCCGAGAGCCGGCACCAGCCCCGGCCTGAGCTGGTTCTCCGCAGTGAAGAGCCCGAGGACCGGGAAAAGATCCTTGCCCTGACGGCAGAGGCGTTCGCCATTTCGCCCGCGACAGGCCTGGCGGCGGAGGGAGAGCCGATTGAAGTGGAGCTGCTCCGCCAGCTCTTTGACTCGGAGGGGTATCTGCCGGAATTCAGCATCGTGGCAGTCCTCGACGGCGAGGTGGTGGGCCATGTTATTAGTTCCCGCGGTTGGGTGGCCGAGCATCAACTGCTGGGACTTGGCCCGATCGGCGTGACGCCCAGGCTCCAACGGCACTGCATCGGAAGCGCGCTGATGAATGAAACCATCGCGCGGGCCAACGCTGCGGGGGAGAGCGGCATCGCGCTGCTGGGGAGTACCGAGTACTACCCGCGTTTCGGCTTTGTGCCTGCCACGTCCCTTGGTGTTCTGCCTCCCGAAGAGCTTTGGGGCGATGGGTTCCAACTGCTGCCGCTCGCGTTGTGGCCCGGGGGAGTTCACGGCACCTTCCGGTATGCCGCCCCATTTGAGGGGTTGTGACGGGATACCATTGACCGGGCGCCCCAGTAGCCCAATTGGCAGAGGCAGCGGACTTAAAATCCGCGTGTTGCGAGTTCGAGTCTCGCCTGGGGCACAAGAACCCTTCTCTTCCCATGCCCTCTTCCGGGCCTTCAGTGTCTGCAGCTTCGCGTCTGATTCCGCATATGCAACGACTGTTATAAGTATGTGACCATAGTCACTTATTTTCCCGCAGGATATGCATTAGCTTGAAGTGGAATCAGGAACTCCTGATCCATCCCTCGCATCGCATGTTTTGGCCACGCCCTGAAGAGGGGCATGTGTTCCACGACACAGAGTTGGTAGTAGTCTCAGGAAACATATTCGGAAGTAGGCGCGGCCGCCCCGGTTCCATCCGGGTAGCCACGCAACGGATCCGGCTCGGAAGGCAAATAAATGTATCGAAAGAACGTCCTCACTTCGTTGGCAGCGGCAGCCACACTCAGCATGCTGCTGTCGGCTTGCGCCAATCAGGCCGGCCCCACCACGAATGACACCTCGGGGGCCGCTAACAAAGTGAACATTCCCGCAATTTCCAAGATCGACGTGCCACCCGCCGCGGTCCTTCCGAAGGGCGACGGCAAAGCAACCTGCCCTGCCACGACAACGCTGGCCTACGCCGGAGCGCAGACGGGTCCTAATGCCCAGCTCGGCATCAACATCTTCAACGGCATCCAGCTTGCGATCAACCAGCACAACGCCGCCAACCCTGGCTGCCAGGTCGTGTTCAAGAAGTTTGATACCGAAGGTGACCCGAACAAGGCCACCGGTCCGGTGACGCAGATAGTCAGCGAGGCCGACATCATCGGCGTCCTCGGTCTTCCCTTCTCGGGAGAATCCAAGGCCACCGGCAACATCTTTGAGCAGAAGGGCCTGGTCCACATCACGCCTTCCGCCACGAACCCGTCATTGACCGAAAACGGCTGGACCACGTTCTTCCGTGGCCTGGGCAACGACGCCGTCCAGGGGCCGGCTGCTGCCAAATTCCTGACCGGCAAGCTCGGCGCGAAGAAGGTCTACCTGGTCCAGGATGACTCGGATTATGGCATCGGACTGGGCGCGTCGACTACCGCCGGCCTGGGAAGTGCCCTTGCCGGCTCCGACAAGGTCACCACCGGCCAGAAGGACTTCTCGGCCGTTATTTCCAAAATCATGAACTCCAAGGCCGATGCTGTCTTCTACTCTGGCTACTATCCCGAGGCAGCGCCCTTCGACCAGCAGCTCTCGGGCAAGGGATTCACTGGTACATTCGTCGCCCCTGATGGCGTCAAGGACGATCAGTTCATCAAGCAGGCTGGTGATGCATCCAGCAACGCCTACTTCACCTGCCCCTGCATCCCGGGTGAGCTGATTCCTGATTTCGCCTCCGCCTACAAAGAGGTGTCCAAGGGTGCTGAGCCTGGAACGTACTCGATCGAGGGCTACGATGCCGCGACAGTCCTCCTCTCGGGCATTGATGCAGGCAAGCAGTCCAGGCCGGATCTGCTGTCCTGGGTCAAGAGCTACGACAAGGACGGCCTGAGCAAGCACTACAAGTGGAACGCCAAGGGCGAACTCCAGGCGCCTACGGTCTATGGATACAAGGTTGAAAATGGGAAGATAGTTCCGATCGGACCCGTCGGCGAGTAGCGGGCCCGACCAGAATCGGCTGTGGGGTCAGCTAAACGCGGACCCCACAGCTTTTTCTTGACCGGGTTTTCTTGACCGGCTTGCTCGCCGCCCCGCTGGAATCGGCAGAGCACCAAAAATCGACAGAGCATCAAAGTACCGAGTGTCGGCACCGCCCCCAACTGACGGGCCCGACTGGATCAGGATGTGCCAATGCTTCCCCTGCTTGTCCCCTTGCCTCCGATGGAAAACGACTGGATTTCCTTCGACATACCGTCCCTCATGCAGAATTTCTGGAGCGCAACCTTTGACGGGTTGACGTTCGGAGCCATCTACGCGCTGGTGGCCCTGGGGTACACCCTCGTCTACGGTGTCCTCAACCTCATCAACTTTGCCCACTCCGAGGTCTTCATCGTCGGCTGTTATGCCGTGGTGTTCACCTTGACCTCATTGGGATTCGGCCCGTCAGTGCCGCGGCTGGGGCTAACGGCGATCATCCTCAACCTCATACTGGCGCTGGTACTCGCCATGGTGGCGTCCGCTGCAACAGCTTTCCTGCTGGAGCGTGTGGCCTATAAACCCTTGCGGCGGCGCAATGCACCGCGACTGGTCTTCCTGATCACCGCCATCGGTGCATCCTTCACCATCCAGTACATCATTTACCTCGTGCGCGGGCCGAGCCCCGAAGTCGCCATCACCATGTTCCGCCCGCTGGCGATCTTCGACGTTTTCGGTACCATCGTTGACTCGCAACAGGTGGTGATCGTCATCGCGGCCATCATCATGATGGTGGCCACGGAGCGGTTCATCAGCAAGTCCCGCACCGGCCGTGGCATCCGTGCCGTCGCCCAGGATCCGGACACTGCCACGCTGATGGGCGTGAACAAAGAGCGGATTATCATCACCACCTTCGTGATCGGCGGTGTGCTGGCAGGAGCCGCCGCATTGTTCTACGTCATGAAGATTCCTTCCGGCGTCCAGTACAGCGGCGGCTTCGTGCTGGGGATCAAGGCGTTTGCGGCGGCGGTACTTGGCGGTATCGGCAACGTGCGCGGCGCGCTCCTAGGCGGACTGCTGCTCGGCCTCATCGGCAACTACGGGCAGATCCTCCTGGGCAACTCGCAGTGGACCGACGTCGTCGCCTTCGTCATCCTGGTCCTGGTCCTCCTGCTTCGTCCGCAGGGTATCCTGGGCACCTCCCTTGGAAGGAGCAAAGCATGAGCATGGTCGATGGACCCACGCCACTTCCGGAGGCGGCCACGGAGCAAGCTGCCGAGGAGCGCGAGGCCAAGTCCGCGGGGCCCGGCACCAGCGTCACCCCGGAAAAACGAGGCCACGGCATCTTCGGTTCCCTCGGTGAACGCTGGAACGCCCTGCCGCGCCAGCAGCAATGGGCCTTCCTCATCGTCGTCGTGGTCCTGGCCTACCTGCTGCCGCTGATCAACCCGCCGATTATCACCACGGAGCCCGGTAACAACTTCGCCCTCGCCTGCTTCGACATGGCCCGCTTCGCGCTCATTGCCGTCGGGCTGAACGTGGTGGTGGGGTATGCCGGGCTGCTGGACCTTGGCTACGTGGCATTCTTCGCCGTGGGCTCCTATTGCGCGGCGATGCTGACAAGCCCGGACTCCCCGTTCCTGCACATTCCCTACCTGTGGACAATCCCCGTAGCGATGGCGATCACCATGTTCTTCGGCGTGGTGCTGGGTGTTCCCACCTTGCGCCTGCGCGGCGACTATCTGGCCATCGTGACTCTTGGCTTCGGTGAAATTGTCCGCATCCTCGCCACGATCATCCCCGCCATGAAGGGCCAGGTGGGTTTCCAGAACGTGGGCCACCCGCCGGGTACAGAGCCGGACGGTGCTCCCATCTTCTCGAATTCCAATGGGGTGCCGTGGTACTGGCTCACGCTGACCATCATCATCGTCATCACCCTCCTCGTGGGCAACCTTGAGCGGAGCCGCGTGGGGCGGGCATGGATTGCCATCAGGGAGGATGAGGATGCCGCCGAAATCATGGGCGTTCCCACCTTCAAGTACAAGGTCTGGGCCTTCGCCATCGGAGCAGCCATCGGGGGCATGTCGGGGGCATTGTTCGCCGGGCAGGTGGGCTTTGTGAACAACCAGAAATTCGACGTCACCACCTCGATCCTGTTCCTCGCGGCCGTGGTGCTGGGAGGCGCCGGCAACAAGGTCGGAGCCATCGTCGGCGGAGCACTGGTCAGTTACATCCCGCTGCGCTTCACGGCCATTGCTGAGTACAAGTACCTCATTTTCGGCATCGCGCTTGTGCTGATCATGATTTTCCGGTCCCAGGGCCTGCTGCCCGCTCGCCAGCGGCTGCTGGCCTACGGGCGTACCGCCTATAACAAGGTTGCCAAGAAGGACTCCAGCGGGCTCGCGGGCGGCGACGTGCCGCCGGCCGGCCGCTCCGGACTGGGCCATGAGAAGGGAGCACAGGCATGACCACCGACGGCGCAGCGCCTGTTAATTCGGGCACAGAGACGGCCAGCCAGGCTGCTCAACCGGCTGAAATCGACGTCGAAGCACTGGCGGAAGCCGGGGTTGACCTGGAGCTGGCCGAGAAAGTGGCCCCGGACCGCGATATTGCGGTAAAGGTGGGGGACAACATTGTCGAAGTGCAAAACCTGACCATCAAGTTCGGCGGCCTCGTCGCCTTGGACAACGTCAGCTTCAACATCAAGCGGGGCGAAATCCTTGGCCTGATCGGACCGAACGGCGCGGGCAAAACCACGTGCTTCAACGCCATGACCGGGGTGTACAAACCCACTAGCGGAAAAGTGGTACTGGAGAGTCAGTCCCTCAACGGACTGAAGCAACACAAAATCACCAGGCTTGGACTTTCGCGCACATTCCAGAACATCCGGCTTTTTGGCGAGATGACGGCTCTTGAGAACGTCGTGGTGGGCCTTGACGCCCGGCACCGTACCAGTGTGGGCGGAGCGTTGCTGCGGCTGCCGACGCATACCCGGGAGGAAAAATCGGCCATTGTGCGAGGAATGGCCTTGTTGGACTTCGTGGGCATCGCTGACCATGCACACTTCCTCTCCCGGCACCTGCCCTACGGCTACCAGCGCCGCCTGGAGATTGCCCGCGCCCTGGCGACGGACCCGAAGGTGCTGTGCCTGGACGAGCCGGCGGCAGGGTTCAATCCGGCTGAAAAGGAAGAGCTGATGGCTCTCATCCGCACTATCCGGGATGAGGGCTATACCGTGCTGCTGATCGAGCACGACATGAAGCTGGTCATGGGTGTGACCGACCGGATCGTCGTCCTGGAGTTTGGCAAGAAAATCGCGGACGGGCTGCCGCGCGAAATCCGTGAAGACCCGCGCGTGATCGCGGCCTACCTGGGGGAGCCCGAAGATGACATTGCTTGAACTCGAAGGCGTATCAGTCCATTACGGCCGGATCCAGGCCATCCGGAACATGTCCTTCACTGTCAACGAGGGCGAGGTCGTTTCACTTATCGGCGCTAACGGGGCCGGCAAGACAACCACGATGAAGACGATCTCCGGGCTACTCAACTGCTCGACTGGTAAGATCACCTTCGCCGGGCAAGACATCACGAAAATGAAGGCCCACATCCGGGTGGTCCATGGCATCTCGCAGGCTCCGGAAGGGCGCGGGATCTTCCCCGGCATGACTGTCCTGGAGAACCTGGACATGGGAACTTTCGGCCGCAAGGACAGGAACGGCGTTCCCCGGGACTTGGAACGCGTGTTCGATCTCTTCCCACGGCTGAAGGAACGGGAGAAGCAGTATGGCGGCACCATGTCCGGCGGGGAGCAGCAGATGCTCGCCATCGGCAGGGCGCTGATGTCCAACCCGAAGCTGCTGCTCCTGGATGAACCGTCGATGGGCCTGGCGCCACAGTTTATCCGCCAGATCTTCAAGATCATCAAGGAGATCAACAACCAGGGCACCACCGTCCTGATGGTCGAACAGAATGCCAACCAGGCCCTGGCAGGAGCGCACCGGGCCTTTGTTCTGGAAACCGGTGAAATCACGCACAGCGGAACGGGAAAGGAACTGATGGCCAACCCGGCTATCAAGGAGGCCTACCTGGGCGTGGGCTAGCCGTAAAACACCATGTCACAGTTGGGTTGCGACTCCAGGAGAGGGAACTTTCAGCCGTGGCTGGACGTGGAAATTGGTAACGTGAACCATAAGTTCAGTATCCAGCCCTTTATATGGAGGACACCCGCAATGGCACTTGGCGGCAACCCGATCTTCAACGGAAAGAATTTCCGTGGCGCCACGCAGGCACCGCCTGTCCCGCAGGCTCCCTACGGCCAGCAGCCTTACGGCCAGCCCTATGGCCAGCAGCCTTATGCCCAGGGGGGCGGGCCGCAGCAGCAGAACATGACGAACGAGCAACTGCAGCAGATGTACACCCAGCCGGCGGCGGGCCCTGCCGATACCGGCCGGATGACGTTCGACGACGTCATCGTCAAGACTGCGGCGTGCCTGGGCGTCCTGGTTGCCGGCGCAGCGGTGACCCTGTTCGTCGGCCAAAGCCTGGCCATGTTGCTGATGGTTGTCGGCGCCCTGGGCGGCTTCGTGCTGGCACTGGTCAACACCTTCAAGAAGCAGCCGTCCCCGGCCTTGATCCTCACCTACGCGGGACTGGAGGGGCTTTTCCTCGGCGGCCTCACCCGTTTCCTTGATGCCCTCTACCCGGGGGTCGGGCTGCAGGCCGTCATCGGCACTCTGTCCGTCTTCGGCGTCACGCTTCTGCTGTTCAAGAACGGCAAGGTCCGGGCGACTCCCAAGGCCATGCGGTTCTTCATGATCGCAACGATCGGCTACGCGGTCTTCGCCCTGGTCAACATGGTCCTGATGTTGACAGGCGCCGTGGATTCACCGTTCGGGCTCCGCAGCGGCGTTATCATCTTCGGCATCCCGCTGGGTGTGTTCATCGGAGTCCTGGCCATCGGCCTGGCAGCCTTCTCGCTGATCATGGACTTCACGAGCATCGAGGCAGGCGTCCGGAGCGGGGCGCCCCAGCGCTTCTCCTGGACAGCGGCATTCGGCCTTACCGTGACGCTGGTCTGGCTGTACGTGGAGATCATCCGCCTGCTGGCCATCCTCCGCGGCGACGACTAGCACCCGGCCCCTGCAGCCGTCGTATTTTCCGAAGGCTCTTACCAACAACGGGAGAGGACCCCCGCCAGCTGCAGTTCCTGCTGGCGGGGGTCCTCTCGCGCTGTGTGCTGTCCTGAAAAGGACGGTCCTAGGAGATCCGCATGGCTCCGGCGGCCGGGGTCACCGTGAAAATGTCCGGTGCCGTGAAGCCGGCTTCGGCGAAAGCGCGTTCGACGGCGGTTCGCACCTGTTGCTCTGCCGCCGCCGGAGTAAGCGCGATGGCCGAGCCGCCAAAACCTCCGCCGGTCATCCGGGCGCCAATGGCTCCGTTGGCGCGGGAAGTGTCAACAGCGAGGTCAAGCTCCGGGCAGGAAATCTCGAAGTCGTCCCGCATGGAGGCGTGGCTCGCGTCGAGCAACGCACCGATGGACCCGGGACCTTTGCTTGCCAGCAGGTCCACCGTCCGGATCACGCGGTCGTTTTCGGTGACTACGTGGCGAACCCGCCGGAACGTCTCCTCATCCAAGAGTCCGCTGGCTTCTCCAAGGTCGTTTATCTCGACATCACGGAGGGCCTTGACACCAAGAATCTCTGCGCCAAGTTCACAGGCTGCCCGACGCGATGCATAGCCGCCATCGGCATGCGAGTGCGAAACCTTGGTGTCGATCACCAGCATTACCAGCCCGGCAGGCTCAGCCTCAAAAGGCACCAGGCGCACGCTCTGGTCCCGGCAGTCGAGGAATACTGCGTGGCCCTTGGCCCCGCGAAGGGATGCCGACTGGTCCATGATGCCGGTGGGGGCGCCCACGAAGTCGTTTTCCGCCTGCTGGGTGGCCAGCACCATGGCCTCGGGCTCCAGGCCGGCTCCAGTCAGCTCATTCAAGGCCGATACTACAGCGCATTCGATCGCATGGGAGGAGGACAGCCCGGCGCCCAGGGGGACGCTGGAATCCAGGAGCAGGTCCAGGCCGGGAACCGTGATTCCACGCTGCTGGAGGGCCCAGATGACGCCGAGCGGATACTTGGTCCAGCCTTTGGCGGCTGCCGGGTCCAGGGCGCCGAGGTCGGTGCTGAAGACTCCCTGGTCGCCGTACGTTGACAGCAACCTCACGGTGGAGTCCGGACGGACAGCGATAGCCACCCGGGCCGTCTTGTCGATGGCAAACGGAAGCACAAAGCCCTCGTTGTAGTCCGTGTGTTCGCCGATCAGGTTGACGCGCCCGGGCGCCTGCCACACGCCGTCGGGGGCGTGGCCGAATTCACGCTCAAAGCGGCCGGCGAGCCCGGCGGCAACGGGAGCGGTCAGCGGGTCGGGTGCGGCACTCACGCGCGTGCTCCTTCGGGTACGGCCGCCGGGGCGGCGGCAGGGGAGGGTGTGGAAGGCGGGACCACAACGGCGCGGAGGCGTTCGGCCACGCTTTCCGGAGTGGTGTCATTGATGAAGGCGCCCATGGCGGCCTCGGAACCGGCAAGGAACTTGAGCTTGTCGGCCGCCCGGCGCGGCGACGTCAGCTGGAGGTGGAGGTAGCTCGCCGGCCGCAGGACGTCGTCGAGTGGGGCCTGGTGCCACGCCGAAATGTATGGCGTCGGCGTCGGGTACAGGGCATCAAGCCGTTTGAGCAGGTCAAGGTAGACATGGGCGAGCTCGTCTTTCTCCTCCCCGCTCAGGGCCGCGAGGTCGGGAACCTGGCGGTGCGGCACCAGATGGATTTCCAGCGGCCAGCGCGCGGCGAAGGGCACGTAGGCGCTGAAATTTTCGCCTTCCATCACCATCCTGCCTCCGTCGTTCCGTTCGGCAGCCAGCAACGAACCCGTGAGCGTCTGCCGGCCGTCCGCCTGATCGTAGAACCTCCGCGCAGCCGCGCCCAGGACGCCGGCCCGCGGCGTCACATAGGGGTAGGCGTAGATCTGCCCGTGCGGGTGGTGGAGGGTGACCCCGATGTCGGCCCCGCGGTTTTCGAACGGGAACACCTGCTTGATGCCCGCCAGTGCGCTCAGGGCTTCGGTGCGCTGGGACCAGGCTTCCACCACGGTCCGGGCCCTGGCTTCGCTCAGTCCACTGAACGATCCCGTGTGCTCGGGGGTGAAGGACACCACTTCACAGCGTCCGTAAGCGGGACCGGTGGTGCCCCAGGCAGGATCCGCGGGTACGCTGCCCAGGGCAGGGCCGAGGGACGGGAAGCGGTTTTCAAACACCACGACGTCGTAGTCGGGCGCGGGAATCTCCGATGGATTGTTCGCCGTCGTGGGGCAGATGGGGCACTGGTCCGCGGGAGGCAGGTGCGTTCTGGTCTGCCGGTGTGCTGCCACCGCCACCCACTCGTCAGTCAGCGCATCGAACCGCACTTCTCCGGGCTCTCCGCGTTCCGGGAGGTCCCGGTGGTCAGTCGTTGTTTCGGCGGTACGGGGCTTGGGCGATTCCGCATCGTCGAAATAGATCAGCTCCCTGCCGTCGGCAAGTCTGGTGCTGGTGATACCCGTCATGGTTTTTGTCCTTTGGATACTGGTACGGGAAGCTGCTCGGCTTCCGGCGGGCTGGCAGTGATGGTGGGTTGTTCGGTTGGCCCGTCCCGGCCTGCCGGGACCGCAGCGACGCGAACGTCTGGGATGGCTTCACGGAGGGCCGCCAGGAAACCTGCCGGGAGCTCCGTGATGCCCGTGTCGGTGATCAGAGTGTCGATGGCGGAGAGGGCACAGATTCCCGCCAGGCCCACGACCCCGTATTTGGTGGCGTCGGCCAGCACGATGAGTTTCCGGGAAGCTTCGATCATGGCGGCGTTGAGTTCGGCTTCGAGCAGGTTCGGAGAGGTGATCCCGGCCTGGGGATCCATGCCGTGGACGCCCATGAAGCACAGGTCGGCATCCACCGTCCTGACAGCACCGGCTGCCAACGGGCCGACCAGGGCTTCGGAGGGAGTGCGTTCCCCGCCCAGAATCAGCGTCCGGATGCCGCCGTCGTGGTCCGCGGAACTGCCGGCCAGTGAATTGGCCACCATGATTGAGTTCGTGGCGACGGTGAGGCCCAGGTTCCGGGGGAGGATCCTGGCAAGTTCAAAGGTGGTGGTGCCGCCGGAGATGAGCAGGGTCATTCCGGGTTCCACCAGGAGCGCTGCCTCGGCCGCAATAGCGGCCTTGGCTGCGAGCTGCCGGGCGGACTTGCTCGCGAAAGCAGGCTCCAGCGCACTGAGGCTGTCCGTGCGCACGGCCCCGCCGTGGACCCGAAGCACCAGGCCGCTGGCATCCAGCGCATCGATGTCCCGGCGAATGGTCATCTCGGAGACCTCGAAGAGCCCGGCGAGGACAGCCACCCGGACCGTCCCCTGGGCCTGGACCTCCTGGAGGATCAGGTGCTGCCGCTGTGCTGCCAGCATGGATTCCTCCTCGGATGTCATCACGTCTTCCAATTGTTACATATTGCGCTCAGAAAAGAATAGATTCAAACAAAAGACAACAGGGAGACGTGATGGCTGCACGGCCCCCGGCCCTGTACGGTGGTGCCCATGACTTCCAGCTCAGACCCGGCCGCGGACCGTTCCGGGGGACCCGGGACCTATGCCACAGGGCGGCAGCACGAAATCCGACGCGGTGACGCCCTCGCTGTGGTCACCGAGCTCGCGGCAGGCCTTCGGCTCTACAGCCGTTCCGGGGTACTCCTCACCGAGACCTACGGGGATGCGGATATTCCACCAGGGGCTTCCGGTATTACCCTGGCGCCCTGGGCGAACAGGGTGGAGGACGGGGTCTGGTATCTGGACGGCAGGAAGCAGCAGCTGGACATCACGGAAGTCTCGAGAAACAACGCCAGTCATGGACTCCTGCGGAACAGCGCCTACGCGCTCATCGACGAGTCCCCCTACTCTGTGACCCTTGAGGCGACCGTCTTCCCGCAGCACGGCTACCCCTTCCTGCTCCGGCACCGCGTTCAGTATTCCCTCGCCGAGGACCTGGGCCTGGTGGTCACGCAGACGCTGATCAACGATTCGCAGGCGAGGGCGCCGTTCGTCCTGGGCGCGCACCCGTATCTGAGGCTGGGGGACGTCGACATGGACGAGCTGACGTTGACTGTGGCTGCTGAGACACGGCTGGTGGCGGACAACCGGCTTATCCCGCGCAGCGCGGAAGCCGTCAGTGGGGATACTGACCTGCGCGGAGGCCGGCGGGTTGGAGGCCTCGCCGTCGACGTCGCCCTGACGGACATCGGGTTCGACGGCGGGGTGGCCCGCCATACGCTGACGGCTCCGGATGGCAGGGCGGTCACTCTGTGGCAGGACGAGGCCTGCACGTTTGTGCACGTGTTTGTCACCACGGAATTTCCGGGCAGGACCCGCGCTGTGGCTATAGAACCGATGACCGGACCTGCCAACGCCTTTAATTCGGGTGACGGGCTCCGCTGGCTTGAGCCGGGGGACTCCTTCACCATGTCCTGGGGGATCAAGGCCGCCCTGGCAGACGGCGGGTAGCGGTTTCCCATAAGGCCGCTGCTGGGGAAGTATTAGGCTATGACGCCAGCTGACGACGCCACACTACAGAACCGCATTGCACCGAACCCGCTTGCATCGAACCCCGCTGCATCCAACCCGGCTGCATCGAATCCGACTGCCACCAATCCGCATGCCGAGACAGCAGCCGCGGCCGCCCGTGCCGCTGACACTGCCGTGGCGGCAGAAGAGGCCCCGACGTTGCGGGCCATGGGAGACCGGGAACTTGACGGGGACATCCCTTATGGCGTTCGGATCGCCGCGGCCTGGGCATGGCGGCTGGGACTGATCCTGGTGGTGGGCGGCGGGTTGATCTGGCTGCTGAGCAGGGTCAGCTTCCTGATTATCCCTGTCATGGTGGCGGCATTGCTGGCCGGGCTCCTGAATCCCGTGGCGGGCTGGCTGCGGAGCCGCGGGCTGCCCAACGGGGCAGCCGTAGCGATCACCGTGCTGGGCTTCATCGGCCTGATCGCGGGCTCCCTTGCCCTGGTGGGCCGGCAGCTGGTTTCGGGATTCGGGGAACTGTGGACCGAAGCCCTGGTTGGCGTGGAGCAGGTCCAGGATTGGCTGGCGGACGGCCCGCTGCACGTGACCGCCGATCAGATGGATCAATACCTCAGGGAAGCCACCGCCGCCCTGCAGAACAACAGCAGCAGTATCCTCAGCGGTGCGTTGTCCTTCGGCAGCACTGCCGGGCACTTTGCGGCGGGCCTTGTGCTCGCCCTTTTCATCCTGATTTTCTTCCTCCTGGAAGGCGACAGGATCTGGGCTTTCCTGGTCCGGCTGCTCCCCAGGAATGCCCGTGCAGCGACCTTTGGCGCCGGCCGCCGTGGATGGACCTCCATGGTCAGCTATGCCCGGATCCAGATGTTTGTCGCCTTTGTCGATGCGGTGGGCATCGGCGTCGGCGCCGCCATCATCGGGGTTCCCCTGGCCCTGCCCCTGAGCGTGCTCGTGTTCATCGGCTCGTTTATCCCGGTGGTGGGTGCCCTGGTGACGGGTGCCGTCGCCGTCCTCCTGGCCCTCGTGGCCAACGGGCCGGTCAACGCCCTCATCATGCTTGGCATCGTCCTGCTGGTCCAGCAGTTGGAGAGCCACATCCTCCAGCCGCTGGTGATGGGCAAAGCAGTAGCACTGCATCCGGTGGCGGTGATCCTTACCGTAGCGGCGGGCTCCTACCTGGCTGGAATCCCCGGGGCCCTGTTCTCGGTGCCCATCCTCGCCGTAGCAAACTCGGCGATTCGCTACATCGCCGGCAGAACGTGGGAACATGAACAAGTGCTGGCAGCCCCCGGAGTGGCGGTGACAGTCGGCGCGGGCGAAGACGACACCTTCAAGGAGGTCAGCCTGCCCCGCGTCAAATACTGGCGAGGCAAGGGCGCCGCGCCCAGCACAAATGCATCCAATCCGGATGCCCAGACCGGATCTGCGGGACCGGGCGCCGGAGCCGAATCCGCCAAAGGAGAATAGTCCGTGAACATCCTTGAAACCCTTCCCGTCACGCTGGACGATGTCCTGGAGGCGCAGAAGCTGCTCGAGGGAATTATTGCGCGGACACCGGTGGAATCATCGCGGGCGCTGGGCGGATTGGTCGGCGGCGACGTCTACTTCAAATGCGAAAACCTGCAGCGGGCCGGATCGTTCAAGGTACGCGGGGCCTACGTCCGGATGGCAAGGCTTTCCCCCGAGGAGAAAAAACGCGGTGTCGTCGCTGCCTCCGCCGGGAACCATGCCCAGGGTGTGGCCGTCGCCGCGAAGAGCCTTGGCATCAAAGCGCGCATCTACATGCCCATGGGGGTCGCCCTCCCCAAGCTGGCCGCGACGCGCAGCCACGGCGCCGAGGTGATCCTCCACGGACACAACGTTGACGAGGCGCTTGCGGAGGCGCAGCGTTATGCCAACGAATCGGGAACGGTCTTTGTCCACCCGTTCGACAATGTGGACGTCGTGGCAGGCCAAGGCACAGTAGGCCTTGAGATTCTGGAACAGATCCCCAACGTGGACACCATCCTGATGGGCGTTGGCGGCGGCGGGCTGCTGGCGGGGGTTGCTGTCGCGGTCAAGGCAAGGGCCAGGGAACTGGGACGGGAAATCCGGATCATCGGGGTTCAGGCGGAGAACGCCGCCGCCTATCCGCCGTCGCTGGCCGCTGATGCCCTGGTCCCGCTGAAGAGGGTGTCCACCATGGCGGACGGCATCGCCGTCGGCCGTCCCGGGCAACTGCCGTTCAGCATCATCCGGGAACTCGTGGACGACGTGGTGACCGTCAGCGAGGATTCCCTGGCACGCGCCCTGATCTTCCTGCTGGAACGGGCAAAGCTGGTGGTGGAACCTGCCGGCGCAGTAGGAGTGGCCGCACTGATGGACGGCACCATCGAAAATCCCGGCACCACAGCCGTGATCCTTTCCGGCGGCAACATCGATCCGATGCTCATGCTCAAGGTCATCCAGCGCGGCCTGTCCGCCGCCGGCCGCTACATGACGGTACGGATGATGCTCGACGACCGTCCCGGATCACTGGCAACGATCGCCCGCATCATCGCCGAAAACGATGCGAACGTGACGGGCCTGGACCACACCCGTGTGGGCGGTTCCATCAGCATGGGCGACGTCTCCATCACCGTGAACCTCGAAACCAAGGGCCACCAGCACTGTGAGCAGGTCCTTAGTGCCCTCCGGGCCGAGGGCTTCCAGCCCATCGTGGTCCACTAGGAGCACACATGCTTGACGCCATGGGGGACGGGAGTCCAAGAAGCCGGGCAACAACTGCCTCGCGGGCCAAGGGCGGCCTGCTGGTGGTGGGTGGATTCGCCGTGATGCTGTTGGCGATCGAGGTCGTGAACATGCTGACCTTGCACGCCCTGAACAGGACCTTCGGCCTCCGGCCGCGCAGCCCTGACGGGCTGCTGGATATTTTCACGTTTCCGCTGCTCCATGCGAGCCTCAACCACCTGCTGTCCAACACTTTTCCGCTGATCATTTTCGGGTTCCTGGTGTTCCTGTCCGGGCTCAGGGTGTTCCTGACCGCGTTGGCATTGAGCTGGCTGGGCTCCGGGATCACGGTCTGGCTGATCGGCGACGGCGGCATCACAGTTGGCGCCTCCGGGCTCGTTTTCGGGTTGTTCGCCTTCCTCCTGGTGAGGGGATTCTTCAACCGCAGCTGGGGGCAGATCCTGCTGTCGATCCTGCTGTTCATGGTGTACGGCAGCATCCTCCTGGGCGTGCTGCCCGTTGTGGCGGGGTACATTTCCTGGCAGGCACACCTGGGCGGCGCCCTGGGCGGCGTTGCAGCCGCGATGCTGCTCGGCCGCCGAAACGGAAACACCGGCCGCCCCTGACGGGCGGCCGGTGTGTCGGTTATGGCTGGGCCACTAGGCGGCGTAGGGCTTGGCGGAGAGGATCTCCACCGTGATGTCCTTGCCGTTGGGCGCCGTGTAGCTTAGTTTTTCGCCCTCTTTGTGGCCGACGATCGCGGCACCGAGCGGGGATTTTTCGCTGAAGACATTAAGGTCGGAGTCCCCTGCGATTTCACGGGATCCAAGCAGGAAGGTTTCTTCATCCCCGGCGATCCTGGCCACGACGATCATGCCGGGTTCTACAATTCCGTCGTCGGCGGGGGCTTCACCCACATGGGCATCCCGCAGCAGGGCAGTCAGTTGGCGGATCCGGGCCTCGATCTTGCCCTGTTCTTCCTTGGCAGCGTGGTAGCCGCCGTTTTCCTTGAGGTCGCCTTCCTGGCGGGCAGCTTCAATCTTCTGGACAATCTCCGCCCGGCCAGCGCCGGAAAGGTGGTCCAGCTCTGCCTTCAGGCGGTCAAAAGCTTCCTGGGTGAGCCAGGCTGCAGGCGCGCTGTTGGTGGTAGACACGGACTTCTCCTCTTGTGGGTCATACAGCAAAAGACCCCGCCACGGTGGCCACTTGTGGAACTCAGCAACCAGCTCAGCGGGGTAAAGGTATTGATCTATTGTAGTCAATCCTATGGATTAACCCAACCGGCAAGCGGTGCAGATCACATTTTCCTCTTCATTTGCCGCCCGGAACCCAGCAGCTGTCCACCAGCCCCGAGACGGGAAGTGACTCCGTGTGAAGGGCAACGCGCTGGGAGACAGTGCGGCCGTTGTCCGCCGTACCGTCCTTCTCTCCGGCCGGGATCTCCACCACTTTCCAGCCGACGACGGCGAACTTGGAGTCCAGGGCCTTGACGGCGCACCTGACTGCCGTGCCCGGCTCCCGGGTCACCTGGAAGTCGACTTCCGTCCGGGTGGCGTCCGTAACGCTGAAGCCGATGTCCTTGGAGGTCACGCCACTGGAGCCAGGAGAGGTGGAAATCCAGGCCATGATGCCTATTCCGGCGGCAACGGCTGTAATTCCGATGGCCCGCTTGGCCTTGCGGGACAGCCGGCGCTTTTGGCCGCCATATCGATTGGCTAGGCTAGTGCTTGCTGGTGGGGAAACGGCCGGCTGATCCTGGGAAGTCACCAATTCAGTTTAGTGCGGATCCGGGAGTCGGTTCTCCGGGCTGCGGAATGCCTGACCCGCCCGATGCCATAGCCTTACATGACCGCCCGGCCGTAGCCGCCGGGCTGCTACATAAGAAAAGAGGAGCCGTCCCCGATGACAGCGTCCAGCACACCCTCGGCCCCGCTCCGGCTGCTCGCCGTTCACGCGCATCCTGATGATGAGTCGAGCAAGGGCGCCGCCACGATGGCCATGTATGCCGCCGCCGGCGTGGACGTCATGGTGGCTACCTGCACTGACGGATCCAGGGGCGGTATCCAGAACCCTGCAGTGGAGGGGGAGCCGCATCCCAAGCGCGACATGGCAGGCGCCCGGCGGCTGGAGATGGACCGGGCTGCCAAGGTGTTGGGCATCAAGCAGCGCTGGATCGGCTTTGTTGACTCCGGGCTGCCCGAGGGTGATCCGCTCCCTCCCCTGCCCACCGGCTCCTTTGCTACTCAGCCGCTGGCGCGCGCCGCGGCGCCACTGGTTCGGCTGGTCCGACGCTTCAGGCCGCATGTGTTGATCAGCTACGACGAAAACGGGGGCTATCCGCACCCGGACCACATCATGGCGCACCGGGTTGCCGTGGAGGCGTTCGAGGCGGCGGGGGATCCGGGCCGTTATCCCGGGACGGGTGATGCGTGGGAGCCCAGCAAGCTCTACTACGACCGGGCTTTCAGCCCCGAGCGTTTCCGGGCACTCCACTTTGCCCTTGAAGAAGCGGGATTGCAGTCGCCTTACGCGGAGAGGCTCGCGGCCTGGCTGGAGACAGATGCCGAGGGTCATACGCCGCCGCCTGCCGTCCACCCCACCACCACCCAGGTGGATTGCGGTGACTACTTTGAAGTCCGCGATGATGCCTTGCGCGAACACCGGACCCAGGTCGACCCGCTGGGGTTCTTCTTTGCCGTCTCGCCCGACATGCAGCGCCGTGCCTGGCCGTGGGAGGACTACTCCCTGATCCAGTCAAGGGTGCCCGCCCAGCTGCCGGAGAAGGACCTTTTCGCGGGGATAAGATAGATACAGCAGGCAATTTCTATGCCGCGTAGAAGATGAGCCGGGACTCTGGCCCGTGCCCGGAATCAACGGCCGGCTGCCATCGTTTTCCACAGAAGGTTTGAACCGTGCATCACTTGCTCCTGTCTTTGGCCACCACGCCGTCGCCCCTGCCCACGCCCGCACTGCGTGACGGGATGTCCGAGGATCAGATCACGCCCGGGTTGTGGGGATTCATCATGACCGCCTTCTTTGTTCTCGCCACCACCTTGCTGATTGTCGACATGGTGCGCCGAATCCGGCGGGTCCGTTACCGGGCCCAGGTGGAGGAGGAACGCATGGCGGCTGCGGCGGCAGACACCGAGGCCGAGGACGCAGCCGGCTCCGCCCAGGACTACGGTCAAACCTACGGCCAGGCTGAACCTTCCCGGCATGAATCAAACGGCGATGCGGGACGCACCCAGGCCTGAGACGGCTGCCGCAGGCGGGTCCGGTGACCACGGATCCGAAGGGCAGGACCTCGGGGCGCGGAACCTGTTGGCGCAGGAGCCTTCCGCCTACCTCCGCCAGCACGCCGGGAATCCCGTGCACTGGCGGCCGTTCGGCGATGCCGCATTCGCCGCCGCCTCCGCGCGTGACGTCCCGGTGTTCCTTTCGATCGGCTACGCCGCCTGTCACTGGTGCCACGTCATGGCGCACGAATCATTTGAAGACCAGGACACCGCAGACTACCTGAACGCCCATTTCGTGCCCGTCAAGGTGGACAGGGAAGAACGGCCGGACGTCGATGCCGTGTACATGGCCGCCACCCAGGCCATCAGCGGAGAGGGCGGCTGGCCGATGTCCGTGTTCCTCACCCCGGACGGCCGCGCCTTCCACGCCGGCACGTATTTCCCGCCACGGCCGATGCCCGGCAGGCCATCCTTCCGGCAGGTCCTTGAGGCCGTGACGGAGGCGTGGCAGGAACGCCGTGCAGCCGTCGAGCAGAACGCCCGTGCGCTGGCGCAAAGCATGGGCGAAGCGCAGCTTGCCGCGGCCGTCACGGTGGACGGACCCGCGCCCCTCGTGGATTCGGGCCTCCTGCCGCTGGCCGTGCAGTCCCTGGCGCGTTCAGAAGACCCGACCGACGGCGGGTTCGGCGGTGCCCCCAAATTCCCGCCGTCTGCGGTGCTGGAATTCCTCATCCGGCACGCGGCCGCCGACGGTTCGGATTCGGGCAAGGATTCAGGCACTGCCGGCCTGGCTCGCGATATGGCAGGACGGACGCTGGCGGCGATGGCGCGTTCCGCGCTGTTTGACCAGGCGGATGGCGGTTTTGCCCGGTACTCCGTCACGGCTGACTGGTCTGTTCCGCACTTCGAGAAGATGCTGTACGACAATGCCCAGTTACTGCGTGTCTACGTTCACTGGGTGCGGCTCGGCGGAAATGACGCCTTTCCGGCGGCCGAGGCGGCGGAGGTGGCGGCCCGCACCGCGGAGTGGCTGCTTGGGTCTTTGGGCCTGGCTGGTCCGGACACTAACCGCGGGCCGGACGGCGCGGACGGCCCCGACGCGCTTGCGTCGTCTTTGGACGCCGATTCGGTGGTGGACGGCGAACATCACGAGGGTGCCACTTACTTGTGGACCATCCCGGCGCTCCAGGAGGTTCTGGGCGCGGATGCCGGGGCCGCTGTTGCCGGGATGATGAACGTCGGCCCGGAAGGAACCGTGTCCGGCTATGGCTCGCCACTGCACCCGGCAAGGGCATTGAACAGCGATGAGGCCGAGCTCTGGACCCAGGCTCGTCCGGCGTTGCTGGCGGCTCGCCGGGAGCGCCCGCAGCCGGCCCGGGATGAAAAGATCGTGGCTGGCTGGAACGGGTTGGCCGTCGCGGCGCTCGCTGAAGCAGGGGCGGTTTTGGAACGCGGGGACTTCATCGCCGCAGCCGGCTCCATCGCCGCCTACCTGGAACGGGTCCACTGGCAACCCGCCGGCAGGGCGAATTCCGGTGCAGGTGATGACGCTTTGCCGGTGCTGGTCCGCGTCTCACATGCAGGGACGGCAAGGGGGATAGAGGGCCTCCTGGAGGACTACGCGTTCTGCGCGGAGGGGATGCTCGCCGTCTACGCCGTGACCGGCAGGACCCGATGGTATGAGTTCGGCGAACAGCTCGTTCAGGCGGCATGCCGCCGGTTCGTCATGGCGGGCCGGCTGGCGGACACGTCCGGTGGTTCGGGCCAGGTCCGCTCTGCCCAGGGCGGCGAGTCAGGCCTGGATCCCTTTGACAATGCCACTCCGAGCGGTGCCGCCGCCTTCTCGGGGGTTCTCCTTGGCTACGCGGCCCTCTCCGGCTCGGCAGAACACCGGGCAATGGCCGCCAATATCCTGGCGCTGCTGCCCGCCGTTGCCGGCAGGGCACCCCGTGCGGCGGGCTGGCTGCTGGCCGTCGCCCAGGCTGCCCTGGCGGGACCAGTGGAGGCCGCCGTCGTCGGCCCTGACAGCCCTGAAAGGACTGCCCTGCACCGTGAACTGCTCAACTCGCCCAGCCCCGGGCTGGTGATCGCTGTGGAGGACGACGGCGATACTTCAGTGCCGCCGTCGGACGCGCCCTCAGGGGACAACCGCGTGCCCCTGCTCAGGGGGAGGTCCGCGGGGCCTGGTGGACGCCCGCTGGTGTACTTGTGCAGGAACATGGTGTGTGATCTTCCCGTGGGCACCCTGGCTGATCTCCGGGATCGGCTTGGGGCCATGACCGGCTAAGCCGTCGGGTGCCGGGCGGGCCCATTGTCAGCCGAGAACGGCTATGGAAATCGCGGTGAAATGCGCGCCGAAGGCAAGGACCGTCAGGGCGTGGAACAGTTCGTGGAAACCGAAATGCCGGTAGCTGAAGTTGGGCTTCCTGAGGGCGTAGAAAACGGCGCCGGTAATGTAGAGGACGCCGCCCACGCAGATCAGGATGGCGGCAGGAACACTCGCCGCAAAGAATTCGGGGAGGTAGAACAGCGAACCGCAGCCAAGGGCTATGTAGATGGGCACATAAAGCCAGCGCGGGGCACCTGTCCACAGCAGCCGGAACAGGACTCCCAGAATCGCTCCGGACCAGATGATCCAGAGCAGCAAAACGGCATTGGGCCGCTGGAGCAGCGTCCAGGCCAGGGGCGTGTAGCTGCCCGCGATGACCAGCATGATGTTGGTATGGTCCAGGCGTTTGAGGACCATCTTCACCCCGGGGGACCAGTTGCCCCGGTGGTAGACGGCGCTGATACCGAAAAGCAGTACACCGGTGGCGGCATAAACTGCTGAGGTGATCTTGCGGTCTGCCGTGGGAGCAAGGAGGACCAGGACGATCCCCGCAATGAGTGCCAGTGGGGCCGTCACGGTATGGATCCACCCCCGCCATTTGGGTTTGATCATTAGGAGTTCAGCCAGCCGGACCGCGGCTTCATCAACTGCCCCCTGCCCGGTCTCCGCTTCGCTTCTGGGGCCTTCGGGCGTCTCGCCGGTCATGGATCCAGAATATCCTACGTTCGAGTAAGTTACTGGTCAGTAGTATTGCTGTGCCCTGTGACTTCGTTCCATGGCCGGTTCCGTGACGCAGCCGTACGACTCCGGACGGTAGCCTAGGATGTGCAATGCCGTCGTTCAGCAAGGAAGTCAGGTGAGTGTCCGCGTGGAATTGCCCGGGTTCCTCTACGGCTTCTATGAGCGCCGGCTGCTCAAGGGCCTCGCCGGAGACCGCATCCCCAGGCACATCGGTGTGATGGTGGACGGCAACCGCCGCTGGGCCAAGCAGTTCAATGCGCCCACGAGCCAGGGCCACCAGGCTGGCGCCGACAAGATCCATGAATTCCTCGGCTGGTGCCAGGAGCTCGGCGTCAAGGTGGTCACCCTGTACATGCTGTCCACTGACAACATGAACAGGTCCAGTGAGGAACTCGACCTGCTGATGGGGATTATCGCAAACACCCTGGACCGGCTGGACGACGACGCGAATATTTCCGTCCATGCCATGGGCGCCCCGGAACTGCTGCCCGACTACCTGGCTGAGAGGCTCAACAAGCTCACCGCCCGCACCCCGGTTCGGGAGAAGATCCATGTCAATGTTGCCGTCGGCTACGGTGGACGGCGCGAGATCGTGGACGCCGTCCGGGAGCTGCTCCATGACGCCGTTGCGAAAGAAACGGACATCGGCGTGCTGGCGGACAATCTGTCAGTTGATGACATTTCCCGCTTCCTGTACACCAGGGGCCAGCCGGATCCCGACCTCGTGATCAGGACCTCGGGGGAGCAGCGGCTCTCCGGCTTCCTCATGTGGCAGAGCGCCTACAGCGAGTTCTATTTCTGCGAAGCACTCTGGCCGGCCTTCCGCAAAGTGGATTTCCTCCGGGCGCTGCGGGACTACGCCGGCAGGCAGCGGCGCTTCGGCGCCTGAGCCGTGGCTTCCATAGTCGGTTCACGCCCTCTAAGTCCGTTCACGCCGAATTCACAAGGCCGCAACAGGAATCGCCGGGCGAGGGAATTGGAAATTACCGGCCGTGGATTTACGTTGTAACCATCAGCAGGCAAAACCGCCGGCTGATCGGGGAGGCCAGTACATGGAGCGAAGTTTCGCACCGGTTGTATGGGAGGCCGACTTCGGCCTCCAGGCCGAGCCGCCTCACCAATAACAAATCCGGGTGCGCCCGGGGCTGGAGTCGATGTGGCTATTTCTGAACAACTGCCCGAGGTCGTTGTGGACGAGGGACAGAAAGCTACCTCTCGCGCCACGCGAGCTACCTCAAAGACCGGTCCGGCACCTGAACAAGGCGCGGCCGGTTTTGCTGTCTCTGGACGGGAAGCAACCATACACAGCTTCGTCATTGACACCTCGGTCCTGCTCTCGGATCCGCGGGCGCTCCTGCATTTCGCCGAGCACGACGTTATCGTTCCGATCGTTGTCATCAGCGAGCTGGAGGCAAAACGCCATGATCCGGAGCTGGGATACTTTGCGCGCAAAGCACTCCGGCTCCTCGATGACCTCAGGGTCAAACACGGCGGACTCAACCGGCCCATTCCTATCGGGGACGACGGTGGCACCCTTGTTGTGGAGATGAACCATATTTCCGCGGAAGTGCTCCCGCTGGGGTTCCGGAGCGGGGACAACGACAGCAGGATCCTGGCAGTGGCCAAGAACCTCGCCAACGAAGGCCGCAATGTCACCGTTGTCTCCAAGGACCTGCCGATGCGGGTCAAGGCGTCCGCCATGGGACTCACCGCCGACGAGTACCGCAACGAGCTCGTGAAGGACTCGGGCTGGACAGGGATGGCGGAGGTGGAGGCCAGCGAGGATGAGATCTCCACCCTGTATGGCCACGAGCCCGTATTCATCCCGGCGGCCGCGGAGCTGCCCGTGAACACAGGCCTGGTGCTCCTGTCCAACAGGGGATCAGCCCTGGGCCGGGTTGGATCGGACAAGCAGGTCCGGCTGGTCAAGGGCGACCGTGACGTGTTCGGACTGCATGGACGCTCCGCCGAGCAGCGGCTGGCCATCGACATGCTGATGGATCCCGCCGTCGGAATCGTGTCCATCGGCGGCCGGGCCGGAACCGGCAAGTCCGCCCTGGCGTTGTGTGCGGGACTTGAAGCTGTCCTGGAGCGCCGCGAACACCGGAAAGTGATCGTGTTCCGCCCCCTCTACGCCGTTGGCGGCCAGGAACTCGGCTACCTGCCCGGCTCCGAATCCGAGAAAATGAACCCCTGGGCGCAGGCCGTGTTCGATACCCTCGGTGCCCTGGTGAGCCAGGAAGTCGTTGAAGAGGTGATGGATCGCGGCATGCTCGAAGTCATGCCGCTGACCCACATCCGCGGACGCTCTCTGCACGACGCCTTCGTGATCGTGGACGAAGCCCAGTCCCTGGAGAAGAACGTGCTCCTCACCGTGATGAGCCGTATCGGCCAGAACTCCAAGATCATCCTCACGCACGACGTCGCCCAGCGCGACAACCTGCGCGTCGGACGGCACGACGGGATCGCCGCCGTCGTCGAAACCCTGAAGGGACATCCGCTTTTCGGCCATATCACCCTGACCCGCTCCGAACGCTCACCCATCGCCGCCCTGGTGACGGAACTGCTCGAAGGCGCCGAAGTCTAGATGTACTAACCCGGCAGGTTGGGGTCGGGAGGGCCGTGGTTCCGTTCGTCGGGCCACGGCCCTTCTCCGGCAACGCTCTAGCTGACCCCGAGGAAGCTGGCCGCGGCTTCGTGGCCTTCTACTTTGAGGGTCCAGTCGGGACGCTTGAAAGTTTCAGGAGTGACCCGGATCTTTTGGACGTGCTCGACCCTGTCGCCCCAGGTTGTTCTGGTGACGCCGTTCAGCTCGTAGCCCAGAGAACGGGACACGCCAAGGGATGCGGCGTTCCACGTCGCCGCTTCTGACTCTGCAACCTCAGCTTTGAGCCAGTCAAAGGCATACAGAACGACGGCGGCGCGCATCTCCTTGCCGAATCCCAGGCCTTGGACTGACTGCTTGAGCCAGGAGCCTGTCGAGACGGTCTTCAGGGCGGCGAAGTCCCTGGCTCCCACATCCTGGCACCCGATGAACTCGCCGTCATGCCAGATGCCCAGGAGCAGCGTCCAGGACTCCGGCGTAAACTCGGCCCGGCAGCGCCAGTACCAGCGGGCCATGTTAGGCCCGAGGGCCTCCGCGGGCTGTTCCGTCCAAGGTGTGCTGAAGGGGCTCTTTCCGGGCTCGTGTATGCCGCTCCGGGCTGCTGCCACTGCGGCCCCGATGTGATCATCCGCAACGGGCTTGAGCACCAGCCTGGGGGTGGTCAGGGTGAGGTCGAAGAAGGGCCAGAAGGACGTCAGCGCAGTCATCAGGGCAGCTTAGCCGAGCCGCCGGGCTTCCGCCCTGTCACGGCTGCAGTTCAGGCGGGGATGTCCCAGCTGATGTGCCGGCGGACATCAGTGAGGTTCATGGACTCCGCCACGAAGAGGTCATCAAGCATGTACTCATCCACACCGAGGATTCTCAGCCAGTGCCCGTAGTCCTGAGTCGCCGGTTCAAGTGACTGGCTGGACACGCAGACGCCTGTTCCAAGGTCTATCCGCACCCGGTTGCTGCCCGGCAGGCACAGCGGCGCGCCGGGGTCTGAGGCCTGGTACGCCGCCGTGGGAGTAACGACGGCCTCCAGCGCCGGCCGGCCGTCATGGTCAACCCGGTGCACATCCACGAGCTCCACCGCATTGCTGCCGGGGAACTCAAGCGGGACAGGCGCGTTTCCTGCGAGCTCCACCGGGTCCAAGGCGGCGGAGAAGCGGCCGTTGCCGAACCCGGGCTCCCCGTAGGCGGCCTCGGGACGGCGCCTGACCAGGCCTTCCTCGTAGACGGGCGCCACCAGATGGGGCGGCAGCAGCCACGACTTCCGCGTGGCGCTGACGTAAAAGCCGTCCTTGGAATCATTGATCCCGGTGGTGCTGTGGAGGACAAGTCCGTCCGCGGTCTCCAGGCGCAGGGCGCCCGGCCTCCGCAGCCAGGCGCGGACCAGGGGAGCCGCAGGATCAGGGGCCTGCGCGAACGGCTCATCCCAGTATTCAAAGCGCAGGGACTGCCATTTCCAGGGGGAGGATCTGCAAAGGTTCCGGAACAAGGTGGCCACGTCCGCGGACCCGGCGCTGCTGTCCGGATCGGGCCGGTGCCTGGTGTCCCATGTCGCCATATCCACAGTTTACGCGCGGGCTCTGCGGCGCGGATGCGAAATCCAGTAGCATCCGAGGTGTGATCCGACGACTGGATGAACTGTGGGTTGCCACACCGCTGGCGTTTTGGCTGGTTCTGGCAGCCTGCGCCTATTTTGCCGTGATGGCGGTGCGGCTCACTGTTATCGACGTGCGCCACCACCTCCTGCCCAACCGGATCGTGTTCCCTAGCTATGCCGTGGCGGGAATCCTGCTGCTCGCGGCGGTCATCGTGCACAGTGCTGCGGGGCCCGCGGGGTTCGGGGCGATGCCGGATGGCGCCGCCGAGTTTCTCGGGGTTCCTGCCCTTCGTATCCTCGCCGGAGGCGCCGTCCTGTGGGCCTTCTACTTTGTCCTCCGCCTCCTTTATCCGCCGGGGATGGGCTTTGGCGACGTCAAGCTCGCGGGGGTCCTCGGCATGTATCTCGGCTACCTGGGCTGGGCACATGTCTTTGCCGGTACCTTTGCGGCCTTCCTGCTGGGCGGGCTCTGGTCCCTGGGACTCCTGGCCGCCCGCCGGGGCACCCTGAAATCCTCCATCCCGTTCGGCCCGTTCATGCTTGCCGGAGCTGCCGCAGCCATGCTGCTTCCCGCCTGACGCGCTCGGCTCCTGCTACTCGGCCCCGCCTGACGAGCGCGGTAGGCTGGCAGGATGCCGGCTCCTGACTACATCCTGCGACTCCGTGAAAAAATCGGCAACGACCCGTTGTGGGTTCCTGGTGTCCGAGGGGTGGTCGTTGATGGCCGGGGCCGCGTTCTGCTGGCCCGGCGTGCCGATAATGGCCAGTGGGCCCTCATCTCCGGGATGCTGGAGCCCGGCGAGCACCCGGCGCGGGGGCTGGTGCGTGAGATTTTTGAGGAGACCGCCGTGGTGGCGGAGCCGGAGCAGGTAGTCTCCGTGGGTGCTGTGGGACCGTTCACCTACCCGAACGGCGATGTCTGCGAATTCCTGGACGTCGTTTTCCGCTGCCGCTACATCTCGGGCACGGCAAGGGTCAACGACGACGAATCCCTGGCTGTGGGCTGGTTCGGCCTGGACGAATTGCCAGAGCTGATGCCTGGCCACCTCACAGCCATCCGCCGCGCCCTGGCACCCGGTGAGGCGACGCACTTCGAGCCCTGACAGGCACGGTCAGCGGCCCGGGGAGACCAGTTCCTCCGCCCGAAGCCCTGCCTCGAGGCGTTCGGCCTCCTCCCCGCCGACGGCTTCCCCGCTGGCCACCATTCCGGCGGTGTCCGAAAGGGGGATCTGCTTCAGGGTGATCGCCAGGAGCAGGGCGGCCGCGATGAACGGGACCAGGTACCAGAAGACGGGAGCCAGGGATTCAGCGTAGGCGTTCACGATGGCGTCCCTTAGTTGTTCCGGCAGCTGGCTCAGTGCCTGCGGATCGAGCGTGCTGGTGGCCTGCGAGGCCTGGTCGGCAGAGGCTCCGGCCCCCTTGAAGGCGGTCGAGAGGGATTCGGCAAGGCGGGTGGTGAAGATTGATCCGAAAACCGCCACGCCCATGGAGGCGCCCACTTCACGGAAGTAGTTGTTGGTGCTGGTGGCGGTGCCGATCTGTTCCGGAGGCACCGAGTTCTGGACCACCAGGACGATGACCTGCATGATCAGGCCAAGCCCGGAGCCGAAGATGAACAGCTGGACGCAGATGACCCAGATGGGCGTTTCCGCAGTGAGCGTTGTCATCCACAGCATGGCCGCCATCGTGAGGGCTGCGCCCAGGATGGGGAACATTTTGTACTTGCCGGTCTTGGAGATCCGGATGCCGGAGTAGATGGACATGCCCATCAGGCCAACCATCATGGGCAGCATCAGCAACCCTGACTCGGCCGCCGACGTTCCCGAGGACATCTGGAGGAATGTCGGAACAAACGCGATGGCGGCGAACATGCCCAGGCCGAGGGTGAACCCGATTGCCGTGGCGTTGACGAAGATCCGGTTCCTGAAGAGGCTGAGCGGGATGATGGGGTCCTCGGCGCGGCGTTCCACCAGAACGAATGCGGCTGCGGAAATGAGAAGTCCGGCTCCGAAGGCCCAGGTGAGCGGAGAGTCCCAGCCCTCATCCTTCTTTCCGCCAAAGTCCATGAAGAAGATCAGGCACGCCGTGGCCGCGGACAGCATCACAACGCCCAGGATGTCGATGCGCTTCTGGGCCTTTTTGTTTGGCAGGGTCAGGGTAAACCAGGCAATGGCGAAGGCTGCGATGCCGATGGGGATGTTGATGTAGAAGGCCCATTCCCAGGTCAGGTGGTCGACGAAGAAGCCGCCAAGGAGCGGCCCTGCGACGGCGGAGAGGCCGAAGATGGCGCCGAGCGGGCCCATGTACTTGCCGCGGTCCTTTGCGGGCACGATGTCAGCGATAATGGCCTGCGAGAGGATCATGAGGCCGCCACCGCCCAGACCCTGGATGGCGCGGAAGATGACGAAACCCCAGAAATCCGTGGCGAATGCACACCCGAGGGAAGCGAGCGTGAACAGCGCAATGGCGATGAGGAACAGGTTGCGGCGGCCCAGGATGTCACCGAACTTGCCGTAGATCGGCATCACTATGGTGGTGGCCAGAAGGTACGCGGTGGTGATCCAGGCCTGGTGCTCCACCCCGCCCAGCTTGCCCACGATGGTGGGCATGGCCGTGGACACTATGGTCTGGTCCAGGCTTGAGAGGAGCATGCCCGCAATGAGCGCGGAAAAGATGATCCAGATCCGCCTCTGGGTAAGCAGCAACGGCCGGGCCGTTGCGGTGGGACTGAGCGTGCTAGTCATCGGGTTCCTTCTACGGGTTCTTGGTAAGGCTGGGTGAACAGCTGCCGGGCAGCCGAAATGTTCTCGAGCAGGAGTTCCCGGAAGGGCCTGGTGTTGCCGTCAGAGAAATAGACCATGCTGGTCTTCCTGCTGATGCTGCCCAGCAGGGTCACAGCCATCGTCACCACAGGGTGGTCCGGCGGCACGCCTTCGCGGCGTGCCAGGACCCGGGCAAATTCCGCCTCGCGTTCTTCGGTGGCTCCAATGATCCGGAGGATCAGCTGGGGTTCCTTTTTGATGACGCCAATCAGCTGCCGGGTTTCTTCCTCGGACCCGCTCAGGTGCTCGGACAGCTTCAGTGATAGCTGAATCAGATCCTGGAACAGCCTTTCGGAGATTTGGCCTGAGGGAGACGAGGCCCCGGCGGCAACAAAATCGTCAAAAATGCCGGCCGGAACCTCATCGGCCATGTGCCCCAGAATGGCGTCTTCCTTGGTGGGGAAGTAGTTGAAGAAGGTCCGGCGTGAAATTTCCGCCAGGTCGCAGACTTCCTCCACGGTGTATCCGTTGAACCCGCGCTCTGCGGTTAGGTTCCGGGCGACGGCGGTGATGGCCCCGCGCGTGGCGGCGCGCTTTCGTTCACGCAGTCCACCGTCAATTAGTGCACTATCAGTCATACAGTAAATGTTTGCACTCTTTTCAAATCAGTGCAACTTTGCTGGATGGCGGGTTCTAGCGGCAACTTTCTTAACGACGCGGCCGCCCGCCTTCACTGGGAAGGCGGGCGGCCGGCGGTCTAATCGGGGCCTCCGCCGCCGAGGGTTCCCTGGCTGAGCGGAGCGAAGCTAGGGAGGCGGTGGGGAATTAGGCTTTGTGCGGAGGGCGCGTCATGGACATCACGTCCAGGGCGGTGTCCAGCTGCTCCTCGGTGACCTCACCGCGCTCCAGGAAACCCATGGCAATGACGGTCTCACGGATGGTCAGGCCCTCGGCCACGGCCTTTTTGGCGATCTTCGCGGCGTTCTCGTAGCCGATGTACTTGTTCAGCGGGGTGACGATGGACGGTGAGGCTTCGGCGAGGAAGCGGGCGCGCTCCACGTTGGCGGTGATGCCGTCGATCATCCTGTCCGCCATCACGCGGCTGGTGTTGGCCAGCAGGCGTACCGACTCCAGCAGGTTGGCGGCCATGACCGGGATGCCGACGTTCAATTCGAAGGCGCCGTTGGTGCCTGACCAAGCGATGGCGGTGTCATTGCCGATGACCTGGGCGGCCACCATGATGGAGGCCTCGCAGATGACGGGGTTGACCTTGCCGGGCATGATGGACGAGCCCGGCTGTAGGTCCGGGATGGCGATTTCGCCGAGGCCCGTGTTGGGGCCGGAGCCCATCCAGCGGAGGTCGTTGTTGATCTTCATGAAGGAGATGGCGATGTTGCGGAGCTGGCTGGAGGCCTCAATCAGGCCGTCGCGGTTGGCCTGGGCCTCAAAGTGGTCGCGGGCCTCGGTCAGCGGGAGTCCGGTGTCCGTGGCCAGCAGCTCGATGACCCGCTCCGGGAAGCCGGCAGGGGTGTTGATGCCGGTGCCCACAGCTGTGCCGCCGAGGGGTACCTCAGCAACGCGGGGGAGGGAAGCGTTGATTCGCTCGATACCGTAGCGGACCTGGGCAGCGTAGCCGCCGAACTCCTGGCCCAGGGTCACCGGAGTGGCGTCCATGAGGTGGGTGCGGCCGGACTTGACCACGTCCTTGAACTCCACTGCCTTGCGCTCCAGCGACTCGGCGAGGTAGCCCAGCGCAGGAATGAGGTCGTTGATCAAGGCAGAGGTGGCGGCGACGTGGACCGACGTGGGGAAGACGTCGTTAGAGGACTGGGAGGCGTTGACGTGGTCGTTCGGGTGGACAACCTTGTCGCTTCCCGCCGCCTTGAGGGCACGCGAAGCGAGCTCGGCGATGACCTCGTTGGTGTTCATGTTCGAGGATGTGCCGGAGCCGGTCTGGAAGACATCGATGGGGAAGTCACCGTCGTACTTGCCGGCTGCTACCTCATCGGCTGCGTCTGCGATGGCCTTGGCAAGCTCGCCGTCGAGCACGCCCAGTTCAGCGTTGGCCTGGGCAGCGGCCTTCTTGACCCGGGCAAGCGCCTCAATGTGCGCGCGTTCCAGGGTCTTGCCGGAAATCGGAAAGTTCTCCACTGCCCGCTGCGTCTGCGCGCGGTACAGTGCGTTCACGGGGACGCGGACTTCGCCCATCGTGTCATGTTCAATGCGGAACTCTTCAGTGGAAGTCATGGGGCTAGCTTAGGGCGGTTTGGCGCCCCATTGAAAACCGTGAACCGCATGCTACCGGCACTGTTGGCGCTGCCGCCTAAAGGTCTCCGATGCCGGAAACTACGTTCGCCCGGCCCTCCGCAAGGCTGTAGGAAAGCCCGATCACGGCTGTCCGGCCGTCATCAATTGCGGCGGAAATCACACGGGAGCTGTCCACGAGGCGCTTCGATGTCTGTTTCACGTGTTCCACCACCATGTCGTTGACCTCGTGCCGGTCGTTCCGCATGGATGTCAGGACCGACGGGGTGATGCGCTCCACGAGGTCGCGGATGAAGCCGATGGGCATCTGGCCTGTATCGACGGCTGCCTTGGTGGCACTGACGGCCCCGCAGCTGTCATGCCCCAGCACCGCGATCAGCGGTACCCCCAGCTCGCTGATGCTGTACTCAAGGGAGCCCAGCACGGCGTCGTCGATCACCTGTCCCGCGGTGCGGACGACGAAAGCATCCCCGAGACCCAGGTCGAAGATGATCTCGGCAGCAAGCCGGGAATCCGAGCAGCCGAAGATCACGGCAAAGGGATGCTGGTTTTCCACAAGCGAGGACCGGCGGGAGGCGTCCTGGTTCGGGTGCGAGGATTCGCCGGCAACAAAGCGTTCGTTGCCTTCGCGCATCCGGCGCCAGGCGAGAGCGGGAGTCAGATAGGTAGCCACGCGCCTACCTTACGGTGCGGTGCTGGCCGAGGGGGAAATCGTTACGGCGGGATTGCTGTCCAGTGATTTGACGACGGCGGCTGCAAGCACGGAGAACTCGTCCAGCTGAGCCGGCCCGGTCAGGACAACAGTGGTGCCGCGGTACGCGAGCACCATGCTCTTCTCGCCTTTGCCCGTGTCACGCAACTCCCAGTCCCGGCCGCCGGCACTGCGGCTTCCGGTGACAGGGGCGCTTTTGGTCTGCTGCAGCAGCCAGGTGGGATTTGCCTGGCGTGTCTGCACCAGCGCGATGAAGGACTGCTTGGGCGTCAGGTATCCGGCTTCCCAGGCGGGAACTCCGCTCCCGCTGCCGGACTCCCAGCGCGCATAGTTTGAGGTGAAGGTGTTGCCCGTGTCCGGGGCGACGGGTGTGAATCCTGCCACATCCGTGGCGTTCCGGGCCACCGCAGTGACGTCGATATTCGGCTTGTATCCGTCGCTCTTGGGCGAGGGATTCATCAAAATGATGGGCAGGAAGGCGGCGATGCTGATCACCAGCGCAATGATCATGCCGATCACCGAGGCATTCGCGCGCTTTGCCGCTGCGGCCGGAATCACGGGCTTTACGGGTGCCTGGGCACCGCTCCCGCTGGCGCCGTCCTTACCTGCGGGATCCGAGGGACCGGGCGCGGGGCTACTCTTTTCCTGCATTTCACTCACCCTTCTATAGTCGCCCATGCAGGGCTCCAACTCACATTCGGGATGGCGCGGGGTCAGCAGGGCATGTTGCGCGCCCGCGTCATCCGCCGCCCGACGGCGGGGCCCGGACTATGATCAGTACCAGAGGAATCGCCCCGCCAGCTGAATCCGGCTGAGCGGGTTCAATGATCGCCACTCGAAGAAGAGGTTCACGTGTCACCAGCGTCCATGACCCAGAAGTACTCCACACTCTCCCCGGCTCTGGCAGTCGGGCTCGATGAGCCGGACCGCAACCTTGCACTCGAGCTTGTCCGCGTCACCGAGGCTGCAGCCATTGCCGGCGGCCACTGGGTTGGCTTCGGCGACAAGAACAAGGCGGACGGTGCAGCCGTTGACGCCATGCGCTCCTTCCTTCAGACGGTCCACTTCAACGGCGTTGTGGTCATCGGCGAAGGCGAAAAAGATGAAGCCCCCATGTTGTTCAACGGCGAACACGTTGGTGACGGCACGGGCCCGGAATGCGATGTTGCCGTGGACCCGATCGACGGTACCCGCCTGACTGCCCTCGGCATCAACAACGCCCTTGCCGTCCTGGCCGTGGCCGAGCGCGGCTCCATGTTCGACCCCTCTGCCGTGTTCTACATGGAGAAGCTGGTGACCGGCCCCGAGGCTGCCGACATGGTTGACCTCCGCCTCCCCGTCAAGCAGAACCTGCACCTCATCGCCAAGGCCAAGGGCGTCAAAGTCAACCAGCTCAACGTCATGATTCTTGACCGCGACCGCCACCGCCCGCTCGTGGAGGAAATCCGCGAAGCCGGTGCGCGCACCAAATTCATCATGGACGGCGACGTCGCCGGTGCCATCGCGGCTGCCCGTGCGGGCACCGGTGTTGACGCCCTGATGGGCATCGGCGGCACTCCCGAAGGAATCGTCGCAGCATGCGCCATCAAATCGCTTGGCGGTGTGATCCAGGGCCGCCTTTGGCCCACCAGCGATGAAGAGAAGCAGAAGGCGATCGACGCCGGCCACGACCTCGAGCGCGTGCTGTCCACGAACGACCTCGTCACCAGCGACAACTGCTACTTCGCGGCCACCGGCATCACCGACGGCGACCTCCTCAAGGGCGTGCGCTACTCCAAGGACAAGGTCCTCACCCAGTCGATTGTGATGCGGTCCAAGTCCGGCACCATCCGCTTCGTGGACGGCGAGCACCAGGCCAGCAAGTGGGAAGGCTACGCCCGCAAGCACTAGAAGCTCAGCGGCGCACGGACTCCAGCGGCTCGAACTGGCAGCAGATGACCTCAAATCCCCCCTGATTTGGCGTCGTAAGCTGCCAGTTCGCGTTAACCCTCGAACCTGTCCTGTGGATAACGGATTGGGGAGGCTGCCACGGGGCAGCATGAAGCATGCCCCGGACACCCTCATGACCCCAAACGGGGGTTTTGAGCGTTTTATGGGCCAGTTCGCGCGGGGAGGGAGGGGAGCTTGGTCCGCAGCCTGCGGGCGAGCTGATAGGCCGCATACCGGAGCTTCTTCACCGGCAGGTCCCACGTTCCGGGATACAAGACCTCCCGGCCGCCGAAGGACTTCTTGAACGCGGTGAAGCCTGCCCATTTGTGGTCCGGCTGATCTGAGGGCGCCACACCCCAGAGGTCCACATGTTTGAGGCCGCGGTCCTTGGCGTCAGCCATCAGGGTCACCAGGAGCGGGATCCCTGCACTGAGTTTGCGATGGGAGTCGTCCATGGCCGCATGCGCGTACGTGCGCGTGTCGGCGGAGTCGTAGGCCAGGGCGGCGGCGATGGGGCCGCCGTGCAGCTCAGCGACAAAGAGCGTGGCGGCGCCGGCGGGCATCAGCGAAGCGGCCACCTGGGTCAGGTATTCATCGCTTTGGGGCTTGAATCCGTTGCGTCTGGCGGTCATGTGCAGGAAGTTCAGCAGGATCCGGATGTCATCAGGATCCTGGGACTTCCGGAAAGTGACGCCCTTTTTGTGGATGTTCCGGTACAGGTTCCGGTTCACGGGCTTCATGGCAGCCAGGACGTCCTTGAAGTCACCATCCAGGTCAACGATCCAGCTGAGCTCGGGCTGCTGGTTGACCGGGGCCGGCTGCAGCCTCCGCCGCCGCAGCTCCACGACTGCAGCGGGCATTTCCAGGCCGGCGGACGCAGGTTCGATCCGGACAAACACAGCACCGCAGGTTCTTGCCACCCGTACAAGGGCGGCAAGGGCATCGTCGAAGGCCTCAGGGGACGAGGCCACCGGGCCATAGGGTGAGTAGAGCACCTTGCCGGCGGGGTTCCTCTCCTCCACAGCCAGGAAACTCCACCCCGGTCCAGACTGCTGGTGGACCCTGCGTCCAAGGGACGCCTGGAAATCCGCCCAGGCCTGGGTCTGCAGGAAATATTCCACGCCTCAGCCCTTCATGGACGTGGTGACAGCAAAGGCCACGGCGGGATCCGCGGCACCCGCGACGGGATGGACGTTGACGGGCGCTTCGGAGGCGGGCAGGAAGGCGCTGCCGCCACGGGACAGCTGCAGGTCGCCTTTGGGCGAGTCCAGGTACACGGAGCCTGAAACCACAATCACGACGGCGGCACCCGACTGTGCCAGCGGAACAGGGCCGCCGTCGGGTTCCAGTTGGATCCGCTGCAACTGGAACTCGCGGAAGGGCGGCTGGTAGAGCTCCTGGCCCAGCCCCGAGACTTCCGGGGACAACATGGGCACGCCGACCGGTTGGAACTCGATCGTCCGCAGGAGTTCGGGAACGTCGATGAACTTCGGGGTCAGGCCGCCGCGGAGCACGTTGTCCGACGACGCCATGACCTCCACGCCCAGGCCATGCAGGTACGCGTGCACGTTCCCAGCCGGCAGGTAGACGGCCTGGCCCGGTGCCAGGGAAATCCTGTTGAGCAGCAGCGAAATCAGCACGCCGGGATCGCCCGGGTATTTCTCGTTCAGGCTGACCACAGTGGACAGCTCGGCCTGGTACGGGGCCAGGCGGGCCGCGGAAATCAGGGCCGCCGCCACCAGCGCGGTGGCCTCGGAAACGGCCGGGCCGCCGGTGATGAGCCGTTCAAAGGCCTTCCGCAGCCCGGCACTCCTGTCGGCGTCGGCAAGGTCATCCAGCAGGTCTTGGACGAGCCTGGGCACTTCGGATTCGACCAGGTCAAAACAGCCGGCCAGGTGCAGCAGGATCTTCCGCGTCTCGTCAGGAGCCCTGAAGCCGCACAGCGCCTCGAACGGCGTCAGGGCGAAGATCATTTCCGGCTTGTGGTTGTCATCGCGGTAGTTGCGGTTCGGCGCGTCAGGTGCCAGGCCGGCAGCATTTTCCCGTTCGAACCCGGCCTTCGCCTGCCCGATGCTGGGGTGTACCTGCAGCGACAGGGGCTGTGCCGCGGCCAGGATTTTCGCCAGGAACGGGAGCCGCGGCCCGAATTTGGCAACGGATGCCCCGCCCAGGAAATGCTCCGGGTCTTCCGCAATCAGGGCATGCAGCGGGATTTCCGTCCCGTCACTGCGGCGGGCAACGGAGGGGGAGTCCGGGTGGGCGCCGATCCAGAGTTCGGCTTCCGGCCGGCCCGACTCCGGCCGGCCAAGGAGTCCGGCGATCGCCGTCGTCGAACCCCAGGCGTAATCGCGGAGGACGTTCTCAATCTCGTACACAGCCATGTCCATTTCTTTGGTCTGCAGGTGTATAGGGCTACTGGTCCAACGGGTGGCTCCCATCCAGGGACGCGCAGGGTTTACAGGGCAGCGCACTGACCGTTGGTGGCCACGAGGTCCCGGATTGCCTGTTCGTTGCCTTGGCTCTTGAGCTGGTTCAGCATTGCCTCGGTGATCGGCCGGCCATCCGGCGTGGTGGTCACCGGGGTGAAGTCCGACGACGACGGTGCCGGCGGCGTCTCGCTTCCGGCTGTTGTCGACAGGGAGGCCGGCTGCCGCGGTCCCGACGCCTGGAGGTGGCCGACCGTGACTGAGGGTTCCACGACGGTGTCTTCCGGCGCGCCTGCCGCTTGGGGTGATGACGCGGAGGCAAGCAGCTCGTCCACCCGGTCATGGATGACGTTAAAGTCCGGGGTGGTGGAAAACGCGGCGGGGAAATCCGGCGGCCCGATCGTGAGCCGCTTAACCTCCTGGCCTTTCGCCTTGATGGCCAGGTCTAGGAAGCTTCCCAGCTGGCTGGCGGAAATGTTCGATTCCACAACCTTGGTGCCGGCATTCGCGATGTCCTCGAACTTGGACAGCAGCGTGGCCGGGTCAAGCTGTTTCAGCATGGCCTGCTGGACGCATTGCTGGCGCTGGATGCGGGCATAGTCGTCAACGAATTCGCGGGACCGGCCATACCAGAGGGCGTGGAAGCCATCCAGCTTCTGTTCCCCGGCGGGTATCCAGCCGTCAGGCATGCCATGGATGCCGTTGGCCTCATCCACCATGGGTCCGCTGATGGGCACCCAGCCGCCGGCCTTGATCCTGATGCCGCCCATGGCGTCGATGAGCTTGGCGAAGCCGTCCATGTCCACCAGCACGTAGGCCTGCACGGTGATGCCCAGGGTTCCGGAGACGGCTTCCAGCGTGGCCTGCGCCCCCGGGTCCGCGACACCCGGGTAGAGGTCAGCGTGTTCGTTCGTGACCTCAGTATTGATGGCATTGATGAGGCAGTCGTCGCCGCAGTCATAACCGTCGGGATAAATCTTGCGCATGGGGGAGCCCTCGCTGAACTGGGCGTTCTGGAGGTTCCGCGGGACGGAGATGATGGCGGTTTGTCCGCTCTTGGCATCCACGCTCAGCACCGAGAGGCTGTCCGGCCGGCGCCCGGTACGGTCGGCGCCGGCGTCGCCGCCCATCATGAGGAAGTTGTACCTGCCGTCAACGGGTTGGATGGAGGGGCCGCCCGCGTTGAAGATGCTGCCGATCGCATTCCGGCCCACGTTCAGCAGATAGGCAGCGTAGCCCAGGGATCCGCTGCTCAGGACCAAGGACAGGACCAGGGCAAGGCCGACGGCGGGACGCATCGGCGGTGCCAGCAGCACCGGGCGGATGAGCCGCAGCGTGTTGATGAACAGGACTGCCCAGCCGACGGCGAGGGCCGTGAGCAGCAGGACAATCAGCAGTGAAGCGAAGGGATTGGTGATGATGTTGATGAGGAACGGCCGGTTGACCACCAGCAGCAGCAGCGCCACCAGCAGCAGCGCCCAGGCACACAGGGTGACCCGCAGGGCGATTCGTCCCAGCTTGCGGTCCCCGGCCACAATCTGCGCACTGCCCGGAACCAGGAGGGTCAGCAGCAGCAGGAAGAAGGCGCGCTTCGTCCGGATAGGGGAGGAGGCGCCCGCAGGATACCTGATGGGGTCGGTCATGGCTGTGACGGGGGCGCCCCGCTGCAGTTCGCTTCTGGACATATCGCGGGCCTTAACGGCTGCCCCGGAAGACGCCGTTGCCATCCGCGAAGACTTCACTGACCTTCTGCCGGAGGCTGGCACCCTTGCGGGTTGCAACGTCGTTGAGGTCCTGGGCGAATTCGAGGAGGTCGGCGCGGAGGGAAGCGGCCAGCTCATCAGTCCCGGACGCGAGCATGCGCACCGCGAGGAGACCGGCGTTGCGTGCGCCCGCGATGGAAACCGTGGCAACAGGGACTCCTGCGGGCATCTGGACAATGGACAGGAGGGAATCCATACCGTCCAAGGTCTTCAGCGGGACGGGGACACCGATGACAGGGAGCGGCGTGACGCTGGCCAGCATGCCCGGAAGGTGGGCAGCGCCGCCGGCTCCGGCGATGATGACCCGCAGTCCTCGTTGGTGCGCTGTCTGCCCGTACCGGATCATCTCGAGGGGCATCCGGTGGGCGGATACCACGTCCGCCTCGAAAGGAATGCCGAATTCGGCCAGGGCGTCGGCCGCGGCCTCCATCACCGGCCAGTCCGAATCGGAGCCCATGACCAGTCCCACAATCGGGCTGGCCGGAGAGCTGCTGGCGGGGGTGCGTCCGGCGGTCATGCGTTCTCCTCTGAAATCCGTGGCGATTCTTCGGCAGGCGCCCGGCCGTCGCGGATGATCCCGGCCACACGGGTGGCGCGTTCCCGCAGGGATTCGACGTCGGCTGTTGACGTTCCGACCAGGTTGACGTGGCCGATCTTCCGGCCAGGGCGCACGGCCTTGCCGTAGCAGTGCACCTTCGCTGCCGGTTCGCTGGCCAACGCGGCGGGATAGGCCGAAAACAGGTCCTGATTGTCGCCGCCCAGGAAGTTCTTCATCACGACCACCGGGCCCAGGATATCCGTGGCGCCCAGGGGGAGGTTGAGGACGGCCCGGAGGTGCTGCTCAAACTGGCTGGTCACTGAACCGTCCTGGGTCCAGTGACCCGTGTTGTGCGGGCGCATCGCGAGCTCGTTGATCAGGAATCCGGCACCCTTCCCCGGGGTTTCGAAGAGTTCCACGGCCATGACTCCGGTGACGCCGAGTTCGCTGGCGATGCGCAGCGCTGCGTCCTCCGCGGACGCAGCCACTTCCACCGGGATATTCAGTGCGGGCGCGATCACTTCATCGCAGACGCCGTCGACCTGGATAGTGTGGGCGACAGGCCAGGCCCGGGCTTCGCCGTCCGGTGTCCGCGCCACCAAAGCTGACAGCTCCCGGCTGAACTCGACCTTGGCCTCGGCGAGCAGCGGACTCATGGCCTCAAACCATTCGGCGGTGGCGGCTGCGTCCGCCGCCGATTCGACGATCCGGACGCCCTTGCCGTCATAGCCGCCGCGGGGCATCTTCAGGACGACAGGCCAGCCGGTTTCGTCGCCGAAGCTGGCCAGGGCCTCCACGTCAGCAACGGAAGCCCAGACCGGGTTGGGAAGCCCCAGCCTGTCGATGGCCGCGCGCATCACCAGCTTGTCCTGGGCGTGGACCAGGGCGTCCGGTCCGGGCTGGACGTTCACCCCTGCTTCCTGCAGCGCGCGGAGGTGGCCGGTGGGTACGTGTTCATGATCGAACGTCATCACGTCCAGGCCGTCAGCGAACTCAAGAAGGGTCTGGAGGTCCTTGTAGTCACCCACCGGGGAGGTGGAAACGGCCGAAACGGCTGAGACGTCCTCGCCTTCAGCCAGGACACGGAATTCAAAGCCAAGAGCAGTGGCGGCTGGGGCCATCATGCGCGCGAGCTGGCCGCCGCCAACCACGCCGATTACTGGAAAAGTCACAAGAGCCAGCCTACAGAAGACCGCGCTGGATCCCCGCTTTCGCCTGCCATCGGGCCGGATTTTCCGCTGAATCCGGCCCCTGCCTGCCCGTCTAGGGGCGGACGTTCAGGAAACAAGGCTAAAATGGCCTCTGGCCGTGTGGCCCACATTTCGTTCGGCCATGGAGGGTCATGTTTAGCGCACTTGCAGATCGTATCAGGGGGCTCGCCTCACTTTTTTGGCGCGAGGTGGCCAAGTTTGGAGCAGTGGGCGGTGTCGCCTTTGTCATCGACAACGGCCTGACGTACTACCTGATGCACGGCCCCATGACGGACAGCGAAGCGAAGGCGCGTTTTGTCGGTGCCACAGTGGCGACGATTTTCTCCTGGATCGCCAACCGGCTATGGACTTTCCGGCACCGGCGGCAAGCGAATATGCTACGTGAATTCCTGATGTTCATTCTCATCAACGGGATCGGCATCGGCATCTCCACCGGCTTCACGGCGTTCGCCAAGTATTCACTGGGCGTTACAGAAAAGAACATGCTGTTTGCCGCGGGAGTGGTGGGAATCCTCGTGGCCACAGTCGTCCGCTTTTTCGCCTACCGGTTCCTTGTTTTCAACCAGGAGCTGGACCAGGAACCGGAGTTCTCCCACGACCACGAGCTCATCGAGCTCCACCACCACCAAGATCATGCGGCCGCACCGGCGGACCAGGACGAGCGGGCCGCGGAAGGTACTCGCGAAGGCGCATCGGAGGGTCCGGGCCGCCCCTAGGTTCAGGTCTGTCTTCAGGCTTAGGCGCCAGGCTTAGATGCCAGGTTAGGCGCCGCGGATCCGTTCGGCGGCGAGGAGCTTGTCTGTCAGCTGAACGTCGGGGTGGGCGAGGACCACTGAACCGCCGCTTCGCCAGGCGCCCAGCGCGTTGGACAGCGCTGCTTCCAGGCCCTCTGCCGCCGGGACGAGGAGCCGGACTCCTTCATCGTGGGAGGCGGCGAATCCATCCAGCAGGGCCTCGTGCAGGTGCTGGTTGCCGTCACGGCCCGTGACGGCGCAGGTGCTCGCAGCAGGCTCGGAGTGCGCCATGAACACGTCGCCGTGGGAGCGCACTTCGGAAGCGTAGTCGATCACGCCGGCCGGCAGCTCCCCGGGCCACCGCATGGCGAGGGCAGGCAGCGCAACCGCAATGACGGCGTCGTAGGTCCCTTCGCGGGCCCCGGGCCGGTCAGTGACCAGAAAATCACCCCCGCCGCCGTCGAGGACGGTTTCCATGCCCAACTGCCAGGCAGCAAGCGCCCAGATCAGCGACTTCCAGTGGGCGGGGAGGTCGAGACGAACCCGCATTCCCGGTTCGGCATCCACTTCGTCCTGCAGCAGGTTGCTGGTCTTGGCCACCCAGTTATCCAGGACACGTCCGGAAAGCTCCACCCGCTCGGCCTCCGGGCCGTACCAGGTCAGGCGGGGTGATGTTGAGTGGCCGGAGCGCAGGGTTGTCATCAATTCGATCGCCGGGATGCTCATGGCTACATCTTGCCACGGTGTCCGGCGGGGGTCACCGGGATCCGAAGGGCCGGGAGGCCATCCGTTTGGGGGCTCAGGACGGGCGAAAACGATGTGATTTTACTCACAGGGGTTTGTCATTTCGCTTGCCTTATTGCGGCCCGCACTGTATTTTTTCCCGTGATCCATGGCAATCGGGGTCGACGGCGGGTCGTGCCTTCGATTCGGCCGGACGGGATGTCGGGCCGACCTAAAAATCTTCGGGCGTGGCGTGACCGCGACTCGCCGGTGAAATTGATTATTATCCGGTCCACGGCTTGACTCATCCCTAGTTACACGCGTGTAATTAGGTATCGAAGGCCATTGCGCAGATACGGCACACAACCGAGTGTCCAAGTGTCCAGGCAAAGGCTGCAACATCAGGAGGGTCGCATTGGGGCAAGTAGAGCGTATCCAAGAAGATGCCGTCGTCGCCGGTCAGGCAACGGCAAAATACCGGGCACGGGGAGTTCCCAGTGACTGGTACGTAGATCCCGCGGACCCTGACGCCGCGGAACGGTATAACCGAAACAAAGACTCCCTGCAGGACCAGGCCACGGCCTTCCTCGCAGCGCACGAGGCCCTTCTTGATGGCGGCCACGATCCTGATGAGGACGACCTCGATCCGCCGATGGAATTGCAGGCTGACAACGCCAGGAACTTTCAGCCGGTATGGATCGGATTGCCTTTCCGGCAGGACTTCGACGACGAAGGCGAGCTCGGCTGGCAGACTGACGCGCTGTGCGCGCAGACCGATCCGGAAGCCTTCTTTCCGGAGAAGGGCGGATCGACGCGGGACGCCAAAAAGGTGTGCGGCGCCTGCAACGTGCGGTCACAATGCCTTGAATACGCGTTGGCGAACGACGAACGGTTTGGCATCTGGGGAGGCCTTTCCGAGCGCGAGCGCCGGCGGCTAAGGAAGCGGGCAATCTAATTCATCAGGAAGTGCACGTCACTGCTGTTGTGGTGTCCCACAACGGCAGTGACTATCTCCCCAGAACCCTGGCTGCGTTGGCGGACCAGACCCGGCCAGCCGACTCCATTGTCGGGGTGGACACCGGGTCCCGCGACCATTCCGCGGCCCTCCTTGAGCGGTCCCTCGGCGCAGCGAACGTCCTGCACGTCGCACACGGCAAAGGCGGCATGGGCGGGGCTGTCCGTGCCGGCCTCGACGCCCTTGCACCCTGGTCCGGTCAATCAGAGGTTGCCGCCGCCGAATGGATCTGGCTTATCCACGACGACGCGGCCCCGGCCCCGGAGGCTCTGGCTGAGCTTTTGGGTGCAGTGGAACGCGCTCCTTCCGTAACAGTTGCCGGCTGCAAGCAGCTGGACTGGCACGCCGGACGCCGCCTGATCGACGTCGGACTGTCCACCAGCGGATGGGCCGAGCGCCTTACCCTGATCGATGCCGACGAGCTTGACCAGGGCCAATACGATGGCCGCAGCGACACCTTCGCGGTGAATTCGGCGGGCATGCTGGTCCGCAGGGATATCTGGGAGCACCTCCAAGGCTTTGACCCGGCTTTGTCCGGGACGGGCGACGACGTCGATTTCTGCTGGCGCAACCGCCTCGCCGGACACCGGGTGGTGGTGGTACCCACTGCGCGTATGTTCCATGTCGCGCACCGGCCCCATGCACTGGGCAACGCCTCGGCCGCACGGAAGGCCCAGGTGCACCTCCGTCTCAAGCATGCTCCGCTGTGGAAGGTTCCGCTGCACGCCGCGGGGGCGCTGCTGGGCAGTGTTTTCAAGCTTGTGCTCAGCATCGCCGTCAAGGATCCCGGGCACGGCTTTACCCAGCTGGCCGCAACCTTCACGGCTTTGGGGCGTCCAGCGGCAGTAATGAGGGCGAGGCGGACAGCCGCGAGGACGCGGCGGATTCGTCGCTCAGTGATCAGGAAGCTGCAGACGCCCAGGCGCGATGTCTGGAACCATCGCCGGTCCCTGATCGAGGCGCTGGGGGCGGACGATTCGGCTGACGGCCTGGAGCATGATCCCCTTGCCGACCAGCCAAGCGGCGATTCCGCAGATGACTTCGCTGCCCTGACAACCACCGAGCGGGGCTGGGCGGGGAGCGGCGCGCTGGCTGCGGTGCTCATCGCTTCCGTCGCCTCCCTGATCGGGCTCTCCGGGTTGTTCCGGGCCGAGGCGGTCTCCGGCGGCGCCCTCATCCCGGTCTCGTCGACCCTCGGGGAAATCTGGCACCACGCCTCGAGCTGGTGGATCAGCCTGGGTGCAGGCCTGCCCGGCCGGGGGGACCCGTTTGGCTATGTGCTGTGGATCCTTGGCCTCCTGGGTGGCGGCGACGCCAACAGCGCCATGGCATGGCTGCTCCTGCTCGCCACGCCCCTTGCCGCGCTTACAGCCTGGTTCGCGTCCGGGGCGTTTACCGTCCGGCGCCGCTTGCGCCTGGTCGCAGCGTTGTCCTGGGCGGCGTTCCCCGCGTTGCAGGTTTCGCTGAACCAGGGCCGCGTGGGAGCTGTCCTGGCCCACGTCATGATTCCCGTGCTGGTCCTGGCATTGCTGCGCGCAACCGGGACGGCCGTGGGCCACGGCCGTTTTGTGCTGCCTTCCCCCGCAGAGCGGCGCTACACCGATAAACCCCCTGCCCGGCCGGGAATCAACGGCATGCCGTCCTGGACCGCTGCCGCCGCCGCCGGCCTGGCCCTGGCTGTAGTGGGCGCTTCAGCCCCTTCGCTGCTGATCCCGTTGGTGTTGATCATCGTCCTGTGCGGTGTCATGCTCGGACGCCGTGGGCGCACCGTGTGGTGGGCGCTGCTTCCCGCGGCCGCGCTGTTCATTCCCTTCGCGCTGTCCGTGCTGGACAGGCCGCGGGCAATACTTGCCGATCCCGGTGTTCCGCTCGGATTTGATGCCGCGCCGCTGTGGCAGCAAATACTGGGCCGGCCCCTGCCTTTCACGCCCGACGGCGGCCTGGCAGGCCTGCCGTATTTCAGCGGCCAGTCAATACCCTGGGCCCTCCTGCTGGCGCTGCTTGTGGGCGTTCCCGTGCTGCTCCTTGCTGCCGCAGCGCTCTTCGTCCCCGGCAAAAGGACGCGGACAGCCCGGGCCCTCTGGGTTGCCGCGCTGATCATCCTTGCGGGCGGCTGGCTGGCCGGCAGTGTAGCCACCGGCGCCAATGCAGACACCATGGTGACCCCCTTCCCCGGACCTGCGGTCTCGGCCGTCGGATTCGCGCTCCTCGGAGCGGGTCTTATCGGAGGGGAACGCCTGCTCGGCTTTGCTGACAGGGCGTCGTCAGTGAGCCCCAGGCGGAATGTCCTGCTTCGTTCCGCCGTCGCGCTTTCCATGGTCCTGCTGCTGGCCGGGCCATTGGCAGGTATGGCAGCGTGGTCCGCGCAGAACCTGCTGCGGTCTGCCACAGCCGACGCCACGCCGCACGCCGCTGGCGAGGAAGCCCTCGGCACCCCCCGGCTGGTTGAGGCCGGTAACAGCCGGACACTTCCGGCCACCGCCATTGACCGCGGGACCGGGCCTGAGCAGACCCGTACGCTGATCATCAGCACGCGGGAAAACGGGACCTTTGATACAGCCCTGATGCGCGGCGCTGGAACCACCCTCGACAGCCTTTCTGCCATCGCAGCCACGCGGAACATCCTGGGCGAACCGGGAACTGAAACCGTCAGGGAGGATGACGACGCCACGTCTGCCATCCGGTCTGTAGTCGCCACCCTGGTGGCCGGACAGGGAGTTGACCCCAGGCCCCAGCTTGAACAGTTGGGCGTCGGGTTCGTCGTCCTGCGTTCGGCCGACACCGCTGCCCAACTGACGGCCAGCAGGATGGACGCCGTACCAGGGCTCGTCGCCGTGGGGCAGACGGATGTTGGCTGGCTTTGGCGGATTACGCCCCTGAACCAGCCGGCGCTCCAGGCCGCCGACGTCGCACATCGTGTGCGGATAGTCGACGGCAAGGGAGCCGCGGTCGCGCTGCTGCCATCCGGATACGACGACGTCGACACCGCGGTTCCGGCGGGACCGGAGGGGCGGCTGGTGGTGCTTGCTGAACGGGCCGACCCCGGATGGACCGCCTGGCTGGACGGCCGGAAGCTCACAGCCACAACCTCCGGCTGGGCCCAGGCGTTCACCCTGCCGCCCTCCGCCGGCCAGTTGACCATCCGCTACGAAAACCCGCTGGCACTGTGGGCCGGAATTGCGCAGATCACCGTCATCGGGCTTACCGTCATGCTTGCGATCCCGATGCCTGCCCGGAGGCCGAACACGGGCCTGTCAAGGGACGAAGGCTCTTTGCGTAAGGAACACCAGAATGCATGAGGACACAGCCCGGCCCAATGAGCTCCGGACCGACGGCGCAGAAACCGACGCCGCAGAGACGGACGCCGCAGAGACGGACGCCGCCGGGACCGGCCTGGATCACACCGGGTCCGGCAGACAGGCTGGCGAGCCGGCAACGAGCGGCCGCCCGGTAAAGCCCGGCGGTGACCGGCTAAAGTCCCGTCCAGCCAGCGGCCCCGTGCGCAGGGGAATCCTCTCCGGCGTCCTGTCCGCTGTAGCGATTCTGGCCGCCGCCGGTGGAGTAGTGGCCGCCGGCTCGCTTGCAGTGCAGCCGGCCGGGAACCGCAGCATCCCTCCAGCGCTGGCCGCAGTCCCTGCCGGCTCCAGCGTGGGCGTCTGCCCCGGACCGGCAAGGCTGCTCGAAGGCACCGAGGCAGGAACTGATCCACAATTCAGCCCTGTCTCCGCGACGGCGGCAAGTGCCGTGACGGGCGCGGTCCTGAGTGCCGCCGGCGGCGTTTTGCCGGGCAGCCGGCTGTCCGCACTGGACGGGAAAGCCGCCGTCGAAATCGCCAAGGGAAACGGCAGGCCAAACGCTGCCGCAGGCCCGCAGGAACTTCTCGCCGGCGTGGTCGCGGGGCATGCCGTCAACGGGGTGAGCGTCCTGAGCGCGGATCCCCAGTCGAACCAGAAGCCCTCAGCTGCCGCCCTGATGCAGTACAAGGCCACTGACGGGGATCTGCAGGGTTCGGCGGCAGCCAACTGCCAGCAGCCGTCCAACGATCTGTGGCTCGCCGGCGCCACCACCACCGTGGGCCGGACATCGGTCCTGATCCTCAGCAACGCCTCCAGCACCCCGGCGACGGTCAACCTCGAACTCTTTGGGAGCAAAGGCCAGATCCAGGCTCCGGGAAGCCGAGGCCTTCTGGTGGCCCCGGGAACCACCCGGTCCATTGTCCTGGCCGGGCTGGCGCCGGCAGAGGCCCGGCTCAGTGTCCACGTGCGCAGCACGGGCGGTCCGGTCGCTGCAACCATCCAACAAAGCGTCCTGCGGGGGCTCACTCCCGGCGGGGTTGATTTCATTGCGCCTGGGACAGGCCCGGCAGCACGCCAGGTGATGACCGGCGTGGACATCCAGGATGCCGGTGGTGTCGCAGCAATGACGGGGCAGAAAGGCTTTGCAGACGCGGGGCCGGCACTCCAGCTGACCGTTCCGGGAACCTCCGATGCCGTCGTGGAGGTCAAACTGTTCGGCCGGGCCGGACAGGTGGCACTTCCGGCTGGCGGCGTGGTCACCGCAAAGGGAGGGTCGGTGACGGAGGTTTCCCTCGCCGGCGTTCCTGCAGACCACTACACGGTTTCCGCAAGCTCGGACGTATCGATTGTGGCTGCCGCGAGGGTAACCCGCGGGGTCAGCAGTGACGCCCCTTCCGACGTCGCCTGGTCTGCATCAGGCGTCAGGCTGGGCAGCCAGCACGTGGTGCCGGTGCCTCAGGGCGGGGACCGGATCCTGGTATTCGGTGCCCTGGCGGACCGAGCCACCATTTCTTACGCGGCCATCACATCGGATGGAAAACTCCATCCCGCGGCGTCGGCGGACATCGCCGGAGAGACCACCACGTCCATCACCATTCCGGAGACTGTGGATGATTCAGTGGTGGTGGGTTACGTGGTATCTGCCTCCGGGGATGCTGCCTACGGCGCTTTGCTGCTCGAGCAGGACGGCCGGGAGGACATCTCGTCGCTGGCCTTCATGCCCGCGGCGTCAGGCCAGGAGAAGGTTCCTGTCACGTTGGGTTACTGAGCGTCGCGCACTGCGGCGTCGGGTTAGTGAAGCGTCGGTATTGAGGCCGGTGCGTCAGTAACGGCGCCTGTAGACCGGGTCCAGGGTCTCGGGCGCCACGCCGAGCATCTCAGCGGTGTGTTCCACCACAACGTCATGGACCAGGTCCTGCAGTTCCTCACGGCTGGCGCAGCCCTGTTCCACGACCCGGCGGTACAAGGTGATGACAGGTCCTTCGTCGGCGGTTGCCGGCGTGTAGGAACCCATCGGGGCGGCCTGGCCATCGGCCACGAGCTGTTCCAGTTGCGGCGGAATCTCGTCAACGGCAAACCGCACCCCGTCGAGCGTCTTGCCCCAGATGTCGTGAAGGCGCTGTGCGGAGTCCAGCACCATATCGTCAAAGCGGTCGGAGCGGGTTCGGTAGCCGGGGTGCGTTGGCAGCATCAGTTCCCCACGCAGGCCGCGGCCGTGCCGGTTACGGCGGCGCATCGCAAAGCTCTTGCCCAACGTGCCCGAACCGGTGCCATCACTGCGGACGCCCGGGTCAGCCAACCGGACCGTAAAACCTGAATCATGGTTCGATGACTGCATACATTGACTCTAAACCCGGCCGAACATTTACGCGACACAATCCACGCCGCACCATGGCGCGGCGTTAAGGGGGCAATACGCCGAACGGGCAGGGACACAGAGTAGTCTGGGATGTCGTGGGAGCTATCCGTGAATGTTCAAGATCAGCCTGCCGCCAGTCGGCGGTGGCTACTCTGACATACGTGTATGCCGACTCCACAGCCGTACTGGGGCCATTGGCCACTTACGCGGAGCCGCATTGTTACGATTTGTGCGAGCAGCACGCCGGATCCCTGACTGTCCCGCGCGGGTGGGAAGTCCTGCGCCTGGCCATGCCGTCCACGCCGCAGCAGCCGGGGCCTGATGACTTGCTGGCCCTCGCGAATGCAGTTCGTGAAGCTGCTGCCCTGCCCGTGCACGCCCAACCGGCCCAGACCCAGCGCTCCGTCCACTCAGTCCTGGAAGCGCCGACGTCGGCCGAGGGCACCCGCCGAGGGCACCTGCGCGTACTCCGTGAACCGTCCTGAGTCCTATCTGGCGGTAGGCTTGAAGCTGCTAATCAGTCAGCCACCGGCGCAATCGCGCCCGTCAGGGAGCATCATCCATGCCAAAGATCAGTCCTGAACTGTTGTCCGTCCTGCGGTGCCCCGTGACCGGCTCACCCCTGGTCCAGGAGGGTGACGAACTCGTCTCGACGGCGGTCGCGGAGTCGGGCGTGCCACTGCGCTACGCGATTGAGGACGGCATACCCCTGCTCCTGCCGCCGGAACTGCTGCAGGCCGCCAACTCGGCCGGCTCAGATGAGCACGATTCAGGCGTGCACGACCCGGTCCGGCACGACTCCGCTGCCCGTCCGGCCGGAACAGACTAAGCACCGCCCAACGACTTCCGCCGACGCCTGAATGCCGTCGCTTCCACCGGACATAGCAAAGGATTCCCCATGACATTTGATTACAAGGTTGCCGACATCTCGCTGGCCGAGGCCGGCCGCCACCAGATCCGCCTGGCGGAACATGAGATGCCCGGCCTGATGTCCCTCCGCAGGGAATTCGGCCCCGCGCAGCCTCTCCAAGGCGCCCGTATCGCCGGTTCGCTCCACATGACGGTGCAGACTGCCGTGCTCATCGAAACCCTGACCGCCCTCGGAGCGGAGGTCCGCTGGGCCTCCTGCAACATTTTCTCCACCCAGGATGAAGCGGCCGCTGCCGTGGTTGTGGGCAAGGGAACGGTTGAGGATCCCCAGGGGGTGCCGGTGTTCGCGTGGAAGGGTGAAACGCTCGAAGAGTACTGGTGGACGGCGGAGCAGATCCTGACTTGGCCGGGCGCCGAGACCAACCCGGAACTGGGTCCCAACATGATCCTGGACGACGGCGGCGACGCCACGATGCTGGTCCACAAGGGCGTTGAATTCGAGGCTGCAGGGGCTGTCCCCGCAACCGACGAGGCAGACTCCGAAGAATACGCGATATTCCTTGAAGTCCTGCGCAAGTCCATCGGGCAGGACCAGCAGAAGTGGACCCGCACCGCCCGAAGCATCAAGGGAGTGAGCGAGGAAACCACTACGGGTGTGCATCGCCTGTATCAGTTGGCAGAGCAGGGGAAACTCCTGTTCCCCGCCATCAACGTCAATGACTCCGTGACGAAGAGCAAGTTCGACAACAAGTACGGTATCCGCCACTCGCTGCCGGACGGACTGAACAGGGCCACCGATGTCCTGATGGGTGGAAAAGTCGCAGTGGTCTGCGGCTACGGCGACGTGGGCAAGGGCGCCGCAGAGGCGCTCCGCGGGCAGGGATCACGTGTCATCGTCACCGAGATTGATCCCATCTGCGCCCTGCAGGCGGCCATGGACGGCTACCAGGTGGCCAAGCTTGAGTCCGTGCTTGCCCAGGGTGACATCTTCATCACCACCACGGGCAACAAGGACGTCATCATGGCCGAGCATATGGCCGGAATGAAGAACAAGGCCATCGTGGGTAACATCGGCCACTTCGACAATGAAATCGACATGGCCGGCCTGGCCCGGATCCCCGGGATCAGGAAGGTGGAGATCAAGCCGCAGGTTCATGAGTGGGTCTTTGACGCGGACGCCGAGGGGGACTCGGCGCGGTCCATCATCGTCCTCTCCGAAGGACGGCTCCTGAACCTGGGCAACGCAACCGGCCACCCGTCCTTCGTGATGAGTAACTCGTTTGCCAACCAGACCATCGCCCAGATCGAGCTGTGGACCAAGAAGGACCAGCCCGAGGGTGACCGCGAGTACTCCAACCAGGTGTATGTGCTTCCCAAGATCCTGGACGAAAAAGTGGCCCGGCTGCACCTCGATGCCCTGGGAGTTGAGCTTACCGAGCTGTCCAAGGAACAGGCGGACTACCTGGATATCGACGTGGCCGGCCCGTACAAGCCCGAGCACTATCGTTACTGAGGCGTGACGCTGCTGGAGCCTCGCCGGCGCAGGGGACGCTGCGGCAAGGCTTAAGATCGTTGCATGGAGTCTGAGTCTAAGCCCGGGTCGAGGCCCGGGCCAGCACCGCGCCGCAGGGGAACCGCCAAGAAGATTGCCCTTCTGGCCGCGGTCTGCATCCTGGCCGCCGGCGGTGGAGCGTTCTCCGCTGTCGCGCCAGGGTTTGCCCGCGGGTCCATGGAATCCGAAGCAGGCTCCGCCGTCCGTTCGGCTCCCGGTGTGGCTTCTCCGATAGTTGCGCCCGTTAAGCTGGACGTTTCGCCTGCCGACGGCGCCAAGCAAGTCAATCCTGCGGCTCCGGTATCGCTCACAGTAGCCAACGGCAAAATTGAACGGGTCACCCTCACCAGCAAAGCCGGGGAAGCGGTCAAGGGTGCGTTCGGGGCGGACGGCACCAGCTGGACGGCGGCCGGCCCCTTGAAGTTCAATGCTGACTACAGCTACACCTACGTCGTCAAGGACGGCGCAGGGCGCGAGACCAGCACTACCCGGTCCTTCAGCACGGTCTCCAGCTCCCACGAAGCGGATGCGGCGATCTATCCCCTTGACGGCATGAAGGTGGGAGTCGCGCAGCCGCTCCAGGTCATCTTCAGCGAGCCCGTCGTAAACCGCGCTGCGGTGGAGAATGCCATCAAGATCACGTCCAGTTCAGGCCAGACGGGTGCCTTCCACTGGTTCAGCGATACCATGGTCCGCTACCGTCCGGAGGCGTTCTGGGCCGCAAACTCCACCGTCACGATGGACATGCAGCTCTTCGGTGTCGACCTGGGCAACGGCCAGATCGCCAACTTCAACAAGAAGGTCAATGTCCACATCGGGGACAAGCGGCTGGCCGTGGCGGACGCTGCGGCGCACACCTTCACCCTGAGCGTCAATGACCAGGTGGTCAAGACGGTCCCCGTCAGCATGGGGTCCAAGCGCTTTCCCTCGGCCCGCGGCTACCTGGTGCTGATGGATAAACACCGGTACGACCACTTCGTGGCCGACAGTATCGGACTCAAACCGGGCGACCCCGCCTACTACGGCGAAGTGGATGTGCAGTACACCATCCGGCTGACCTTGAGCGGGGCCTACATCCACCAGGCACTTGACTCTGCGTTCCCCTACATCGGGAACACGAATGTCTCGCACGGCTGCATCGGCTTCGCCCCCGACGGCGCGGCCTGGGTCTTCGATGCCATGACCACCGGCGACGTTGTCCAGGTCATTAATACCGAAGGCGACTATGCAGCCTATGACGACGGCTACGGCGACTGGAACATCCCCTGGGCGCAGTACGACAACTAAGCAGTACGACAACTAACCCGGACAGCTGAGTCCGGTAAACAGCTGAGTCGACCAACCGGCCAGCCCGTAAGCAGCTGAAACAGCGGCCAGCCTGGTACGGAGACCAGCGTCAGGGACCGAACGGCAGGCGGTCCAGCCGCTCACCCATCGCAGAACTGCGCCGGCGGGCTTGCTGGAGCCTCGTCAGTTCGCGGTTGCGACGCTCAGCGATGACGGCCGCCAGGTACTCGTCAGGCGTGGTTCCCGGAGGCGGAGGCGGTGCCACATGCCGCGCCAGCTCCGTGGCAAGCGACGTTGCCATTCCCGTCCGCGACAGCGGAGACATCCGGCCCGCCTGCCGGATGAACTGTGAGGCTTGGCGCGCTGTCGCATCAGGAATCCGCCCGATGTCCGCGGCTGCCGCCCAGGGGCGCAGCCGCGGGGGGACAAAAACGGGAACCGCGGCTTCGACCGGCACGCGGGTCCGCAGGGCATACGTTCCGGCCAGGATGTCTCCCAGCCGCCTGGATTTGTCGTTGAACAGTGCCACTGCAATGGCCAGGCCGCCGAAGGTGAAATAGATCTCCAGGAAGCCCGTGAGCCCCCGGATCACGGCATGGCGGAAGCGGATGGCCCCGCCGTCGTCACGCACAACCCGAAGGCCGGCCGCCAGTTTTCCCAACGACAGCCCCCTGCTCAGCGTCTCCACGGTGACCGGGACGATCACCAAACAGAACACGGTGCCCACCAGTGCCAGGGCGCGGGCGGCCGCTTCATCAAGTTCCGGGCCGGCAGCGGCAATGCCAATCAGGACCAGCACCAGAAGCACGACGTTGACCAGGACATCCAGCAGGAGGCCAAGGGCGCGGGCGGCGAAAGATGCGGGCCGCAGTTCCAGGACAACGGCCTCTCCCGTGACAATTGAACTCAACCCAGGCTCCCCGTTCCTCGCGAATCGTCCTGCGGACGCTCACAGTCTAATCGGGTGCGGCTAGGCTGATTCCGTGGATATGGATGCCTTCACCGCCGTGAACGGGGACAAATGGTCCAGGCTACGTGAACTTGCCTTCAAGCGGCGGCTCACCGGCCAGGAGGCCGACGAGCTGCTCCGGCTGTACCAGGCGACCTCCGCGCATCTGTCACTTATCAGGTCGCTGGCACCGGAAAGCGGCCTGTCCGCGTCCCTGTCGGCTGCCCTCGCGCAAGCCAGGACCCGCTTCACGGGCGCACGGTCGAATTTCACCGCAGACCTGGCCCGCTTTTTTGTGGTCGCGTTGCCGGCCGCGCTGTACCGGCTGACGTGGCTCACGCTGGCCTGTGGAACGGTATTCGTCCTGGTCGGCGGCGCCTACGCGTTGTGGATCGGCAGCTCCCCTGACGCCCTGCGGTCCCTGGCTTCCGACTCCGCGGTCAGGCAGTACGTGGAGGAGGACTTTATCGGCTACTACTCGGAAAACCCGGCCGCGTCCTTTGCGGGCGCCGTGTGGACCAACAACGCGTGGATCAGTGCCCAGGCAGTCGCGTTGGGCATCACGGGGCTCTGGGTGCCCATGATCCTGTTGAGCAACGCCCAGGGCGTCGGGATCGCAGCCGGGATCTTCGCGGCGACTGGCAAATCCGATGTCTTTTTCAGCTACATCCTGCCTCACGGCCTGATGGAACTGACGGCAGTGTTCATCGCCTGTGCTGCGGGATTACGTATTTTCTGGGCCATGGTCTCTCCCGGCCCGCGCACCAGGGGCCGGGCTGTGGCCGAGGAAGGCAGGTCCTTGATCACCGTGGCTTTAGGGCTTGTACTGGTGTTGTTCGTCTCCGGTCTTGTTGAAGGGTTTGTCACACCAAGCCAGCTCCCGGTATGGGCCAAGATCGGCATCGGTTCCGCCGCCCTGGCCTTGTACTGGCTCTACGTCCTGGTGTGGGGCAGAAGGGCCTACCTGGCCGGCGCCCGGGGGGACCTGGGTGCCGGGGATGCCGGCTACACCGAAATAGCTGCCTGAATCCGAGGCCTCGGGGTGTGGCACCTCGCCGTCCCCAAGGAGCGGACTGTAGGCTCGTCAACAGATACTTGGCGCTGCCCGGACCAGAGCCGGGGCGCTGACCCCAACGGAAGTGACGCTGCAGTGAACGACAATTCTTCGACCCCTGCCAAACGCGCGGAACCGCAGCCGGATCCTGACCAGGACAACCCGGACGAGCCAGCGTTTTCCTGGATGAACGCTTCCGGCTCCGGCAGCACCCGCACGGGACGGGGAACCAGCCCATCCGACGAGGCGTCCGACGCAAACCTGAGCGCGTCCGCGCAGCCTGAAAGCCGGGCCGACCGCAAAGCGGCGGAGGCCGGCGTCGACCCTGCGGAGAACTCCGGACCTGCCGGTGCCCCCAGGCCTGCCGATGCCCCCGGGCCTGCCGATGCACCAGGATCTGCCGGTACTCCTGGACCGGCCAGCACCTCAGCGCCAGCCAGGCATGGGAGCCAGCCGTTCAATGAGCGGCTCCCGACCTCAGCGCTGCAGGTACGTCCTCCGCAGGAGGAAGTGGAGCGGCGTAACGCCCAGCGTGAAAGTGCAGCGAACGCCAAACCCGTCGCCCCGCGCATCATGCAGATCCTCCTGGCGGTGTTCTATCCGGTGATCCTGATGGTGCTGGCGGTGCGGGCGGTGACCAGCCCCCTGTTTCTCTGGGTGGAATATAACCGGCCGGGATTTCCCGGTGACGGCTATGGTTTCAGCACCGATGACAGGATGACCTACGGCTCGTACTCCGTTGACTACCTGAGCAACTGGGCCGGCCCGCGCTATCTGGGCGAACTGGTTAACCGCAGCGGAGAAAAGCTCTTCAAGGACGGCGAAGTCAGCCATATGGCGGACGTGAAGTCAGTGATCCTGTCCACATTCGGCGCCGGTGCTGTCCTGATCCTGGTCAGCATCGTGGCCATCGCCTACCTTCGCCGCCGCAGTAACGGGGGAGTGCGCAGGGGACTGTTCGCCGGTTCCATCGTCACTCTGGTGGTCATACTGGGACTGGGCGCGCTGGCTGTCCTGGGCTGGCAACAGTTCTTCACGGACTTCCACCACATCTTCTTTGCCAACGGAACCTGGACGTTCTCCTTGGACGACACCCTCATCCGGCTGTTTCCCGGCCAGTTCTGGATTGACGCGGGAATCGTCATCGGCGCGCTGGTCTTCCTTACCGCGGTACTGACACTGATCCTGACCTGGCCCACGCGTCGCCGGCGGGGCCTGGCCAACGGTCCTGATGCCGTCCCCGCGGGCATTGCCAGGAATGGATCAGCAGAAGATCAGTAGAGACAGCAGAGCAGTAGAGACAGCAGAGCAGTAGAGACAGCAGAGCAGTAGAGACCGCGGGCAGTACAGTCCGGCTACCCGGTTTCACCTCTCTCAGATCCACGATGGCATCCACATCCTGTAACGCCATTCCTGATAGGGAATGACTTCGGCTGTCCAGACAGGATAGAAGAAGGCGGACAGCAGGACCGCGCCGGCCACGAAAAGGGCCACAAGGTAGAGTCCTGAGCGCCGCCGCCACGGCGGATCGGTTTCCCGTCCCAGGACAAGGCCCAGGCAATAGACCAGGGCCAGCACCAGGAACGGCTCGAAGGATACGGCGTAGAAGTAGAACATGGTGCGCTCGGGGTACATGAACCAGGGCAGGTAGCCTGTGCCTACGCCGGCAAGCACTGCCCCGGCGCGCCAGTCGCGTCGGCCGGCCCACCAGAAGAGGAGCACCACCAGGGCGATCACTGCGCTCCACCAGATGATGGGGTTTCCCACCGAGAGGATAGCGGAGGTGCAGTTTGAGACGTTGCAGCTCCCGGTTCCCTGTGGCGGCGATTCGTAAAAGAACGATGTCGGCCTGCCCATTACCAGCCAGGTCCAAGGGCTTGCCTTGTACGGGTGGTCGGCGCTGAGGCCCTGATGGAAGTTGTATGCCTCCAGGTGGTAGTGGGCCAGAGAGCGGAGAGAGTCCGGCACCCATCCCCACTCGGAGGAGGGATTGGTCTCCGCCCAATGGCGGAAGTAGGCATCGTCGGAACGGAACCAGCCCGTCCACGTGGCGGTGTACACCGCTGTGGCCACCGGCACGATGCTCAGGAATGCCGGCAGCCCGTCCTTGATGATGCCGCCGCTGATCCAGCCGCGGATGCCGGCAATACGCCGGGCGCTCAGGTCCCACAGGACAGTGAGCAGTCCGAACCCCGCGAGGAAGAAGAGCCCTGACCATTTGGTGCCAACGGCGAGGCCAAGGCAGACGGCGGCCGCAATCCGCCACCAGCGGACCCCCAGCCAGGGCCCGGCCAGGAGCTGTTTGGCGGTCGGGCGACCGTCCCCGGACGCAGCCCCCTGACGAGCCAGCCGGATTGCCAGCCGGCGGCGTCCGTCGTCGCGATCCATCAGCAGTGCGCCGAACGCAGCCAGTATCCAGAACATCAGGAAGATATCCAGCAGCGACGTCCGGGACATCACCAGGTGATGGCCGTCCACGGCGAGCAGCAGCCCTGCAGCGGCAGCGAGCGGGAGGGAACGGAAGAGCTTCTGTGCGATCAGTGTGAGCAGCAGGATGGACAGGGTGCCCGTCAAGGCGGCAGCGAATCGCCAGCCAAACGGATTGTCGGCGCCGAAGAGCCACATGCCGCCGGCGATCATCCACTTGCCCACCGGAGGGTGGACCACGTATTCGGGCGTGTTCAGGAGGACATCGGGATTGCCGGCGTTGAAGGAATCGTTGGCCTTGTCCGGCCAGCTCCGTTCATAGCCGCTGATCAGGAATGAGTAGGCATCCTTGACGTAATAGGTCTCGTCAAATACCAGGCTGTGCGGTGCATCCAGCCGGACGAAGCGGAGGATTCCGCCTATTACCGTGGTCAGCACGGGCACCAGCCAGAACCACAGCCGCAGCGACGGCGGATAGTCCCGCCAGCTGCGGATGCAGCCGATGAGCCGTTCCTGAAGGGCTTGGGCGGAGAAGGCCTGGTCCGGGCGGCTGATCCAGGGCCGGCGGCTGCCGACGCCCTGAACGGCGAGTTCCCGCGGGCCGGCGGCGGGTGCGGCCAGGGCGGCTTGGCCGGCCTCGGCAGGCCGCGTCGAGGTCTGCGTCACGTGCCCCATGCTACCTTTTGCAACTGGTGCCGCCTGCCAGCAGTAGGCTGGTGGCGTGGACCCTAACCCGAGCACTTCCCCCGATTCCGGCGCGACCGACGCCTCCAGCGCAACAGGGTCCTCCGGCCCCGGCCGGATTGTGCTCGCGGCCACACCGATCGGGAACACCGGGGATGCGTCAGCACGCCTCATCGAATTGCTCGGCTCTGCAGATATCGTGGCGGCGGAAGACACCCGGCGCCTGCATCGGCTCGTCCAGAGCCTTGGAGTGACGGTGGGCGGCCGTGTGATCAGCTACCACGAGCACAACGAGGCCACCAAGACCGCTGAACTGCTGGAACAGGTGCGGACAGGCAAGACCATGGTCATGGTCACCGACGCCGGTATGCCGTCAGTTTCGGACCCCGGCTTCCGGCTGGTGGAGGGCGCCGTTGCCGCCGGTCTCACCGTGACGGCGGTCCCGGGCCCATCGGCTGTCCTGACTGCCCTTGCCTTGTCCGGCCTGCCCACCGACCGGTTCTGTTTTGAAGGATTCCTTCCACGGAAGGCGGGTGAGCGCGCCGCACGCCTCGCCGATCTTGCAGCGGAGCGGCGGACCATGGTGTTTTTCGAAGCGCCGCACAGGCTTGAATCAATGTTGCGCGCACTGCGGGAGCGCTTCGGCACCGACCGGCGGATCGCCGTCTGCCGTGAACTGACCAAGACCTACGAGGAAGTCATCCGCGGGTCAGTGGGGGAGCTGTTGATCTGGGCAGAGGGCAACGAGGTCCGCGGGGAGATAGCAGTTGTCCTGGGCGGAGCACCTGAGCAGGCTCCCGGCACCCCGGAAGACCACGTGGCGGCTGTGAACGAGCTGGTATCACAGGGAATCCGGCTCAAGGAGGCGGTGGCCGCAGTCGCGGAAGACGTCCGCGTGAGCAAGCGTGAACTCTACTCGGCGGTATTGGCCGCGCGCTGACGGACGCCGCTGTGGCGTCCTGCAGTTCTCCTGGCCCCACTCTAAACCGCACCAATCCTGGCCGTTATGCCGTGCCGAAGGCCGGAAGGAAGCTCCGCCGGACCGAAGCGGACTGCCCCGGGGCGGCTGTGCGGATGCACAAAGCACCCCCGTTTCCGTAGTGCGTCCAGGCGTAGACCGTGGAAGGGCGCGGCAGTAGTCTGGCAGTTAATCAGCCAGATGAGCCATTCCGGCTTGCGCACGGCTGCAACAAACCTACTGACGAGGGAGTCATCGTGACTGTCACTGCACTGCCGGCTGTTACCGCAGAGCGCGAGAGCGAACTGCTGGCCTCCGTTCCCACGGGCCTGCTGATCAACGGCGAATGGCGGCCCGCCGCTTCGGGAAAAACCTTCGAGGTTGAGGACCCTGCGACCGGGAAAGTCCTTTTGAGCATTGCCGACGCCGGCCCGGAGGACGGCGCCGCAGCCCTTGACGCCGCCGCGGCTGCGCAGGAGTCCTGGGCCAACGTTCCGCCGCGTGAGCGCGGGGAGATCCTGCGCAGGGCTTTTGAGCTGGTCACCGAACGGGCCGAGGACTTCGCCCTCCTGATGACCCTTGAGATGGGCAAGCCGCTGGCCGAAGCCCGCGGTGAGGTCACCTACGGCGCCGAATTCCTCCGCTGGTTTTCAGAGGAAGCCGTCCGTGCCTTCGGCCGCTACTCTGTATCCCCCGACGGGAAGTCACGGCTGCTCGTGACGAAGAAGCCCGTGGGCCCTTGCCTGCTGATCACGCCCTGGAACTTCCCGCTGGCGATGGCCACCCGCAAAGTAGCCCCAGCCGTGGCCGCAGGCTGCACGATGGTCCTGAAATCCGCGAACCTGACGCCGCTGACCTCACAGCTATTCGCATCGGTGATGATGGAGGCCGGGCTGCCTGCCGGTGTCCTGAACGTCATCCCGACCTCCACGGCCGGTGCCACCACGGGTCCGCTGATCAAGGACTCCCGACTGCGCAAACTGTCCTTCACGGGATCCACCGAGGTGGGCCGCCGGCTGCTCTCCGACGCTTCCGAGACCGTCCTGCGGACCTCGATGGAACTCGGCGGGAACGCCCCGTTCGTAGTTTTCGAAGACGCGGACCTTGACGCCGCCGTCGCCGGCGCCATGCTGGCCAAGCTGCGGAACATGGGCGAGGCCTGCACCGCCGCCAACCGTTTCATTGTCCATGAGTCCGTGGCTGATGAGTTCGCTGAGAAGTTCGCCGCCAGGATGGCTGAGATGACCACCGCGCGGGGAACGGAGGAAAACTCAAAGGTGGGTCCGTTGATCGATGCCAAGAGCCGGAACAAGGTCCACGAACTCGTCTCCGACGCCGTGGCGTCGGGCGCGCGGGCCGTCCTGGGCGGCGCGCCGGTGGACGGTCCGGGCTACTTCTACCAGCCCACCATCCTCGCCGGTGTCGCCGAGGGCACGCGTATCCTGTCCGAGGAGATCTTCGGCCCCGTTGCCCCGATCACGACGTTCGGCACCGAAGAGGAGGCCATCCGGCTGGCCAACAACACCGAGTACGGCCTCGTGGCCTACGTCTTCACCAGGGACCTCAACCGGGGACTGCGGATGGGCGAAAAGCTCGAGACCGGCATGCTTGGCCTCAACGCAGGTGTGATCTCCAACGCTGCGGCCCCGTTCGGTGGCGTCAAGCAGTCCGGGCTGGGACGCGAGGGCGGGCTCGAAGGCATCGAGGAATACCTCTACACCCAGTACATCGGAATCGCCGACCCCTACGCCGGCTGACCGCAGCTACGCGGCATCCCCACAGGAAGCCATCCAAAAGGGAGCCACCTCCCAGAGGGATCCATCTCCCAGAGGGAATAGGGGAAACTAGCCCTCGCTGAGATGCCGTAAGCCGTCGCGCGCCCTGAACCAGGACCGCGCGGCGGCTTGCGCCGTTCGCCGGGACTGCCTGCCGAGCGCCCTGAACGGGGCGGTGATGATCCGGCCCCAGCGACCCATGACCGACGGCGGCAGCCAGTCGGCGCGCAGCCGCCGGGCGAGAGGGACATTGCCCCGCAATGACCGCTGTACCGCTGCGATGCGGAGGGGGATGCTTTCCTCAGCGCCGGATGTGACAGCGCCGGATGTGACAGCGCCGGATGTGACAGCGCCGGATGTGACTGGGGGAGTCTGACTGCCCGTAGCCGGTCTGGCAGTTACTGTTCCGGTGACCGGCTGTGCAACCCGCGATGCCGGCGGGCCATACCTGCGGCGTTCGAAGTCTGCAGTGAGCGACCTGACCGCCCGGTGCCCGGCGTCGTCTATTCCGCCGGCTTCGCCCAGCAGAGATGAACCGCGGAGCCGCTCGGAGTATCTTCGCGGCGTTTCGCTGGGACCCGGCGGGAGCCCGTAGTCGGTGCCAAGATCCAGCAACTCGGCCCAGGCTGGCGGAACGGGATCGTTGGCGGCAGCATCGCGGCGTCTCAGCCTCCTGGCACGGACGCCCATCCGCACCAGCCGGGGAGACGCCGCGACCAGCATCAGGCCAAGGAAGCCGGCCGTGCCCAGCAGCCAAGGGAGCAGCTGGGACCCTGAGGTGCTGCCGCTGCCCGCGCCTGGTACGGGTAGCGGAGCTGTGCTTGGTGCAGGACTCCCTGACGCAGCATCCGAAGGGAACAGGTCGTTGTTGTTTTCAATAGCCGTGGAGCCGGCAACGGCCGCCTCGGTTGCATAGTCCGGGACCACGCCCCGCGAAGGCGTGGGTTCGAAAGGCACCCAGCCCAGGCCCTGGAAGTAGAGCTCTGGCCACGCATGGGCGTCCCGGGCATCCACTTCATATTCCGGAAGGGCCCCCTGCCCGGCGACGGTGATGGTAGCCCCGGTCAGACGGCCCGGTGCATATCCCACTGCGATCCTGCTGGGGATGCCTTCGAGGCGGGCCATCACAGCCATGGCCGACGCGTAGTGGATGCAATATCCGCTTTTCTGGGTCAGGAAGTCCGCGAGCACCGACAGGCCGTTGCCGTCGTAGCCGCCCTGGACGGGGGACTGGAGGGAATAGGTGAATTCGGCAGACCGCAGGTATCTCTGGATGGCCATGGCCTTCGCATAGGACGTCCCGCTTGAGCCCGTCACCGTATCAGCGGTGGTCCGGACGATGTCCGGAATGTTCCCGGGAACCCGGGTGAAGTCCTCGGAGATCCCGCGCACCGCCCCGGAGGAACGCGCGAGGAGCGTGGCGGTGAGCTTGGGGACGGAGGACGCCACGATGTATTGCTGGCTCCTCGAATTCGTGTCGATGGCCTTGATGCTGAGCGTCGCCGGATCCAACGTCCAGCGGCCGTTCAGCCCGCGCACGGATTCAGGCGCGTAAGGAACCGGCAGATAAGGACTCGTGAAGCTTCCCGTGTCCACCGCTGTGACCTGGCGGAGCTGTTCGTCGGCGAGGACCTCGTATCCGGTTTCGATCTGTCCCGTCAGCGGCAGCCGTGTTCCGTCCCGGTCGTCGGGGCCCCAGGAGTCGCCGTCGAAGTTATCCACCGTGACTGACCGCAGGTACAGCGGCGTCACAGCATTCGTCGCGTAGGTGATCCGCCCGCTCCCTGCCGGCGTACGCAGGCTGTTGCCCAGCGTGATCATCGGATTAAGTCCGGTGGAACTACCCCAGGGATTCAGCCGCGAGCCCTGGGGAAACGTTCCCTGGTCAAAGCCAGGAATGGCAAGGGGAACAACCAGGGTGGCCACCAGTGCCACCGTCCCCGTCAGTACTGCCCGTTTGAGCTGGCCGGGGTTGCGCGCGGTGTCCGCGGCGGTCCGGGCATCAGGGGCAAACCACTGGCTGAAGGCCAGGATCAGCAAGTATCCTGCCACCGTGACTGTGAAGCCCCAGATGCCTACACTCTGCGGCTTCACCATCGCTGGCACCACAAGGATGGCCAGGAGTCCCACTCCGGTGGAGGCCGGCATACCCAGGGGAACTGCGAGGGCATCGACCAGGATCACGGTCAGGCCCAGCACGGCGCAGGTCACCATCACTATCCCGGCGTTCGGCGCTACCGGGGCGCTTTCCGCCAGCACCGTCTCGCTGGCCCGGCGGATGAATCGCTGCAGGTCCGCCAGAGTGGTTCCGGAGGGGATGAACCCGGCGATGCTGGAGCCGCGGAAGAACGTGAAGGTCAATATGGCTGCGAGTGATGCGAAACCGCCTGCCGTGACCAGCAGGGGCTGAGCCCTGAGGGCGCGCAGGGCAGCCATGGCCAGGCAGACAACCAGGACGGTGGTCAGTACCGGAAGGTACCAGGCCCAGCCCCTGAGGACGCCGTTGAGGGACAAGGCAGCCCCGCATACTGAGAGTGCCACTGCCCCGGCCATGGCCCATGGATATACGCCTGCACGTCCGTGGCCTTCCACAGCTGCAGTGTCGGTCGAGGGGCCGGGCTGCGTATCGCGGGCCTTATTCCGTGCGGGCGCAATAGTCATCGTGCCACCCCCGCCCCGCGCCTGACATCAGCCGCCGCTGCTGCCAGGGACGGTCCGCCCTGATCAAAGTGGCTCCACGCCGCCTGGACCGAGACGGAGGGCGCCACCGCGACCGCCCGCCAGCCGCCGCGTCGCAGCACCTCCAGCACATCCGCGGATTCCGAAGGGCGTTCGGCGACGACAATGGCGAAGGCATTGGCACCGTACCCGGCCGCCGGAGCAAGGGCGGTTGCTTCAGGCATCGAGATCTGGCCAAGGACGGCGATGAGCGGGCCACGCATGCGGTGTGCCGAGAGCTTGTCCATCAGGTGGTCATCGAAAGGCGCGGGACCGGAGTCCTGGGCGCTGCCGTGATCCCGGCCGGAAGCACCTGCATCCTTACGCCCGGAGCCGCGACGGGCATGGTGAGGTCCGGACAGCTGGATGGCTGCCAGGCTTTCCGCAATCGACTGGAGCCCCCCGGCGCCTGAGTACTCCTCGACTTCGGGCTCGGGTGCCGACGGTGACCGCAGGAAAGCCGCATCGCCGCGGACATCCAGCAGGCGCAGGGAATAGTTGCGCTCCGCCAGGTGGGCGCTGATGGACATCGCAGCCACCACAGCCCACTCGAAGCTGTGGCTGCTGACCATCTCGTGGCCATCGGGTCCCGCGTATCCGGCGAACCCGGACCCGGACCCGGAGCCGCCGGAAAATGCCATGAACCGCTGGTCCAGGATGATGGTGGCTTCCGGAGTGGTCACGGATTCCTCCTGCCGCACCATCAGCGAGCCGTGCCGGGCGGTCGCGGCCCAGTGGACCCTGCGCATGGGGTCGCCGTGGCGGTATTCACGGGTCATGACATCATCGTCGCTGGGGTTGGCCCTGATCCTGGTAGCCGTGACGCCGTCATTGCCGCGCGCGCCCGCGAGGCCAGTAACGGGGAGCTCGACGGCGGCCGGCGTGACGGTGAGGACGTCGCCGTCGTCGATGGCCTGGCGATGCAGGGAGAGCCCGAAGGGGTCCGTGAACTCTGCCGTTACCGGGCCGATGAGGAACTGGCCGCGTTTCGCCGAGCGCAGCTGGTATTCATACCTGCTGGTGCCTCCGGTGGCTGACCGGGCAGGGAACCGGAACGCTGGCGATTCCCCGAACTGGGGGGGGAGCCGCTCCTCCATGACCGCACGGCCCGCACCGTAGCCGGTCCTGGCCACCGCGAGCCGGACAGTCGTGGCGGAGGATGTTTCCACCGGTGACGGGTTGAACTCACGGAAAACTTTGAAGCGGGGCTTGACGAGCCTGATACCGGCCAGGGAAACAAGGGGAAGGGCGATCAGCAGGACGCTCAGGGTCAGCAGGTCCCGCCGGCCCATGATTTGCGCTGACAGCAGGGAAACCGCGCCGGCGGCCAAAAGACCCCAGCCGCGGTGGCTGAAGAGATGACGGGGCAGCCGGTCCAGGAGCGCCATGGGGTGATCCCGCCTAATGGTTCCCGCGCAGCCGGGAAACGGGCGGAGTCCGGGTTGCGGAACGCGCGGACGCGTCAGCCAGGTCCTGGCTCACCGGAAGCCGGGACAGGATGCCCCTGATCACGCTGTTCGGGGACTCCCCGGCGCTCGCAGCCTTGCGGTCAAGGATGATCCTGTGCGCCAGGACGGATTCGGCCACGTTGACGACGTCGTCCGGGAGCACGAAGTCGCGTCCGTCCAGTGCCGCGGTGGCTTTCGCGGCGCGAAGCAGCTGGAGCATGGAGCGGGGACTGGCACCCAGCCGAAGCAGGGGGCTCTCACGGGTGGCCCTGCCCACGGACACCGTATATTCCTTGACGGCCTGTGACACGTAAACCTGTTGGACCGAGGCAATCATTGCGGCCACGTCAGCTGCTGTGACCACGGCGGAGACCTTGGCCAGAGGCGACGTTGCCTGGTGGGTCTCAAGCATCTCGATTTCCGAATCCTTATCCGGATAGCCCATCGAAATCCGCGCCATGAAGCGGTCACGCTGGGCCTCTGGGAGCGGATAGGTGCCTTCCATCTCAATCGGGTTCTGTGTGGCGACGACCATGAAGGGCTCGTCGAGCTTGTAGGAGGTGCCGTCCACCGTGACCTGGTGCTCCTCCATGCACTCAAGCAGGGCTGACTGCGTTTTGGCGGAGGCACGGTTGATTTCGTCCCCGATGACGATGTTGGCAAACACTGCGCCCGGCCGGAATTCGAACAAACGGGAGGACTGGTTGTAGATGGAGACGCCGGTGACGTCGGACGGCAGCAGGTCAGGGGTGAACTGGATCCGGCTGACGGTACAGTCGATCGTTTTCGCCAGCGTTTTCGCGAGGAGGGTCTTGCCCACGCCCGGCACGTCTTCCAGGAGCAGGTGGCCTTGCGCCAGCAGGACGGTCAGTGCCAGCCGGGCGGCTTCCGACTTGCCGTCAATCACGGTGTTCACCGAGTCGAGGATGCGCCGGCTGGCTGAGTGGAAGGCTGCTGCGTCCATGGCCGGCGTCTTGTGCCCGTTCAGCTGGCTGACCGGTTCGGTGACCTCTGCGAAATTGCGGCTGGCAGGTTCGATTTCATTGACGGCGGTACGTCGCTGGGTATCCATCGGCAACCTTTCAGCCCGGGAATCACCTGGGACGGGACAGCAGGCCTGCCTTCGCCCGTCGGTGGGCGTTCGCATACTGTTCGTAACCAGACTACTAACACAACTGCCATGCCTGACAGAGAGTTCCGGGAATTCTGTGGGCATCCGCCGAAGCTAGGCTAGGGGGATGTGTGATTCGCTGATTCCCGCCGCTTACCGCGATCCGCGGACGGAGGGTACCGCCGGGTCCGGGCGCCCGGAACCTCGGAGTTTTCCGCCTGCTCCCGAGCCGTTGCCGGTACCGGTGATGGACAACCACACGCACCTCGACTTCCCCGACGGCGATGCGCCGGTGGGCGTCGCCGCCGCGCTGGATGCGGCCCAGTCGGTGGGCGTGCAGGGTGCGGTCCAGGTGGGCTGCGACCTGGAATCCTCGCGTTTCACGGTGAAGGCTGTTGATTTGGACAGCCGGTTGCTGGGAGCTGTGGCCCTTCACCCCAACGATGCCCCGGGCTACGCGCTCCGCGCAGAGCTGGAGGACGCCTTGGCAGAGATTGAGCAGCTCGCCGCCCATCCGCGTATCCGTGCGATCGGCGAGACCGGGTTGGACTTCTTCCGCACTCAGGGGGAGGGCCTGGTATCCCAGCGGTACTCTTTCCGGCGGCACATTGACATTGCCAAGCGGTTGGGCCTGACCCTCCAGATCCACGACCGTGACGCCCACGACGACGTCGTCAAGGTCCTCCGCGAAGAGGGGGCACCGGAACGTGTCGTTTTCCACTGCTTCTCCGGCGATGAGAGCCTGGCGAGGATCTGCAATGAGGCGGGCTGGAACATGTCCTTCGCCGGAACGCTGACTTTCAGGAATGCGGTGGGCCTCCGTGCCGCGCTCGCGGTGGCGGACCCGGACCTCGTCCTGGTCGAAACCGATGCGCCCTTCCTGACTCCACACCCGCACAGGGGACGTCCCAACGCGAGCTACATGGTGCCGTACACGGTACGGGCAATGGCTGAATTGACAGGAATGGACCTCGCCGAGCTTTGCAGCAGAATCAGCGAAAATACCGTGCGGATGTACGGTTCCTGGGACTCCTGAAGGGTTAAAAACCGCACGGTCTTCAAATACTCGGTATATACATTTCTTGGTCAGTTTATAACGCTACGGTTACAGTGGAGAACTATTAGCCGGGGTCGGGGAAGGCCTTCGGATAATTTCACTTCATTTGCAAAGGACTTTGCAGGACCTTGTTCCTGCACGCCCGCGCGGGAGTGTGGCGGCGCAATGATGCCCGGAGCTGCCCTGAAAAGGGTCATGCCCCGGGCATTTCACTGTGTTTTTCCCCGTGCCCGGATGGTCCTAAAGTTACGGGCAATCGTGGTCAAGTTCTTCACATCGGACGGAAAGTTCAGCTTCGTCAAGGTCGGTACCCAGCTGCTGGTGCTTTGCGCGCTGGTTGTTGGACTCGTTGCCTTCGTCGGAAATAACAAAACCATCACGCTCAACGTCGACGGGAAAGTGGCTTCGGTCCAGACATTCGGCGGCACTGTGGGCCAAGTGGTGAAGAGTGCCAAGCTGGACCTGAAGCCCGCCGACCGCGTATCGCCGTCGGTGGACGCCACAGTGGAGAACGGAACAGTCATCAACGTCAACATGGCCAAGGCCGTGACGGTCAGCCTTGACGGCTCGGAAAAGACTGTCAGTACCACGGCCCCGGATGTGGCCGGCCTCGTGACCGAACTCGGCGTGGCCAGCGCTTCCTCCGTCTCCGTCCCGAAGGACGCGCCGCTGGCAGTGGATGGATCGTTCGTTTCCATCTCGACACCGAAAACCGTCAGTGTCGTTGCCGACGGCAAAGCATCCACGACCACCACTACGGCGGCAACCGTGGCCCAGGTGCTCGAGGATGCCGGAGTGACACTCGGCCCGAACGACCGCAGCTCCCAGCCAGGGAACGCCGACGTCGTCAACAACATGGTGGTCAAAGTGTCCCGGGTGGACACTGGCCAGACTGCCGCCAGCACCGATGACGTCCCGTTCGAGACTCTGGCCACCGAAAGCGGCGACCTGTTCAAGGGCGACAAGAAGGTGACCCAGGCCGGGACGCCCGGCAAAGTGGACCGGACCTTCAAGCTGGTGCTGGTGGACGGACGGGAAGCTTCACGGACCCTGGTGGCCGAGACGGTTTCCGTCCAGCCTGTGACGGAACAGGTCACCGTGGGCACGAAGGCAAAGCCTGTCGCCGAGGCCGCCCCAGCCAACACTGGTGCTGCCGCTCCGGCCATGATGAACGAGGCGATGTGGGACAAGATCGCCCAGTGCGAATCAGGTGGAAACTGGGCTATCAACTCCGGCAACGGCTACTACGGCGGGCTGCAGTTTGATATCAGGACCTGGATCGGCTCAGGAGGCGGCGCCTACGCCCCGAACGCCAGCCTTGCCACCAAGGCCCAGCAGATCGACATCGCAAACCGTGTGTATGCCCAGCGCGGACTGCAGCCGTGGGGCTGCGGCTGGGCTGCCAGCAGCTAATTAGCCCAATCGCCTTTCCGCGGCGGCTGACCGCGGCGCGGAGGGGCAATGATGAGAGGCTGAACGGCCGGATTCCGGGATTTCCGGGTCCGGCCGCTGCTTTTAACGCGCGCCCGGCGGTCAAAGCAGGCGGGATAGGATACCTAGGTGACTGAACCGAACTCCGCCGCGCCCGCACCCCTCTTCGGTGCATCCGACATTCGCCGGCTGGCCGAGGAAATTGGAATCCGTCCTACCAAAATGCTGGGTCAGAACTTCGTCATCGACGGCAATACCATCCGCAGGATTGTTTCAGTCGCCAACATCGGCCCCGATGAGACAGTCCTGGAAGTGGGGCCCGGCCTCGGTTCGCTCACTCTAGGGCTGCTCGATGCAGCCAAGGCGGTGGTTGCCGTCGAAATCGATCCGGTCCTGGCGGCCAAACTGCCCCAAACAGTCAATGAATGGCGGCCGGATGCCGCAGCGGATTTCCACCTGGTCCAGGCCGACGCCATGAAAGTGACCGAGCTGCCCGTGGAGCCCACGGCGATCGTGGCCAACCTCCCTTACAACGTGGCAGTACCTGTTGTGCTGCACCTGCTCCAGCATTTCCCGAGTCTCCGGCACGGGCTGGTGATGGTCCAGGACGAGGTGGCGGACAGGCTTGCGGCGGGACCCGGGTCCAAGACGTATGGGGTGCCCTCCGTGAAGGCAGCGTGGTACAGCAGCATGCGCAAGGCCGGCGTGATCGGTATGAACGTCTTCTGGCCGGCACCCAAAATCCATTCCGGGCTCGTGTCCTTTACCAGGCGGGAACCGCCGGTGACTACAGCCACCCGCGAGCAGGTGTTCGCCGTGATTGACGCTGCATTCGCCCAGCGCCGCAAGACCCTGAGAGCAGCCCTTGCCGGATGGGCCGGCAGCGCCGCCGAGGCCGAACGCTGCCTGCTTGCAGCAGGGGTTGATCCTACGGCCCGGGGTGAAGTCATTGACATAGCGGCCTTCGCCCGCATCGCCGAAGCCCGTCAGGCGACGGCATGAACGCGCGGGCGGGCCGCTTTGCGGCGCGGACAGTTCGCGTGAAGGCGCCCGGCAAGGTCAACGTCTCCCTGGATGTGGGCCCCGTGCGCCCCGACGGATACCACTCCGTAGCCAGTGTCTACCTGGCCGTGTCCCTCTACGAGGAAGTGGCCGCTACCAGCACGGAGGTGCCCGGCATTACCATCAGCATCAGCGGGGACAGCACCCTTGACCTGGACGGTGTTGACATCCCGCTGGATGAAACAAACCTTGCGTACAAGGCCGCAGCGATCATGGCTGATGTGTCGGAGCATCCGACCGGCGTCCACCTGGAGATCACCAAGCGCGTTCCCGTGGCCGGCGGCATGGGCGGAGGCTCGGCGGATGCCGCTGCAACGCTATTAGCCTGCGACGCGCTCTGGAACAGCGGGCTCTCCCGGGACGAGCTGGCGCACCTGGCCGCTGAGCTGGGCGCTGACGTCCCCTTTTCCCTGCTTGGCGGGACCGCCGTCGGCCTCGGACTGGGCGACGAACTCTCACCCGCCCTGGTGAAGGCTCAGACTGACTGGGTGCTGGTGGCCGCCGACTACGGGCTGCCGACGCCCGAGGTCTATCGCACCCTCGACCGGCTCCGCGACGCCGAAGGTGTGGATGCAGCCGAGCCAGAAGCAGTGGATCCAAAGATCCTGAAGGCGCTGCGGAGCGGGGACGCCGATGCGCTCAGCCGCGTCCTGGTGAACGACCTCCAGCGGGCATCCATTGAACTGGCGCCCGCACTTCGGGATACGCTGGGAATCGGCGAATCCCACGGGGCCATTGCAGGCATCGTCTCCGGCTCAGGGCCAACAGTGGCACTGCTGACGCACAGCCCCGCGGCCGCCGAGAGCCTTGCCGCGGACCTGGAGCACTACGGGCTGACAGCCATCGCTGTCCACGGGCCAGTGCATGGCGCCCGCATCATCTCCGATACCCTCCTTTAAGAACCCCGGCACATTTTCAGCAGCAGAAAGCAGTCCCCTTGGCACACCTTCTTGGCGGCGAGAACCTCACCGTCTCGTACGCAACGCGCACCGTCCTGGACGGCATTACCCTCGGACTGGAGGAGGGTGACCGGATCGGCATGGTTGGCCGGAACGGTGACGGCAAGTCAACCCTGATGCGGCTGCTGTCCCTGCGCTCCACCCCGGATTCCGGCAGGGTGACCAAGCGCGGTGACGTCAACGTCGGGTACCTGGACCAGAGTGACGTGCTCGACGGTGACCTAACGGTGGGTGCCGCGATTGTGGGGGACCAGGCCGACTACGAATGGGCCCGAAACCCGCAGATCCGCGAAGTCATGGGCGGCCTGGTGTCCGACGTCGACTGGCACGCGAACGTCCATGCCCTTTCCGGTGGCCAGAAGCGCCGGGTTGCCCTGGCCAAGCTGCTGATCGAGGACCATGACGTGATCATGCTCGATGAGCCCACCAACCACCTCGACGTCGAAGGCGTCGCCTGGCTGTCCCGGCACCTGAAGACCCGCTGGCGGGCCAACCAGGGTGCGTTCCTTGTGGTCACCCACGACCGCTGGTTCCTCGACGAAGTCTGCACCAAAACCTGGGAAATCCACGACGGCATCATGGACCCATTCGACGGCGGTTACGCCGCCTACGTGCTGGCACGCGCCGAACGCGACCGGGCCGCATCGGTCACCGAAAGCAAGCGCCAGCAGCTTGTCAAGAAGGAGCTCGCTTGGCTTCGCCGGGGCGCTCCGGCCCGTACCGCCAAACCGAAGTTCCGCATTGAGGCCGCCAACGCCCTGATCGCCGACGTCCCGGAACCACGCGACTCCACTGCGCTGAGCAAGATGGCCACCGCCCGGCTCGGGAAGGACGTCCTGGACCTCGAGAACGTCTCGCTTGACTTCCTCGGCGGCGAGCCCGGGCAGAAGCTGTTTGACAACATCACCCTGCGCCTTGCCCCCGGGGAAAGGCTGGGCCTGGTGGGCGTCAATGGCGCCGGCAAGACCACCCTGCTGAAGCTCCTGAACGGCGAGATCCAGCCCAGCTCCGGCAAGGTCAAGCGCGGCAAGACAGTGGTCACCGCCGTGCTCACCCAGGAAGTCAAAGAGCTCGACGACGTCTCCGACCTGCGCGTTATCGAGGTCATCGAGCGCGAGAAACGCTCCTTCAATGTTGGCGGCAAGGAGTTCACAGCGGGCCAGCTCGTGGAGCAGCTTGGCTTTACCAACGAGAAGCAGTGGACCCCGGTCAAGGACCTCTCCGGCGGTGAGCGCCGTCGCCTCCAGCTGCTCCGCCTGCTTGTGGGCGAACCCAATGTACTGATGCTCGATGAGCCCACCAACGACCTCGACACCGACACCCTTGCCGCCGTCGAAGACGTCCTCGACGGCTGGCCCGGAACACTCGTAGTGGTCAGCCACGACCGATACCTGCTGGAGCGCGTGACCGACCACCAGATGGCACTCCTCGGCGACGGCAAGATCCGCGGCCTGCCCGGCGGCGTGGACCAGTACCTGGAGCTGCGCGAATCCGCGCTCGCGGGTTCCACCATCACCGGCGGGGGAAACCCCGTCACTGGTTCCAGCGGCAGCTCCGCACCCGCGGCGTCAGGAGCTTCCGAAGCCGAAAAGCGTGACGCCCGCAAGGCGAAGAACCGGATCGAACGCCAGCTGGGCAAACTTGAACAGCAGGAAAAGAAGGTCCACGACCAGATGGTGAAAAGCACCGCTGACAGCGACTTTGACGCGCTGGCGGAGCAGAACAAGAAACTCAAGGACCTCGCCGGCGAACGCGAAGCCCTGGAACTCGAATGGCTCGAAGCCCTGGAAGTCCTCGGCGAGTAAGTTTAACAGCGTGGCGGGGTCCGGCTGGGTGCCGGAGCCGGCCCTTCGCCGTCGCTTAGACACAGGGCAAATGGGACGCTCCGGTCGCTGGGCGACCTCCACGTCCCGATGCCCTGCGATGCGCTCCTTTCCGAAGGACCGCCTCCGGCGGGGAATGTCACCTTGCCGTCGTGAAACAGCAGGCAACCCGTGCGGAACCTTCGACAGGTTGGGGGTGAGGGTGCGGTGCGGCCGACCTCCGAACGGAACCTCCGGCATTAGCGGTGCGGGGGACCTTCGCGTAGTCGCGCATCGCGGCGCATCGTGGCGTGGAGGTCGCTCAGCGAAGGAGCGTCACCTATGCGTCGTGTCTAAGCGACGGCGAAGGGCCACTGCGCCGCTTAGGTGAGCACGGACGACGGCGAAGGGCGGCTGCGCCGCTTAGGTGAGCACGGACGACGGCGAAGGGCCGCTGCGCCGCGGACGTGAGCACGGTACGACCTAGGTCTCGCTCTTGAGCTCCGGATCCTTTTTGAGGCCGGTCAGGCCGTTCCATGCAAGGTTCACGAGGTGCGCCGCGACAGTGTGCTTGTCAGGAAGGCGGCTGTCTTGCCACCACTGGCCCGTCATCGCCACCATGCCGACCAGCATCTGGGCGTACATGGCGCCGTCCTGTGCACTGAACCCGCGCCGTTGGAACTCGTCCGACAGGATGTGCTCCACGCGGGCAGTGACGTGCGAAAGCAGTGTGGAGAAGGCGCCTTCCGGCTGCGAGGGAGGGGCGTCACGCATCAGGATCCGGAAGCCGTCAGTTCGGTCCTCAATGTAGGTGAGCAGCGCCAGGGCGGCGCGTTCCACGAGGACGCGTGGCTTGGCCTCTTCGGCAAGGGCGGCGTTGATGGAGTCGAGCAGGATCCGGAACTCGAAGTCCACCACTTGCGTGTAGAGGCCTTCCTTCGAACCGAAATGTTCGTAAATCACGGGTTTGGAGACGCCGGCGCAGGCGGCGATTTCCTCGATGGTGGTGCCGTCCATCCCACGGACGGCGAAGAGGCCGCGTCCCACGTCGATCAGCTGGCTGCGGCGCTGCATGCCTGTCATCCGGGTCCGGGGAACGTTGTTGCTCACATTTCCATCATGCCCTACTGATTTGCAGGCGGCTGCAGGCGGCTGACGTGGTCCGATTCCCTCTGTGTCGCGTCCCGCCCTGAACCCATGGCAAAATAAGTACTTGTGCCCGGGCCTTGCGCCGGTGGCATGGTCCGCCCTGGTGTAACGGCAGCACCCCGGCCTTTGGAGCCGTGGAGTATAGGTTCGAATCCTATGGGCGGAACTGCTGTGCGATGAGCGTCCAGTAGGATGGATGCGGTGCCGAGCCGGGCAGCTGGTCCGGATGGCACTGCGACCGGCGCAATGCGCAACCATGCAACGAGAGGCCGTACGTGATCCCCGAGACTACCGGCCCAGCCGCCGTCATCGTTCTGGCAGCAGGCGCCGGTACCCGGATGAAATCGCGTATCCCCAAGATCCTCCACGAGATCGGCGGGCTCTCCATGGTCGGGCACGCCCTGCTGGCGGCACGCAGCATCAACCCCAAACAGCTGGCCCTCGTGGTCCGTCATGAGCGAGACCTCGTGGCAGGCCACGTTGCCGAGCTGGACCCCAACGCTGTCATCGTGGACCAGGACGAGATTCCCGGCACTGGACGCGCAGTAGAGGTTGCCCTCCAGGCCCTGGATGCGAAAGAAACCCTTACCGGCACCGTCGTGGTGACGTACGGCGATGTTCCGCTGCTGACCGGCGGCCTGCTGGCCGAACTCGTAGCCACCCACGAGCGGGAAGCCAACGCGGTCACCGTGCTGACCGCCCGGCTCGATGACGCCACCGGCTACGGCCGGATCCTCCGCGGCGAGGACGGCTCAGTGACCGGCATCAAAGAACACAAGGACGCCTCGGAGACCGAACACCTCATTCGCGAAGTCAACTCCGGAATCTATGCATTCGACGCGGGTTTTCTCCGCGATGCGCTGAGCCACGTCACCACTGACAATTCCCAAGGCGAAAAATACCTGACAGACGTCCTCGGGCTGGCGAGCCAGGCAGGCGGCCGGGTCGCCGCCGTCATCACCCAGGACCGCTGGCAGGTCGAGGGCGCCAACGACCGCGTGCAACTGGCCGCCCTGGGAGCCGAACTGAATCGCAGGACCGTGGAAGCCTGGATGCGCGCGGGTGTCACCGTGGTCGATCCGGCCACCACCTGGATCGACGGCACCGTGTCCCTCGAGGAAGACGTCCGAATCCTGCCCAACACGCAGCTGCACGGCAAAACCACTGTGGCGAGGGACGCCGTTGTCGGCCCTGACACAACCCTGACGGACGTCAGCGTCGGGGAGGCCGCCACAGTGACACGCACGCACGGTTCAGGCGCGGTCATCGGGGCGGAAGCCGCCGTCGGACCTTTCACGTATCTCCGCCCCGGCACCGTCCTTGGCGCGACAGGGAAGATCGGCGCGTTCTACGAAACCAAGAACGTCACCATCGGCCGTGGCTCGAAACTCTCCCACCTGGGCTACGCCGGCGACGCCGAAATTGGCGAGGACACCAACATCGGCTGCGGCAACATCACGGCCAATTACGACGGCGAGAAGAAGCACCGCACGGTGATCGGCTCGGGCGTCCGGACAGGTTCCAATACAGTGTTTGTCGCGCCGGTCACCGTAGGGGACGGCGCCTACAGCGGCGCGGGCGCAGTGATCCGCAAGGACGTCCCGCCCGGAGCCCTGGCACTGTCCGTTGTAGCCCAGCGCAACGCCCAAGGCTGGGTTCTTGCACACCGCCCCGGAACCCGCTCGGCCGAATTGGCCCAGGCAGCCGCCTCAGACTCCTCACCTAAACATGCACCTACAGAACACGCACCTACAGAAGAGGGCAAGCAATAATGACCGAAATAACGGCGCACGGCGAGAAGAAGCTGGTGCTCGCCGCCGGGCGGGCCCACCCTGAACTTGCGCGGGAAATCGCCAAGGAGCTCGGAACAGAACTGCTGCCCATTGACGCCTATGATTTCGCAAACGGTGAGATCTACGTCCGCGCCGGCGAAAGTGTGCGGGGCACTGACGCCTTTGTCATCCAGGCCCACCCTGCGCCGTTGAACAACCACCTCATGGAACAGCTGATCATGATCGATTCGCTGAAGCGGGCCTCAGCCAAGCGCATCACCGTGGTTTCCCCGTTCTATCCTTACGCCCGCCAGGACAAGAAGGGCCGCGGCCGCGAGCCGATTTCCGCGCGCCTGGTGGCGGACCTGTACAAGACCGCGGGTGCCGACCGCATCATGAGCGTGGACCTGCACACCTCCCAGATCCAGGGTTTCTTCGACGGACCGGTGGACCACCTCATGGCCATCCCGCTCCTCGCCGATTACATCCGCACACGGGTGGACGCCGAGAACATTACAGTGGTGTCCCCGGACACCGGCCGGGTCCGGGTCGCAGAGCAGTGGGCTGAACGCCTGGGCGGCGCGCCGCTGGCATTTGTGCACAAGAGCAGGGACCTGACGGTGCCCAACCAGGCCGTCTCCAAGACCGTGGTGGGTCAGATCGAAGGCCGCACGTGCGTCCTGATCGATGACATGATCGACACCGGCGGAACCATCTCCGGGGCCGTCCAGGTCCTCAAGAATGCCGGTGCCAAGGACGTCATCATCGCCGCCACCCATGCGGTCTTCTCCGACCCTGCCGCGCAGCGCCTGGCTGAGTCCGGCGCCCGGGAAGTCGTGGTCACCAACACTCTTCCCATTACGTCCTCGCAGCAGTTCCGTCAGCTGACTGTGCTGTCCATCGCGCCGCTGATCGCGCGCGCCATCCGTGAAGTGTTCGACGACGGCTCTGTCACCAGCCTGTTCGACGGCAACGCCTGACCTGCCGCGAATGCATTGCCCGCCGTCGGCCCATTTTCAGTAATCGGGCCGGGCGCTGGTAAGCTACTTGACGATACCTTGGCGAGGGAGAGCATCGGGAAACCGGTCTGCACGGGAAACCGGATTGCAGGTCTCCGTTATCGACTGGGTCTGAATCTCCCTTCGTGAAGGGCCGCCCAAGGGCTGTCCGGCGTTGAAGGTCGCAAACAGACCTCCGCCCTTGCTGAACACCGTTCCAGTTCCGAGGAGATACACATGTCTGAGCAGAAGCTCGCAGCAGAAGTCCGCACCGAATTCGGCAAGGGTTTCGCCCGCCGTGCCCGTGCCGCCGGCCAGATCCCGGCTGTCATCTATGGCCACGGTGCCGAGCCCATCCACATCACCCTGCCGGCGAAGTCCACCACCCTGGCCGTCCGTGTGGCCAACGCCCTGCTGTCCCTGGACGTCAACGGCGAGGACCACCTGGCCCTGGTCAAGGACATCCAGCGCGACCCCATCAAGCAGATCATCGAGCACATCGACCTGCTGACCGTCCGCAAGGGCGAGAAGGTCACGGTTGACATCCCGGTCCACGTTGTCGGCGAACTCGCCCCGGGCAACGTCTACAACCAGGAGCTCACGGTCATCTCCCTCGAAGCCGAGGCCACGCACCTGCCCACCGCCATCGAGGTCGACATCGAAGGACGCACCGCCGGACAGCACATCCACGCTTCCGACCTGGTCCTTCCGAAGGGCTCCATCCTGCTCGCCGACGCCGACGCGCTGGTCGTCAACATCTCCGAGGCCACCGAGTCCGCTGAAGAAGGCGCTGAAGCCCCGGCCGAAGCCGCCGCCGAGTAATCACACCCCTTGGCTTAAGTGGCCGGACCCTTGGCGGGGTCCGGCCACTGCCGTTTCAGCCCACCTTAGGATTAACCCATGACTGACACCTGGCTCATCGTTGGCCTCGGAAACCCCGGGGCAGAGTACAAAGGCAACAGGCACAACGTCGGCCAGATGGTTCTCGATGAGCTCGCCGGCAGGCTGGGCGCCAGTTTCAAAACCCATAAAGCGCGTGCACAGGTGCTTGAAGGACGGCTGGGCATCGGCGGACCCAGAGTTGTGCTGGCCAAACCGATGAGCTACATGAACGTCTCCGGTGGCCCGGTGTCCGCCCTGGCCAACTTCTATGGCATCGGGACGGATCACATCGTGGCCGTGCACGATGAAATTGATATCCCTTTTAATACGGTGAAATTGAAGACCGGAGGCGGAGAAGGCGGCCACAACGGGCTTCGGGACATTTCCAAGGCACTCGCCACCAAGGAATATCTCAGGGTGCGGGTCGGAGTGGGCCGGCCCCCCGGCCGGATGGATACCGCCGATTACGTACTGCGTGATTTTTCCCCGGCCGAGCGGAAGGACCTTCCGTTCCTTCTGGATGAGGCCGCGGATGCCGTCGACATGCTGGTCCGGGACGGCCTGACTGCGGCCCAGCAGAAGTTCCATCCTGTGAAGTCGGAGCTCCAGGGAAAATAACTTAAAACCCGGCCGCCCTGTTTTAGTGTCTGTGCCAAGGGGTAGTCTTCTTCGTAAGCGGGGGAGCGATGGGGCTTAATCCCGTTATAGCGGGATCTAGGGGATAAGTTCATGTCAATCGAGCCACTCAGCTGGGGACGTGGGTCAATGCTCAATACTGTTGAGTCAAACACGGACACCGCTGGCACGTCAGAGCTTCAGCGTTGGTCTGTGCCTGCCCGAAGCGCCAACCTCGAAGCCGTCCGCATAGCTCTTACCAGCAAGGAATCCCTCGGTGTCGTCATCACCGGCAGCCGTGGCGTCGGCAAGTCATCCCTGGCCCGGACCGCCGTTTCTGAACTTGGCCCCGACGTCTGGAGCTTGCAGCTGCGCGGGGGACCCGCCGCCGAGAAAACCCCTTACGGGTGCCTCGCCTTCCTGCTGGCGCGGCTTCCGCAGGCATATATGGGTTCCCCTACTGCGATTCTTCGCGGCATCACGTCCCTGATTAAGAGCGATGCCGCCGGACGTCAGTGCATCATCACCCTTGACACCGCCGGAAGCATCGACGATATGAGTGCCGGCGTGCTCCTGAACGTCCTGCTCACCGGCACAGCGCGCATCGTTGCGGTGGCACCCAAGAGCAGTGACCTGCCCGCGGATTTCCACTGGCTCCTGACGGACCGCCGGCTGACCGAGGTCAGGCTGGACAACCTGAACGAGCTCCAGACCCGCCAGGTACTTCTGTCCCTGCTCGGGCACCGCGTCTCCGCCTCCCTCGTCAGCGCCTACCACAGCATCGTGGGCGGAAATCCGCTGTTGCTGAAGGCGCTCGTGACCGAACAGCAGCAATCCGGGAACCTGGTGCTCGCGGATTCGGTGTGGACCCTCCGCGACAAGGTGGTGCTCGACGGCGCGGCCAGCCTCGACGATATCGTCCGGTCCCGCTGGGCGAGGAAGACCCCGGAGACCCGGGAAGTCATTGAGATGCTGTCCTGCGCCAGGAGCGTGGAGCTCTCGAGGCTCACCACTCTTTACGGTGCGGGGATCGTGGCAGACATGGAGGACGCCGGTCTCCTCGACATTGACGGTTCTGACAGCCGGTGGGTATCGCTCCGGGAAAAGTACGTTGGAGACGTGGTCCGCTCCTGGCTAAGCATCGCCAGGCGGCGGGAGCTTCGGAACCTGCTGCTGGGCGGTGTGGAGCCGGATCCCTCGGCCATGACGGTGGACGAACTGATGGCCTTCGCTGCCTGGACGCATGAGTGCGAAGCTGAGCTGAGCCCTGACATGGCTTTGGCCGCAGCCGAGGCCGCGGTCCAGCTCTTTGACCCGCATCTCGCCCTCACCTATGCCGAGGCGCTCAAAAGAGATGACCCCCAGTGGGTGCCCGCCCAGCGGCAGAAGGCGGCTGCCTACCTGCTGCTTGACCTTCCCATCCAGGCGATGGCAGCCCTTGACGACATCTCCAGGCCGCAGCTGGACAGCCTGAGTGCGAAAGAATACGCCCATGTCGTAGCTGCCAAGTCACAGGTGATGGTGTGGCTGCCGGAGCACACCGAACGGGTCCCCGGCCTGCTTGAGGAAGCAAGGAGAAGGCTCGGAGTTGAACAAGGCTTGGCTGACAGCTGGCCTGACCCGCTCGCTGCCGCCGCGAATCGCATCAGCCTGAGCGAGTTCGAGTATAAGGCTTTCGTCGGCGACTTCTCCTCCATGATTCCAGCTCTCGAAGCGGCCGCGAATCCCGCCCGGAACGCGGACACCTGGTTCCGGATGAACTCTTCCGTGATTCTGATGACCGCCCTTTCCCTGACCGGACGTGAGATGGACGCGCTGCGCCTGATGCGGCAGCTGGGAGGCCAAATCTCTGACGCCGCCCACATCGTGGGTCTGCGCGAGCGGTTTGCTGCCGAGGCCTACCTCGTTCTGCTGATGGCAGGACAATGGCGCCGCTGCATCGACCTCCTGGATCCGCCCGGCACCCGGGAAGCGCACCGGCTTCCATACCGCAGCGCCGCGGCTGAGCTGTCAGCAGGAATTGCCTACGTCTACTCGGGCCGTGGTGCGGCCGCCCTGGATTCCCTGTTGTCCGCAGCGGCGCAATTGGAGCTCCGGCCGGCCCACAGCTCACTTCATGCCGCCTATGCCGCCATTGCGCTGGCCTATGCGCAGATCGGCAACGCCGGACAGGCCCGCAAGTATCTGGAGAAGCTCCGGAGGCCCGCCGGACCCTGCAGCTTCCCGACCCGCAGCATCATTGAATTCTGCGCGGACATGGCCGGCCGCTGGCTGGGTGAAGCCGACTCCGCGGCCCGCCTGAAAGAGTCTGCCCGGCAGAATATCGCGGCCGGGAGGTACACCCTGGCCGGGATCAGCCTGCTCGGGGCCACCGTCAACGGAACCGAGGCCGACTTCCGGCTGATGGAGGACGTGGCCGGTCACCGTCAGGGCCCGCTCGCGGAAATCTCGCGCCTGATCGCTGTGGGCAGCAGGAGCAAGGACGCCAAGACACTCCTGGCCGGCGGGGAGCTGGCCGCGACGCTGGAACTGGATGCGGTGGAGGCCAGGTGCATGGCGTTGGCAGTGGACTACGCCCGCCAGGCCGGAGACTCCGTATCTGCCAGGACAGCGCAGGCCCGGCTTGATGTTCTTGCTGCCACTGTGGCCAGTTTGCCGATCGTGCCCAGCAGCGGCAGTCCCCTCCTGACCAGCAGGGAGCGCCAGATCGCACGGCTTGCGGGCAGGGGCTCATCAAACCGGGACATCGCGTTGGAGATGGGCGTCTCGGTCCGGACCGTCGAAGGCCATCTGTACCAGGTCTTCACCAAGCTCGGGGTAACTTCCAGGGGTGATCTGACTGGACTCGTCTAACGGCCACAGCCCGAAACTAGGACCGGCATCCCGGCTGCTTACAGGACGGCGGGAGCCGCTGGACCGGACCTGTAACATCATCCGCAGCCGCACCAGCCAGGCCGTCTTCCTGATGGCCGGGCCCGGCGTCGGGAAGTCCGCGCTGGCCGAAGCCATTAGCGAGCGACTTTCACCGGAAATGATCATCGTCCAGATGCACGGAAGCTCCTCCTTGTCGGGGGTCCCTTTTGGTGTCCTGGCCCCCTACACGGCTGAGCTGTCTGCGGAGGACTCGGTTTCCCCGGTAGCAGTCCTGAGGTCCGTGTGGACCTACTTCGAGAAGCTCAAGGCCGGCAAGGACACTCCACTGCTGCTGATGGTGGATGACGCACACCACCTTGATGAAGCAACGGCGAGCATCGTGGCGGACATGATTTCGGCCGGTTGGGTCAGCTTGGTCGCGGCCGGAAGGCCGCGTCCCGGGCTGCCGCAACCGCTGGCCCAGCTCTGGTACGACGGCCTGGCGGACCGGGTGGATCTCCGGCCGCTGAACCGGGAACAGATCGAGGAAGTGCTCTCCCACATTCTTGATGGAACAATTCCGTCCGGCACCGTTGATACTATCTGGAGCGCTTCCGGCGGCAATCCCCGGATCCTGGACGCGCTGCTCCATGACGCAGCCGAGCGGGGAGTCCTGGTCAAACGGAACGGCATCTGGGTGCTGCTGGGACCGTTGCCCTCCGACGGCGCAAGGCTCACGGGCGTTGTCACGAAGGACCTGCTCAGGCGCCGCACCGAGGAACAGGATGCCCTGAAACTGATTGCCCTGGCCGAACCAGTGACCCGCAAAGTTATCGAGGACATCAGCGGAGCCGACGTCGTCCGGTCCCTTCTGGACCAGCAGATGATCGTTGAGAGCTCCGGCCACCCCGCCGAGCTCCGGATGTGGAACACCCTGATCGGCGAGGCGCTGAGGAAGAATGTGTCCGTCTCACGCAGCCTCCAGCTTCTGGAAAAGATCCGCGGCCAGGGCGAGGCAGCGCATGTAACTGCCGAAGGCCGTCTGAGGGCTGTGGAATGGGCGCTCGAATGCGGGCAGCGTGTGCACGACGCCGACCTGCTCGAAGGAGCCCGCGCCGCCGTAGTCCGGTTCCGCAACACGGTCGCCAGGACGATGGCCGCCAGGGTGCACGATCCCGACCTGGCACCGCACGCCCGGGCAATCCAGGCACGGGCCCTGTTCAACCAGGGCGACTACGAGAAAGCGGCCACCATCCTGGACGGAGCCTGGCTGCAGCTGAAGGACACGCCTGACGCTGCCCAGGCTCTGATGCTCAGGGCCTCGTCTCATCAGGCCCTCGGCAAATCGCTCGGAGCTCTCGCGGCGGAATCGCGGGAGCTCCTTCTCCGGGCCGGGCTCATCACCCAGGCTCAGAGCACAGTGCAGACTCAGAGCCCAGTCCAGGCACAGGGTCCAGCTTCCGACGGGACTGACAGCCGTCCTGCCGGGGCGGAATCCAGGGCCTGGCAGGACCGGATGCTTTACCTGCTGGAACTGGGAGCAGCGGGTGACCATGCAGCTCTCGGAACTGAAGTCCAGGACCTGAGAAACCCCAACCCTGGAGGACCCGCAGACGACGCCCTGCGCGCCGTCGGCATGGCCTTGCTGTCTCACACACTGTCGGCTGCCGGCCGGTCCGTCCAGGGGCTTGATGCCGCGCTTCTGGCAGCCTCCGAACTTCCCCTGCTCCGGGACGGGTTGTTCTTCTTCAACGAATTCGTGCTGGGCAGGCTTGTGACCGGCTACCTGTCCATGGGGGAGTGGGAGTCCGCCGAACGGGAGCTGGCCAACTACACCGCCGAGCAGGCGCAGGCAGCGGCCACGTTCGGCGGCAGCGTCCAGATCCTGCGCGGCTACTCACTGCTGCGACAGGGCCGGATCGAGCGCGCCTACCAGATGCTCCTCCCGGCGGTGGAAGCGCTCAGGCTCAACGACCCCCAGCAGCTTTTCCGCTTCGGTTCGGCCCTGGGCTTCTACGTTGCGGCGAGGCTCGGAGACTCCGCCCAGGCCAAACGACTGGAACAGGATTACAAGGACTCCAGTCACGGACCGTCCTACGAACTGCTGGCAGCGGCCTACGCCGCGGCGGCCTCGGAGTACCTTGCGCGGGATGGAAAAGGCCTGGCGTCGCTCCACACCCTGGCCACTACCCCTGAAGTATCGGCCAGGGCTGGAACGCTGCTTGAATTCCTGTCCATCTGTTGGGACCTGGGGGATCACTCGGTCATCTCCCTCGTGCATTCCCTGGCGAAGGACGTGGAGGGCCGGTGGGCGACGGCCATGCAGACACTGGCCAGGAACTGGGAGTCAGAGGACGCCGATGACCTGATGATTTCGGCTGCCGACCTGGAAGCTTCCGGATTCGTCAACCTGGCCAGGGAGGCCTACGCCAAGGCAAGCACGCTGCTCGAGCAGGCCGGCGAACGCCGGCGCTCAAGGCAGGCAGTGGCATTGCGGGAGAAATGCGACCATGAATTGGGTGAACGCTTCCGTGAGGGGCACTTCATTGCCGCCGCACCTGCTGTCCACCTGACCCGCCGTGAACAGGACATCGTGGAACTGGCACTGCAGGGACTGACCGACCGCGAAATCGCCCAGCGGCTGATGGTCTCCGTGCGTACCGTGGAAGGCCACCTTTACCGAACCTACGTCAAGCTCGGCGTGCGGAGCCGCGACGAGCTCTCCACCGCGCTGCCGAAGTAGGGCTGCCTGAAGAAGCGCTGGCGAAGTAGGGCGTCCAAGTAAGCTTCCGCAACCCCTGGACCCCCGTCCAAAGCCCCTCACTCGACGCTGCCCGGCGGGGCAGTCCAGGCTGCTGGTACCCCTGCTTTACCGCGAATTCGGCGGAGGGCACAGAGGAAGTGCGGCCGCTGCCCCCGCTGCTGTCCACAGCACCGCCAAGGTCCTGCCTGCCGTCCGGCGCAAGGGCCTGCAGGTACCCCCAAGTGGTGGCAGCCCGAATGCGCGTATGGGGAGTAGTACCCCCGTAGTGCCTAGGCATCAAAGACGAGTACCGCCTACTCGTGTACGCGCCCGCCGCACGGGCTTTACTAGGAGAGTGCAGAAGGAAGCGGCGAGGGTGAGGCCGCAGACCGAAGCCAACGGAACATAACAGGCCTCTTCGCATTCAAACTTCCGGTCCGCCAGGGCCGGGTAAAGACGGGGCCGGCGACGTCAGAGTCTTCTGAGACCGAGGCTCTCCCCCCAGCCGTCGCCGGCCCTCAGCTCCGACGGCTGAAGCCCGGAGCGGCTGTGGCGGCTCCCTCCGGGGACGCCGCCACAGCCGTGCTGTGGGACAATTGAGTGTCAATCCATTGGCATCTCAAGGAGTTAGCTTTGGCTGTAGTATCAACGCCTGCCACCCTGAAACGCGCATTGCCGGCCATGGATAACGCTGAAGTCCTGCGGATCCGGAATGACTTTCCGGTACTGGACCAGCTCGTGAACGGGCGCCCCCTGGTCTACCTCGACTCCGGCGCCACATCGCAGAACCCGCTCAGTGTGATCGAGGCCGAGCAGGAGTTCTACGAGCAGCGGAACGCGGCCGTGCACCGCGGTGCACACTACCTCGCCGTGGAAGCCACGGAGGCGTTCGAAGATGCCCGGCAGACGGTGGCGGACTTTATCGGGGCGGACTATGCCGAGACCGTATGGACATCCAACGCCACAGAAGGCCTGAACCTCATCAGCTACTCCTTGTCCAACGCGGGTCTATGGGCCGCGCAGGGGCGGGGCGATGCCCGGCTGAAGGACCTGGCAGTCGGCCCGGGTGACCAGATTGTCGTCACTGAAATGGAGCACCATGCCAACCTGATTCCCTGGCAGGAGCTCGCTTTCCGGACCGGCGCCACACTTCGCTACATCCCCGTTGACGATGCCGGCGCCCTGCGGATGGACGCCGCCGCTGACATCCTGGGCAAGCGGACAAAAGTACTGGCTTTTACCCATGCATCCAATGTGCTGGGAACCATCAACCCGGTGCAGGAACTCGTGGCACTGGGCCGGAACGCCGGCGCGCTCGTCGTGCTCGACGCCTGCCAGTCCGCTCCGCATCTTCCGCTCGCCGTCAACGAACTGGACGTGGACTTCGCCGTCTTCTCCGGCCACAAAATGCTGGCCCCCACCGGCATCGGCGTGCTGTACGGGAAGCAGGAGTTTCTGGACATCCTCCCGCCGTTCCTCACCGGCGGTTCCATGATCACCACGGTGACCATGGAGCGGGCCGAGTACCTGCCCGCGCCGCAGCGCTTTGAGGCCGGCACCCAGCGCATCTCCCAGGCAGTTGCCCTGGCCGCGGCTGCCAACTACCTCACCGAGACCGGCCTTGACCGCGTGCATCGCTGGGAATCGCAGCTCGGGCAACGGATGGTGGCCGGGCTGGAGGGCATTCCCGGGATCCGTGTCCTGGGGCCCGCGGCGGGGCTGGACAGGATCGGGCTGGCGGCGTTCGACGTCGACGGGGTGCACGCCCACGACGTCGGCCAATTCCTGGATGCGCAGGGCATCGCCGTCCGGGTGGGGCACCATTGCGCCCAGCCGTTGCACCGGCGCCTGGGTCTCACGGCGACAACACGGGCGAGCGCCTACCTCTACAACACCACCGACGACGTTGATGTGTTCCTGGACGCCGTTGCTGGAGTCCGAAGCTACTTCCGCGTATAGCACCGGGACCATCGAAAGTAAGAACATGAGCCTTGACCAGCTTTATCAGCAGATCATCCTTGACCATGCCAAAGCCCGTCACGGCAGCGGGCTGTCCGAAACAGCAGCCCCGGAAGGCGCCTCGACGGGCCAGTCGCACCAACTCAATCCCGTGTGCGGCGACGAAGTCACTGTCCGCGTGGCGGTGGAAGGGGACAAGGTGGCGCAGGTCTCGTGGGACGGGGCGGGCTGCTCGATTTCCATGGCCTCGGCTTCTGTCCTGAGCGAGATGGCCGAGGGGATGTCAGTCACCGAACTGCACTCTGTGATCCGGAGCTTCCGGGAGGTCCTGCGCTCCCGCGGGAAGATCCAGGCGGATCCGGAAATCCTGGGCGATGCGGCGGCTTTTGAGGGAGTGGCCCGTTATGCTGCCCGGGTTAAGTGCGCCATGATCTCCTGGGTTGCAGCCGAGGACGCCTTGAACCAGACAGCATAAGTCGGAACCAGACGGCATAAAAGGCCTGGGCGGCCCTGGGACTATGTGGAACCGGTGCAGCATGATGGCAGGCGCGTCATCACGTGCCCGGGGACGAGCGGGGTCAGGACTTGTGCTCGAAGAGGTCCGGAACGCCGTCGCCGTCAGCGTCCCTCCGTTCGGCTTCCCGTACGGTGCGGTAATGCCGGTTGCGCAGGCGGAGCACAACGGTAGCCAGCAGGGCCGCCAGCAGTGAGCCAGAGAGTATAGCCACCTTCGCGTGGTCGTTGTGGGCCGAATTTGAACTGAAGCTCAGCTCGGAGATGAGCAGCGAGACGGTGAAGCCCACGCCGGCCAGCAGGGCAAGGCCGGCAACGTCCACCCAGGCGAGGTCCTCGTCCAGTTTTGCCTTGGTTGTTTTGGTCAGGACGAAGGTTGTCCCGAACACGCCGATTGTCTTCCCTGCCACCAGGGCAGCCACAATGCCAAGCGCCACGGGGTCTGCCAACGCAGACTGGAAGCCCTGGAGTCCGCCGATGGCCACGCCGGCCGAAAAGAAGGCGAAAACCGGAACGGCGAATCCCGCCGAGAGCGGGCGTAGCCTGTGTTCCAGGGATTCGGCCATGCCGGCCGCCGTTTCTCCGCGTTTCCGCGAGACCAGCACCGGCACAGCGAAGCCGAGCAGCACGCCGGCAACGGTGGCGTGGATTCCGGAGGCATGGACCAAGGCCCAGGTAGCCGCCGCCAGGGGGAGCAGCAGGTACCAGCTGCTGATCCGTTTCTGGACCAGCAGAGTGAACAGGCCCAGCGGTATCAGAGCCGCCAGCAGCAGGAGTGGCTGAAGCCCGGACGAGTAGAAGAACGCGATTATGCCGATGGCGAGCAGGTCATCCACTACGGCCAGCGTCAGCAGGAAGGTCCGGAGTGCGGCCGGGAGGTGGGTGTTGATGACGGCCAGTACCGCCAAGGCAAAGGCGATGTCCGTGGCTGTCGGGATCGCCCACCCGCGCAGGCTCTCCGCCCCCTGGCCGAGGTTGAAAAGGATATAGATGATGGCCGGAACCGCTACGCCGCCTACCGCCGCAGCCACCGGAACCACGGCCTTGGAAAATGTGCGCAGCTCGCCCGCGACAAACTCGCGTTTGAGTTCCAGGCCGGCGATGAAGAAGAAGATGGCCAGCAGTCCGTCAGAGGCCCAGTGGCCCAGCGACAGGCTCAGGTGCCACGGCTCATACCCCAGCTTCACGTCCCGGAGGCTGAAGTACGATTCCGCGGCCGGTGAGTTGGCCCAGATCAGCGCGGCCACGGTAGCCACGAGGAGCAGGGCCCCGCCGACCGTCTCGAGCCGCAGGATCTGGGAGATCCGCAGGTACTCCGGGTAACTGGATCGGCTGAGGACCTTGACGGCGAGGAAGGGGCGGGCAGGGCGGTTGGCCATGAAGGCTCCTGGACATTAGGGGGTCGACAAATACATTGCCGACCAGACTTCCCGGCGCACCTGTTTTCAGTCTAGCCGAGCATGGCCATTACGCCGATGACAGCCGTGGCAGCTCCCAGTACCATGGAGACGCCCACCAGAACGACATGCACCGTGAGGAATCTCGTAGCCGCTCCCGCCGAGTCCCGGGCCCTGGGGTCCTTCATGACGCGGCGCAGGAACTGCGGCCAGACCACGAGGGACCAGGCTCCGGCGATGACCAGGATCAAGGCGGCGTGTACCGGGAGCTGCATGTCCTAGTGGCTCTCGAGCCAGGCCTGGGCCTGCTGGGACTGGATGTTCAGTGCCTTGGCCACCATGGGTTCCGCTGCCTCGGCGATCTTGCCGCCCAGGAACGGCACCGACGAGGTCACGTTGCCCTCCAGCTCAATCCGGGTGCTTCCGTTTTCCGCCACCAGGCGCTGGACAGCCGTCACGTCGAGAGGGGCACCCGAGATCTTGAGGGTGATGTTGCTCTGGCGTGATCCGTCGGCAGAAGGGGCATCCCAGTTCTCTACCTGCGTAACGGTGAGCTTTTCGCCCACAAACTTGCGTGCAATCTCCGGTAGGCGGGTGGTGGGAAGGGTCCGGACGGAGGTGGTGGTGAAAGCTCCGGCAGTGTCTCCGGACACCGCGAAGGACTCCAGCGTTCCACCAACGTATTCACTCGTGTGACGCTGGAAATCCTCGTTCGCGAAGACAGCTGCCACGCTGCCGACGGCGTGGGGAAGGGTAGTGGTTGCACTCAGTGCCATGGATCCTCCAGTGATTCGGGGTCAGAACGCTTTTTGCTCCCCACATCCTACGGGGACGCCGGCGCCTTGTTGGAACCGGCTTTAGCAGTCCCGTCATCTGCCGGCGGCGCAACCGTCCCCTCCGCAACGACGGCAAGGGTAGGCTGGACACACCTGGAATTCTTTGCGGATTTCGGGTTTTCGTGTTGCCTGCGACCCCCATGAACACCACAGGAGCTACTGCCATGAGCCTCAACGGCCAGTCCCAGCACGGTCCGTCCCTTGATGGCCTGCGCCGCGTCCTTGCCGGCGACGTGACGTTCGCCCGCGTCCAGGCCGAGGCAGCCAGGGGTTTTGCCGTCCGCGGGCAGGACTACCAGATCAGCGCGCCCGCGGGGCTCCGCGCCGTGCTCCTGGCGGAAATGGCAGAGGGCCTGAAGCCCGACGGCGGAACACCGGCAGTGGTCCTGGCCGTCACCGCCACGGGACGCGAAGCGGAAGACCTGACAGCAGCCCTCCGCGCCTACCTGCCCGCCGACTCGGTGGCGGAATTCCCCAGCTGGGAAACCCTCCCGCACGAGCGGCTCTCGCCCCGTTCGGACACGGTGGGCCGGCGGCTGTCCGTCCTGCGCCGGCTGGCTCATCCGGAAAGTTCGACGTCGGGCCCGCTGCGGGTGGTGGTTGCGCCCGTACGCGCTGTGGTCCAGCCGATTGTAGCCGGCCTCGGGGACCTGGTTCCCGTCACGTTGAAGGTAGGCCAGGAGGTCTCCTTCTCGGACGTGGTCCGGAGCCTGGCCGACGCAGCGTACGCCCGTGTGGACATGGTCACCCATCGTGGCGAGTTTGCCGTCCGCGGCGGTATCCTCGACATCTTCCCGCCCACTGAAGACCACCCTGTCAGGGTGGATTTCTTTGGCGACGAGGTGGACCAGATGCGCTGGTTCGCCGTGGCCGACCAGCGCTCGCTGTCCGCGCCGGGCGTCCACCATCCCACCGAACTGCACGCGCCGCCGTGCCGCGAAATCCTGATCACGCCGTCGGTCATGTCCCGCGCTGCCACGCTGAAGGCACAGCTGCCCGCCGCGGCGGACATGCTGGAAAAGATCGCCGGCGGCATTGCCGTGGAAGGGATGGAATCGCTGGCTCCGGTGCTGGTGGACTCGATGGTCCCGTTCGTGGAGCAGCTCCCGGCGGGGTCGATTTCCGTGGTGATCGAACCCGAAAAAGTCCGTACCCGCGCACACGACCTTGCCGCCACCAACGAGGAATTCCTGGAAGCGGCCTGGTCTACCGCCTCGGATGGAGGCACTGCGCCCCTGGATTTGAGTTCCCAGGCCTCCGCCGCCCTCCACTCGGCCAGCTTCCGCTCGCTGACTGAGACGCGGAGTTCCTCACTTGCGCATGAAGTTTCCTGGTGGTCCATTACCTCGCTGGCCCAGGACGAGGAGTTACTCCCGGAGGCTGACGTCCTGAACCTCCATGCCCGCGAACCCCGCGGCTACCAGGGCGACGTGGCTGAAATGATGGACTTCATCGGCTCGCACGTGCGGGACCAGTGGCGCATCGTGATAGCCACCGAAGGCCCCGGGCCCGCGCAGCGGCTGGCGGAACTGTTCCACGACGCCGACATTCCCTGCGCGCGGGTGGACACCCTTGAGCATGAACCGCAGGCGGGCATCATCGAGATCACCACCGCCGCCGTCGGACGCGGTTTTGTCCTGGACAGCCTCAAACTGGGGCTGCTGACCGAAGCTGACCTGCTCGGCAGGACCTCCGCCGGGTCCACCAAGGACATGCGACGGATGCCGTCCAAGCGGCGGAACGCCGTGGACCCGCTGCAGCTCATTGCGGGCGACCACGTGGTGCATGAGCAGCACGGCATCGGCCGGTTCGTCGAACTGATCCAGCGCAAGGTTGCCGGTGGCGGAGACGGTGTCCGCGAATACCTGGTCCTGGAGTATGCGCCGTCCAAGCGGGGAGCGCCGGGCGACAGGCTTTTTGTCCCTACCGACCAGCTGGACCAGGTGACCCGGTACGTGGGCGGTGATACGCCGGGGCTGAGCAAAATGGGCGGCTCCGACTGGGCCAGCACCAAATCCAAGGCACGCAAGGCCGTCAAGGAGATCGCCGGTGAACTGATCCGGCTGTACTCGGCCCGGATGGCATCCAGGGGATTCGCGTTCGGGCCGGACACGCCGTGGCAGCGTGAACTGGAGGAGGCCTTCCCGTATGTGGAAACGCCGGACCAGCTGACCACCATCAACGAGGTGAAGGCCGATATGGAGCGGGAAATCCCCATGGACCGCCTGGTCTCCGGTGACGTCGGTTATGGAAAGACCGAGATTGCCGTGCGGGCCGCATTCAAGGCCGTGCAGGACGGAAAGCAGGTGGCGGTCCTCGTGCCCACCACCCTGCTGGCTCAGCAGCACTATGAGACGTTCACGGAGCGTTTCTCCGGGTTCCCGCTCCGGGTGAAGCCGCTCTCCCGGTTCCAGGGCACGAAGGAAACCAAGGAGACCGTGGAAGGGGTGAAGAACGGTTCCGTTGATGTGGTGATCGGCACGCACCGGCTGCTGTCCAAGGACTTTGAGTTCAAGGACCTCGGCCTGGTGATCGTGGACGAGGAGCAGCGCTTCGGGGTGGAGCACAAGGAGGCGCTTAAGAAGATGCGCACCAACGTGGACGTCCTCGCCATGAGCGCAACGCCGATTCCCCGGACCCTGGAGATGTCGCTGACCGGCATCCGCGAGACCTCCACACTGGCCACGCCGCCGGAGGAACGGCATCCTGTGCTCACCTACGTCGGGCCGTACACGGACAAGCAGACCTCAGCGGCGATCCGCCGTGAACTGATGCGTGAAGGACAGGTCTTCTTCGTCCATAACAGGGTTTCCACCATTGAGCGGACCGCGGCCAAGATCCGTGAGCTGGTCCCTGAGGCACGGGTGGAAGTGGCCCACGGGCAGATGTCCGAAAGCCGGCTGGAGCAGATCATCGTGGACTTCTGGGAGAAGCGCTTTGATGTGCTGGTGTGCACCACCATCATCGAAACCGGGCTGGATATCTCCAATGCGAACACTTTGATCGTGGACGGCGCGGATAAATACGGGCTGTCCCAGCTCCACCAGCTCCGCGGACGGGTGGGCCGCGGCCGGGAGCGCGCCTATGCCTACTTCCTGTACCCCTCCGAAAAGCCCTTGGGCGAGGTGGCACTGGAGCGGCTCAAGGCCGTGGCCACCCACAACGAGCTCGGTGCCGGCATGCAGCTGGCAATGAAGGACCTCGAAATCCGCGGCGCGGGAAACCTGCTGGGAGGCGAGCAGTCGGGCCACATCCAGGGCGTCGGCTTCGACCTGTACATCCGGCTGGTGGGTGAGGCCGTGGCGGATTATCGTGGCGAAGCCGAGGAAAAGGCCGCCGAAATGAAGATCGAGCTACCCGTGAACGCCCACCTGCCCCACGATTACGTGCCGGGGGAGCGTCTGCGCCTGGAGGCCTACCGCAAGCTCGCCTCCGCCCTGACCCACGAAGGAATCGACGAGGTCCTGGCCGAGCTGGTGGACCGCTACGGCGAGCCTCCCCTCCCGGCACAGAACCTGATCTCTGTGGCACGGTTCCGGGTCGACGCCCGGGAGGCAGGCCTGTCCGACGTCGCACTGCAGGGAAACTTCATCAAGTTCTCTCCCGCGCAGCTCCCGGAATCCAAGCTCATGCGCCTGGCACGCATGTACCCCGGCGCCCAGTCCAAGCCCGCCCTCGATGCAGTGCTGATCCCCAAACCCAAGACCGCGAAAATAGGCGGCCGGGACCTGCAGGACGCCGAAATCCTGGAGTGGGCCCACGGGGTCATCCGCAACATCTTCACTGACGCACCAGTTGCCGTCGCCCCCTCGGTGAATTGAGGTGATGGGAGGACACCACGCCGCGTCGGGAGCCGCGGCGTGGGTAGCCGTTGCGTCGACGGGGCCCTACGCCCTGGGCTGGTACCCATTGGACGCCACCGGCATCCTGATCGGCGGGATGGCCACGGCCGGAACGGCCCTGGTGTGCGACTGGGACCATCGTGCCAGCACGGTTGCGCATTCTTTGCCCCCGCTGTCCAACGCCATAGCGGTGGGCATCGAGAACGCGAGCGGAGGGCACCGGCAGGGAACCCACTCAGTGCTGGGGGCGGCCTTTTTTGTGCTGCTCGCCATGATGGCAGGACAGTTCCAGCTCCATACGGACTGGGGCCTGCTCTCCGTGGGTGCGGGCCTGCTGTGCATGTTCATGATCAACATTGCGGCCAAGGCGCTGAAGCTGTTTCCCAAGTCTGGTTTCCTCAGCAACTGGATCTTCGCCCTGACCATGGCCGGACTGGTCACCTGGTTCGCCCCGGATCAGTGGACCTGGCTTCCGGTCTCCATGCTGACCGGAGTGGCGGTTCACATCGTCGGGGACATGATCACTACCGGCGGAGTGCCCCTGCTGTGGCCACTGGTGATCAAGCCGCCGAAGTTCCTGCGGAAACTGCCAGTGTTCAATGACGTGTGGAAAGCCAACGGTGCGTTCTCCCTGCCGCTGCTGGGAAGGGCCGGCTCCCGGCGCGAGTGGCTGGTGCTGATTCCTGTCAGTGCCTACGCCATGGTGGGCATGGCTGTGGCTGCGTGGGCGCTGGCGAAGGCGCTTTTTCCGTCCGCCCTTGCGCTCGGCAGCACCTTGGTCAGCAGCCTGCTCGGCCGGGTCTGAACCGGAAGCCGCACCGGCACACCGATTTATCGGATTTGTCGCGTTATCGGACTTAAAGGTCTGAGGCCCCGGGACTAACCGGGGCCTCAGACCTTTGGCTTTTGCTTTTGTTCCTGCTGCTCGTTCCTAGTGCTCGCCGGCCGAATCGGAGCGGCCAAGAATGGTCTGCGGGATCCAGAAGGCGAGGGCGAAGAGAATCAGGCAGGCCGCCATTGGCCACGGGTTGCCCAAGGTGAGGAAGGAGAGCGAGTAGATGGCGCCAAGGAACAGTGCCATCATGACGACAAACAGGACGATGCTCGTCACGAGACTGTTCTCGTTCTCCGGGGTCTGCACGCGGGTTGCGCCGGTCGTGGTGGTCTTGCTGGACATTCGTTCCTCCTCGGCCCCGGGGGGCTCAAACTGTGGCGGCCCGGGCTGCTGTCAGTAGGCGGATGAACCCTGTTCACCCTTGACAATGGCAATCCCGGAGCTGGCACCAATACGTGTTGCACCTGCAGCAATCATAGCTTGAGCGTCCGCCAGGGACCGGACACCGCCGGAGGCCTTGACCCCGAGGCCGGAGCCTACGGTCCGGCGCATGAGCGCCACGTCCTCGACAGTCGCGCCGCCCCCGTTGAATCCGGTGGAGGTTTTGACGAAGTCGGCGCCGGCTTCCACCGCCGCCTCGCAGGCGAGGACTTTCCCGGCCTCATCAAGGAGCGCCGTTTCGATAATGACCTTTAGGATGGCTCCGCCCGCGTGGACGGCTTCCGCCACTGCCGAGATGTCCTCCACAAGGGCCCCTTTGTCCCCGGCCCGGGCAGCAGCGATATTAATGACCATGTCGATCTCATCTGCGCCGTCCAGCACGGCGCCGCGGGCCTCGAAGGCCTTCACGTCGGTGGGCGTCGCACCCAGTGGGAAGCCGACCACGGAACACGCCAGTACGCCCGTTCCCTTGAGCGCCGTGTGAACCGTCTTGACCCAGATGGGGTTCACGCACACCGACTTGAAGTGGTACTCGGCAGCTTCTGCGCAGACCTTGAGGATCTCCGACTCGCTGGCTTCCGGCTTCAGCAGAGTGTGGTCAATGAAGGAAGCGATGTTCCCGGGCACGGGGTGGGTCCGGACGGCAGGCTGCATGGCGGGAGTGGCTTCGTTGCTCATGATGTTCCTCTCCAGGGGCCTTGTGGGCCCGGCACGCGTCCTGACTCGGTTCGGGAACCATCTTGTCACAACGCGCAGTCCGCCAAAACTCCGAGGACTAACGGCAACGCGGGCCCACGCCTGCAGGGTTCCCTGGCCGAGCTGGCGAGGCTAGGGTGCGGCAACGCGGGGTCACTTACGGCCCAATCCGAACGGATTATTGGGCCGTAAGTGACCCCGCGTTGCTTGTCAGGCGGCAACCTGCGCCGGCTGCCGGGCCGGGGCTGCAGTCATCAGCTGGGTGGCGCAGGCACCGGCAGCGGAGGCCGCTGCCACCAGCAGTCCCAGCCGGACGCCGTCGAAGGCTGCTGCATCCCCGATGGCCCAGATACCCGGGACTGAGGTCCGGAAGTCCTGCCCAATTTCGATGCCGCCGTTGGGCGCTGTCCGCAGGCTGGCGCTTGCCGCAAGTCCGTCACGTGAAACCCGTTCCTCCGCCAGCACCACCAGATCCCCGTTCATGCTGCTACCGTCCTCAAAGACGACGCCGGACGCTGCCAGGCCTGATCCGGAAATAGACGGGACTACCGTGGCGGGCCGGACGGTGGTGCGGATCGGCCGGACGCCGCGGGCACGGAGCACTGCTTCTGCCTGCCCGGCGGCCGCGCCCGTGCCCACCAGGATCCCGAGGGGACGCCGCCCAAGTTTCCTGGTGACTTCCCTGACCGCTTCCCCGATCCGGGTGGCGTCGTCGATGGTGGAGTAGCTCAGGCACCGGCCTGCCCCCTCGACGGGGGCCGCCACCGGCGCTGAGCCGGTGGCAATCACGAGCTGGTCGTAGCTGAATTCCATGCCATCCGCCGTGGCGACGCTTCGGCTTTCGGCGTCGATGAAGCTCGCCGGCTGGCCGAACCGGACCGACACGCAGGGCAAACCGGCCAGTTCCAGGAGTTCCTCCGAGGCGTCGTCCCTGTTGCTCAGGACCGTGATGCTTCCCCTGAAGCGTGCCAGCTCCAGCTGCCTGACAAGTGCCTGCGCGGCCGGGCCGGCGCCGGCGATGACGATGCGGGTAGCAGGGGAGGGAATAGAGGGTGCCGGAGCGGACATGTGCTGGCCCTTTCGCTGGCGGCCGTGTAGTGCACGGGCCGGGAAGTTCTTGATGAACCCCAGCGTAGGCCTCCGCTTTTTCCGTGGTGTTTCCCGCCTGTTGCCGTCATTACGGCCCTTGTTCGCCAACGTTTACCGTCCGGTAACAGATCCCGTGACCTGTATCTCATCCGAACGGCAAACGTCACACACGGGCGTGCGAGGCTGGCCCGTTGCGATAGGAATACAGCTAGACGCGGATCCGGTAACCCCTTTTAACCACCGTCTCCACCAGGCGGCCGTCCGGCAGCGAGGAACGGAGCCGGCTGACAGTCATGTCCAGCGCATGGACCGAACCCCTGAGCTCCAGCAGGTCGGAGAGGGACTCGCGGGAAAGTACGGCCCCGCCAGCACCGAGCAAGGCACGCAGCAGCAACAGCGGCGCGGGCGCCAGCTCCACCGGCTGGCCGTCGATCCTCAGGCTGCGGCCCCGCAGCTCGATGTTGCCGGACCTGGTGTCCAGGCGGCGGACGTGGTTGAGGGCAAGGTGCTCGCAGACGAGCCGGATCAGCGCGCCCATCCGGAACCGCTCCGGGATCAGTGGCGTCACACCGGCATCGAGCAGCGGCTGCGCGGTGACGGGACCTACCACGGCGGTGGTGACAGTGGTCTTGAGGCTCTCGATCAGCTGCTTGTAGACGCCCATTTCGTGCGCGGTACTCCACATGGCGTCCACGGCGGGAGCGCTCGTGAAGGTGAGCACATCCAGGTTGCCGCTGCATGCCGCCTCGATGAGCCGGGGCAGCCGGTCCTCGCCGTCGGGCTTCACCCAACGGTAGGGGGTAACCGTGAGGACGGTGGCACCGGACATCCTGAGGCGCTCCAGCTGGCGGACGTCCGTGTAGCCGTGCAGCTGCACGGCCACGGTCTTGCCGCGGACGCCTTCGGCGAGCAGCATGTCCACCAGCGTCGCGGTGGTTTCGTCGCTGCTGATTCCGACGTCGGCAAGGCCCGCCGCGCGGACGGCACCACGGGCTTTGGGCCCGCGGACAAACATCCGGCAGGCGCCAAGGGTCTCCAGCAGTTCCTCGCCGATGCCGAATGAATCGGCAGCCTCGCACCAGCGGCGCATGCCGTAGGCAGTTGTGGCGATGCAGAGGTCCGGGCGGGCGGCGATGATTGCCCTGGTGTCCTCAATCAGGCGGATGTCCTCCTGCACGGGGGCGATCTTCAGCGCAGGGGCGTGCAGGACCTCCGCCCCGCGGCGTTCCAGGGCCTCGATAAGGTCCCGGGAGCGCCGGTGCGAGGTGACTCCGATGCGGAAACCTTCCAGCGGAGAGTCTGATGCCTCCTGCCCCGGCGCCTCTTCGAGCTGCGGCGGTTCAGCCGGTGCAAGTGCATTCATGGGTGTCAATCCTTTCACGAACCCAGCAGCGAGGCCGCCAGCCTGTCCAGGTCGGCGGCGGCCTCAGCATGCCCGCGGTTGGCCTCAGCCACCCGAACCACCTCGCCAATGACCAGGACAGCGGGGTTGCTGCAGCCGGCGGCGGCGGAGGCGATGGTGCCCAGGTCAGCGATGGTGGTGCGCTGCCCGGGCCGGTAGCCACGTTCAACGACAGCCATCGGCATGTCCGCACGCATTCCAGCCCGGCGCAGGCCGGATGCCAGATGGTGCAGGGTGCCGATGCCCATGAGGACAACGATCGTGCCGCCGAGCCCCGCCAGGTGGCCGAGCTCCTTCTCGGTCAGCGGGGCGTGCCCGGAGACCACGGTGAACATGTGGCTGACTTCACGGTGCGTTACGGGGATCCCGGCAGCCGCCGGGACGGAGATGGCACTGGTTACGCCGGATATCACCCGGACTGGCACGCCGGCAGCGACGCAGGAGGCAACTTCCTCGCCGCCGCGGCCGAAGACGTACGGGTCTCCGCCCTTGAGCCGGACCACGTTGTTTCCGGCAAGGGCGCTCTGGACCATGAGCTTTTCGATGTCGCCCTGGCTGACCTTGTGGTGGCCGGGCTTCTTGCCCACATCCACAAGTTCGGCCGAGGTCAGGGACGGCAGTTCCTGGCAGGGAGCCAGCCGGTCGAAGAATACGACGTCGGCATCGCGCAGCGCGTTGACGGCCGCCACGGTCAGCAGTTCTGTGGTGCCCGGGCCGCCGCCGACGAGGGTGACGTGGCCAACGGGGCCGGCTGCCGGCTCGTTGGCAACAGGAATGCCGGTTTCACGGCACCGCTCCAGCAGGGCCTCCCAGCCGGGCTGGCCGTCGTCGACCGCTGCCACCAGGAAGGGGCGCTCGGGCAACGGGCCGTCATGCGCGGCACCCTTCGGAGTGCTGAGTCGAAAGACGACGGCACCGGCGGCAGTGTAGCGCCGGACCGCCTGGCGGGCGGCATGGTCCGAGCCCGTGACCAGGACTTCGCGGCCGGTGAGATCAATGCTGAGCTGCATGCTTATACCTCGTTCTCGTCCAGCTGGTCGGGAGCGGAGCGCCGCACCGGGATGGAAGCTCCGATCAGGACCTTCCCCTTCTCTTCTGGCGTAGCGGGACGGAACTGGCCGCGCTCGTCGGGGACGAAGGTGATGGAATCATCCTTCTGGTCCGGGGCGTTGACGAAGGAGCGGAACCGGCGCAGGCGCTCGGGATCCTTCAGGGTGTCGGCCCACTCGTCCACGTACGTGTCAACGTGCTTGGCCATGGCGGCCTCAAGCTCCTCGGCGATGCCCAGGGTGTCGTGCACCACGACGTCCTCGACGTGCTTGATGCCGCCGTCGAGCTCCTCCTGCCAGCGAGCGGTGCGCTGCAGGCGGTCCGCGGTGCGGATGTAGTACATGAAATAGCGGTCGATGTACTTCAGCAGGGTTTCGTCGTCGAGGTCCTTGGCCAGCAGCTGGGCGTGCGCCGGGGTGGCGCCGCCGTTGCCACCGACATAAAGGTTCCAGCCGTCGGCGGTGGCGATCACGCCGACGTCCTTGCCGCGGGCCTCGGCGCATTCGCGGGCGCAGCCGGAAACGCCCATCTTGAGTTTGTGCGGGCTGCGCAGGCCGCGGTAGCGCAGTTCCAGCTGGATCGCCATGGCCACGGAGTCCTGCACTCCGAACCGGCACCAGGTGGAACCGACGCAGGACTTCACCGTGCGCAGGCTCTTGCCGTAGGCCTGGCCTGACTCGAAGCCGGCGTCCACCAGTTCCTTCCAGATTTCCGGAAGCTGTTCCAGCCGGGCTCCAAACATGTCGATGCGCTGGCCGCCGGTGATCTTGGTGTACAGGTTGTACTTCTCCGCGACAGCGGCGATGACGCCGAGCTTCTTCGGGGTGATCTCGCCGCCGGCGATGCGGGGAACCACCGAGTAGGTGCCGTCCTTCTGCATGTTGGCCAGGGCGCGGTCGTTGGTGTCCTGCAGCGCGCCGCGGCCGGCGTCCAGGACGTAGGCGTTGTGCTGGCTCGCCAGGATGGAGGCGATGGTCGGCTTGCAGATGTCACAGCCCGCGCCGGTGCCGTATTTGGCCATGATCTCTTCGAAGGAGGTCAGTTCCAGGACACGGATCGCGTCGAAGAGTTCCTGCCGGGACAGCTCGATGTGTTCGCAGAGGGCCTTGGAGACCTCGATGCCGGATTTGGTCAGCTCGCCTTCGAGCAGCTTCTTCAGCATCGGTACGCAGGAACCGCAGCTGGTTCCGGCGCGGGTGCAGCCCTTGAGCTCGCCGAGTTCCCGGACGGGAGCGTTGCCGTCGCACGCGCCGCAGCCGTTGATGGTGTCGCGGATGGTTCCGGCGGTCACGTTGTTGCAGGAACACAGGGTGGCGTCGTCCGGGAGGTCAGTGTCCGGGGCGTCTCCGCCGCCCGCGGCTGTCAGGTACGCTCCGGGTTCGGCTGAGAGTTCGCGGCCCAGGAGCGGGCGCAGGCTGGTGTAAGGGGCCGCGTCGCCGACGAAGATGCCACCCAGCAGGGTCTTGGCATCGTCCGTGGTGACAATCTTCTGGTACACGCCGCGGGCCGGGTCGGCGTAGACAATTTCAAGTGCGTGCTCGGTCTTGGCGAACGCGTCACCGAAGCTGGCCACGTCGACGCCGGACAGCTTGAGCTTTGTCGCGGTGTCGAAGCCCGGGAACGTGGCCTCGCCGCCGTGGAGCCGGTCAGCCACGATCTCCGCCATGGTATTGGCCGGGGCAACCAGGCCAAGGCACATGCCACCGAAGTTGGCCACTTCTCCGATGGCCCAGATTCCGTCCACCTCGGTGGCGCAGTATTCGTTGATGACAACGCCGCCGCGCTGGCCCAGGGAGAAAATCTGTTCCTCGCCTTCAGCTGCTCGGAAGAGTTCGTCACGCGGCCTGACGCCGATCGCGACGATAACAATGTCAGCGTCGATGACGCGGCCATCGGCCATGAGGACACCGGTGACCTGGCCGTCGTCGTCGGACAATACTTCAGACGGGAAGACACCGCCATGGACTTCGAAGCCCTTGGCCTTGATGAGCCGGCCCATTGCCTGGCCGGCGCCTTCGTCCAGCTGCGTGGCCATCAGCCACTGCGAACCGTCGATGACGATCGGGTTGGCGCCCAGCTGCTCCGTGCCGGCTGCCGATTCAAGCCCGAGGAGGCCTCCGCCGATGGTCACGGCATTGACCCTGCGGCCCAGCTTCTCCGTGAGTTCGGCAATGGCCTTGTTGATGGCCCAGACATCTTCGAGCGTCCGGTACACGTGTGTGTGCTCGGCGCCGGGGATCGGCAGCCTGGCGGCATTTGAACCAGTGGCAACCACGAGGTGGTCATATTCGAAGATGCTGCCGGCCGCGGTTTCCACCGTCTTGGCTTCGGCGTTGATCTTAACGACGCGCTCACCGGTCTTGAGGGTCAGGGCCTCGTGGTCCCACATGTTCGCCTCGCCAAGGGTGAGGTCGTAGTCCATGTCCGTCAGAGCCTTGCTCAGGGCCACGCGGTCATAGGGGAGGTGGGTTTCCTCAGTGAGGACCGTGACGTGCCAGCCTTCGAGGCCGCGGGCATGCATCGCATCCGCAAAACGGTGGGCCGCCGGGCCGCCGCCGGCGACGACGATGCGGCGCGGAGTCTCTGTGCTTGAAGTCAGTTCGGTCACTGTGGGCCTTTCGCATAGGCCGCAGACGGTTCTCTGCAGCTTGTGCATCCAGCCTAGGGAAGTGCAGTTTCGCTTCAGTTTCCCAATTGTTTCGTGAACTTAACTTCTGCATCACGAACGCATTTCCGGATGGGTGAGGTCTCTTTTACGCGCCGGACACAATCGCTGCATGCCCTCGAAACACCTCCGGCCTAGCTTGGTAGTACGGCCACACAGATGGCCAGTCAAGGCCTGTTAAGCATGCAGCGATGAAGCATGCAGGGTTTTGCAACCACAGGATTTTGAGTCACAGGCATTTGAAAGCACAGGGAGAGGAGCCGACATGACGGCAACACTGGAACTTGGGGAACTGGCAACCGGCACCGCCACCGGCTGGCACCGTGTCTGCGCACTGGAGGAGCTGGAGCTTGCCTGGGGCGAGGCAGCCCTGATCGGGGGCAGGCAGGTGGCCCTCCTCCGTACCGGTCCCGGTGAGGTTTACGCGGTGGCACAGGAGGATCCGGCCACCGGCGCCCACGTGATGGCCCGAGGCATCATCGGATCGCGCGGCAGCCGTCCCACCATTGCCTCTCCCTTGCACAAAGAGGTCTACGACCTGGAAACCGGAGAATGCTTCGGGACGGCCGGGCTGAGCCTGGACACGTTCAAGACCCGCATTTCCGACGGCTACATCGAAGTCGAGCTGTAACTGCTGTGTATTTAGCGGCTAAAGACTGTAACTGCTAGAGACCCAGGGCCTCGCGGACGTCGTCGAGCACCTGGTCCAGGGCGGTGCGCGCTGCCTGCCTTGCCTCCGGGAGCTCGGCGGCCGACTCCACCGGTCGGATCACTTCCAGATAGCACTTGAGCTTCGGCTCGGTGCCGCTGGGCCGGATGATCACCCGGGTCAGGTCCCTGGTGAGATAAAGCAGCCCGTCAGTCGGCGGCAGATTATCGCTGCCCTCGGCAAGGTCCACGAAGGATTCGACGGCGGACGAAGCGAATGACTCCGGCGGACTGACCCGGAGCCTGTTCATCATGGCGTCCAGCAGGCCGAGGTTGGCCACGCGGATGCTGAGCTGGTCGCTGGCGTGCAGGCCATGCCGCAGATAGAGCTCATCCAAGGTGTCGAAGACGGTTTTACCCTCCGCCTTGGCTGTGGCGGCCAGTTCCGCAATGAGGACGGCCGCTGAAATGCCGTCCTTGTCCCGGACCAGTTCTGGCGCAACGCAGTAACCCAGGGCTTCCTCGTAGCCGTAGACCAGCCCGGGCACCCGGGAAATCCACTTGAACCCCGTCAGCGTTTCCTCGTGTGCGTAGCCGGCCGCTGCCGCGATCCGCGACAGCAGCCGGGAGGAAACAATCGAATTGGCGAACACGCCGCCAGCGATTTCCTTGCCGCGGGCCGCCCGCCGCGCCACAGTGTGTGCCCCGAGGAGCGCCCCCACCTCGTCACCGCGGAGCATGCGCCACATACCTGAGTCAGGGTCCTTGGCAGCCACGGCCGCACGGTCCGCATCGGGATCGTTGGCCAGGACGATGTCCGCGCCCACCCGAGCGGCCGTTTCCAGTGCCAGGTCCAGCGCGCCGGGTTCCTCCGGGTTAGGGAAACTCACCGTGGGAAAATCAGGGTCCGGGGCGGCCTGCTCCGCCACCAGCGTGACATCGGCAAAGCCTGCTTCGTTCAGGACAGCCACCGCGGTTTCCCCGCCGACGCCGTGCATGGGTGTGAGGACAATCCGCAGGTCACGCGCCGGGAAGTCGCCGGGAAGGGCGAGCGCCGCCGTCGCCCGCTGGTAATCCGCTGCGATCGACCGGTCCAGGACGGTCCAGCCTCCGGCCGCCAGGCTGATGGCGTCCAGCGGGCCCACGGCGTCGATTTTCGCGGCGATCCGGGAGTCGTAAGGTGCCACGATTTGCGCTCCCTTGCCGCTTTCCTCCACGGCGTTCCGGCCGAGGTAGACCTTGTAGCCGTTGTCCTGCGGGGGATTGTGGCTGGCGGTGACCATCACGCCGCCGTCGCAATCGAGCGCCCGCACCGCAAAAGCGAGCAGCGGAGTGGGCAGCGCGGCGGGCATCAGGAAGGTATCGATCCCGGCGGCTGTGAAGATTGCCGCGGTTTCCTCGGCAAAGATGTCCGAGTTATAACGGGCGTCATAGCCGACGACGGCGCGTGGCCGTGTTCCGGGGGCCGCCTCGCCGACAGCTTCCCCCAGAAATGCCGCCAGCCCGGCCGCGGCGCGACGCACGACCACCCGGTTCATCCGGTTGGGGCCTGGTCCCAGGGCTGCGCGGAGCCCGGCAGTGCCGAACTGCAGGGTGCCGTTGAAGCTGTCATCCAATTCCTGCAGCGCGGCCGGGACGCCGTCCTCTGCGCGTCGTATCAGGTCCTTGAGGGAGGCTGAGGTCGCGGAATCCGGGTCTTGGGCGGCCCATTCACGGGCCTGGCTTAACAGGAGGGAATCGGCATGGGAGGAGGTCATGGGCACAACGCTATCGTTATTGCTCCCTGAACACTCCCTGAACACCCGCCCTGACCGGTGTAAAAGCGGGGCAGTTCCTTGACACCATTTTTTCTGGACAAGTAATGTCGAGGATATGAAGATGGGGCAGGGTGTGGAGTGGGCATTGCACAGTTGTGTCAATATGTCCTGGACCCCTGTAGGGGAGGCTGTGAGCAGCGCCCGGCTGGCGGCTTTTTACCGGCTTCCGGCGGCGTACCTGAACAAACAGCTGCAGGCCCTGGTCCGGGCCGGGATCCTGGCTTCCGTTTCGGGGCCTCGGGGAGGCTTCCAGCTCGCCCGGCGGCCGGACCGGATTTCCGTCCTGGACGTGGTTCTGGCCATCGAAGGGAACGACGACGCCTTCCGCTGTGAGGGCATCCTCAAGGACGCCCCGGGCGGCATGGAGGCAGACTACGCCCGCACGTGCCTCATTTCGCAGACCATGCGCCACGCCGAGGTCACGTGGCGGACCGAGCTTTCCCGGCAGAGCATCGCCGGGATTGCCCAGTCCATCGAACGCCGTTTTCCGGACGCCCGTGAGGAAACAGTCAGGCAGCTCACCGGAGCCAGGGGCCGGCAGGAGCCCCGCAGCGCCTAGACAAAGCGGGGCCACTTAGACCAACGCGGGGTCACTTACGGCCTTTGGAACGGCATCTGATGGGCGCTAAGTGACCCCGCGTTGGGCTAAAGCCTGCCGATGATCTCCGCGAGCAGCTTGGAGATGCGCGGACCCGCAGCCTGGCCTGCTTCGATGACCTCGTGATGGCTGAGCGGTACGGGGCTGATTCCGGCGGCCAGGTTGGTCACCAGTGAAATGCCGAACACCTCCATGCCCGCATGGCGCCCGGCGATGGCCTCCAGTGCAGTGGACATGCCCACCAGATCAGCGCCGATCCGCCTGGCGTACTGGACCTCGGCGGGGGTCTCGTAGTGGGGACCTGTGAACTGCGCGTAGACGCCCTCTTCCAGCGAGGAATCTACTTCCCGGGCCAGGCCGCGGATCCGCGAGGAGTAAAGATCTGTCAGGTCAACGAAAGTGGCACCTTCCAGCGGTGACGCAGCGGTGAGGTTAATGTGATCTTTGATGAGGACAGGAGTGCCGGGAGCCCAGCTTTCATTCAGGCCCCCGCACCCGTTGGTGAGGACAAGGGTCCTGCAACCGGCTGCAGCCGCGGTCCGCACGCCGTGCACCACGGCCCGCACGCCCTTACCTTCGTAGAAATGGGTGCGGGCACCCAGCACCAGTGCGCGCTTGCCCTCCCTCGTGAGGACCGAGCGGATAGTGCCCACATGGCCCTCGACCGCGGGGGCGTGGAAGCCGGGGACTTCGTCCGCGGAGAGTGTGGCAGTGGTGTCACCGATCAGGTCCGCGGCTTCACCCCAGCCGGAACCCAGGACCAGGGCAACGTCATGGCTGTCCACGCCCGTCTCCTCGGCGATGTAGTCGGCAGCGGCGCGCGCGGCAGCGAAGGGGTCTGTAGCCAGGAAGTCTGTATTACTCACTGGTACAAGCTATCGTGCCGCTGCCGTTGTGCACAGCGCCGGCTACCGTTCCGGAGCGTCAGGAACGGTACCGGGGGAGCGCACGTTTATTGGTGGTGCGGCCCCGGATAGGCGAGAATGGTTGATTGTGACTACGCATCCTGATTTCAGCTCACCCCGGCTCGCAATTCTCGGAGGTGGCCCGGGCGGTTACGAAGCCGCGATGGTCGCTGCCTCCCTGGGAGCGCAGGTCACCATCATCGAACGCGCCGGGCTGGGCGGCTCGGCAGTCCTCACCGACGTCGTTCCTTCCAAGACCCTGATCGCGACGGCGGACCTGATGACCCGCGTCGGGGAGGCGGGGGAGCTGGGAGTGAAGTTCGACGTCGACGGCGGAGACTTTGTGCCGGTGATGCGGGCGGACCTCAAGCACATCAACGACAGGCTGCTGGGGCTTGCCCGCCAGCAGTCCAGGGACATCACCTCCGGCCTGGAACACCAGAACGTCCGCATCCTCATCGGTTCCGGCCGGCTGGTGGACAGCCACACTATCGAGGTGCTGACCGTCGACGGGACGGAAACCGTCGAAGCGGACACCATCCTGCTGAGCGTCGGCGCCCACCCGAGGGAACTTCCCACCGCCCGGCCGGACGGCGAGCGGATCCTGAACTGGGCCCAGATCTATAACCTTGACGAGCTCCCCGAGGAACTCATCGTGGTGGGTTCAGGTGTGACCGGTGCTGAATTCGCGTCCGCCTATAACGGCCTGGGCTCCAAGGTCACCCTCATTTCCAGCCGCGACCAGGTGCTGCCCGGTTCCGACACGGATGCCGCTGAGGTCCTGGAAGGGGTCTTCAAGCGCAGGGGCGTGACCGTCCTGTCCCGCTCCCGCGCCCAGACCGTGGAGCGCACCGACGACGGCGTGGTGGTCACGCTGAGCGACGGCTCCAAGGTCACCGGCAGCCACTGCCTGGTCTGCGTCGGCTCCATCCCCAACACTGCCGGCATCGGCCTGGAAGAGGCCGGGGTCGCGCTCACCGAGAGCGGCCACATCAAGGTCGACGGCGTTTCGCGCACCACTGCCCCGAACATCTACGCCGCGGGCGACTGCACCGGCGTTCTTCCGCTGGCTTCAGTCGCGGCAATGCAGGGGCGGATTGCCATCGCGCACTACCTCGGTGACAGCGTGACGCCCATCAAGCTGCACCAGGTGGCGTCCAACATCTTCACCTCGCCCGAGATCGCTACCGTGGGTGTCTCCGAGGCTGAGATCCAGTCCGGCAAGTATCAGGGTGACATCATCAAGCTGTCGCTCAAGAGCAACGCCCGCGCCAAGATGCGCAACAACAAAGACGGCTTCATTAAGATCTTCGCCCGGAAGGGTTCGGGGACCGTGATTGGCGGCGTGGTGGTGGGGCCGAACGCCTCTGAGCTGATCTTCGCGATTTCCATCGCGGTGAAGCAGAAATTGCACGTCGACGACGTCGCCAGCACCTTCACGGTTTACCCGTCACTGAGCGGTTCCATCTCCGAAGCGGCACGGCGGCTGCACGTTCACCTGTAGCCGGGACGGCGCATGCATCCGCCCGCAAGCGTGGCCACGGGCCGCTGATCGGCGTACGGTTGCGGCATGACTTCAGTTCTTGAGCGGCCGCGCAGCGGAAAAATCATCGGTGGCGTGTGCGCCGCCCTGGCAGCCAGGTTCGGACTGCCGAAGTTCCTTGTCAGGCTGGGTTTCGTGATCTTCGGTGTGGTGGGGATCGGCGAACTGGTCTACATTGCCCTGTGGATCATGATTCCCAAGGCACCCGCTTAGGGGCGACGCAAGCCTGGGGTTGGCCCCGAGACCCGGGGGCCAACAGGTGGTGCATCAGGCCGGCGGCTATGGAGCCGGCGGCTGGAATGCCTCGGGATACGGCATCCCGAGCAAATCGAATTGGCGTGATCGGGTCCCCGTTCCGCCTGCCCTTGAGCAACGCAGGGCCTGCCTGCAACCCGAATAATGCCGCCGTACAAACGGCGGCGCATAGTAATGACTTCTTGCGCATCGCGTGCCTCAATCTTTCGAAGTGACATTCTGCCAGGTCGCAGACGCTGCAAGGTGGTGCAAACCATGACACTGCCCAGCCCAGGTCTGCTACCTACGGGCACAAAGGCCCGTGCCGTGAGTCTAGTGAAGGTCGGGGAACTTCGGAACATTTTCCCGCGGGCCCGGGAACAGCCGCACGAATGGTCCCCGTAAACCGGAAACTCCACCTTAGTCAGGCGGCAGGAGCCGCCTGGAAGTGTTTTTCGATGAGGCCCTTGATGTCCTCGTGGCAGCCGCCGCAGCCGGTGCCGGCCCGGGTGGCCTTGGAGACCTCGGCCACGGTGGAACAGCCTTCCTCTACCGCGCCCTGGATCCTGGCACCGCTGACTCCCGCGCAGCGGCAGACGGTGCCTTGCGGATCGGCAGGTGCGGCGGCGAGCTGGTCGGGCCCGTCCAGGCGGAGCAGCAGAGAGCGGTCAGCCGGCAGTTCTGCGGTGCGTTCGAACAGGCCCACCAGTTCGGCTGCGGTGCGCGGCATACCGACGGACACGAGTCCTTCCAGCACTCCTCCGCGGGTGGTCATCTTCACGTAGCGGCCATGCTCGGGATCAGACCACTGGGCGACCTGGAGCCGGGGCCGTCCATTGACGGCGCCAGCGGTCAGGGCTTCCTCGTCCCACGGCTCAGCAGCGTTGTCCCCGGCCACGGCCATGTTCAGGCCTCGGGCCTTGAGCACAATCACGCCGGCCTGTTCCTGCGGCAGTGCCGGCAGGGCGTCCGCCTCGTCCTGCGTTCCGGTGGCCAGGAGGGTGAGGTACTCGCCAAGCCATTCTGCCTGCCGCCAGCCCGGCCCCACCAGTCCGGAAGGGCCCTTGGCAGTGCGGCATTCAGGGCAGGCCGCGTCCGGGCAGCGGACCTCGGCGCAGTCACCGATGGCGAAGATGTGCGGCTCGTGGTGGGCCCGGAGCCGGTGGTCCACCAGGATGCCGGTGGCAGTGGAGAGGCCGCAGCCCTCGGCGAGCTCGGTCCGGGGGCGGACCCCGCAGGAGATGACCAGGAGATCGCCGTCGATCGCCGAACCGTCGTCCAGCAGCAACGCCGAGAACCCGCCGTCGGGCGCGTTATGCTCAACCCCCGTGGACCGGGCGTTGGCGGCCATCCGCACGCCGCACTGGCGCAGGCTGGCGGCGAGCACCGCTCCGCCGCCGCGGTCGATGTTGCGGCCCAGCGGGTGCGGGCCGTTATGGACCACCGTCACGGTGGCGCCTTCTTCGGCCGCAGCCAGTGCTGTCTCCAGCCCCAGCACTCCGCCGCCCAGCACCACCACGCGCTTGCCGCCGTCGACGGCCTGCCGGAGTACCGCGGCGTCCCGGAGGTCGCGGAGGGCAGTGACGCCGGCCGGAAGCACCGGGGCCGTGGGATCGGGGTTGATGCCTGTGAGGTTGGGGATGACAGGGCGCGAACCGGTGGCGAAGACCAGGCGTTCGTAGCGGACTGCCGAGCCGTCGGTCAGGACTACCTGCTGCCGCGCACGGTCCACGCGGCGCACCCGCACCCCCAGCCGGACGTCTACGCCGTCGGCTGCCAGTGTGCCGGCGTCAGACAGGGCCAGCGCCTCCGCGGTGGTTCGTCCCACGCCAAGGTCGGCGACCAGGACCCGGTTGTAGGCTGACTCGGATTCCTCGCCGACAACCGTCAGCCGGACCTGGCCGTCACGGACCGCCGGCATCAGCTCATCGATCAGGCGTGCTGCAACCGGGCCGAAGCCCACAATGACAATCTGCTCACTCATGAGGCCTCCGTCGTCTGAAGAATGCTGTTCCGGGGCGAATCCAGGACTGGGTTCGCGGCCAGCCGCACCCACACCTTGTTGAACTTGAATTCGGGCATCCCGGAGATGGGGTCCGTGGCGGCTTCCGTCAGGCGGTTGGCGCTTTCGAGCTCAGGGAAGTGGAAGGGCAGGAAGACTGTTTCGGGGCGTATGGCAGTGCTGAGCTCTGCCCGGCAGACCACCTCGCCGCGCTCGTTGGCCACCGATACGAAGGAACCCTCGGTGATGCCCACTCCCGCCGCGGCGGCGGGGTGGATCTGCAGCGTGGCCTCCGGCCGGGTGGCAAGCAGCTCCGCCACACGCCGGGTCTGCGCGCCGGACTGGTAGTGCTCCATGAGGCGGCCGGTGATGAGGGTCATGGTGGTGGCGCCTGAGTCGGGGTTGGCGGCAGGAGTCCGACGGCGGCGGGGCGTCACCGGTGTCATCACCGCCTTGCCGTGGGCGTGGGCAAAGGAGTCCAGAAAGAGCCGGGGGGTACCGGTGCTGCCGGCCGGGTACGGCCAGTAGGCCGCTTCGCCGCGGTCCAGCATCGCGTAGTCGATCCCCGAGTAGTCAGCCAGGCCGCCCGCTGAGGCGAGGCGCAGCTCCTCAAACACCGTCTCCGGGTCCTCGCTGTAAGTGGACGGGGCCTCCAGGGCTTCCGCCAGCCGCGCCATGATCCAGAGCTCACTGCGCGCACCGGCCGGAGGCTGCAGGGCGCGACGGCGGCGCAGGACCCGGCCCTCAAGGTTGGTCAGTGTGCCTTCCTCCTCGGCCCATTGGAGCACTGGCAGGACGAGGTCGGCCTCGGCTGCCGTCTCGGACATGAAGAAATCGCAGACCACCAGGAAGTCCAGGCTGCGGAGCCCGTCGATGACGGAGTTGGCGTCGGGGGAGGCGACCGCGATGTTGGAGGCGTGCACGAGGAAGCACCGGACGCCGTCGGGCTGGCCGAGCGACTTCAGGAGCTGCACGGCGGGCAGGCCGGGCCCGGGAATGGTCTCTTCCGGGACGCCCCAGACGCCGGCCATGTGGGCGCGGGCGGCGGGGTCGGTGATTTTGCGGTAGCCCGGAAGCTGGTCCGCCTTCTGGCCATGTTCGCGGCCGCCCTGGCCGTTGCCCTGGCCGGTGAGTGTGCCGTAGCCGCTGCGGCCCGAGCCGGGCAGGCCGAGCAGGAGGCTGAGGTTGATGGCGGCGGTGGCCGTGTCCGTGCCGTCCACGTGCTGCTCCACGCCGCGGCCGGTGAGGATGTAGCTGCCGCCTTTGCGGGCGCCGTCGGCCAGCCTCCTGGCGGCTTCGCGGATGAGCTCCGCGGGGACACCGGTGAGGGACTGTACCCGCTCGGGCCAGAAGGAGTTCACGCTGCGGACCACGGCCTCGTAGCCGGAGGTGCGCTCTTCGATGAAGCGGGTGTCGGCCAGGTTTTCGTGGACCACCACGTGGGACAGTCCCAGCAGGAGGGTGAGGTCCGTGCCGGGCTGGGGCTGCAGGTGGATGCCGCCGCCGTCGGACGTGAAGGCGGCGGTTGCGGAACGGCGGGGATCGACGATGATCAGCCCGCCGGCGTCGCGGGCGCCCTTGAGGTGCTGCACAAAGGGAGGCATGGTCTCTGCGACATTGGAGCCGAGCATCATGATGGTGCTGGCATTGTCCAGGTCCGCAAGCGGGAAGGGGAGTCCGCGGTCAACGCCGAAGGCGCGCATCCCGGCGGCCGCAGCGGAGGACATGCAGAACCGGCCGTTGTAGTCGATCCGGGACGTGCCCAGGGCCAGGCGGGCGAATTTGCCCAGCATGTAGGCCTTTTCGTTGGTGAGGCCGCCGCCGCCGAAGACTCCGACGGCGTCCGCCCCGTACTTCGCGCGGGTGTCCTTGACTGCGGTGGTGACCAGGGCCAGGGCCTGGTCCCAGCCGATGGGCCGGTGGATTCCGTCCAGACCCTTCAGGAGCGGTTCGGTGACCCGGCCGGGGTGGTTCAGGAGGGTGGCCGAGGTCCAGCCCTTGCGGCAGAGGCCGCCGCGGTTGGTGGGGAAATCCCGCCCGCTGACTGTGAGAGGCGCCGCCAGGAGCGGCGCGTTCAGGGCAGGGCTCTTTCCGGCGGGTTCCGCCGGCACGGGAACTGACCCCGGCTGGGAAGCCGGGGTCAGAACCGCTGGAGACTTGAGCGTCATGGCGCACTGCAGGGCGCAGTAAGGGCAGTGCGTGTCGGCGCTTTTGGTCATGTTAGACGTGTCCCATCGCATTTCGGTTGGCGTTGCGGATGTAGAAGGCCCAGCAGACAACCAGCATCAGGACGTAGGCCCCGACGAAACCGTAGAACGCCGGAGTGTAGGATCCGCTGGCGGTGTTGGAGGCGTTCAGTACCTGCGGGATGACGAAGCCGCCGTAGGCGCCGATCGCCGAGATCAGGCCGAGGGCCGAGGAAGCGAGCCGCTGGGTGGCCACGGTGCTTGCACCTGCCTTTGCTGCCCGGCTGGAGGTGGCGAAGATGATGGGGATCATACGGTACGTTGCACCGTTGCCGAAGCCGCTGGCGGTGAAGAGCATCAGGAACAGGACCAGGAAGAGCCAGAAGTTCTTCAGCGGAAGGGTCCAGATCATGGTGAGGGTGATGACAGCCATGGAAGCGAAGGCTGCCACGGTCATGCGGGCGCCGCCCATGCGGTCAGCCATCCGTCCGCCGTAGGGGCGGGCGAGGGAACCGACCAGCGGACCCAGGAAGGCCAGGGACAGCGCCACGGTGCCCACTCCGATGGAGGAGAACGCCGGGAAGTAGTCCTTGATGAGCTTGGGGAACACGCCGGCGAAGCCGATGAAGGAGCCGAAGGTGCCGATGTACAGCAGGGCCATGATCCACAGGTGGGGTTCTTTGAGTGCAGCCACCGAACCGGCAACATCCCCCTTGGCGCTGGAGAGGTTGTCCATGTACTTGTAGGCGCCGAAAGCGGCGATCAGGATCAAGGGGACCCACATCCAGCCTGCCATGGGCAGGTTGACGGAGCCCGCGGCCAGCAGGGTGATAGCGATGGGGACGGCGAGCTGTGAAACGGCCGCACCCATGTTGCCGCCGGCGGCGTTCAGGCCCAGGGCCCAGCCCTTCTCGCGGGCCGGGTAGAAGAAGGTGATGTTGGCCATGGAGCTGGCGAAGTTGCCGCCGCCGAAGCCGGCCAGGGCCGCCACGAGCAGCATGACGCCGAACGGGGTTCCCGGGTTGGAGACGCAGAGCGCCAGCCCGATGGAGGGGATCAGGAGGAGCAGGGCGGACACGATGGTCCAGTTCCGTCCGCCGAAGCGCGGAACCATGAAGGTGTATGGGATGCGGAGGGTTGCGCCAACCAGGCTCGGCATGGAGATCAGCCAGAAAATCTGGTTCGTGTCGAACTTGAAGCCGGCCCCGGGCAGCTGAACCACGACGATGGACCAGAGCTGCCAGACCACGAAGCCGAGGAACTCGGCAAAGATGGACCAGTTCAGGTTGCGGCGGGCGATGGAGCGTCCGGCGGATTCCCACTGCTCCTTGTTCTCTGCGTCCCAGTTGGCGATCCAGCGGCCTGGGCGGAATTCAAGGGCGGGGGCATCGGTTGTACGGGCTGAGCCCGGCCGGGCACTGGCGGATTCTGACACGCTTCCGTGCAACGGTTCGGCTGCAAGATCTACGGAATTGCCGGCGCCGGCATCTGCGGTGCGGTCAACAGTCACGGTGTACCTCCTTTGGGGGTTGTTGTCCTTCCACGGTAGAGAAGGCGCGTTTCGCGGACTGTCGCTGTTTGTTAACGCGCTGTGACATTTGCCTATCGGAGGCTCCGGGACGGCGTGAGGAACCGAAAATGAGACGGAGCGCACTGGTCCGCATGCCGGACCTTTTGTCCATTCACTGGACGGCCGGAACTAATATTGAACCCTAACTATCGTTCCCGGGCACGGCAGTGCGTGTCCGCCGGACTTCACGAAAGCGGACATACATGTCATCCATTGAAACCTCGGCGGAGCCAGGCTCCGCCAAGGCGGTGAACTCGCGCGGACGCGTGATTGTTGCCAGCCTGATCGGCACCACCGTCGAGTTCTACGACTTCTACGTCTACGCCACCGCGGCCGTCCTGGTGTTTCCCCGGCTGTTCTTTCCGGGCCAGAATGAAACCACCCAGCTGCTGAGCTCCTTCGCCGTCTTCGGCGTCGCCTTCATTGCCCGTCCCCTTGGTTCCATCGTCTTCGGCCACTTCGGGGACAAGTTCGGCCGCAAGGGGACGCTGGTGGCCTCGCTGCTGACCATGGGTATTGCCACCTTCCTGATCGGCTGCCTGCCCACCGCCCTCGTTCCCGGCTGGGGATTCTGGGCTCCGGCACTGCTGGTGGTCATGCGCTTCGCCCAGGGCCTGGCCCTCGGCGGCGAATGGAGCGGCGCAGCCCTCCTGGCCACCGAGAACGCGCCCGCAAACAAGAGGGCAATCTACGGCACGTTCCCGCAGCTGGGCGCTCCCATCGGCTTCATCATCGCCAACGTGATCTTCCTGGTCTTCAGCTATGCCCTCTCCGCCGACGCCTTCGCGGACTGGGGCTGGCGCATCCCGTTCCTGCTCAGCGCCGTCATGGTCATCATCGGCCTCTACGTCCGCCTCAAGCTGATCGAAACGCCGGCGTTCACCAAGGTGCTCGAATCCAACGAGGTGGCCAAACTGCCCCTTGGCCGGGTCTTCAAGACCAGCTGGCGCCAGCTCATCCTGGGCACGTTCATCATGCTCGCCACCTATGTGCTCTTCTACCTGATGACGACGTTCACGCTGACCTACGGCACCCGCGCCTCGAGCCTCGACGCCGCCAAGGCAGCCGCCGAGAAGACCGGCAAGCCGATGACGGAGGCGGCCGCCGCGGCGTTCGTCCCGGGCCTGGGCTACACCCGCAACGATTTCCTCTGGATGCTGATTGCCGGCGTCGTATTCTTCGGTATCTTCACCCTGGTCTCGGGCCCCCTGGCGGAGAAGTACGGCCGCCGGAAGATGCTGATCGCCGTGACGGCGGGCATCTTTGCCTTCGGCTTGCTCTTCGTCCCGCTGTTCAGCGGCGGGTTTGCCGGCACCATGGCCCTGCTGATCATCGGTTTCTCCCTGATGGGTCTGACGTTCGGGCCCATGGGTGCACTGCTGCCCGAGCTGTTTCCCACCAACGTCCGGTACACCGGATCCGCTGTCAGCTACAACGTGTCCAGCATCCTGGGCGCGGCAGTGGCACCTTTCATCGCCGTGTGGCTGTGGGAATCGGCCAAGGGCAGCCCCGTGCTGGTAGGCGTCTATCTGAGCGTCATGGCCGTGCTGACGCTCATCGCCCTGTTCGTGAGCAAGGAAACCCGGGACCTGGACTACGAGAACAACGTCGCCTGACGTTCCAGCCCGCTGACCGCAATGCCCGCCGTGCTCCCTGGTGTTCAGGGAGCACGGCGGGCATTGCTGCGTCCGTGCCGCCGGTAAAGGCCGGTCCTGTAAAGTCCGGTCCGGACAGTCAGTGGAGCGTCTATCGTTCCGGCGCACAGCCGGCCGAACGATGAGTCGTAGGCTTCAGCCAGGTTCTTCCACGCGTCCATCCCGCCACAGTATCGAACCGGGAAGGACGTTCAGCTGCCGTACTTGGCCACGAAATTCTTCAGGATGTTGGTGGGCTCCGTGACCGTGAACTGCCGGGCCTTCTCCATGAGTTCCTCGGCGGACTCCGGCGGAAAATACCCGGCATGGCGGTAGATGTCGATCCGGGTCACGAGGCCCTCCACGTCCAGTTCTGGGTGGAACTGGGTCGCATACAGGTTCTCCTTGATCCGGAACATCTGGACAGGACAGGCCTTGGATGTTGCCAGCAGCACCGCGTGGGCAGGCAGCGACGTGCACGCCTCCTTGTGTCCGGTGAAGGCGGTGAAGCGGCGGGGCATGCCGCGCAGCAGCGGATCGGCGAGCCCGGCCTCCGTCAGTTCAATCTCCACTCCGCCCAGCGGTTCTCCGAACGTCCTGTCGATGACTGCGCCCTGGTGGGTGCCGAGCGTGCCCACGCCGTAGCAGGCACCCAGGAACGGAAAGTCAGCGGCCACGAGGCGGTCCAGCAGGCCGGACAGCTCACCTTCCACCCGGTGCTGGACAGCGCTTTTCTGCTCGTCGGGGTCACTGGAAGTGAAGGGGCTGCCGCCAACGATCACCCCGGAATAGTCAGACAGCTTCAACTCGGGCAGGGGAGCGGCCTCCAGCCTGATGCGCCGCAGCTGCGCCGGGGCCAGGCCGCCGTACCTCAGGTAGGCGGCGTACTCATCCTCGGCGGCGGTGTCTTCGGCCCGGGACGCCAGGAGCAGGAAAGGCTTCACAGGCTAAGTCTGCCTGCGCCCCCGGGTGATGTGCCAGTGGGCGGGGCCTGAGGGACCCGGAACGGCAGCCGCGGTCAGACGGCGGCGGCTGCTGCCAGGGACCGCCGCGACTGCGGCTGCGCCGCCGGATCCGCGTGCCGGTGGACCAGCTTCCAGTAACCCTCTTCGCGCCGGAAGATGCTGGTCACGCGGAGCGCGAACTCCTCCGGGGCCGCGGCGCCATCCAGGCGGGCGCGGAAATGCTCGGTCTCGACGAGGTAGGCCGTGTCGCGGGCAGTGTAGGACGTGACGGTGTCGAACCCAAGCATCTCGCCCTCGTGATAGTGCCGGGACGCCTGGTCGAGCCTGGCCTCAACCTGCGCCCAGCCGCGGGCGATGCCGCCGAACGGGTTAGCAAGTGTGACGTCGTCGAGCCGGGAATACAGTTCCTTGACGGGGCCGGGATTTCCCCGGGTGATTTCCGGAACTGCCAGGTGGTAGCGGTCTACTTCTTCTGTGAAACTTGGTGCGAGCATTGGTCCCCCTCCGGGCTAGCTAGTCTTCGATGGTGGCGATGACGGCGCCGGCCGAGACCGTCTCACCGGCCTGTGCGCTGAGTCCGGTGATGGTACCGGAGCGGTGGGCGGTGAGTGGCTGTTCCATCTTCATCGCCTCAAGCACCACCACGAGGTCGCCTTCGGAGACGATATCGCCGTCGGCGACGGCCACCTTCACGATGGTGCCCTGCATGGGTGAGGTGAGGGCGTCACCGGTTGCTGCGGCCGCGGGACCTCCCGAGCGTGAGCGCTTTTTGGCCTTTCCGGACTTCGTTGCAGCGGCGCCGGAACCGGACCCGAGCGAGCCGAGGGATGCGGGCAGTACCACCTCGAGGCGCTTGCCGCCGACTTCAACGACTACACGCTGCCGGGACCCGGCGTCGTCCGCTTCCTGTCCGGCTCCGTCCGGAATCCAGGCGGGAAGGTTGTTGACGTATTCGGTTTCAATCCACCGGGTGTGGATCGTGAACGGCCCCTCCTCCGGCGCGAAGGCGGGATTCGAGACGACGTCGAGGTCGAAGGGGATGACCGTGGGAATGCCCTCCACGACCATTTCCTCCAGGGCACGGCGGGCGCGCTGAAGGGCCTGCCGCCGGCTGGCGCCGGTCACGATGAGCTTGGACAGCATGGAGTCGAAGTTTCCGCTGATGACGTCACCCTGCTCGACGCCGGAGTCGATGCGGATTCCGGGACCGGTCGGGTTCTTCAGGACACGAAGTGTGCCTGGTGCAGGCATGAAATTACGGCCCGGGTCCTCACCGGTGATACGGAATTCGATCGAGTGCCCGCGCACCTCGGGATCGTCGTAGCCAAGCTTCTCGCCACGGGCCAGGCGGAACTGCTCGCGGACCAGGTCGATGCCTGTGACTTCCTCGGACACGCAGTGCTCCACCTGGAGCCTGGTGTTGACCTCCAGGAAGGAGATGGTGCCGTCCTGGCCGACCAGGAATTCGCAGGTGCCTGCGCCCAGGTAGCCGGCCTCCTTGAGGATGGCCTTGGAGGACTCGTACAGCCGGCGGTTCTGTTCCTCGGTGAGGAACGGAGCCGGCGCCTCCTCGACGAGCTTCTGGTTGCGGCGCTGGAGCGAGCAGTCGCGCGTGGAGACCACCACAACGTTGCCGTACGCGTCGGCGAGGCACTGGGTTTCCACGTGCCGGGGCGCGTCCAGGAAGCGTTCGATGAAGCACTCGCCGCGGCCGAACGCAGCAGTCGCCTCGCGCACGGCGGATTCGAACAGTTCAGGGATTTCCTCGCGGCTGCGGGCCACCTTGATGCCGCGGCCGCCACCGCCGAAGGCAGCTTTGATGGCGACCGGGAGCCCGTACTTGTCGACGAATTCGAGGATCTCCTCGGCGGACTGTACGGGGTCGGCGGTGCCGGGGACCTGCGGTGCGCCCACCTTCTCGGCGATGTGCCGGGCCTGGACCTTGTCACCGAGGGCAGAGATGGCATCGGGGGAGGGCCCGATCCAGGTGATGCCGGCTTCGATAACCTTGGCGGCGAACTGGGCGTTTTCAGCCAGGAAGCCATAGCCGGGGTGGATCGCGTCCGCGCCGGACTGGCGTGCCGCATCGATGATCTTGTCCATGACCAGGTAGGACTCGGCTGCGGTGTTGCCGCCCAGGGAGTAGGCCTCGTCAGCAAGGCGGACATGCAGCGCGTCCCGGTCCGGATCCGCGTAGACAGCCACGGAGGCAATGCCTTCATCACGTGCTGCACGGATGATCCGCACTGCGATTTCGCCACGGTTGGCGATCAGCACCTTTGTGAGGTTCGACTGCACGGGACTAGCGGACTGCTCCAAATTTGCTGACAAGGTGTCTCCTTCTTTCCTTGAGGGAGCCTAGCGCGATTTTGTGGGTTCGGCCGATATTACTTGCGGATTCCGCGTGTAAACGGCCAAGGCTTTGTAGGGATGCTACAAGTGGCCCGAAATCGGTTCATTTACCGGGCAGGCCAAAGCTCCGTGATGCGCACGTTTGCGTGGGCCAGAAGAGTGCGCAGCGTGGAGATGGACAGGCCGACGACGGCGTGCGGGTCGCCGTCCACCTTCCGGATGAACGCACCGCCCAGGCCGTCGATTGTGAAGGATCCGGCACAGTGCAGCGGCTCGCCGGTGGCGATATACGCGTCTATTTCGTCGGATTCGATCTCCGTGAAGTGGACTTCGGCTGAGGCGACTGCCCCGAGGGTGGCGCCGGACCCCGGGGCCGTGGTGTCGTCGTCGGGCGTTGTGTCACGGCAGTCCACCAGCCAGTGCCCGGTATGCAGTACACCGGTGTTTCCGCTCATCCTGAGGATCCGTTCCCGTGCGACGCCTGCCGTGTACGGCTTGCCGTGTGCCTCGCCGGCGAACTCAAAGACGGAGTCGCAGCCGAGCACCAGCGCACCCTCCGCTTCCGGCAGGGCCGCCACGGCCTCCGCCTTGGCCCGTGCCAGCAGCAGCGCGGTATCGTGCGGATCCGTGATGCCGTACCGGGCTTGGACGGCATCCTCGTCCACGTCCGAGACCAGGACGGAGTGGCTGATGCCCGCGTCTGCCAGGAGCTTGGTGCGGGCGGGGGACTGGGAGGCGAGAATAAGACGGGTCACGGCTCCAGCCTAATTCACCCCCGGCAGAACAACGCGGGGTCACTTATGGCCCACGCGGACCGGATTTATAGGCGCGAAGTGACCCCGCGTTGCTCTGAACTGACGGGTGCCGGCTGCCGTAGCCTGGCGCCTTCAACGTCGACGTCCGGAAGGATCCGCTCCAGCCACCCCGGCAGCCACCAGGCTTTGCCGCCCAGCAGGTACATCACTGCCGGAACGATGGTCATCCGGACCACGAAAGCGTCGATCAGCACACCGAAGGCCATCGCGAAGCCTAGCGGCCGGACCATGTTCAAGTGGCTGAAGATGAAGCCGGAGAACACGCTGACCATGATGATCGCAGCCGCGGTGACCACCGCGGCGGCGTGGCTGAAGCCCGTCCGCACGGCGTGCCTTGCCGTTTCGCCATGCATATAGGACTCACGCATGCCGGAGGTGATGAACACCTGGTAGTCCATGGCCAGTCCGAACAGCACACCGATCAGGATGATGGGCAGGAAGCTCAGCACGGCGCCGGGGTTTTCCACGCCGAAAACGGGTCCAAGCCAGCCCCACTGGTAAACCGCGACGACGGCGCCGAAGGACGCGGCGAGCGAAAGCAGGAAGCCGCCGGTTGCCAGTAGCGGCACCCACATGGACCGGAACACGAGCAGCAGCAGGAGCAGGGACAGCCCGACGACGATCGCGAGATACGGAGGCAGGGCATCGCCGAGCTTGGTGGAGACGTCCACGTTGCCGGCGGTCTGGCCGGTAAGGCCGATGCTCACGCCGGTGCTGTCCTGGATCCGCGGCTTCTCGGCGCGCAGTTCGGAGACCACCCGGACGGTGCTGGCACTCGCCGGGCCTTCCTTGGGAATGACCTGGAACACCGCGGTGCGGCGGTCCTGGCTGAGGGCAAGCGGCACGGCGGCGGTAACGTTCTCCGTCCCGCGCAGGATGTCGGCGACGTCGAACTGCCGCGCCTTCGCCTCGGCTTCGCTCAGGCCCTCCGGAAGGTCACCGACGACGATGATCGGCCCTGTCATGCCCTCGCCGAAGCTCCGCCTGGTCACGTCGTAGGCCTGGAATGCCTGCGAGGCCACCGGCTGGGAACTGGCGTCCGGCAGTGCGAGCCGCAGCTGGCCCGCCGGGAGGGCCATGACGCCGAGCAGGACAACGCCGGCCAGCAGGGCCAGCCAGGGATGGTTCGTGACCAGGCCGCCCCAGCCGTGGGTGCTGCGGTACTCCTCCTTGGCACTGTCCTGGTAGCCGTGGGAGGGGTCCGCGTTGTGCTCCTGGGCCCTGGCCCAGGCCCTCCTGGAGATGAGCTTCCGGCCTACCAGGGAGAGCACGGCAGGTGTCAGGGTCAGCGCGACGGCGACTGCGACAGCGACCGTGGCGGCGGCTGACAGGCCCATCACAGCCAGGAACGGCAGGCCGGGGACCACCAGTGCGGCAAGGGCGATGATGACTGTGAGTCCGGCGAAAAGCACGGCATTGCCCGAGGTTCCTGTGGCCAATGCCACCGATTCCTCGGCGTCCATGCCGGCGAGCAGCTGGCCGCGGTGCCTGTTGACGATGAACAGGGAGTAATCGATGCCCACGGCCAGGCCCAGCATCAGGGCCAGCATCGGGGAGATCGAACTCATGTCCACGGCACTGCTGAGGGCGATGGTCCCGCCGACACCCGCGGCGACTCCGACGATGGCCATCAGCAGCGGAAGGCCGGCCGCGATGAAGGTGCCGAGCATGAGGATCAGGACCAGGGCGGCAACGGCGATGCCGATGATCTCCGCGGTGCCAAAGAGCTCGGAGATGTCCTCGCTGATTTCCTTGCTGGGCAGGGCGGTGACATTCGCGGCGGAGACCTCCTTGACGAGGTCTTGGACTTCCCGGCGGATGTCAGGGGTGAGGCCGTTGATGGAGGTCTTGAACTGGACCTGCGCGATGGCTGCCTTGCCGTCCTCGGAGACGAAGCGCAGGCCCTGTGAGGCATCGAGTTGGCGCTTGCCGAGCTCCAGCTTTTCGTTCCCGGCGGCAAGTTCCCGGGTGCCGGCGTCGAGTTTTGCCTGCCCTGCTGCGGCCGCGGCCTTCTGCTGGCCGAGCTGGGCCTCAATCGCGGCGGCCGGCAGGCCGGCAGCAGCCATCTGCTGTTCCGCGGCTGCCAGCCGCGCCTTCCCGGCGGCCAACTCCGAGGCGGACTGGTCGAGTTGGGCCTTGGCGTCCGCAGCCTGCTGTTGACCAGCGGCGACGTCGGCTGCGGCCTTGTCCAGCTGGGCTTGGGTGGTGAAAGGATCAACAGTTCCCTGCACGTCCGGGAGGGTTTTGAGCTTGGCCAGGACGGCGGACACTGCGTCCTTGCCGGCCTGGCTGAACCGGGCATCGTTGGCTTCAAAGACGATGCTGGCGGAACCGCCCGAGGACGAGGGCAGCTCCTTCTTGAGCTTGTCCGCCATCTGCTGGGTCTCTGTGCCAGGAATCTGGAAGTTATTCGACAAAGTGCCGTGGAATGCGGCGGCCGAGCCTGCGACACCCACGAGGACGGCCAGCCATGCGGAAATGACCAGCCAGCGGTGGCGGTACGAGAACTTGCCAAGGCGGTATAGCAAGAGGGCCATGTCAGCGCCGATCTTCGAGGAGGGTGGATTGGGAGCGTTCACGGCCATCGAAACCGGAGCCAAGGTGGCCGATGGCGTCGATCAGCAGTTGCCGGAGCAGGGTGAGTGAGGCCGGAGACAGATCAGCGCCGCGGCGCGCGAACCACACGTCCATGGCTGCTTTGCCGCAGGAAATCACCGAACCTGCAAGGGCGCGCAGATACAGTTCATCGATCACGACGCCGGGAGTCTCGGCGGCCCGTTCCCGCGCGGCGGTGATGATCTGTTCGGTGCAGTGGTCCCAGGCTTCCAGTTCTGAACGGGACAGCTGCGGGTTCTGTTCGGTGAGGGTAAACAGCTCGGCCATCGGGGCAACAGTCATGGGATCTGCCAATGCCATCAGCGCGGCGCGGGCGGATTCCAGGATGGGTTCATCCGACGGGCGCAGCCGGAACTGCTGGAGGGCGTTGTCCAGGAAGCCGTGGGTCACGGAGGCGAGCGCCGCATCGGTGCTGCCGAAGTAGTTGAAAAACGTGCGCCGCGAGATCCCCGCCGCCTCCGCGATGTCCTCCACGGTGAAGTTTCCGGGGCCCTCGCTGCGGAGAAGGGCCATGGCCGCGTCAGTGATGGCCTGGCGGGTGGCGGCCTTGTTCTTTTCCCGCCGCGAGGTCGGGGCAGGCGAAGTGCCGGTGTCCGGCAAGCTGGAAGGCATGAACCTACACTATGTGCAATTTTGCACTCAGCGCAAGTTAATCTATGTCGTCGTTTGAGACCGGCTTCCGGCATTCACAGGAAGATGAAAGGTTCCCGACAGCTCCGCGAAAACCTGGCGCTGGAGACTTGGAATAGCCCGGAAGGGACCAACTCATGCCGTTCCCACACGGCGGATCCAGGAGACAAGCTATGTCACGCACCAAGAGAATCACCCTTGGCCTTTCGGCCGCGGCCCTCGCCCTCGGCGCCGGCATCGGCGTTGCAGGTATCGCCTCCGCAACCACCACGGTTACGCCTACGCCAAGTACAAGCTCCAGCGCCTCGACGGACGGCACTCCTCCGGCCGATGGCGGGGGCAGGCACGGCGGCCGCGGAGGCTTCGGCGGGGTGAAGGCAGCAGACCTGGCTGCCAAACTCGGGGTCGACGAGAGCAAGGTCGCCGACGCCCTCAAGGCGTTCCGCGATGCCAATAAGCCCGCTACTCCGCCAGCCACTCCGCCGGCAAACGGAACGCGGCCGGACCCCGCGGCCAGGCAGGCGGAACTGGCGAAGTCGCTCGCAGCGTCGCTGGGCATTGATGAAGCCAAGGTCACTGCGGCGCTGGACGAGCTGCGCACGGCTGAACAGGCGGACCGGGCCGCGGCCCTCAAGACCAGGCTGGACAAGGCAGTCACGGACGGCAAGCTGACCCAGGCCGAAGCCGACGCCGTGACCAAGGCCGTCCAGAACGGTGTGATTGGAGGCGGCGGCCGCTAATACCCGTGGGGACAGCGCCCTCGGACGTTCGGCGACAAAGAAATCCCCGGAGGTGAACTGCTCCCCGAAAGTTGGACTGGAAATTCAGTTCTGACTTACGGGGAGCAGGTTCATGTTTCCCGCTCGGGGCGGGACGGGTATCGCCTGACAGGCGCCGCGGATCCAGTCAGGCGAGCCAGCGCCACCAGCGTGGCTGCTCCGGTTCCGGCCTCGGTTCCGGCTCCGGCTCCTCGCCCAAGGCCAGCGCGGCCTCGACGATGTCGTCCGCGGTGAGCGTCATGACGGCCTCACGATCGAGCGCGTCGAGGCTTTGTTCCTCGTTGAGCGACAGCCGCAGCGCCTGGCGGTTGAGCGCCTGCTCGAACAGCGTGCGGGCGAACCGTGCGTTGCCGGAGTCCTCGCCCGCGTGGAGCCCGGCCAGGATGCGGCGCAGCATCTGGTCGGCACCCGGCTCCAGCGTGTACTCGTGCTGGGCAAGCATCTGGTGGAAAATCGTCTGGAGTGCGTCGACGGAATAGTCGGGGAACGTGATCTCGCGGGCGAACCGGGAGCGCAGTCCGGGGTTCGAGAGCAAGAAGGACTCCATCAGCCGCGGGTACCCGGCCACAATCACGACAAGGCGGTGGCGGTGGTCCTCCATCCGCTTGAGCAGGACCTCGATCGCCTCGGGGCCAAAGTCCATCCGGCCGTCCTCCGGGGCCAGCGCGTAGGCCTCGTCGATGAACAGGACGCCGTCCAGCGCACGCCGAATCACCCGGTCCGTCTTGATGGCCGTCGCACCGACGTACTGCCCCACCAGGCCCGAACGATCGACCTCGACCAGATGGCCCTTCTGCAGCAGGCCGACCGCGCGGTACATCTCAGCCAGGAGCCGCGCCACGGTGGTCTTGCCCGTGCCGGGGTTTCCGAGGAACACCAGATGCTGTGATGTGGCCACCTCCGGCAGGCCGTGCGCCTTACGGCGGGCCTGGACCTGGAGCAGTGCGACGAGGGCCCGCACCTGTTCCTTCACGGTCTCCAGTCCGACCAGCGCGTCGAGCTCGGCCTGCACCTCGGACAGCGGCCGGGCCGGCCCGGGCCTGGCACCCATGAGATCGCCGACCAGGTCGTCGACGCGCTCTGAACCGGTCAGCCTGAGCTGATCGGCCAGATGGCCGATGGTTTCGCGCAGGTCGTCGAGCGGATGGCGGCTGGGAGCCATACATCCACTGTAGTACTCGATTCCCGACCGGGGTGGGGTTGCCTCACAAGAAGGGCCTGGACATGGGAACTGCTCCCCGAAAGTCAGAACTGAATTTTCAGTCCAACTTTCGGGGAGCAGTTCAAAATGACGCCAATTTCCTGCCTGTGACGCCCTGGCGGCAATTACAGTGCCGGCAGTGACAGTGCCGGCAGTGACAGCGCCGGCAGTTACGCCTTGGCGTCCGCCAGTTCGCGGCCGGCCGCCGGGCCCGCGGAGGCGGAGGGATCGGCAGCGGCGGAGTCGGCGTCGTCCACAAAGGGGGTGCCGTTGCGGGGCGCGTTGTACAGCGCCTCGTCCAGGATGCCCTGGCGCTTGGCCACGAGCGTGGGTACCAATGCCTGGCCCGCGACGTTGACCGCCGTGCGGCCCATGTCCAGGATCGGATCGATTGCCAGCAGGAGTCCGACGCCGGCCAGCGGCAGTCCCAGCGTGGAGAGGGTCAGCGTGAGCATCACGACGGCGCCGGTGGTACCAGCCGTGGCGGCCGAACCCAGAACCGAGACCAGGGCAATGAGCACGTACTGGCTGAAGTCCAGCTGGATGCCGAAGAACTGGGCCACGAAGATTGCCGAGACGGCCGGGTAGATCGCGGCGCAGCCATCCATCTTGGTGGTGGCGCCGAGCGGTACGGCGAAGGATGCGTAGGCGCGGGGGACGCCAAGGCTGCGCTCAGTGACCCGCTGGGTCAGGGGGAGGGTGCCTACCGAAGAGCGGGACACGAAGGCGAGCTGCACGGCCGGCCACACGCCCGAGAAATACTGCTTCACGGAGAGTCCGTGGGCGCGGACGAGCACGGGGTAGACGACGAAGAGAACCAAGGCCAGGCCGGCATAGATGGCCACGGTGAACTTGCCCAGCGAGCCGATGGTGTCCCAGCCGTAGACCGCCACTGCATTGCCGATGAGGCCAACAGTGCCCAGCGGTGCGATCCGGATGATCCACCACAGGACCTTCTGGATGACGGCGAGGGCTGAAGCGTTGAGGTTCAGGAACGGCTCCGCCGCCTTGCCTACCTTGAGTGCGGCCACACCGACGGCGATGGCGATCACCAGGATCTGGAGCACGTTGAAGCTCACGGAGGTGGTGGCAACGCCTTCGGTGATGGTGGTGCTGGCGCCCAGGCCCAGGAAGTTCTTCGGGAAGAGCCCGGTCAGGAAGGACCACCAGTCACCCGACTTTCCGGCGTACTTGGCTTGCTCGGTGATCCCGGTATTGGCGCCGGGCTGCAGGAGCACGCCAAGTCCGATGCCGATCAGCACGGCGATCAGTGAGGTGATGGCGAACCAGAGCAGGGTGTTCCAGGCCAGCTTCGCGGCGTTGGACACCTGGCGGAGGTTGGAGATGGAACTGACCACTGCGGTGAAGATCAGCGGCACCACGGCCGTCTGCAGCAACGAGACGTAGCTGGAGCCAATGGTCTGGAGGGTGGCGCCCAGGCCGTTGGGGCTGGTCTTGGTGCTGCCGGTGTATTTTGCCAGCAGGCCGAGGCCCAGCCCAACGATGAGGGCGGCGATGATCTGGAAGCCGAACGAGCCAGCCCACTTGGGCAGCTGGAAGCCGGTCTTTCCTCGGGAATCTGGGGTGCGGGTTTGAGTGCTCACCCGAATACGCTAGAGTCACGCCGCATACCATGGCGAACGTACATTGAGAAATATTACGTGAGGTAGGATGCGCCAGGAACCGGAAAACCCCGGAAAACCAAGGCGGACAGCGGCCTTTGTTACTTATTCCCGTGATCGGTGTGGGAAATGTCTCGCGGGCGAAGGGGGCGACTACGAGAGCAGCGCCCGCCGTAGGGTATCGAGTCCCACGGAGCCGATGTTCAATGCTTTGGTGTGGAAGGCCTTGAGGTCAAAGCCCGGCCTGGTTTCGAGTTCGGCGCGGATCTGTTCCCACAGCCGCTGGCCCACCTTGTAGGAGGGGGCCTGTCCCGGCCAGCCGAGGTAACGGGTGAACTCGAAGTTGAGCTGGCCCTCGCTGATAGGCAAATTCTCCTTCAGGAATCCGTAACCCTTGTCAGGGGTCCAGGGTCCGGATCCCCAACGTTCAGGGACCTCGAGTTCGAGGTGGACGCCGATGTCGAAGACCACCCGGGCCGCACGCATGCGCTGCATGTCCAGCATGCCCATATGGTCGCCCGGGTCGGACAGGTACCCGAGTTCCTGCATCAGTTTTTCCGCATACAGGGCCCAGCCCTCCCCGTGGCCGGACGTCCAGCAGACGTTGCGGCGCCACTTGTTGAGGAGCTCCCGCCGGTAGGTTGCTGTGGCCACCTGGAGGTGGTGGCCGGGAACGCCTTCATGGAAAACGGTGGTTGTTTCCGCCCAGGTGGTGAAGGTGTCCTCGCCGGCGGGAACGGACCACCACATCCTCCCGGGACGGCTGAAGTCATCGGAGGGGCCGGTGTAGTAGATGCCTCCCTCGTCCGTGGGCGCGATCAGGCACTCCAGTTTCTTCATCACGTCCGGGATCTCGAAATGCACTCCCGCGAGCTCGCCTACGGCCTTGTCCGAGAGCTCCTGCATCCAGGCCTGGAGTGCGTCGGTGCCCTTGAGCTGCCGTGCGGGATCGTTGTTGAGGATCTCCTTGGCTTCGGCAATAGTGGCACCGGCCTTGATGGTGTCGGCCACCTGTTCCTGTTCCGCTATCAGCCGGTCGAGTTCTTGCACTCCCCAGGCATACGTTTCTTCCAGGTCAACGGTGGCCCCCAGGAAGGAGCGCGAGGCAAGGGCATAGCGTTCCCGGCCCACGGCGTCCTTCTCCGGGGCTGCGGGCAGCAGCTCCGTCCGGAGGAAATCAGCCAGTTCCGCATAGGCCTTCCGGGCCGCGGCAGCACCGGCGTCGAGCCTTTCCTGCAAGGACGCGTCCAGCGGTCCGTCGGCAGTCTTCGCTCCGGCGGCCAGCTTGGCGAAGAAGCCGTCAGCGGCAGCGTACTTGGTGGCCTGCTCGATGACGATGGAGACCTGCCGTGCCGCCGAAACGCGTCCGGCATCGCGGGCGTGCCGCAGGGAGTCCATGTAGCCACCGAGGGCGGCCGGAACATTGAGGGCGCGTCCGGCGATGTGTTCCCAGTGCTGCCCGGTCGCGGCGGGCATGAGGTCGAAGATCGCGCGGATGTCCTGCGCCGGTGACGCGATGTTGTTCAGCTCCGCTTCGTCCCAGCCGGATTCGTGGATTTCCAGCTGCAGGCCCAGGCGCTCGCGCATCGCGTCCAGCGTGACGGCATCGACGTCGTCCTGGGCTTCCAGGCCGTCGAGGGCGGCAAGTGCACCGCGCGCTGCGTCAGCGAATTCCGCGATTCCGGCGGGGGAGTAGTCGGGGTACTCCGTCTCGTGTCCCGGCAGGCCAAGGGTGGTGGCAAATGAGGGATTCAGGCGGATGAGCGTGTCTGTGTAATCATCAGCCACGGTGTCGATGGCGGAGTGCGGACGGGCGGCAGGTGCAGTGTGGATGGTCACCACACGAGACTAACCGTGCCCACCGGGTGATGAAAGCTGTACTGAACTTTGGCCGGCCGGGGGGCGGCGGCGGTTCCGCTAGCCGCCGCTCCGCTTCCACGCCCCGGGTCCCGGTGTTGGCGCCAGCCTCAGCTGTTGGCGCCGCACCCAGCTGCGGACCGTCGGCTGCCGGGTTTCCGCGCTTTCGGTACTTCCCAGGGAGAGTACGACGGCGGTAAGGGCCGCGAGCTCCTCCGCTGACGGCTGCCCTTTGACAACGGAAAACAGTGGTGCCGCCGGCTGCCCGGGGTCACTGGTCGGCTCGGTCACAGCGGGATGTTCCCGTGCTTCTTGGTGGGCAGGCTCGCCCGCTTGTCCCGAAGCGCCCTGAGTCCCTTGATGATCTGCGGCCTCGTCTCTGACGGGGCGATGACTGCATCCACGTATCCCAGCTGGGCAGCCTGGTAAGGGTTCAGCAGCTCCTCTTCATACTGCCGGATGACCTCGGCCCGCCGGGCCTCGACGTCCCCGCCGGCCTCCGCCACGGCAGTGAGGTCGCGCCTGTAGAGGATGTTGACCGCGCCCTGGGCGCCCATCACGCCGATCTGGGCGGTGGGCCAGGCGAGGTTCAGGTCGGCACCGAGCTTCTTCGAACCCATCACGATGTAGGCGCCGCCGTAGGCCTTCCGCGTGATGACGGTCAGCTTTGGAACCGTCGCCTCGGCATAGGCGTACAGCAGCTTGGCGCCGCGGCGGATGATGCCCTGGAATTCCTGGTCCTTGCCGGGCAGGAACCCCGGAACGTCAACCAGGGTGATGATGGGGATGTTGAAGGCATCACAATGCCGGACAAAGCGGGCGGCTTTTTCGGATGCGGCGATATCCAGTGTGCCGGCGAACTGCAGCGGCTGGTTGGCCACGATCCCCACGGTGTGGCCCTCGATCCGGCCATAGCCGATCATCACGTTCGGGGCGTACAGCGCCTGCATCTCCAGGAAGTGGGCGTCGTCCACGATCTGCTCAATGACCGTGCGCATGTCGTAGGGCTGATTGGCGGAATCCGGGATGAGCGTGTCCAGGGCCAGATCGTCGCCGTCGATGTCCAGCTCCTGCTGGTGCTCCAGCACCGGTGCCTCGGAGAGGTTGTTTGAAGGCAGGAAGTCCAGCAGTTCACGGACAAACTCAATGGCATCGGACTCATCAGATGCCAGGTACGTTGAGGTACCCGTGGTGGCGTTGTGCTGGCGGGCGCCGCCCAGGGTCTCCATGTCCACGTCCTCGCCCGTGACGGCCTTGATGACGTCCGGGCCGGTGATGAACATGTGGGAGGTCTTGTCCACCATCACCACGTAGTCGGTGAGCGCGGGGGAGTAGGCCGCACCGCCGGCGGACGGACCCATGATCAGCGAGATCTGCGGCACCACCCCCGAGGCGTGGACATTGTTCCGGAAGATGTCCGCGAACATCGCCAGGGAGGCAACGCCCTCCTGGATCCGGGCGCCGCCGCCGTCGAGGATTCCCACCACCGGGCAGCCGTTGCGCAGGGCGAACTCCTGGACCTTGACGATCTTCTCGCCATTGACCTGGCTCAGCGAACCGCCGTAAACGGAGAAGTCCTGGCTGTAGACGGCTACCGGGCGGCCGTCCACCGTGCCGTAGCCCGAAACCAGGCCATCGCCGAGGGGCTTCTTCATTGTCCATCCCGAAGGCGGTGGAGCGGTGCACGGCCAGAGCGTCGAATTCCACGAACGAGTCCTCGTCGAGCAGGAGGTCAATGCGCTCGCGGGCGGTGTTCTTGCCGCGCGCATGCTGCTTTTCGATGGCTTCGGGGCCGGAGGGCTGCTCTGCACGGGCCTGGCGGTCGCGGAAATCGGCTATCTTTCCCGCTGTCGTTGTCAGATCGTGGCTCATCAAGTGTCTCCGGCTCTGTAGCAGATTGGCGCTTAGCAATGCAGTGCTCTGACAAAGAGCGCTGCGTTCATGGTCGGTCCGGCCGGCGCGGAATTAAGTAGCTTCCGCACAACAAACGAACCCTGCTGGCTAGTCTAGTGAGGCCCGTGACGGGGACAGCTGTAGAAAACCTACAATTTTCCACGTTGCCGCAAACCGGCAGCCCTAAGTTACTCGTCAGTAACATAACTCGGCTACAGTTGTCCCATGACTTCAAGCAACGATGCTTCGGGTGCCGCTGCAGCGCCGTACCAGGCCGCCGGTACCCTTCAGGGCCGCACCATTCTGATGTCCGGCGGCAGCCGGGGCATCGGGCTGGCCATCGCCGCCAGGGCCGCACGTGACGGCGCGAACATTGTCCTGCTGGCCAAGACCGGCCAGCCGCACGCCAAGCTCGCCGGGACTGTCTACAGCGCTGCCGAAGAGCTGGAAAAGGCGGGCGGCCAGGCGCTGCCCCTGGTGGGCGATGTCCGCAACGACGACGACGTTGCCGGCGCCGTTGCCGCAGCCATCGAGCGTTTCGGCGGCATCGACATCGTGGTCAACAACGCCTCCGCCATTGACCTGTCCAAGACCGACGACGTGGACATGAAGCGCTACGACCTCATGCAGGACATCAACGTCAGGGGCACGTTCCTGCTGTCGAAACTGGCGCTGCCGGCACTACGCAAGTCGCCCAACGGCCACATCCTGACGCTCTCCCCGCCCCTGAACCTGGATCCAAAGTGGGCCGGGAGGCACCTCGCGTACACGATGGCCAAGTACGGGATGAGCCTGACCACCCTTGGGCTGGCCGAGGAGCTGAGGGGGGACAGAGTCAGCGTGAATTCGCTCTGGCCCTGCACCCTGATCGATACAGCCGCCATCCGCAACATGCCCGGCGGCCAGAACATGGTCCGTGCCGCCCGCGGGCCGCAGATCATGGCGGACGCTGCGCACGCTGTCCTCACCGGCAGCAACCTGGCCGGGAATCCTGATGAAGGCGGTTCAGGCACCGGAAACTTCTATACCGACGAGCAGGTACTGGCGGCCGCCGGGGTAACGGACTTCCGTCCCTACAGCCTTGGGGCTGCGGAGGACGAGCTGGTTCCGGACATCTTCCTGTAGGCCTTCTCCGGCGGCCGCATCGCCGAGTCCGGGTTGTCGATGTCGCCCTGGGTTGTCGGCGTCGCGCCGCCGCTGGTCAGCGGACACCCGGGTCCGAGTCGATAGGATTCAACTATGGATGACGTGCACGCCCAGGGGGCCCCGTTGAACCGCGGAGCCCTGGCGGATCAGGATTTTCTCACTGCCACCGGCATCTCCAAACTTATTGTCGTGGACTCTACCGGCTCCACCAACGCAGACCTCCTGCGCTCGGCGGCGGTGGAACCTGCATTGTGGCCTGACCTGTCCGTATTGACCGCCGAATACCAGACGGCTGCCCGCGGACGCCTGGACCGGCGCTGGGAGGCGCCTCCCCTGAGTTCGTTGTCCGTCTCCGTTGTCCTGCGGCCCGCCAATGCCGAGGGCAGGCCCCTTCCCACTCACAGCTATTCCTGGCTGTCGCTGCTGGCTGCCCTGGCGCTCCGGGAGATGCTGTTGGAGACCGCCGGCATACCGGCCGAGCTGAAGTGGCCCAATGACGTCCTGGTCCGCGGGCGCAAGATCGCCGGGATTCTCGCCCAGCTGGGTCCGATGGTTGACGGTTCGGCGCCGCCGGTGATCCTTGGCACGGGCCTGAACGTCACCCTCAGTTCGGATGACCTTCCGGTCCCGACAGCGACGTCCGTGGCGCTGGAACAGCCGCGCACCGTGGACCGCACCCTGCTGCTCAAGAACTACCTCTCCCAGTTCGCAGTCCTCTACCGCAGTTTCTGCAACGCCGACGGCGATCCCGCCGCCGGGCTGGCCGGCGGCCCATCGCTCCACAAACGGGTGGAGGCAGTGATGGTGACGATCGGCAAGCCGGTGCGGGCGCAGCTGCCCGGCGACCACGAGATCATCGGGCGTGCTTCCAGGCTTGATGAGTACGGCTCGCTCCTGGTGGTGGACAGTGACGGGCGCGAACATGTTGTCACGGCCGGTGACGTGGTCCACCTGCGCCCCTGGACCCCGCCGGGCCAGGGTGGCGAAGGCGGTTATGCGTAAAGACCTCGTTCCGGGCGAGCAGGTCATCGTTACGACGCGCCCGCAGCCGAGGAAACTGGCTGGCGCAGCAGCCGCCTTCATTGCGGCCCCGGCTGCCGCTGCATTTGCCAGCGCCTGGATCATCCGCGGTGAGGCCACCCGCCTCGTGCCTGCTGTGTCCGCGGCGTGGTCGCCTTGGCTGGTCACGGGGTGCGTGCTCGCCACCGCGTGGATATGGTTGGCATACTGCCTGCCACGGCTGCTGCGGTGGCAGGGCACCCGCTATACGCTCACCAGCCGCAGGGTGGTTGCCCGGTACGGCATGCTGCGGCGGCGGGACCAGCAGGTGAACCTGGCGGCCGTGCGCGGCGTCACGGTCCACCAGTCGGTCCTGCAACGCATATTGCGGTCAGGGAATATATCCTTGGAGACCGGATACGAGGGCGTTGTCATCCTTCAGGACGCGCCGGAAGCAGTCCGGTTCCGGGACTTCGTTCTGGACGCCATCGACGAGCTTCCGGAGCGCGGGGAACCAGGGACGGGTGACATGACCGACCACAGCGGGGGAGCTTTGCCGTGGGAGTTGAGAGAAGGTGGACGAGATGAACGATGAGGACCAACAGGAGCAGACGGACACGCTGGCTCCAGCCGCTGACTCATCCCACCCGGTGTCAGCCCCCCCGGCCTCAGCGCACCCCGCCTCAGCGCACCCCGCCTCAGCGCACCCGGCCACCGGCACGCTCTCAGCGGAACGACTGGCGGCCAAGGCCCTCGAAGCCCGGCTGCTGGGCGGCGAGCGGAAGCTCCGCCGCCGCGAAGTTGCCGCCGGCGCGGGACTCTCGCTCCTTTCGGCCCGCAAGCTCTGGCGCGCTCTCGGATTTCCGAACTTCGGCGATGAGGACGTCGCCTTCACCGAACGTGACCAGGCCGCGCTCTCCACTGTGGTTGACCTGGTCCGGTCCGGAATGCTGACCGAAGAGGCTGCGATTTCCGTGACCCGGTCCATCGGCCAGATGACGGACCGCATGGTGGTCTGGCAGATTGAGGCCCTGGTGGAGGACATGGTCCACGAGCAGGGTGTCAGCGATGCTGTGGCCCGCAAGAGGCTTGTCAATGAACTTCCGGCCCTGGTGGACGCCCTTGAGGACATGCTGGTTTACTCCTGGCGGCGCCAGCTCAACGCCGGCGTCCAACGGCTGGCCGTCCGGGCCGAGGCGGGCCTGCAGGCCAGCGAAGAAGGCCGCGAAGGTGATGAGGATGACGCACCCCTGCCCCTGGCGCGCGCCGTGGGCTTCGCCGACCTCGTGTCCTACACCAGCCTGTCCCGGAGGATGAACGAAAAAACCCTCGCCCGGCTGGTCCAGCGCTTCGAGAACAAATGCGCGGAGATCATCTCCGTAGGCGGCGGCCGGCTGGTCAAAACCGTAGGCGACGAAGTGCTCTACATAGCCGAAACCCCCGCAGCAGGCGCAGAGATCTCCCTGGCCCTGGCGCAGGCCTTCACCGAGGATGAGATCCTGCCGGAGGCGCGGGTGGCCATGGTCTGGGGCCGGATCCTGTCCCGGCTCGGGGACATCTACGGCCCAACAGTAAATCTCGCGGCGCGGCTCACCACCCTCGCGGATCCGGGAACTGTCCTCGTGGACTCCATGACTGCCACCGCCCTGGACCAGGACGAAAGGTTCGTGCTGCTGCCACAACCCGCCGAAAACGTCCGCGGCTTTGGTGAGATCCATCCTGTCCGGCTGGCGCGGGGGCGCGGTAAGGGCCTGATCCTGGACTGAGGCTGCCCTGATCCCGGGCTGAGCCGGCCCCCTCGGGGTCCTGAACGGATCAGGGGTTTATCCAGTTGTTGGTCTATGACGATATAGTCGACGTACGGCGCCATCTTGCCTGGTGGGGAGTGCTCCCCATCGCGGGCGGATGCGGCTCTGGGTAAGCTGCCGTTCAGGATTATTCCGGCGTCTCTATGGGGGAGTGGCGGAATTTCACTGCCCTCGGCATGCGCCGGGGGCTAGGTTGCTGCCGTCAGGGCAGCAGTGATTTCAAGGGAATAATGACGCTGTGACAACGCTGCTGGGGAAGCTTGGGCTGAAGAAGCGACACAACAAACTCATATCAGGTACTGCCTTCGGGGCGGCGGCGGTGGTGCTGATAACCGGCGCAGTGCTGTACCCGGGATTCAAGACCACAGAGGTGGACCTGAACGACGGCGGCGTGTGGGTTGTTAGTAAGTCGAAGAATGCCGTGGGGAGGTTGAACTATCCGTCCCGTGTCCTGGACGGTGCGGTAACCCCGGCCAGTACGACGTTCGATATCCTCCAGAACGCCGGAAATGTCTTTGTGGACGATAAGACTGGCTCCACCCTGAACCAGGTTTCTCCTGCAAACATGCGCCTGGGCGGAGACAAGCAGCTGCCGGGGGCAGCGGATGTGAGCTTCGGTTCCGAGGTCATCTCGGTGACGGATCCGGCCTCGGGCAAGGTCTGGGCGGTGTCACCCTCCACCGTGAACGGTTTTGACCGGGAAGCCAGCGAACCGGTGATGGTGGGCTCGGAGGGCCTGGTCTCAGCGGTGGGAGCTGACAACCGGATCTATTCAGCAGACCCCAAATCCGGTGTAGTGACAGTGACGGCCGTGGACGCGAATGGCGATGTGACGTCGTCGGAGTCCAGCACCTGGTCTGACCTCAAGGGCGCCGGTGACCTCCAGATGACGGTGGTCGGGGACAAGCCGGTGGTGCTCGACGCCGCGAACGGAAGGCTCCTCCTTCCCGGTGGCAAGCGGCTCCAGCTTGCCAGCGCAGGCGACGCCAGGCTGCAGCAGGGCGGCCCTGCCAGCGACTTCGTCGCAATCTCGACGAAAAAGGCCCTGTTGGAGCAGCCGCTGGACGGTTCCACCGCGAAGACAGTGACGTTCGACGGCGAGGGCGTACCGGCCGCCCCCGTGCAGCTGGGCGGGTGCGTCCATGCTGCCTGGTCGGGGGCCAACAAGTATGTGCGCGACTGCACGAACGACGCCGATGACAAGAACGTCGATGTGCCCAAGGCGAGTGCGTCGCCGTCATATGTCTTCCGGGTCAACCGTGATCTGGTGGTCCTGAACGACGTGAATTCCGGGAACGTGTGGCTGGTGAACCAGAACATGCAGCTCGTGAACAACTGGGACGACGTCGTCCCGCCGAAGAACCAGTCCGATGAACAGGACCAGGAGTCCGCGGACAACAACACCATCAACGTGCTTCCGGACCGCACCAAGCCCAACCGGCCGCCGGAAACCAAACCGGACGCGGTGGGCGCGCGGCCGGGACGCACCACCGTCCTCAGCGTGCTGGACAACGACTCCGACCCCGACGGCGACGTCCTGACAGCCGCCGTCGGCAACTCCGGTCCCAAAGCGGGCACCCTTGAGGGCATCTATGGAGGGACTGCTTTCCAGATCTCCGTCCCGGCTGATGCCAAGCCCGGCACGGAGACCTTCGACTACAACGCCGCTGACGGCAGGGGCCTGTCCGCCGGCGGGCAGGTTACCCTCAGCGTGGTGGGCCCGGACGAAAACCGTCCGCCGCAGTTCAAACGCGGCGGCGACGCCACCACCATGCTGGTTGAACAGGGCAAGACCGTCAGCCAGAACATCCTCACCGACTGGGTGGATCCCGACGGCGACGACCTGGTCCTGATGGACGCCAAGGCCGACAACGACCAGGACCAGGTCAAGGTCCGGCGCGACGGGCTGCTGACGTTCCAGGACTCCGGCGCGACCGCGGGCAAGAAGAGCGTTACCGTCACCATCTGGGACGGCCGCGCCACGGTCACGGGCAAGGTGGTGGTGAACGTCCAGCCACCGGGCGCCCTCGCACCGGTTGTCAACGCCGACCACGTCACGGCAGTGGCGGGGCAGGACCTGGTGATCGCGCCGCTGAAGAACGATGTCGACCCCAACGGCGGTGCCCTGCGCCTGGCCCAGGTGGAAGCCAGCGGCACCGCCGAGCTGGGTCCCGTCACCGACGGCGGGACCTTCACGTTCCGCAGCACCACCCCCGGCCCCGTCTATCTGACGTACATTGCCAGCAACGGTCCGCAAAGCAGCCAGGGCCTCATCCGTGTCGATGTGGAGTCCGGCAAGGACAGCGGAGACCCCGTTGCCGTGCACGACGTCGCCCTGATGCCGGTGGGCGGCAGCGTGCTCCTGGATCCGTTGGCCAACGACTCCGATCCCTCCGGCGGAGTCCTGGTCCTGCAGTCAGTGAAGCTTCCGGACAACACCACCGCGTCCGTCAGCGTCATCGACCACAGCGTGCTGCGGATCACCGACGTGCTGGGCACCAAGGATCCCTTCCTTTTCGAATACACCATGTCCAACGGCACGAAGTCGGCTACCGGCAGCGTCTCCGTGGTCCCGGTCCCGGCTCCCGCCGTCGTCGAGGCGCCGCAGCCCAAACCCGACGAAGTGAACGTCCGCGTCAACGACGTCGTGACCATTCCGGTGCTGGACAACGACACCCACCCTCAGGGTGAGAAGCTGACAGTTGACCCCGTCCTGCCGCAGGCAGTGGATGAGGCCGACGGCAAGAGCTTCGTGTCCGAGAACACCCTGCGGTTCATAGCCGGGCCCCAGCCCAAGACCGTCAGGGCCATCTACAACGCCGTGGACCCGCAGGGGCAGAAGAGCGCCGCCGCCGTGACCATCCACATCCTGCCGCTTGAAGGAGCCCAGAACTCACGGCCCCAGCCGAGGAACCTCACCGCCCGCGTCGTGGCCGGCGGAACGGTGCGCATCCCTGTACCGCTGGACGGCATCGATCCCGACGGCGACTCCGTGCAGCTGACGGGCATCGACAGTACGCCCGCAATGGGAACTGCCACCGTCGGCAGCAACTTCATCGACTTCACCGCCGCCGGCGACGGAGCCGGGACCGACTCCTTCCGCTATAAAGTGGTGGACCGCCAGGGCGCTGTGAACAGCGGAACCGTGACGGTAGGCATCGCCCCGCGCGGCGACACCAACCAGAAGCCCACGCCCGTGGATGACGAGGTCAAAGTCCGTCCGGGCCGGCAGATCGCCGTCGACGCAACGGGCAACGACACCGATCCGGACGGCGACCCGATCAGGATCCTTACCGACGGCATCGAAGCGGACCCTGCCCTGCAGGCCACCGTCAGCAAGGCAAGCGGCCGCATCATCCTGCTGGCCCCCGGGGCGGCCGGGACCGTCAACGTGCGCTACACCATCGCCGACGACCGTGACGCTTCCGCCCAGGCGGCTATCCGCGTGGTGGTGGACAACGAGGTCCCGCTGCAGGCTCCGATTGCCCGGGACGACAGGGTCACCTCAGCCCAGACCCTCGGCAAGACCGCCGTGGATGTACCTGTCCTGAAGAACGATGAAGACCCCGACGGCGTGGGCGAGAACCTGAAGATCAGCACCGAGGCCACCACAGCCCGTCCGGGCACCGACGGAAACATGATCGTGGACTTGACCGAGCAGCCGCAGCTGATCCCGTACACCGTGGAAGACGTGGACGGCCTGAAGTCCACGGCCATCATCTGGGTCCCGGGCATCGGGCAGCAGGTGCCCACACTTGCCAAGGACGAGGTGGTTGAGGTCATTGCCGGGCAGTCAGTGACGCTGAACCTGAACGAGTGGGTGAAGGTCCGCGAAGGGCGCTCAGCCCGCCTGACCCAGACGGACCGGATCAAGCTCATCGGTTCGGACGGGAGCGACCCCGTTTCCGGGGACGGCACCGCCCTGAAATACACTGCAGGAACGGACTACGTGGGTCCGGGTTCCCTGAGTTTCGAGGTGACGGACGGCACCGGCCCGGATGATCCCGCCGGCCTGAAATCCACGCTGAGTATCCGCACCAAGGTGCTGCCCGATCCAAATCGCAACAACCCGCCCACCTTGCTGGGCGCGGACGTCGACGTGCCCAAGGGGGATACGGCCAGCACCGATCTTGGCAAGCTGACCGCGGATCCGGACCGCGACGATCTCGAGAGGATGCAGTACGAATTGGTGGGCGGCGCGCCTGCGGGCTTCAACGCCAGCATTGAAGGCAAGTCCTTGAAGGTTTCCGCCACCGACGGCAGCCGCTCCGGCGCGACCGGGGCGGTCCAGGTCAAGGCGAAGGACTCCCGCGGCCTGGAAGCAACTGCCACGTACAAGCTGTCAGTTACCGCCTCCAACAGGCCGAAACCGGTGGCTAACGACGACCTGGAACCCAATGCGGCGGCCGGAAAACCAGTCACTGTGAAGGTCCTGGCCAACGACTCCAACCCGTTCCCGGAATCCGCGCTGAAGATCCTCTCGGCATCCACCGAGACAGGGCAGGGCAGTGCCGCCGTTACGGACGATTCCGTCACCGTGACACCGGCCGCGGGGTTCACCGGAACCATGATTGTGGCCTACACCGTTGCCGACAAAACCGATGATGACTCGCGCAACGCGACGGCCCGTATCCGGTTGACTGTCAAGGATGAGCCGCTTGCTCCCACCACGCCGCAGGCACAGAGCGTAGGGGACCGCACGGCCCTGCTTAGCTGGTCCGCGCCCGCGGACCGGGGCTCGCCGATCACCAAGTACACGGTGTACGGTGAGGCCGGCTTCCAGCAGGCCTGCCCTGCCAACACCTGCACTCTGAACGGGCTGTCCAACGACACCAGGTACCACTTCCAGGTCACTGCCACCAATGAGTTCGGCGAGTCCGACAGGTCGCCCGCTTCGGCGGAAGTCAGGCCGGACGTCAAGCCCGACACCCCGCTGGCTCCCACCCTGAAGTTCGGCGACAAGCAGCTCGCCGTGAACTGGGTGGCTCCGGCAACCAAGGGCTCTCCGATCAAGTCCTACGATCTTGAAATTTCGCCTGCACCGCCGGGGCAGAACGCCCAGATCCAGAACCTGACTGCGGTCAGCTACGTCTGGAAGGGCCTCCAGAACGGCGTGGCCTACAAGGTCCGCGTGCTGGCACGGAACGACGCCAAGGACCCGTCGGAGTGGAGCGCGTATTCCGCGGCGGAGGTGCCTGCCGGCGCCCCGGCCACCCCTGCGGCCCCGACGGCGTCGCAAGCGCCGCCCGTCGGCTCAACAAGCCAGATGAGGGTCAGCTGGACTGCGCCGAACAACAACGGTGACCCGGTTTCCTCCTACACGCTCAACACGTTCCGGGGCGGCGCCGTCATCGCCTCACAGCCGGTGACGGGCGGAACCTCGCAGAACGTCACGGTGGATAACTCGGAGACCGACTACACGTTCACCGTCTCCGCGACCAACAAGGCTGGAACCAGCGGAACCAGCAGTCCGTCAGCGCCCATCAGGGCTGCCGGAAAGCCAGGCCAGGTGAGCAGCGGCACTGTCGCGGCAACAGGCAACAGCGGACAACTGGCGGTGACGTTCACCCCGCTGACCGAAGCCCAGCGCAACGGCTCAACGTCTAACGAGATCCGCTACTCCTACCGCGCATCCAGCGGCCAGTCCGGCGCCATAAATGCCCCGGGCGGAAACATCAACGGGCTACCCAACGGCACCGACGTGACCATCACCATCATCGCCACCTCCACCAAGAACAACGTGTCCGGTGATGCCAAGGCCGTAGGTAGCGGCAACCCGTACGGGCCGCCCAACGCTCCAGTGCTTAAGGGCCAAGGCTCCACTACGCAGCAGGTCCACTGGACGTGGACCAATCCCGCGGACAACGGCCGGCCCATCCAGCGCTTCGAGGTGAGCTACGAAGGCGGAAGCTGGACGAGTGTGGGACTCGCGAACCGCTACGACCGCGATACCAACGCGTGGAGTTCCACGAAGGATCTCAAGGTCCGGGCCTGCTCCGTCGTTTGTGGTCCGTCTGACTCCGCCAGCGCAACCAGCGGCGCGGACCCCACCCCACCCCTGTCCCAGATCCAGGTGGACGCCTCTAGCGTCCGGACCTGCCCGGGCAAGCCGAATCAGAGCGACACGTATAACCCGGGTCCCCCCAAGACTTGTGGTGCCGGCTGGGTGGAACGCTCTTGGGGCAGGCTGTCCATTGACTGCACCAAGGACATCTATGGCAACGGTACGCCGTGGTACCGGCTGACCGAAGGAAAAGCGGGATGGTATGTAAAGTCCACGACGGTGGACTTGTACGGATCCAGGCCTGGCGGATGCTGACCACTCAACGAACTGGACTAATTGCCGGACTGCGGACCGTTCCCATCACGAGAACCAGAAGAAAAGGATTCACTCCATGACCATGACAACCGAGCAGGCCGTATGGTTTGCAGGCACCTTCGACAAGCTGGTTGCCAACGTGGGACAAGCCGTGCTCGGCAAGGAGCATGTCATCAGGCTGACTTTCACGGCAATGCTCGCCGAAGGCCACGTGCTGTTCGAGGACGCACCCGGAACCGGCAAGACCTCGCTCGCGCGTGCCCTTGCGGCCACAGTCCAAGGCTCCAACAACCGCATCCAGTTCACGCCTGACCTGCTCCCGTCGGACGTCACCGGTGTGACCATCTATGACCAGAAGACGCAGAAGTTCGAGTTCCACAAGGGCCCGATCTTCAACAACATCGTCCTGGCTGACGAAATCAACCGGGCCTCGCCGAAGACCCAGTCCGCCCTGCTGGAAGTCATGGAGGAATCCCGCGTCACGGTGGACGGTGTCACCTATGAGGCCGGCAGGCCATTCATGGTCATGGCCACCCAGAACCCCATCGAGCAGGCCGGCACCTACCGGCTTCCGGAGGCGCAGCTGGACCGGTTCCTGATCAAAACCTCCATCGGATACCCGGACCACGCCTCAACCGTCCGGCTCCTTGGCGGGGCGAACCTGAAGGACAGGTCCAAGGAAATCTCCCCGGTCATCACCACCCAGGCCGTCGCCGACATGGCGGACCTGGCAGCAACGGTGCACGTGGACACCGCGGTGCTCGAATACATCTCCCGGCTCTGCGAGGAGACCCGGAGCGCCCCTGAAACCCGGCTCGGAGTCTCCGTGCGCGGCGCCCTGGCAATGGTCCGGGCCGCGAAGGTCTGGGCAGCAGGCCAAGGCAGGAATTTTGTCCTGCCGGACGACATCAAGGAACTCGCCGCCGTCGTGTGGACGCACCGTTTCGTGATGGACCCGGAAGCCGAATTCTCCGGAGCAACGGCTGAGGCCGTCCTGGCAAGGGTCCTCTCAGACGTTGCGGCGCCGCAGCAGCGCGCCAGCGCCTGACGCCTCCACACAGACCATCCTCAGTGCGAACGAAGGCACCAATATGTCCAGCGGCACACCGTTGAACCGGCTTGCTGACCGACTCCGGCAGCCCTTCCGCCGGGACGCCCGGCCCGGCAGGCTCCGGCCATCGGCTGTCTGGGAAGACGCCACCAGCACCGCCGGGCTCGCTCTTGCCCCGGCCTGGAAGAAATCCCGCGGTCTCTGGCTTCGCTATGCCTGGCCGGTCCTCTCGGTTGTCAGCGTCCTGGGCTGGTCAGTCCTTGCCGCCGCGATCCTGCTCTGGACCGCGGGACAGGCCTTCGGCTGGCAGGAAGCCAAAGCCGCGGCGATTGCGGCCTTCGTGCTCTTCGTCATCGCTATTGGCTTTATCCTGGGCCGATCCTCCTACGGTGTGGTCCTGGACCTAGCCCGGACCAGGGTGGCGGTGGGGGACAGCGCCGTCGGAAGCATCGCTGTCTCCAACACCTCTGCCCGGCCGCTGCTGCCGGCCGCCCTGGAACTTCCGGTCGGTGCCGCCACCGCAATCTTCCACCTGCCGCGGATGAAGCCGCAGCAGGTCCACGAGGACCTCTTCACCATTCCCACCGCCCGCCGGGCGGTCATAGTCGTGGGACCTGTCCGCTCCGTCCGGGCAGATCCCCTGCACCTGCTGCGGCGCCAGGTCCTGTGGACCGAGCCGGAAGATCTTTACGTTCATCCACGCACCGTGGCACTGGCCGGATCAGCCGCGGGCTTCATCCGGGACCTCGAAGGCATGCCGACCACCGACCTTTCCAGCGCCGACGTCTCCTTCCACGCCCTGCGCGACTACGTGCCCGGGGACGACAGGCGTCATATCCACTGGAAGACCACGGCCCGGACAAACAAACTGATGGTCCGCCAGTTCGAGGAAACCCGCCGGGCCCACCTGGCAATCTCCCTCTCCATCAATACGGATGAGTACGGGTCGGAGCAGGAATTCGAGCTGGCCATCTCCGCCGCCGCCTCGATCGGACGCCAGGCAATCCGTGATCAGCGCGAGCTGGACATCCTCACCCAGGCAGGCCCGCTGCGCTGCCAAACCGGGCGCACCATGCTGGATGACATGACCAGGATCGTAGGGACTCCGATGCGCCGGACCGCCGTCGACCTTGCCAGGACACTCACGGACACCGTGCCGAACGCCTCGGTGGTCTTCATCGTCGTGGGCAGCAACGTGACTCCCACCCAGCTTCGCTCCGCCTCAGCCTCAGTGCCGATGGGGGTCCGCAGCCTTGCCGTCAGGCTCCAGCCCGGCGCCGCCCCGGCCCGGGCCAACATCGGCGACCTGACCGTCCTGACCCTTGGCGATCTTTCCGATCTTGCCATCATCCTGAGAAAGGCGGCAGCGTGAGCTCCGGATCCGACCTCCGTCCCCGGCGGGCGCCGCGCCGGCAGGACGAATCCGCGTTTGCGGACGGCCAGCCGATCTGGCATTTCATGCTCGACGCCGCTGCCCTCACCGTCCTGCTGGGGCTGGGAGTCCTGGGCTTCAGCCTCAGCTTCGGCGGGGATCCCCATTACCTGGTTTCGGGGTTCGGAGGCATCCTGCTGGGCCTCGCGATAGCCGCCTGCAACGCCCATCTGCGGCTGGGTCTGCTGATCACCTCGGCGATCGCCCTGGCGGCCTACCTTATATTCGGCACTGCCCTCGCGGTGCCGGATTCGGCCATCGCCGGGTTCCTTCCCAGCCTCGACTCGCTGAGGACACTGCTCCTGGGTGTGGTGTTCGCCTGGAAGGACATGCTCACCGTCGGCGTGCCTGTGGGAACGGCCGGCGGGGTGCTGATTGTCCCGTTCCTGGCTTCATTGCTCAGTTCACTCGTCGCCGGGACCCTGATCTGGCGGCTGAAGGGGCCTTACTGGCCGCTGCTCCCGGTGCTGGCACTGTTTGTCACCGGCATCGCCTTCAGCACCAACGCTGCCTTCCTGACGGTTGAACGCGGCATCGCCCTTACCGTCGTGGCCATCGCCTGGGCTACCTTCCGGCGCGATGCCCTGCGCAGAAGCGATACGCGGAAGGTGTCCGTCAACAGTCCCCAGGGCGATACCTCCACGGCCAGGCGTGCCAGGATCCGCCGGCTCGGCACGGCGGCTGCCGTGATCGCGGCAAGCGTGTCCATCACGGCGCTGGCGGCGCCGCTGGTCACCGCCAGCGACGACCGCAAAGTCCTGCGGAACGTGGTGGTTCCGCCGTTCGACCCCAGGGACTACGTCACGCCGCTGGCGAGCTTCCGGAACTTCGTCAAGGACAAGAAGGACGACACGCTCTTTACCGTCAAGGGCCTGCCCCGGGACGGCAGGGTCAGGCTGGGTGCACTGGACGCCTTCAACGGCACCAACTACACCATGGACCCCAACGGCTCCGGGAACTTCAGCAAAGTGGGGGACACCAAGTCCATCAACACCCTTGCTGATAGTTCCAGCATCGTGCCCACCAACGACTACTCGCTGAACATCACCATCGAGGATTACCAGGGCTACTTCGTCCCCGGTGGCCGGAAGACCACCGGCATCAGCTTTGACCAGGGTTCCTCGGCAGCTGCTTCCGGGCTCTACTTCAACTCGGGGACGGACACCGCCGTGACCACCAAGGGGCTGTCCAAAGGCGATACCTACAGCGTCCAGGTCTCTGACCCCGTCAAGCTCGAGCACGGGCAGCTGACACAGTATGACTTTGCGAAAATCTCCCTTCCGGACCCGCTGGATGTTCCGCCGGTGGTGGACTCCCAGGCCAACGACCTGTCGGCGGACGCCCCCACGGCCGCCGACCGGGTCCGCCAGATCGAGGCCCATTTCCAGAAGAACGGGGCATTCAGCAACGGACTGGTCACCGAAGGCCAGCTGCCCAGTGTCTCCGGGCACGGCTCCGCCAGGATCAAGAGCCTGCTGACGGCCAAGCAGATGCTCGGCGACGACGAGCAGTATTCCGTGGCCATGTCCCTGATGCTCCGCCACCTCGGCATCCCCTCCCGCGTGGTGATGGGTTTCTACCCTGACCCCACAAGCCCGGAAAACGGTGCAGGCGATGTCAAGATCACCGGCAAGGACGTCCACGCCTGGGTGGAAGTGGCCTTCGACCGCGTGGGCTGGGTGAGCTTCGATCCCACCCCGCCCAAGGACAACGTCCCTATCCCGCCGGATCCCGAAACCAAGTCCAAGCCCAAGCCGCAGGTCCTCCAGCCGCCACCTCCGCCGCAGGAGCCGGCGGACCTGCCGCCGGACTCCTCCCCAGACGCCCTGGACGCTGACCAGAAGAAAAACAATCCCTGGCTCTTCTGGGGGGCGCTGCTGGGTGCCCTCGGAGTTGCGCTTATTCCGCTTTCAGTCCTGGCCGTGCCGCTCCTGCTTATCGCACTGCTTAAATCGCGACGCCGGAAGGCCCGTTTCACCGACGGTCCTCCTGCCCAGCGCGTGGGAGGCGGCTGGAATGAAGTGGTCAGCCTGGCGACTGACCTGGGAGCCGGAATCGACACCCGCTCCACCAGACGTGAGAGCGCTTCGGTGGTTGCCGGGGCCTTTCCCACATCCGCGCCCACCACGATCCTGCTTGCCAACCGGGCCGATGCCTCCATCTTCGGTGCCGGCCAGCCCAGCGAGGAGGAGGTCCGGGAGTACTGGACCATCGTTGACGGGTCGCTGAAGGAAATGACCGGGACAGTGGGTTTCTGGCGCAGGCAGCAGGCACGGTTCTCGCCCCGGTCCCTGCTGGCCGACGGCCGCAATGCCCTCAAGCTGCGCGGGGACCGGCGCCGTGACGAACCATGACGACTGACGCCGAGCGCTGCCAGCGCTGCCATCAGCAGATCCGCAGCGGCGCCACCTTTTGCCAGGCCTGCGGGGCTCCGCTGCCCAACCGGGCGGCGCGCAACGTCCGCAATGTCGACCATGCGCAGAGGGCCCTGATGGACCAGCGGGCCGAGCAAGCGGGGAGGAATCCCGGTAATATCCCGGTAGTACGGGCTATCCCGACAATAAGAGCTTCGGCGCCTGAAAAGGCGCCTGAACAGCTGGCGGGTCACGCTCCAGGGGGAGGAACAGGAATGGCAGTAAACCTTGAGCTGTGTCCGGCTCCCGTGGCCAAGCGCCTTGGTGCCGCCGTGCTCGACTGGCTGGCTCCGGTGGCCATCCTCGTCGTGGCCTTCACTGTTGGTTTCGCCGGCATCACCCGCACGCACAGCGGCGGCTTCATCGTTTACGGCACCGGCTCACTGGTTCTGTTCGGCGGAATCGGTGCCGGGCTGACACTGGCTTACGTGTTTGTCCTCGTGGCTGTGGAGGGCCGATCGGGGAACACGATCGGCAACCGGCTCATGGGTATCCGCAGCGCGGACAAGGACGGCTATGCCCCGGGGGCCGGGGCAGTCTTCCTCCGGGGCCTGGTCACAGGCGCGGGAATCCTCCTGGCGATAGTGGCAGCCATTGTGCTGGCCATTTTCATGTGGTTCGATGCCGCCCTCCTGGTCCTTGGGCCATTGGTCCTGCTCGGCGCCGCATGGGCTGTCCTGGTGGTGGTGTCCAGCACGTGGGACAAGAACGGCGGGCTTCGCGGCTGGCACGATTCCGCCGCCGGGACCCTCATGTTCGACATCAAGGCCGGCCGTAATCCGATTAGCACCGGCGGTATCCAGGGTCCCTACAGTTTTGCGCCCCTGGACCTGCCGCCGGTTCAGCAGGTCGTCTCACCCGTAGCCGGCGCCGCCAAGGCGCCCCAGGTCATTCATGCCCAGATGCCGCCGGTGATCAGCGCGCCGCAGGCCATCAGTCCCCACCCGGCCCAGGTGAGGGACTCGCCGGCACTTGTGAACCCGGAACATCCGGACGACGATCACGACCGCACGCAGATGCGCGGGGGTACCAGCGAACCCGTTCCGGTGGCCGTCCTGCGGATAAGGCTCGACGACGGCCGGGACTTCCAGCTCGACCGCAACGTTCTGGTGGGGCGGAACCCGGTCGGCCGGGAAGGCGAGCTGCAGGCCCAACTCCTGCCCGTCCCTGATCCGGGCCGCACGATCTCCAAGACACACCTCCACCTTCTGACCGACGGCGCCGGGATCTGGGTAACCGACAGGAACTCCACCAACGGGAGCGCGGTTACCACCCCTGACGGCCTCCGGACCCCGCTCCAGCCGGGCGTGCCCGCCTTTGTCAATCCGGGATCCACTGTTCATTTTGGTGACCGCTCCTTCCACGTAGGACAGGCATGAACTCCCACCCCGCAAGCATTTCCCCGCCCGCAGGCCACGAACCCGGGCTGAGCCTGAGCTACGGCTACGGGACCGACCGGGGCCTGCGCCGCGAACTCAACGAAGATTCCTTCATAGCCTCGGACCCGGTATTCGCCGTTGCCGACGGCATGGGAGGCCATGAGGCCGGCGAGGTTGCCAGCGGCATGTGCGTCCGGGCCCTGGCTGCGATGCCACAGCTGGCCACGGGGAAGCGGAGCATCACAGCAGCGGTCCTCCAGCAGTACCTGGTCAGGGCTGACAGTGCCATCCGGCAGGCCACCGGCGCACGTGCCGGAACCACGCTGGCCGGCGCCGTGGTGGTCGAACAAATGGGCATGCCGTACTGGCTGGTCATGAACATCGGCGATTCCCGGACGTACCGGCTGAGCCAGGGAGAGTTCGCCCAGGTCAGCGTGGACCATTCCGAGGTTCAGGAGCTCGTGGATGCCGGGGAAATCACTCCTGAAGAGGCAGCTGTCCATCCCCGGCGCCACGTTGTCACCAGGGCACTGGGTACAGGCGACGAGACGGAGGCCGACTACTGGCTGCTTCCGGTCGAGGAGGGCGACCGTATCCTGGTCTGCTCCGACGGGCTCAATTCTGAACTGACAGACGAACACATGTTCCGCATCCTGAGCACCGTGGGGGATCCGCAGGACGCCGTGGATGCACTGATTCAGGCCGCGCTCCGCAACGGCGGCAGGGACAACGTCACGGTGATCGTGGTTGATGCCCGGAACGTGATGAACGACGGCGGCACCGCCACCACAGCCCCCCGCACCGCTGCGGGGGCAGAAGAAGAAACGACGTTGCCCCGGCCGCAGGCTGCGGATGGGCGGGCAGCATCCTCCGACGACGAGAGCAGGGAGCCCGGGGATGGCCGCCGGTAATTACGCGCCCGGGAGCTGGCTCGGGATAGTCCGGTCCCGGACGGCCGTCATCCTGGGATCCGACACACCATCGGCGCTGGTCCGCTCGCTGTGGGAACTCCTGGAGAGCGGGCCCGAAGCCCACGAAGTACTGTCAGCGGTCACGAGCAGCTTCGGTGTGTCGCTGGCCCGCATCCCGTCGTTCGGAATAGTGGACTTCCGTGACCCGCTCCGCGTTTTCCTGCGCGGCGACCTGGATCTGACGGTGGGGCTGCCCGGGGGATCCGTGGACCTTAACGGTCGCGACGTGACCACGTGGACGGAGCGCCATTTTGCCGCCCCTGAATGGTTCCGGCTCACCGTCCCCGGAGGCGGACGCGGCACCCAGGAGCTCCCCGTCGGGGAAGGGGTGGTCCTGCTGCAGTCCCTGACCATGGCCCTGGCCCGCGCTGCCATTGAAGCACAGCCGGTTGAAGCAGAGCCCGTTGAAGCAGAGCCCGTTGAAGCAGAGCCGGTTGAACAACACGCGGTTGAAGCAGAGCCCGCTGAAGCAGAGCCGGTCGAAAAGCAACCGGTCGAACCGGAGCCCGTGTTTGAACAGGGAAAGGCATCGGGTGAACACGGTGCCTCCGCGGAGACGGTCATCGGTGTCCTCGACGACGATGCCGGTTACCCGACGGGTATGCCCGAAACCCCGGAGGACGGGGAACCCGCATCTGATCACGCCCGGCAGGTACTCGTGCCGGACCAGATGCCTGCGCACGAACTGACCGGAACATACGACCACCTCTGGGAACGCACAGTGGTGCGCAGCATAGAAGACGCCGCGATGCGCGAGGACCCGGAAGCGCCGGATGGCAACGCCACTGTCCTGCCGCCCGCCGAGGATGGGCCCGAGGATGTGGAAGCAGCATCCGAGCCGCCGGCAGCCGCTGCGACGGTCACGGACGGCATCGAGCCTGCCCCGATGGCCCTCCCCACGTCCCCGGCCGCAACTCCGCCGGCCGCGGCTCCCCCCGGCGCGACTTCGTCGCAGGCGGGGCCCGTTTCGGCGCCCCTGAGCGGACCGGCCGCTGGCGGACTCATCGACTCAGTCCCGTGGCGGACAGGGGGAGACAGCGTTCCGAAGGCGCAGACACCGCCATTGTTCACTGTTCCTGCCCCGGGCCAGGCCACAACACCCGGCAGCCGGCCCCGGCCCATGACCACGGGGCAGGGCACCGTGGACCGGGTAGCTGTGGATCGGGCAGGTGCGGACGGGGCAGGTGCGGATCGGGCAGGGTTCGACGACGCAGACCATGACGGCCAGACCGTCATGAAAAGCGATCTCGCCGGCATGGCCGCACATCCGGCACCGACAACACCGGCGGCAGATGCTGCCGGCCCCCGGGTGCTGGCACGTGTTTGCGGCCAGGGCCACGCGAACCCGCCCACCCATGCACAGTGCGCCGTGTGCGGACTTCCCCTTTTGTCAGATGCAGTCCAGGTGGCACGGCCCCGGCTGGGCCGGATGCGGGTCTCGACCGGAGAACTGGTGGATCTTGACCAGTCGCTGGTCATTGGAAGGCAGCCGTCCGTGTCCCGCGTCCAGGGCGGTGTGATGCCCAGGCTTGTGCAGGTGGCCAGTCCCAGCGGCGACATTTCCCGGTCACACGTGGAGGTCAGGCTCGAGGGCTGGCATGTCATGCTGTGCGACCTCAAAGCCACCAACGGCACCGTCCTCGTGCGCGAAGGCCAGCCACCCCGGCGCCTGGCCCAGAACGAAATGGCTATCCTGCTCGACGGCGACATCGCAGAAATTGGTGACGACATCTCATTGCGCTTTGAGGAGATTCTTTGAGTTCCAAACGGCCGGCCGCGCCGCCACCCCACATCCCGGGGTTCACTTACCACAGCCTGCTGGGTTCCGGCGGGTTCTCCGACGTCTACCTCTATGAGCAGGACCGGCCTCGGCGCAAGGTGGCCGTCAAGGTCCTGCTGTCCGACCTGAAGACAGAGGGTGCCCGGCGGAGGTTCGAGTCAGAGGCCAACCTGATGGCCCAGCTCTCCTCGCACCCGTACATCGTGACGATCTTCGAAGCCGAGGTGACCGAGGCAGGACACTCCTACCTGGCGATGGAGTACTGCTCCCGGCCAAGCCTTGACGTCCGCTACCGGCGCCAGCGCTTCAGCGTGGATGAAGTCCTGGCGGTAGGCATCCAGGTGGCGTCCGCCGTCGAGACCGCCCACCGGGCCGGCATCGCCCACCGTGACATCAAACCTGCAAACATCCTGGTCACCGACTACAACCGGCCGGCACTGACGGACTTCGGCATTTCCGGAACGCTGGGCAGCGATGCTGACGAGGACGCCGGAATGTCCATCCCCTGGTCCCCGCCGGAACAGTTCACCGGCGGCGCCATCGACGGGGTCCTGGTGGACGTCTGGGCGCTGGGGGCCACCCTTTACACGCTGCTCGCCGGCAGGTCCCCGTTCGTGTTGCCTGGCACCGACAATTCGCAGCGCCAGCTCATCTCCCGCATCACCAGCATGCCGGTACCGAGACTTGGCCGGGGGGACGTTCCGGAATCGCTCGAACTGGCACTGTCCACTGCAATGGCAAAGTCGGCGGCTTCCAGATATTCCTCCGCTCACGCCTTCGCGCTGGCGCTGCAGCGGATCCAGGCCGAGCTCAACCTTTCCGTCACTCCGTTTGAGGTGCTCGAAGAACCGCGCCAGGAGGAGAACCACCCCGACGACGGCTTCGAAGAGACCCGGGTCCGGAACATCGCCGCGATTGATCCTGAGCGGACCGGCAGCGCCCCGACCTTTCCCGCCCGGACCAGGCCCCAGCTCCCCGGCCACGTCTTCACAGGCCAAGGTTTCACCGGCCAGCCCTTTTCCGGTCAGCCTTCCACAGGCCAGCCCCCTACCGGCGAGCAGCAGAGTGCTAACACGCCGGACGGCGCAAACTCGGCAGGGGAGTGGGCGCAGGCCACCATGCTGCGCGGCAGCGTGGCGGCTGCAGACTACGGCAAGGTTCAGGATGCAGCGCCCCGGGACGAAGTGGTTCAGGGCGGCCCGCTCCAGGAGGCAACCGTTCAGCGGCCTGCTTTCCCGGCGCCGGGCCCTGGCCGGCAGAGCGGACAGCAGGCAGTGCAGGCCCGCCGGACCGGCATTGCGGAACCCGAACTGGACGCCACCATCAGCCGGCCGGCGGGTGCCGAAACGACCGAAGCGTCCGCCTCGGAAACGCCGGCCGACCATGGCAGGCGGAACCTGTGGCTTGCCATTACCGGGGCCACCCTGCTGGTCCTTGCCATCATCGTGGGAATCGTGCTGGCAACGTCAGCGCCGGCGCCGAAGGTGGCTGTCACGGACCAGCCCGGCAAGCCCCCGGCGGATGCCCTGGACAACGGAACAGTCCCCGACGTCGCCGGCCTGGCAGGCAAGCTGGACGGAAACGGCAAGGCGACCTTCACCTGGACCAACCCGCAGCCGAAAGCTGGCGACGCCTACAAATGGCGGGTCTACACACTGGGTGGCAGCGGCGAGTACCAGTCCACGCCCAATCCCACTGCGCAGGTGGCGGTGAACCCGGCAGAACCCACCTGCATACAGGTGATGATCGTCAGGAGCGACGGATCGTCCTCACCTCTGGAAAACGACTCGATCGGGTGCATCCGCAACTGAGGACGGCCTGGCACAGCAGACACGGAAAAGCATGATGAACTGCCCAACGAGGAGGCACGGAAAATGGGGGATCTAGCAATAGATTTCTGTGGTGAGTGGTATGAACCCTCAGATGAGGATGTCTTCAACATCGGCCGCGAAGGCGACCTTGAAGTGGACGACAACCCGTACCTGCACCGGCAGTTCCTGCAGGTGGCCCGCTACGACGGGATCTGGTGGCTCAGCAACGTGGGCAGCATGCTCTCGGCAACCGTTGCGGACGGCTCGGGCGGGATGCAGGCGTGGCTTTCACCCGGAGCGCGCATTCCGCTGGTGTTCAGCCATACCAGCGTGATCTTCACCGCAGGCCCCACCACCTACGAGTTCGCCGTCCACCTCAAGACGCCGTCCTTCCGCCAGGAAGCCCGCGACGACGACAGTAACGGTGACACCACCATCGGCCCGGTGGTTTTTACCGACTCCCAGAAGGCCCTGATCGTGGCGCTCGCGGAACCCATGCTCCGGCGCGAAGGGACCGGCTTCAGCGCCATCCCGTCCTCGGCGGCGGCCGCCAGGACACTCGGCTGGGCGCTCACGCGCTTCAACCGGAAGCTTGACAACGTCTGCGACAAACTTGACCGTGTGGGCGTTGTGGGACTGCGCGGCGGCGGCGGCAAGCTGGCCACTAACCGCCGTGCCAGGCTCGTGGAACATGCCGTCACCTCACACCTGGTCACCGCGGCGGACCTGCACCTCCTGGAAAAGATGCGCGGGGCGGACGAAGGATGAGGATACGGCTGACACTGCGCCGGGAGCCGGCGGAAACGAAGGACCTTGCGGTCACCGTGGACGGACTCGCAACGGTGGCGGACATCGCCGCGCAGCTATGGGCCGCGGACCCGGAGCGGAAAGGGACCCCGGTGCCGGACAACCTGTCCCTGCGCATTGACGAGGCCTTCGTGGCCGGCGGGATGCGGGGCAACGTCCTGACCCGCGCGGACAACCTGCTGGAATCGGGCCTGCGCCCCGGCTCCGTGGTCTCACTGACCCAGGTTAGCGACCACTTTGACGTGCCCGGCGCCAACCGGGGCCCTGCTGCTGCCACCCTGCGCATTCTCTCCGGGCCCGACGTCGGCCAGGAGTTCTCGCTTCCGTCCGGCACCAGCTACATCGGCCGGGACCGGGACGTGGACATCCGTCTCTCCGATCCCATGACGTCTAAACGCCACGCCCGCATCACCGTGGGCGAAACCGTGGAGATCGTGGACACCAACTCGGCCAACGGGCTGCTGATGGACGGCCTCCCGGTCACCCGCGCCACATTGAACTCCTCGGACACTGTGACCCTGGGCGATACCACCGTTACAGTGGTTCCGCTGGGACGGAACCATGCGGCAGCGCCGTCGTCGCCCCTTGTCGATTTCAACCGGTCACCACGCGTGGTACCCCGCTTCGATACGCCCAAGCGGATGCTGCCTGCCGGACCGAAACGGCCCGAACACCAGCCATTTCCGTACATCATGCTGATGGCGCCGCTGCTCATGGGTGGCATCATGTTCGGGGTCACCGGGAACCTGCTCTCCGTGGTGTTCATGATGATGATGCCGCTGTTCATTGTGGGGCACTACGTGGACCACAAAATGCAGACCAAACGCCAGCAGAAGGAACAGCTGAAGCACTTCCGGGAGTCGATGGCCGCCTTCCGGCATGACATCACCGAACTGCAGCACGTGGAACGCGCCGTCCGCCTGCAGGAAGCGCCATCGGTCAGCGACATCGTGGATTCGATCTACAAACTCGGGCCGCTGCTCTGGACCCACCGCCCCGAGCATGCCGGTTTCCTGGGCCTGCGGTTCGGGCTGGGCACGGCGCCGTCCCGCATCATCCTTGAGGAGCCGGCAAGCAATGAAACCCATGTCGAACACATGCTCGAAATCCAGGACTGCCTGAAGCAGTTCAAGGATATTGAGGGTGTGCCTGTTGTCTCCCAGCTGCGCACGGCCGGATCCTTCGGGGTGGCCGGGGCGCGCGGCCTCGTTGACGACGTTGCCCGGGGCATGGTCCTGCAGTTCGTAGGACTCCATTCGCCGGCCGAGGCAATTGTCACGGCCATGACCTCCGCACAGTCCAGGGAACGCTGGAACTGGCTCCAGTGGCTGCCGCACGTAGGGTCAGGCCACAGCCCGCTCAGCGGGGACCACCTGGCCGCGGGCTCCGCCAGCGGAACGTCATTGTTGGCCCGCCTTGAGGACCTCCTGGACGCCAGGGAAGCCTTAGCCAGGCGGTCGGGACCGGACCTCAGGCCGAACATCGATCCGGCCAAGGATGACATCCCGGCACCGGTGGTTCCTGCCGTCCTGGTCATCGTTGAGGACGACGCGCCGGTTGACCGCGGCAGGCTGACCCGGCTCGCGGAACGCGGCCCGGATTCCGGCGTCCACGTGATGTGGGTGGCCACCGATATCCAGGCGCTTCCTGCTGCCTGCCGGGACTTCATGGTGGTGGACGGCGATCACGGCACCACCACCGGCCAGGTCCGGCTAGGCCGCCACAGCTATCCGGTGAGCTGCGAAAGCCTCGACGCCGGACTCGCGGCCCAGCTGGCCAGGATGCTCGCGCCTGTGGTGGACGTCGGCAAGCCTGTCAACGACGATTCGGACCTGCCCCGCGCGGTGTCCTACGCCACCCTGATCGGGAAGGACTTCCTGGACAACCCCCAGGCCGTGGCGGAACGCTGGACGGAAAACAACTCCGTACACACGACGGCGGTGGCCAACCGCAAGGACAACGGGACGCTGCGCGCGCTGGTCGGCTCCAAAGGCATCGAACCCCTTTACCTTGACCTGAAGAACGAGGGCCCGCATGCCCTGGTGGGCGGCACCACGGGCGCTGGTAAATCCGAGTTCCTGCAGTCCTGGGTCATGGGGATGGCCGCTGCCTACAGCCCGGACCGGGTCAGCTTCCTGTTCGTGGATTACAAGGGCGGAGCGGCATTCGCCGACTGCCTCCATCTGCCGCACACCGTAGGCCTGGTCACTGACCTCTCCCAGCACCTGGTCCGCCGGGCCCTGACCTCGCTCCGGGCCGAACTCCGCTACCGCGAGCACCTGCTGAACCGCAAAAAAGCCAAGGACCTGCTGGCATTGCAGCGTGAGGCTGATCCGGACGCGCCGCCCTACCTGATCATCATCGTGGACGAATTCGCAGCGCTGGCTACCGAAGTGCCTGAGTTCGTCGACGGCGTCGTGGACGTGGCCGCCCGGGGACGGTCCCTGGGCCTCCACCTGATCCTTGCCACCCAACGCCCCGCCGGCGTGATCAAGGACAGCCTCCGCGCCAACACCAACCTCCGGGTGGCACTCCGCATGGCCGACGAAGAAGATGCCACGGACATCCTGGGCGTACCGGATGCGGCGTATTTCGATCCGTCCATCCCGGGCCGCGGCGCGGCAAAGACCGGTCCCGGCCGGATCCAGGGATTCCAGACCGGCTACGTCGGCGGCTGGACCACCGAAAAACCGCAGCGGCCCCAGGTTGACATCGTGGAAATGGCCTTCGGGTCCGGACCCAGCTGGGACCTGCCTGCACCGCAGCAACCGGTAACGGAAGAACCGGCCGGGCCCAATGACATCGCCCGGATGACCACCAACATTGTCAGGGCTGCCGAGTCGCTCAACATCCGCCCACCTCGGAAGCCCTGGCTGGACGAGCTCGCCAAGACCTACGACCTCTCCAAGCTGCCCAATCCTCGGACCGACGAACGGCTGCTCCTGGGAGTCGCGGACGATCCGGCCCTGCAGGACCAGCCCACGGTGTTCTACGAACCGGACAAAGACGGCAACATGGCCATCTACGGCACCGGCGGGTCAGGGAAATCGGCAGCGCTGCGCGGGATAGCCATTGCAGCAGCGGTCACCCCGCGCGGCGGCCCCGTGCACGTTTACGGCATCGATTGCGGATCCTCCGGGCTGAAGATGCTCGAGGAGCTCCCGCATGTCGGCGAGATCATCAACGGGGACGACGTGGAACGCGTCGGACGCCTGCTGCGCCTGTTGCGAGACATCGCCGATGAGCGCTCATCCCGGTTCGCAGAGGTGCGGGCCTCGACCATCGTGGATTACCGCACGCTCGCCGGCCGGCCCGATGAAAAACGGATCTTTGTGCTGGTTGACGGCATGTCCGCCTTTCGCGAAACGTATGAATACAGCCGCCTGTCAGCGCTCTGGGACATCTTCCTTCAGCTGGCAACCGACGGCCGTCCCCTCGGCATCCACCTTGTGGTGACCGGTGACCGCCCCAACGCCGTTCCGGCGTCGTTGCTTGCGTCCATTCAGCGCCGGCTGGTGCTGCGCCTCTCGTCCGAGGACGACTATCTGTCCATGGACGTCCCCAAGGACGTGCTCAGCAGTTCGTCTCCTCCCGGCCGCGGGCTGCTGGGCGGCCTCGAAGTCCAGCTGGCGGTGCTGGGAGGCAACTCGAACCTGGCGCTGCAGGCCCGCGAAGTCCACAAGCTCAGCGAAGCGATGGTGCGGCAGGGACTGGACAGGGCGCCGGGGATAGAACGCCTGCCGGAACAGGTGGAGCTGGATGTGCTTCCTGCCGGGAGGCCGGAGCTGCCGGTGATCGGCGTCGACGACGAAAACCTTCAGCCAGCCGAGATCATGGCCAAGGGTCCGCTGCTCCTGGCGGGTCCGCCGGGGGCGGGGCGGACCGTGGCGCTGGTGACGCTGGCATATGCGCTCCGGAGGTCCAACCCGGAGGCGGAACTGATCTATATCGGCTCCCGGCGCTCCGCCGTCGCCTCGCTGCCCATCTGGAACCGTTCGGTGGTCGGAGCCGATGACCTGTCCGACGTCGTGGAGGACCTGACTGAGCATTCCTCAGGGAACCCGGGAAAACTGGCCATCTTCATCGAAGGACTGACCGAGTTCACGGATACGGTCGCTGAATCAGGGGTGGCGCAGCTGGTGGCCGCGTCCATCAAGGCCGAGCAGTGGGTTATCGGGGAGTCCGAAACGTCCACCTGGTCCTCCGCATGGTCCCTGTCGCAGCCGTTCAAATCCGGCCGCCGCGGCTTGCTCATCAACCCTGGCGATATCGAGGGGGACAGCCTGCTCAACACCTCGCTGGGACGGGTCAGCCCCGACTTCATCCCGGGCCGCGGCTATATCGTGGGACGCGGCAAGGCGCGGAAAGTGCAGATCGCGCTGCCCCCGGAAAACAGGGAATGACCGGTTGACAGCAGGCAGCCCTTTATTCGGGGATTTGGCGCCGCCCGGCGTGTTGCCGCCAGCCAGTCGGAGTACCTGTAGCAGACTACCGGGGACACTAGTCCGGTGCGGAGGGGGCCGCGCGCTCTCGAAAAGGTATTCATGACCCGATCCCCGTACGTGCTCTTCGCTATGGCAGCGTTGGCTGCAGTTGGAGTTCTGGCGCTCTCGGTCGGCCTTTCCGGAATGTCGCCCGCAATCGCCGCAACGCCGCAATCTCCACCCACCTGTGGACTGATCTGCCTGCCGGTCCCGTCCGAATCCCCGTCCGAGGTTCCACGCAGTCCCAGCCCGAAACCGACAGTGCAGGAACCTTCCGCGCCGGTAAAACCGCCGGCCCCCGCGCCTCCGCCGCCCCAGCCCGCGGCACCTTCAGCCACCCACGCTCCGGAACCAAGCCCGACCCTCGTGGTGGCGACGCCGTCCCTGGACGTCACCGCCGGTACCCCGGGGACCGCTGCGTCCACGGCAGGCCCCTCAACGGAGTCGAACTGGAACAAGCCGATCTCCAAATCCTCAGAGGCCACACGGGCCGGCGCAGTGTCCAGGGGCGACGGTCCGGGCTTCGGCAGCCCCGGGCTGCCGGCCATCATGACGGGCGTGCTGCTGGTTGGCCTCGCAGGCCTGGCCTTCGCGTGGTGGAGCCGGAACCGCCACTTCATGCACTGAGGCGGCCCGGTCGCCGCACACCGGAACCAACCAACGGGCCGTTTCCGGCCGTGCCCGCCCGTGAATCCCGGGATTTGCTGCCCCGCAGCGAGTTGTAGCAGACTACCGGGGAACATGAGTTCATTGCGGTGGGGGCCGCGCGCCGTCGAAAAAGGTAGCCATGACCCTGCCCTCATCCGTACTTCGCGCGGCTTCCGCGGCAGCCGGAGCTGCGGTCCTGGCGATCTCGATGGGCCTGTCAGCGGCGGCGGCAGTGACTTCGGAATCCCCCACGGCTGACCCCACAGCTACCTGCGCGGCGTCCTGCCAGAGCACGCCTGCCCAGGGTCCCGGCGATCCTGGAACCCCGGACATCCAGCGGAAACCCGAGCCGAAACCGTCGCCGGATCCGCCAGGTACCGGGCAGCCCGCCGTCCCCACGCAGACACCGCCACCACCACCCGCACCACCGGCGGCTCCTGTCCCTGTGCCGGTCCAGAGCGTGGCGCCGGAACCAAGCGTTGCCGCAACGCCTTCCGCCCAGGGGACCGCTGGCGCCCCGGGCGCTTCGTCCACCGACAGCCCGTCAGCGGAATCGAACTGGAACAAGCCGATCGTGAAGTCCGCAAATCCCACCCGGACGCCGGCCTCATCCACCCATGACGGACCAGGTCCCGGCAATGAAAAGCTGCTGCCTGTTACTGCCGGCGTGCTGCTGGTTGGTCTCAGCGGCGTGTCCTTTGCCTGGTGGGGCCGGAACCGCCGCTCCTCCCACTAACCCCGCCTGTTACTGCCGTGGTCAGCGAAGTGCCAGCAGAATGTCCGGGGTGTAGGGCAAGATAGGTCTGTGAGCACAGCACCAGGCCCCGCCGAAGAGACAGCAACCCGGACAGAGGAATTCACGGAACCGGAGGTGGTGCCGTCGGGGTCAGTGCGCGAGGAATACGAGAACCTGGTTGACCTGGTCAGGAAATACAGGTTCGCCTACTACCAGGAGGACAACGCCCTGGTCTCGGACGCCGAGTTCGACGCACTGTTCCGGCGCCTAGAGGAGATAGAGGCACTCCACCCGGAACTGGTGGCCAACGACTCGCCCACCCAGGAGGTGGGCGGCGAGGTTTCCTCCGCGTTTGCCGCCGTCGAACACCTGCAGCGGATGTACAGCCTCGAGGACGTCTTTTCCCTGGAAGAGCTTGAAGCCTGGCTCGACAAAGCCACGGCCAGCATCGCCAAGATAGGTAACGGCGGAATGCCGCCGGCCTGGCTAACGGAACTGAAGATTGATGGCCTGGCGGTCAACCTGCTGTACCGGGACGGGAAACTCATCCGGGCGGCCACCAGGGGTGACGGCACCACGGGCGAGGACATCACCCACAACGTGCTGACCATCAAGGAAATCCCGCAGGAGCTGTCCGGGACCGGTTTCCCCGCCGAAATGGAAGTCCGGGGCGAGGTGTTCATCCCCTCAACAGCTTTCGCCGAATTCAACGACGCGCTCATCGCCGCGGGCAAAGCGCCGTTGGCCAACCCGCGCAACGCGGCGGCCGGCTCCCTCCGGCAAAAGGACCCCGCCGAAACGGCCAAGCGGCCACTCAGGATGTTCGTGCATGGAATCGGTGCGCGGGAAGGCCTCGGAACCCTGAGCCAGTCCGCAACGTATGAGCAGATGAAGGAATGGGGGCTGCCCGTCAGTCCTTACTACGAGGTCCTCGGCGGACTCCCGGAGGTCCTCGAATTCATCAAGCGCTACGGCGACAAGCGGCACAGCCTTTTGCATGAAATCGACGGCATTGTGATCAAGGTCGACGACTATGCCACCCAACGGTCCCTGGGCTACACGTCCCGGGTGCCGCGCTGGGCGGTGGCCTACAAGTACCCGCCGGAGGAAGTCCACACCAAGCTGCTGGACATCGCCGTCAACGTGGGCCGCACGGGACGTGTCACCCCGTACGGGGTGATGCAGCCGGTCAAGGTTGCCGGCTCCACAGTCGAGATGGCCACGCTCCACAACCAGGATGTAGTTAAGGCCAAAGGCGTGAAAATCGGCGACATCGTGGTCCTGCGCAAAGCCGGCGACGTGATCCCCGAGATCGTGGGCCCGGTGCTCGCCCTGCGGGATCAGCAGCAGCCGCCGGTCCGCGACTTCGTCATGCCTGCCGAATGCCCTTCCTGCGGAACACCGCTTGCCCCGGCTAAGGAAGGGGATGTGGACATCCGTTGCCCCAACGCCAGGTCCTGCCCGGCCCAGCTGCGGGAGCGGGTCTTCCATCTGGCCGGCCGCGGAGGCTTCGATATCGAGGCGCTGGGCTGGGAAGCCGCCATCGCCTTGACCCAGCCGGCCGAGCCGGCAGTACCGCCCCTGACTTCGGAAGCGGCCCTGTTTGACCTCACCCCCGAGGACCTGGCCGATGTCCGGATCCGGCGTGAAAAGAGATCCAAGGGCGTGCCGACCGGCGAGTTTGAACTGGTTCCATACTTTTACAGCAAGGGAACTGCCAAGTCACCGTCCAGGCCCACAGCCAACACGGAGAAGCTGTTCAGGGAACTCGAAAAAGCCAAGACCCAGCCGCTGTGGCGGGTGCTCGTGGCCTTGTCCATCCGGCACGTGGGCCCGCGGGCCTCACGCGCGCTTGCCAATGCCTTTGGCACGATGGAGGCTATCCGGCAGGCGTCCGAGGAGGAGCTCGCCGGGGTGGACGGCGTTGGGCCCACCATTGCGGCCGCGCTCAAGGAATGGTTCGCTGAGGACTGGCACGTCGAGATCATCGACCGCTGGGCTGCCGCCGGGGTCCGCATGCAGGACGAGCGCGACGAATCCATGCCGCGCACGCTTGAAGGCCTGACCATCGTGGTCACCGGGTCGCTCCCGAACTTCAGCCGCGATGAAGCCAAGGAGGCCATCCTGCTCAGGGGCGGCAAGGCGGCCGGATCGGTGTCCAAAAACACCAGCTACGTCGTGGCAGGCGAGAACGCGGGGACAAAGCTGGACAAGGCGGAGCAGCTGGGCGTGCCCGTGCTGGATGAGGACGGCTTCCGGGAACTGCTGGCGAACGGTCCCGCCAAGGCCCCTGATGCCGGTGGCCCGGAGGAAGCTGCAGCCGTATCGGATGCCCTGGGCGGTTCCGAATGAAGCCGGATCCGGCGGAGCTGCTCGAGGTAGCCAAGGCGGCGGCTGCTGCAGGCGCCGCCGTCCTGTCCGCCCGGAACAGCGCCGCGCTGGATGTCAGCAACAAGGGTGAAGCGGGGGACTGGGTAACAGCCTTCGATATCGCTGCCGAGAACGCTGTGCGGGACATCATAGCTGCGGCAAGGCCGGCTGATACCATCACGGGCGAGGAACACGGCACCACCCTTCCGGAGTTGCCCAGCGGCTACCGTTGGTCCATCGATCCGCTGGACGGCACTACCAACTTCATCCGGAATATCGTCTACTACGCCACGTCCGTGGCGGTGGTGGATCCCGACGGCGCGTGGCAGGCCGGCGTCGTGAACGCGCCTGCGCTTGGACGCGTTTACTACGCGTCGAGGGGACAGGGTGCCTGGCTGGAACAGCAGGAGCGCAGCCTGACGCGCCTGGCAGGCCCGGTGGCCGGGCGTACCGGTCAGATCCTGGCCACCGGCTTCAGCTACGATCCCCGTGTCCGGGCCGAGCAGGCGCAGCTGCTCGGCGGGCTGATGGATGGCTTCGCCGACGTCCGCCGCCTGGGCTCCGCCGCCCTTGACTTGTGCATGGTGGCTGACGGAACCCATGACGCCTTCGGCGAGCGCGGACTCAACGAGCACGATTTTTCCGCCGGCGCGCTGATTGCCGAGGAAGCCGGCTGCTGGGTGCGCAGGCCGAGGCTTACCAGCCCCCTGGACGGCGGGCCGTCGGATGACGAACGGCTGGCGGCCTGGACCTGCGCCGGAAGCATCGAGTTCTCCGGCCGCTTTCCGCTGGAGTGAGCGAAGGGTGCCGGACAGGGCTGTTGAGACCCGGCCCGGCACTCCTGTTTATCGGTTCCGGCGGCGCAGTCCGCCGGGACGGGTGAACAGGTTCAGCTTCAGCTGGGGTTTCATGCCGTCAGTCCCGCGAGCGCGCCGGAGTAACGGTTCAACGGCCGCTCCAGGCCGTAGTGTTCCCGAAGCGTGCTGCCCGAGTATTCGGTGCGGAAGAGGCCCCTGGCCCGGAGCACGGGAACAACGTGGTCCACGAAAATCTCCAAGCCCGCGGGGAGCACAGGGGGCATGATGTTGAAGCCGTCAGCGGCGCCGTTCTCGAACCAAAGCTGGATCGCATCCGCTACCTGCTCCGGGGTTCCCGAAAAGGTCCGGTGTCCGCGACCTCCGCCGAGCCGCCCGATGAGCTGCCGGACCGTCAGCCTTTCCCGGCGGGCCAGTTCCACAATCAGGGTGTACCGGCTCTTGGCTCCCTCGATGGAATCCTCGGACGGAAGATCCGAGGGCAGCTGCCGGTCCAGGGCGAGCTCCTCAGGGGCAACCCTGAGGGTCTTTGCCAGCTGGGCCCTCGCGTATTCAGGCTTAATCAGGTCGTCAAGCTCCTGTTCCAGCCGCCTGGCGTCCGCTTCAGTGGACGCAATGACCGGAACGATGCCGGGAAGGATCTTAATTCCTTCCGGGTCCCGGCCGGCGGCAGCAGTCCGCGCCTTCAGGTCCGAGTAGAAAGCCTGGGCGTCCTCGAGCGTCTGCTGGGCAGTGAAGACGGCTTCGGCGTACCGGGCGGCCAAGTCCTTGCCGTCCTCGGAAGAACCTGCCTGAACGATCAGCGGGTAACCCTGGGGGGAGCGCGGAACGTTAAGGGGCCCGCGAACTTTGAAATGCTTCCCTTCATGGTCAATGGGCCTGACCCGGTCCGCGTCAGCCCAGACCCCTGATTCCTTGTCCGCCACGACGGCGTCGTCATCCCAGCTGTCCCACAGCTTCCCCGCCACGTCCAGGAATTCCGCGGCGCGCTCGTACCGCGCAGCGTGGGCGGGCTGGTCGTCAACCCCGAAGTTGCGGGCCGCATCAGGCCCGGCTGTGGTCACCACGTTCCAGCCGGCCCGTCCTCCGCTGACGACGTCCACCGAGGCGAAGCGCCGGGCAAGGTTGAAGGGATCGTTGTATGTGGTGGATGCCGTGGCGATCAGCCCGATCTTTTCCGTGGCACCTGCCAGGGCTGTCAGGAGGACTGTTGGTTCGAGCTTTCCGGCAGGCCTGCGCCCCACATCTCCGAAGATCACGGGGGAGTCGGCGAAGAAGACTGAGTCGAAGGTTCCGCGCTCCGCTATGCGCGCAAGGTTCTGGTAATGCCGGATGTCCGTGCCGGCCAGCGGATCACTTTCGGGCAGCCGCCATGAGGCCTCGTGGTGCCCGGTGCTCATCAGGAAGGCATTCAGGTGGAGTTTTCGTTGAGCAGTGCCCATGTCAGGTGTCCTTAATCTAGGCGTTGGAATCTATTCGTTGGTGGCTGCGAAGGGATTCGGCCGGCATGGATTTGGGCACCGAATCCTCCTTTGCGTGGTCCTGTGCGAGCGGGATGAGGACAATCAACCACACCGCTGGACAAGCCCGCCAGCGGTGCTGACGTCTGCCGAAACGCCCCGCAAACCCCCGCAATGACAGGTAACTCAGCGCCGCAGGACGTCACGCGGGTTCACCCTGCGTGGAGCGGTGTGGAGTGGTCAGGTGTGATAGTTCAATCACGGAAAGGACTGTTTCACGGTTTGCCTGCCCCGGCCGGCGCTAGCATTGTGGCGTGCAGCAGCAGATAATCATCCGTCCCGCCGTCGAAGCCGATTTCGACGCCGTTGCCCGGATCACGCGGGACTCCTACCTGGCGGCAGGCCACTTCGACAGCCCGGACCACCCGTACATGCTGCAGATCCAGGACGTAGCGGGACGGGCTGGCAAAGCGACCGTCTGGGTCGCCGAGCGGGACGGCAAGGTGGTGGGTTCGGTGACCCTGGCCGTTGCCGGCGAGCCGTATGCTGACATCGCACTGGAGGACGAGCTCGAGTTCCGCATGCTCGTGGTGGATCCCGCGGTGCAGCGCAGCGGGGCCGGCAAGGCGATGCTGGATGCCGTCATCGAGCATGCGAAGTCGCTGGAGGGCACCAAAGCGGTGGCCCTCACCACGGGCAGGACCTGGGAGAGCGCCCATGGCCTGTACAGGAAAGCCGGGTTCCAGCGAGTCCCAGAGCGCGACTGGTTCGTGCCCGGCACCGACACAAAGCTGCAGGTTTACCGGCTGGAGGTTTAGCCACCCTAAAGTGGTGCCGACTCATTTCAGCACTGAAAGGCCCACCATGCGCAAAACATTCGGCACCGGCTCCGTCTGGGAACAGACCCTCGGCTATTCCCGGGCCGTCCAGGTGGACAACACGCTCTACATCTCCGCCACGGCCGCCAGTGGTGAGGACGGCATCGTCGGTGATGACTTCTACACCCAGACGCAGTACATCCTCAAGAAGCTCGGGGCCGTCCTGGCCGATGCCGGGTTCAGCTTCGAGGACGTCGTGCAGTCGAAGCTGTACGTGACGGACATCAGCAAATGGGAAGAGGCCGGCCGTGCCCACGGCGAGGTCTTCGGCGACATTCGCCCCACCCTTGCCCTGGTGCATGTGCTCCCGTTCCTTGACCCGAAGATGCTGGTCGAAATCGAGCTGGTGGCCCAGAAGAGCGCCAGATAGTCCCTTGCTGCGCCCCGTCTCCCTGGGGCCGGGGGAGGGTGCCGGGGGCGGGGTGCGGCTACTTGGCCGGGAGGCCGTAACGGTGTTCCGGGCGGCCCGTGGTCCCGTAGCGCAGCTGGATATCGACGGCGCCGTCATCGGCCAGCGAGGACAGGTACCGTTGCGCCGTGGCCCGGGAGACGCCCACTCGGGTGGCCACTTCCGTCGCCGAGTACTGCTCGCCGGGAACCAGCGATTCGAGCACGGCAGCCTCCGTCGCGGAACGCGGCTTAGCCGACGGCGTGACGTCGCCCGGGATCAGCGCCCGTTTCGCGCGCTCCACCGAGTCCTGGTCCAGGACCCCGGGCTGGCCCAGGATGCGCCGGTACCGGGCATAGGAGCGCAGCTGCTGCGAGAGGGACTCGGCCGTGAACGGCTTCAGCAGGTATCCCAGGGCGCCGCGGCGGAAGGCCGTTCGGAGCGAGGCGGCGTCCGACGCCGCGCTCAGGATCATGGTGTCCACGTCGAGCTGCTGCAGCAGGTCAAGGCCCGACGCGTCCGGCAGGTAGACATCCAGCAGGACCAGGTCCGGGCGGAGGCTGTGGATGGCCTGCAGCGCCAGCGACGCCGAGCCAACGGGCGCAAGGGCCAGGAATCCCCCCACCGAATCCACATAGGCTGCGTGCAGTTTGGCAACGTGGAAGTCGTCGTCCACGATCAGCACCCGGAAATCCTCAGTCATCGGTGTCCTTTCCAGCGAAGTCCTTTACGCCGCGATCAGCGGCCGGACGTCCTGCGCCCTGGCTGCCGGCCGTCGTATGCGGCAGCGATGCCATGAATACCGCCCCCGGTCCGCCCTTGGAGCCCGGCTCCAGGACCCGTACGTCCCCGCCGCGCCGGCGGGCAAGCTGACGCGCAAGCGCGAGCCCCAGCCCCTGGCCACCGCCCGCCCGGAGGGAACCTGCTGCGACGGGACCGGACGCGGTCGTGAAGCCTTCGGCAAAAACTGCCTCGGGATCCGTTGCGGTCCCCAGCCCGTCGCCGGAGTCCGCGACGACGATGTGCAGGGTCCCGCCGTCGTCGTCCGGTTCATCCAGGACTTCCACTTCCACCCACCGCTCCGGCGCCGACCCGACGACGGCGGCGTTCACGGCATTGTCGATCAGGTTGCCCAGCACCGTGGTCACGTCCTGGGGTTCGGTGACCTGGCCGCGGACTAGGGTCTCCGGGCCGATCCGCAGCGAGACGCCGCGTTCGTCGGCCTCCACGCCTTTGGCACCCACGAAGGCCTGAAGGTAGGGGTCCTGGAGCAGCTCTGCCTGGTCCACCGGGAACTTCAGCGGGCCTGTGGCCGCCAGCCGTGCCAGGTACTCCCGCGCCTGCTGGTGCTGGCCCATTCCCATGAAACCGGCGATGGTGTGAAGCTGGTTCGCAAACTCGTGGCGCTGGGCCCGCAGGGCCGTGGACATAGTCCCCACGGCGTCCAGCTGCCGGGTGAGCTGCTGCAACTCCGTGCGGTCGCGAAGCATCACCACCCAGCCCAGGTCCTCACGCCGGTGCAGCGCCTTCCGTGCGCTGGCCACCAGCACACGCCCGCCTGCCACCAGCTCCTGGGCATCAGCCTCGCCCGCATCGGGCCGTGTCAGGGACTTCAGCTGCTCCGGAACCGGCGCGTCGGCCCACGGTGTTCCGGACAGGTCAGGCTGCCCCAGGAGCCGTTGCGCGGCTGCGTTGAACACGCTGATCCTGCCGTCTGCGGAGACGCCGATCACGCCGTCGTCCACGCCCTGCAACACGGCGACCTGATCGTGGACCAGGGTGCTGATCTCTTCCGGCTCCAGACCCAGGGTGAGCCGCTGCAGGCGCCGCCGCAGCAGGAAGGACGCCAGGACACCGGCCAGCAGCGCCCCGGCGGCGGTCAGCGCTACAGGACCGATGTCCCGTGCCACGCTCTGGCCCACGGTCTCCATGGAGTAGCCGACGCTCACCTCGCCCACCACGTTGCTGGTGCCCGGGGCGTACACGGGCACTTTGGCGCCGGCGGAGGGGCCCAGCGTGCCGGTGTTCCGGGTCGTGATCTCCTGGCCGGACAGTGCTTCGGAAGGATCGGTGCTGACTTTCTCGCCCAGGCGCTCCGGGTCGGGATGCGCCAGCCGCAGGCCGGTCTCGTCGGTGATGACGACGAAAAGTGCCCCGGTGCGGATTCGGGCTCCCTCGGCGACCCCCATCAGCGGTCCCGTACGGAGTTCGGACGGCGGGGGAGTCCCGGGCCGTTCACTGATGGCCAGGACATCAGCCTGCACGGACGGATCCGAAGCGACGGCCCGTGCCAGCGTGAGCGCCTGGCTTTCCGCTTCCCGGCCCACCCTGTCATAGGTCAGCCAGGCATGGACGGTGGCGCTGAGCAGAACCACCAGAAGGACCACCCCGAGCTGAAGGAGAAGGGTCTGGGTGGAGAACCGCAAGGGCGGCCGGGGCGCGGAACGCTGCATGATCCTCCTTGATTCCAGGGCATCGGGCCCGCGTGAGCACAATGCGCAAAATGCTCCCAACAAGCAGTATGCCAATCAATTGAACCAAAGGCACTGCCGTGACGGCCGCCACTATAACGTCTGTAGCACGCGTCACACCGTTGTGGCGCCGTTCACAAGAAGGAGCCGGCTGTGCTGGTATTACTTGGATTCGCCATGATCGCGGTATTCATGGTGCTGATCATGACGAAGAAGTTGACGCCAGTCCTGGCGCTCATCATTGTCCCTACTATTTTTGGCCTCTTTGCGGGCGCCGGGCTCGGCATCGGGGACATGGTCCTGGATTCGATGAAGTCCATGACGTCCACGGCCGCCCTGCTGATGTTCGCCATCATCTACTTCGGCCTGATGATCGACGTCGGCCTGTTCGATCCGCTGGTGAAGTTCATTCTCCGCAAGCTGGGCAACGACCCCGCCAAAGTGGTGCTGGGCACGGCCATCCTGGCCGCGGCCGTATCCCTGGACGGCGACGGCTCCACCACGTTCATCCTGACCACGGCGGCCATGCTGCCCGTATACCTGCGGTTGAAGATGAGCCCCGTGGTCCTGACCTGCGTGGCCGGCCTGGCCAACGGCACCATGAACATCCTGCCGTGGGGCGGTCCCACGGCCCGCGCAGCCACTGCCCTGAAGATCGACGTCAATGACGTCTTCGTTCCCATGGTTCCGTCCCTCATCGCCGGCCTGGTTGTGGTGTTTGCCTTCGCCTGGCTGCTGGGCCTGCAGGAACGTAACCGGCTCCGCGCCACCGCCCCTGAAATCTGGGGAACGCCGGAAACTGCTGAAAAGTTCGACGGCGGCTCAGCCGCTTCCTCCGCCGGTACCGGAAGCAGGGGGTCACGCACGCCCGGAAACGGAACCCCCGCCGTCGGCGGCTTCTCCCCGGAAGGATCCGGAGTAGCTGTCCTCGAACGCACCGAAACACTCGTGGACGAGCGCGATACCGCCATGGCCGACACCGCCCTGGATCCCAACCGCAGCACGCTCCGGCCCAAGCTGATCTGGTTCAACCTCGGCCTGACGGTCGCCATGATGGTCATGCTCGTCGCCAACCTGGTGCCCCTGCCGTTTGTGTTCATGGTGGGTTCCGCCATCGCCCTGCTGGTGAACTTTCCCAGGGTCAAGGAGCAGGGTGCCCAGCTGATTGCCCACGCGCCGTCCATCGTGGCCGTGGTCAGCATGGTCATGGCAGCTGCAGTCCTGACCGGTGTCCTGAAGGGCACCGGAATGGTCGAGGCCATGTCCGCATGGCTCGTCCAGATCATCCCGTCCAGCATGGGTCCGTTCATGGCTGTCATCACCGGCGTACTCAGCATTCCCATGACGTTCTTCATGAGCAACGATGCCTTCTACTTCGGCGTCCTTCCGGTGCTCAGCGAGACCGCAGGACACTATGGCATCAGCGCCGCCGAGATGGCACGGGCCTCTATCACCGGCCAGCCCTTCCACCTGCAGAGCCCGCTGGTTCCGGCCATCCTCCTGCTGGTGTCCCTGGCCAAGGTGGACCTCGGTGACCACCACAAGAAAGTCCTGTGGCGCACAGCAGTCATTTCCCTCGTCATGCTCGGCGTGGGAATGCTGACCGGAGCCATCGGCATCGGCTAGTCTTGAGCTGCCTGTGGCCGGCCCTCGTGGCCGGGACCACGGCACCGACGTGCCCGTCTGACGCCCGCTGGGGGTCGTCAGACGGGCACCGACGTTTCCCCACTAGACTGGTTCGGAAAACAATTCGAACTTGCAGGGGAGATCCATGGCTGCGATCAACCGTGACGACGTCGCGCACCTCGCGCGGCTCGCTCACATCGAGATGAATGCTGAAGAGCTGGACAGGATGGCCGGCGAACTGGCCGTCATCGTTGATTCGGTCAAATCAGTGAGTGAAGCCGCCGGTGACGACGTCCCGGCAACCTCCCACCCGATTCCGCTGAGCAACGTGTTCCGCGAGGACGTCGTGGGCCACACGTTCACCGCTGAACAGGCGCTCTCGGGAGCTCCCGATTCTGTTGAGAACCGTTTCAAGGTCCCGGCAATCCTGGATGAGGAATAAGACACGATGACTGAAACCAACAGCAACCAGCTCATCCGCCTGTCCGCAGCCCAGCTGGCCCGGAAGCTCGCAGCCCGCGAAATCACCTCCGTCGAGGTGGTGCAGGCGCACCTTGACCGGATCGCAGAGGTCGACGGCGGTGACCGCGGCGTCCACGCGTTCCTGCACGTCAACGCGGAGGAAGCGCTCGCTGTCGCGGCCGAGGTTGACGCCATCCGCGCTGCCGGCGGCGCCGCTGCCGAGGAGCTCCACGAGCTGGCGGGCGTTCCGATCGCGGTCAAGGACCTCATCGTCACCATCGGCCAGCCCACCACGGCCGGTTCCAAGATCCTCGAGGGCTGGCACAGTCCCTATGACGCCACCGTGGTCAAGCGGCTGCGCGACGCCAAGATGCCCATCCTGGGCAAGACCAACCTGGACGAATTCGCCATGGGCTCCTCCACCGAGCACTCAGCCTACGGTCCCACCAGGAACCCCTGGGACCTGGACCGGATCCCCGGCGGCTCCGGTGGCGGTTCGGCAGCCGCCGTCGCCGCCTTCGAAGCTCCGCTGGCCCTCGGCACGGACACCGGCGGCTCCATCCGCCAGCCCGGTGCTGTTACCGGCACCGTGGGCGTGAAGCCCACGTACGGCAGCGTGTCCCGCTATGGAGCCATCGCCATGGCCTCCTCGCTGGACCAGATCGGACCGGTCACACGGACAGTCCTGGACTCGGCGCTCCTGCACCAGGTCATCGGCGGGCACGACCCCTTCGACTCCACCTCCCTGCCCGACCCCCTGGAGGACCTCGTCGCGGCAGCCAGGATCGGAAATGTCGAGGGCATGCGGATCGGCATCATCAAGGAATTGCACGGCGAGGGCTACCAGGCCGGCGTCGAAAACCGCTTCAACGACTCCCTGGAGCTGCTCAAGGAGGCGGGCGCAGAGATTGTTGAGGTCTCCTGCCCCAACTTCCAGTACGCCCTGGGCGCCTACTACCTGATCATGCCGTCGGAGGCCTCCTCCAACCTGGCCAAGTTCGACGGCGTCCGGTACGGCCTGCGTGTCCTGCCCGAGGACGGGCCCATGACCATCGAACGGGTCATGGGGGCCACCCGGGCCGCCGGATTCGGCGACGAGGTCAAGCGCCGCATCATCCTGGGCACCTACGCCCTGAGCGCCGGCTACTACGACGCCTACTATGGCTCTGCCCAGAAGGTGCGCACCCTGGTGCAGCGCGACTTCGACGCCGCCTTCACGGTGGCCGACGTCCTGATCTCGCCCACGGCCCCCACCACGGCCTTCAAGCTGGGGGAGAAGCTGGATGACCCCCTGGCGATGTACCTCAACGACGTCGCCACCATCCCTGCCAACCTTGCCGGCGTCCCCGGGCTGTCACTGCCGGGCGGACTGGCCGACGAGGACGGGCTGCCGGTCGGCATCCAGCTGCTCGCCCCGGCCCGTGAGGATGCCCGCCTGTACCGGGTGGGTGCTGTCCTGGAATCCCTGCTTGAAGCGAAGTGGGGCGGGCCGCTCCTGGACCGTGCGCCCTCTCTCACGGCCCACTCACTGACGGCCCCCGACCTTACTGTTTCCACGGCTGGCGCCGTCCCGGCCCACGGAGGTTCACACTGATGACTGATGCAATCCTGACCTTTGAAGAGGCCATGGAGAAGTACGATCCCGTGCTGGGGTTCGAGGTCCACGTGGAGCTCAACACCAAGAGCAAGATGTTCTCCTCCGCGCCCAACGTCTTCGGTGATGAGCCCAACACCAACGTCAACGAGGTGGACCTGGGCATGCCCGGCGTCCTGCCCGTGCTGAACAAGACCGCAGTGGAATCCTCGATCAAGATCGGCCTGGCACTGAACTGCAAGATCGCCGAGGCCTGCCGCTTCGCCCGGAAGAACTACTTCTACCCGGACACCCCGAAGAACTTCCAGACCTCCCAGTACGACGAACCCATTGCGTACGACGGCTACCTGGACGTCGAACTCTCGGACGGGACAGTCTTCCGGGTGGAAATCGAACGCGCCCACATGGAGGAGGACGCCGGCAAGCTGACCCACATGGGCGGCGCGACCGGCCGGATCCAGGGCGCCGATTTCTCGCTGGTGGACTACAACCGTGCCGGCGTCCCGCTCGTGGAAATCGTCACGAAGCCGATCGAGGGAGCCGGTTCCAGGGCCCCCGAACTCGCCAAGGCCTACGTGGCCGCCGTGCGCGAGATCGTCAAGAACCTGGGCGTCTCCGACGCGAGGATGGAACGCGGCAACGTGCGCTGCGACGCGAACGTCTCGCTGCGCCCGCACGGCCGCGAACGGTTCGGCATCCGCTCGGAGACCAAGAACGTCAACTCGCTCCGCGCCGTCGAACACGCCGTCCGGTACGAAATCCAGCGGCACGCCGCCGTCCTGGACTCCGGCATCCCCGTGGTCCAGGAGACCCGCCACTGGCATGAGGACACCCGCACCACCACCTCGGGACGCCCCAAGTCCGACGCCGATGACTACCGCTACTTCCCGGAGCCTGACCTTGTTCCGGTGGTTGCCTCGCGTGAATGGGTCGAGGAACTGCGTGCCACCTTGCCCGAGCCGCCCGCTGCCCGGCGCAAGCGGCTGCAGGCGGACTGGGGTTACTCCGACCTGGAATTCCGCGACGTGGTCAACGCCGGCGTCCTGGTCGAGATCGAGGAGACCATCGCCGCCGGTGCTTCCGCTTCCGTGGCACGCAAGTGGTGGATGGGCGAGATAGTGGGCCGGGCCAAAAACGCCGACGTCGATCCCGGCCAGCTGGGCGTCCAGCCCGCCACGATCGTTGAGCTGGCCAAGCTGGTGGAGGACGGCAAGATCAACAACAAGATGGCCACCGAGGTGCTCGACGGCGTGCTCGCCGGCGAGGGCACCCCGTCGGAGATCGTGGACAAGCGCGGGCTTGCCGTGGTCTCGGACGATGGGCCCTTGCTGGAAGCCATCGACGCCGCCCTCGCCGCGCAGCCTGACATCGCGGACAAGATCCGCAACGGGAAGCTCCAGGCCATCGGGGCCATCGTGGGAGGCGTGATGAAGGCAACCCGCGGGCAGGCCGACGCGGGACGTGTCAAGGAACTGATACTGGAAAAGCTGGGCGTCAACGCCTGAGTACCTTTTTAACCCAACTGGGTCGCAGTTAGTGTCGTTTTGAGCCCTCATAACGACATTAACTGTGACCCACTTGGCTTTAAGTACTCACGTCAGCCCCCGCAAAGTACTCGTGTTCAGGACTGTACTCCCGGCCGTAGACTGAAATTCCCAGGGCGCAGGTGCCCTGCACCGCGAGAGGGATCGCCATGTCAGTCCGAGAGCCGCTGAGAATCCGCAAAGCACTGCTGGCCGGGGCGGTGGCACTGGCACTGACAGGGACGGGGGTGGCCATAGCCTGGTCGGCCACAGACGTGCCCTCTCCTTCGCCGTCGAACTCCGCCTCAGGAAAGGCCAACGGGCAGGACAAAGCCAAAGCCGCCAAAGCGCAGCGCCCGCAGCACCTGCACGGCGAGAGCGTCGTGAAGAAGAGCGACGGCACATTTGAAACGGTGGTGAATCAGCGGGGAACCGTTGACGCGGTGAGTGAGTCCTCTGTCACGGTCAAGAGCGAGGACGGCTTCACCCAGACGTACGCCGTCAACGCCGAAACCAGGATCGTCAAGGTCCCCGCACCGGCTGCTGACGGCAGCCCGGCAAAGGGCGACGACGGAAAGCGGCTGAAGCCTTCAGAGGCCACCATCAAGGACATCGCTGCCGGTAACACTGTCAGCATTTCCGGCGTCAAGAACGGCAGCGACGTCACAGCGCGCCGGCTGGTGGAAGGCGCCATGGCGGGACACGGCAACGGCCTGGGACTGGGCAAGGGCCCGGGCCACGGCAGGGGCCACGGCCAAGCGCCGGGGAAGCCCAACAACGGCTGAACGAACAACAGAACCGGGTCCCTATTTCCCAACTAGGTAGCAGCAGGTGTCGTTTTGAGCGTCCATAACGACACCTGCTGCTACCTACTTGGGTGCTGCGGCGTTCAACTGCCCTGCACGAGCCCGGTCATGATGGCCTGCAGCGCCTCGCAGACGATCATGACGGACTGGCGCTTCAGGTTCTCCGGGCGTGCCAGGATGTCGATCCGCCGCCGGGTGCTGATGCCTTCCAGGGGCCTCAGCACGATGTCCGGATTCAAAACCGGCCTGGCCGTATGGCGCGGGAGCAGGCCCACCACGCCCCCGGCCGCCACCAAAGCGGCAACGGTGGAGTAGTCGTTGATCCTGTGGACAATATTCACTTCCTTGCTGGAGACGGCCGCGACGGCGGACAGCACGTCCGAGGGAGAGTAGCCGGTGTGGCTGGTCACCCAGGGTTCACCGACGACGTCGTCAGCCGTCACCGCGGCCTGGCCGGCCAGCCGGTGTCCGGCCGGCAGTGCGACGTCCAGCGGCTCGTGGGCCAGGGGGATCACGGCGACCCTTTCCTCCGGCCAGCGCGGGCTGTGGTCCATGCGGTGCGCCAAGACCAGATCGTACCGGGCGGTGAGCGCGGGGAAGTCCTGCTGGGCTACGTCCTCGTCAGACAGTTGGAGCCGCGGCTGGCCGGGGGCGTCGAGCATCCTGGCGAGGGGTGCAAAGAGCGCCTGCCCGGCACTGTGGAAGCCGCTGACCGTCACGGGGCCGGCCGGAGAACCGTGGTACGCGCCGATCGCTGTCCTCGCGTCGGCCATGGCGCTGACGACGGCGGCGCCTGCGTCGGCGAGTACCTGCCCGGCTTCGGTGAGTACCAGGTTCCGGCCCTCCTTGCGGGTCAGCGGGACATCGACGCTCCGCTGCAGCAGGGCCAGCTGCTGGGAAACGGCAGAAGGGGTGACTATGAGCGTTTCCGCCACGGCCTTGACGCTCCCCAGGGCCCCGAGTTCGCGGAGAATCTCCAGCTGATGAATTTCCATCAGGCCACTCTACTATTTAGCTTTGCCTACATCGTCGATTGAGAAGATTGATGTTGTGCTAACGCGTCTTACTCGCTGTAATGGGACGGGCAGCACATGCCGAAGGTTCAGCGTTTCTAGAGTGAGGAAGCCGATGAAGGCTCTATATAAGGCCGGTCCGCAGGCCGGATTCGAACTGGTGGACCGGCCGGAGCCCCAGGCAGGCCCGGACGAGGTCAAGATCCGTGTCATGACAACAGGCATCTGCGGCACCGACCTCCACATCCAGTCGTGGGACGCCTGGGCGCAGGGCATCATCGAGGCGCCGCTCATCCCCGGCCACGAGTTTTACGGCGAAGTGGTGGAAACAGGCACCGGCGTCCGCGACGTGAAGGTGGGTGACAGGGTCTCGGGCGAGGGACACGTTGTCTGCGGCATCTGCCGCAACTGCCGCGCCGGCCGGAGGCAGATGTGCATCCACACCGTCAGCGTGGGCGTGCAGCGCGACGGCGCCTTCGCCGAGTTCGTCGTGATCCCCGAAACCAACGTCTGGGTCCACCACGATCCCTCGGTCACGCCGGAACTGGGTGCCATCTTCGATCCTTTCGGCAACGCTGTCCACACCGCCCTGAGCTTCCCGCTGGTGGGCGAGGACGTCCTGATCACCGGCGCGGGGCCCATCGGCCTCATGGCCATCGCCGTAGCCCGGCATGCCGGTGCCCGCAAGATCGCCATTACCGATGTATCCAAGCCCCGCCTGGAACTGGCCCGCCAGCTCGGCGTGGACCTTGCCATTGACGTGTCCACTACGCGGGTCCGGGATGCGCAGCGGGAACTCGGCATGCGGGAAGGCTTCGACATCGGCATGGAAATGTCCGGCCACCCCACGGCCTTGCCTGAGATGATCGACAACATGAACCACGGCGGCCGCATCGCCATGCTCGGCCTGCCCAGCCAGCCGATCACCATCGACTGGGGCAAGGTGGTCACCCACATGCTGACCCTGAAGGGCATCTACGGCCGGGAGATGTTCGAGACCTGGTACGCCATGAGCGCCATGCTGTCCTCCAACCCCGCACTGCACGCGGCCGTCTCGGCCGTGGTCACAGACACGCTTCCTGCCGTTGAGTGGGAAAAAGGCTTTGACATTGCCCGTGCCGGCATGGGCGGCAAAGTTGTCCTCAACTGGACCGAATTCTAAGGAGCACCATGTACACGACGATCAAGGACCAGCTGCAAGCAGAGCTGGAAGAAATCCGCTCCGCCGGGCTCTTCAAAACCGAACGAAGCATCAATTCACCGCAGTCCAGCCACGTCACGGCAGGGCAGATCGGGCAGCCGGGCGCCAGCGTCCTGAACTTTTGCGCCAACAACTACCTTGGCCTGGCCGACCATCCGGACATCATCGCGACCGCCAAGTCCGCCATGGACGAGCGGGGCTTCGGCATGGCGAGCGTCCGCTTCATCTGCGGCACCCAGGACCTGCACCTGGAACTGGAGGCCAGGGTCTCCAGATTCCTGGGCACGGAGGACACCATCCTGTTCTCCAGCTGCTTCGACGCCAACGGCGGGGTGTTCGAGTCACTCTTCGGACCGGAAGACGCGGTCATCTCCGACGCGCTCAACCACGCGTCCATCATTGACGGCATCCGCCTCTGCAAGGCCCGGCGGTACCGCTACGCCAACCGGGACATGGCAGACCTCGAAGCGAAACTCGTTGAGGCGTCCACCGGGGAATCACCTGCCCGGCGCAAGATCATCGTGACGGACGGGGTGTTCTCCATGGACGGCTACCTGGCGCCGCTGGAAGCCATCTGCGACCTTGCGGAAAAGCACGACGCCCTGGTCATGGTGGACGATTCCCACGCGGTGGGCTTCATGGGCGCCACCGGAGCGGGGACACCCGAACATGCCGGCGTATCACGGCGCGTGGACATCTACACGGGAACGTTCGGCAAGGCGCTCGGCGGAGCCTCCGGCGGCTACGTATCCGGGCGCCGCGAAGTGGTGTCCATGCTCCGGCAGAAGGCCCGCCCCTACCTGTTCTCCAACTCCCTGGCCCCGGCCATCGTTGCGGCCACCATCAAGGCACTGGACCTGGTGGAAACTTCCGGCGAGCTGCGCGGCCGGCTGTTCGAAAATGCGGGGCTGTTCCGGCGCCGGATGACCGAGGAAGGGTTCGAACTCCTGGACGGCGAACACGCTATCGTTCCGGTGATGTTCGGTGACGCCGTGCTGGCCGCCAAGGTCGCCGACCGGATGCTGCAGCATGGCGTCTTTGTCACCGCCTTCAGCTTTCCGGTTGTCCCGCGCGGCGCCGCCCGCATCCGGGTGCAGCTTTCGGCATCGCATTCGGCGGACGACGTCGAAGCGTGCGTGGGTGCCTTCGTCGCCAGCCGCGCGGCAGTGGCCGCCTGACCCGGCCGCGGCACAGGTAACCGGCAGCCGAACGGCAACTGCCAGCGGGTGACTCTGCAAGGATGGAGCCATGACAGCACACTACGACGTCCTGATTGTGGGCGGCGGCATTGCCGGCCTGTCCCTGGCATCGGCTCTCGCACCCAGCTGCAATGTGGCGCTGGTGGAAGCGGAGCAGGAACTGGCCTACCACACGTCCTCCCGCTCCGCCCGGAACCTGATTCCCAGCTACGGCCCTCCGGTGGTCCAGGAGCTGACAGTGCGCACGCTGGAACTAATGTCCGCCCGGGACGCGGAACTGCCCGAGCCTGTCCTGACGCCGCGCAGCTTCATGCTCATCGGTAGTGAGGACGGCGTCAGGGCCGAAGCCAGCGGCCACATGCGCCCCATCTCCCATGCCGAGGCACTGGAACTGTGCCCGGCGCTGGTCCCCGAATCATTCTCGGCGGCGGGCCTGGACACGGGGGCCTTTGCCTGCAACACACCCCTGCTGCTGGCTGACCACCGGCAGCGGGCGGAGGCCGCCGGAGCGGACATCATCACGGGCGCCCGGGTGCACTCCGCCCAGCGGCTCGGCTCCGGCTGGGAGATCGGCGCAGGGCAGGAAGCGTTCCAGGCCGGAGTCCTGGTCAACGCCGCCGGTGCCTGGGCAGACGAGCTCGCGGTGATCAGCGGGGTGGAGAAGCTCGGACTGCAGCCGTACCGGCGCACGGCGGCTATTGTCGGCGTCGAACATCCGCTGCCGGAACACTGCCCCATGGTGGCTGCCGCGGATAACTCCTTCTATTTCCGCCGTGACGGCACCGACGTCCTCGTGTCGCCGTCGGAGGCGGTACCCAGCGGACCGGAGGACGCGAAGCCCAGGCCCGGCGACGTCGAACGCCTGGTCGCACGGCTCAACCAGGTGACCACCCTCGGCATCCGCGGTGTGCGGAGAGCGTGGACAGGACTCCGAACCGAGGCAGCGGACGGCATCCCGGTAGCAGGGTTCGACGCCGAGGCTCCGGGGTTCTACTGGCTCGCCGGCCAGGGCGGCTACGGTTTCCAGACCTCCGCGGCCATGGCCGAGCTGGCGGCCGCCCAGATCCTGGCGGGACAGGCCCGGGAACCGGGACACCGTCCGGCATCCCGGACAGAGCAGGCGCTCGCCGCCGCCCGCTGGTCCATCCGGCGCTGAAGAATGGTTTCATGAGCACCCTGATCACCAATATTGCCGAGCTGATGACCCAGGACCTGGAACAGCGGGTCCTGAGGGACGCCGCGGTGGTGATTGACGGTGAACGGATAGCCTGGATCGGGGCGGCCGGAAGCGCCCCCGCGGCCGATGACGCCGTGGACGCAGGCGGCCGCGCAGTGCTGCCCGGCTGGGTGGATTCGCACACGCACCTGGTCTTCGCCGGAGACCGGACCGCCGAGTTCGAGGCCCGCATGGCCGGCGAGTCGTACTCGGCGGGAGGCATCGCCGTGACCATGGACGCCACCCGCCGCACCTCGGATTTCGATCTCACCAGGCTGGCCATTGGCAGGGTGGCCGAGGCTTTATCCCAAGGCACCACCTACATCGAAACAAAAACCGGGTACGGACTGGATGCCGAGCACGAGGCCCGGAGCGCCCGGATCGCATCCACCATTGCCGATGAGGTGACCTACCTCGGAGCGCACCTGGTCCCTGCCGGCTCGGATGCCGACGCCTACACGGAAGAGGTCTGCGGGCCCATGCTGGACGCCGTCCGCCCCTATGCCAGCTGGGCGGACGTGTTCTGCGAGGAAGGCGCCTTCAGCGAGGCGCAGTCCCGCCGGGTCCTGCAGGCCTGCCGCGACGCCGGGCTGGGACTGCGCGTCCACGGCAACCAGCTGGGCGAAGGCCCGGGGGTGCGGCTCGCCGTGGAGTTCGGCGCGGCAAGCGTCGACCATGTCAACTACCTGTCCGACGGCGACGTGGCGGCGCTGGCCGGCACCTGGTCCGGCTGGGATCCGGCAGCCGGCACGGGAACCCGCGGCACCGTGGCTACCTGCCTTCCCGCGTGCGACCTCTCCACCCGGCAGCCGCTTGCCCCGGGACGCCGGCTCCTGGACGCGGGCGTGCAGCTGGCCCTGGCATCCAACTGCAACCCGGGCACTTCGAACACAAGCTCGATGGCGTTCTGCGTGGCAACGGCCGTGCTGCAGATGCGGCTGAGCGTCCATGAGGCCGTGCGGGCAGCGACGTACGGCGGTGCCCTGGCGCTGCACCGGGACACCGGGCACGACGACGACGGCGAACGGGCGGTGGGCTCCCTCGCCGTCGGCCATCGCGCGGACCTGCACATGCTGAATGCGCCATCGGCCACCCACCTCGCCTACCGTCCGGGGATGCCGCTCACGTACGCTGTGTGGCGGGCAGGAGTTCGGGAGCGCTGACTTACAGCAAGCACAGCTGACAAAATGACGTTACATGATTGTTTGGTCTCTGTTATGATCAGAAAACGTCACTTTTGGATGACTTCCGACGTTGAGAGGCCCGCATGACCCGCACCGACCGCCTGACCGCCATCCTTGACCTCCTGGCCAAAACCGGCCAGGTGGAAGTGGAGGAGATCGTCGGCACCCTTGGCGTCTCGCCCGCTACTGCGCGGCGGGACCTGGACAGCCTGGCCAAACGGCGGCTCCTGACCAGGACCCGGGGCGGCGCCACCACAGGAGCCCTGGCCTACGACCTTCCCGGGCGGTACAACCGCGACGACCATGCGCAGGCCAAGGAAGAGATCGCCCGGGCAGCTTCGGAGCTCATTGCCCCCGGCGCCGTGATCGGTCTTTGCGGCGGCACCACCAGCACCGCGCTGGCCCAGATCCTTGCCACCCGGGAGGACCTGAACTCGCCCTCCAACCAGCCCACGCTGACCGTTGTCACCAACGCCATCAACATCGCAGGCCAGCTTGCCGTGCGGCCCAACATCAAAGTCATGGTGACCGGCGGAATCCTCAATCCACGCTCCTACGAACTCGTGGGTCCGTACACCGACATCATCATGCAGAAGGTGGTCCTGGACATAGCCTTCATCGGCGTCAACGGCATCGACCCCGAGGTGGGGCCCACCAACACCGGAGAAGGCGAGGCGTCCGTGAACGCCCTCCTGGCCAGCCGGGCCAGGGTCTCCTACGTGCTGGCTGACTCTTCCAAGGTGGGCGTCCGGGCCTTCGCCACGATGGACGGTTACGAATTCACCCGGCTGATCACTGATGCGGGGATATCGGCCAAGGACAAGGCAGCCTTCGAGGCTTCGGGCACGGAAGTCATCGTCGCGCCGCACACCGACTGAAGGCACGGGAAAGTCCGGGGGCCGGAAGGCCGGTGGTTGGAAAGCCGGCGGTTAGAAGACAACCGGAGGAGCATCCAGTACCGTTTCGTCCACCCTGCGGTCCACCCATTGGCTGAACGGGATGTCCAGTTCGTACTTGTCCAGCTCGGTGCGGACCAGCGTCCTGACGGCGGCGTTGTCCGGATTGTTGAGTGACTCGAAATACTCGACGGACCAGTGGAACCAGCGCATGCAGAACAGTCGCATCGTCAGCCCGTGCGTGACCAGGAGGGTGTTCGGCGGGTAGTCGGGCTTGGACCAGTGCCGGTACAGGGTTTCCATGAACGAGGAAATCCGGTCGTAGACGTCGGACCCGGACTCGCCTTCGCGGAATCGGTAGAAGAAGTGGCCGTAAGCGTTGCGGAGTTCCTTCTGGTCCTCGATGTCACCGCTGATCTGGAAGTTTGCCCAGTCCTGCTCGCGGAGCCGCGGTTCCTCGATCACTCTTTCGGTGAGGTTGCCCAGATCGAGGGCCTCAAGGGTCTGGTAGGCCCGCAGGTAGGGAGACACGTAGACGCACGCCTGGCGGCCGTCCAGCTCCCTCCGGATGTGTTCGCCGGCGGCCCTGGCCTGCTCCGCGCCCAGCGGGGTCAGCGGGATCCGGTAGTCAGGCACCCTGTTGTAGATGGACGTATCGGCGTTGGCGGCGGACTGGCCGTGCCGGATCATGATGATTTTCCCGGGCGCACTCATAAGCCCCAAGCATATGTGCAGCCCGCGGAGCCTTTGGTCCTGGGAAAGCCGTGCACTGCGAGGTTGCCCGGCAACCAGCAAAGAACCAGAAACTGCAGGCAAGATGGGAACATGCTGGTTCCCTCACGCCGTCGTCTGCGCATTGAAGTCTGGATAGTACTGGGACTGTCCCTGGGGCAGTCCGCCGTCTATTCGGTGGTGCAGCTGCTGGACAAGATGACGCGCGCCCCTCTGGCGCAGGGCACCTCCACCCTGAACCCGTCGCAAAGCACCCGCGAGTACTTCGACCTCACCTACCAGCTGCTGGACATCATCTTCGCCCTGGTACCGGTGCTGCTGGTCATCTTCTTCCTGACGGACCAGCGGCAGCCGGGCGCGGGGGAGGGGCTGCACAGCGGCTCCGCCTTCCGGAAACTCGGATTCAACTTTGACAGACCCGGACGTGACTTCCTGCAGGGCCTGGGCCTTGCCGCCGTGATCGGCATTCCGTCCCTGGGGCTGTATGCCGCCGGCCGGGCCCTCGGCATCACCACGGCCATCATCCCCAGCGCCCTCGATTCCTACTGGTGGACAGTTCCCGTGCTCATCCTGTCGGCGGTGCGGCATGCCGTGGTGGAGGAAGTCATCGTGGTGGGCTACCTCCTGGACCGCTTCGGGAAATTCGGCTGGAGCATGCCGCTGGCTATCTTCACCAGCTCCATGCTGCGCGGCAGCTACCACCTCTACCAGGGCTTCGGACCGTTCATCGGCAATGCCGTGATGGGAGTGGTCTTCGCCTGGCTCTACACCCGGACCAAGCGCGTGATGCCGCTGGTCATCGCCCATTCACTGCTGGACATCGTGGCCTTCGTGGGCTTCAGCCTCTTCGGCAGGGCAGTGGGCCTGGGCTGACCCAAAGACAATGCGTCTTAAAGTAATTCGGCCGCCATCGGTAGGTGACGTCGTTGGCACCCGCTGATGGCGGCCGAAGATTAGACAGCTATCCGGGGCATCATGGCCCGGATAGTCACGGCCGGGGGGGAGACCGGCCGGCGAATAATCAGATGGAGAACAATCAGATAACGACTGCTCCGGTGGCGGTTTCGAAAGTGACAGACAGGATACCGGGGGTTCCATGCGGAGCCACCCACTTAACCGCCACGTCCTCAAGGGGCCTCTCAACGGGCTCGCCCAGCCACTCGGTAACCCGCTCGGCCGAACCGGCAATGGTCAGGCAGGACATTTTGACGTTGCTGGGGTAGGCGTTGGACGGGTGCAGGGCGGGATCGCCTTCCCACTTCAGCATGTACGGAACCTGCGGGTCAGCAATAAGGCCGAGGATCCCGATCTGCTTCCAGACGAGTTCGCGGCCGTCCGGGAATTTCCGGTTGCCGTTGACGGCGGCCCGTCCCAGTCGCTGTTCGAAGGGGGCGAGGCTGTCCACTTCGACGCACCAGCCCATCCATCCGCCGCCGGCTGCGGAACGTGCACGGACGGCTTGGCCGAAAGGGGCCTTGTCCGATGCAGGGTGGTCAAGGACTTCAACAACTTCCACATATTTGTGGCCCGCGAGCGGGATGATCATGTTCCGGGTTCCGAAACGGGGGTGTACGCCGCCCTTCACGGCTTCAACGCCGAGGGCGGACGAAATACGATCGGTGGTGGCAGCCAGGCCATCGTGTTCACAGGCGTAAGAGACGTGATCCATGCGCATGCCATCATCTTGGCATCTTGTGATGCGGCTCTCAGCTAAGGGTACCCTTACTAAAAGCCGCCATTGTCATGAGTGGACATTCGCCTTTCCTCCGGCCCCGGCGGATCCGCGCCGACAATGTTCGTCACAATGTTGTCCCGGGCGGCGCGGCACTTCCTACACTGAACGCAGGTCATGAGTGCCAGCGCCAAGCCCCGGCTGGCTGGCCGGCAACCCTCCGCGCGGCGGGGTGCCCCGGATGAGGACCTGGCTGTCCGACAACGGCCGGATGGCAAGCGCGGCCCGTGGCATACCCAGCATTCCCGGGCCCATGTCAAAGGAGCCTTGAATGTCCGACGGATGGTCTTTTGAAACCCGCCAGATCCATGCCGGGCAGGAGCCGGACAGCGCCACCGGCGCCCGTGCCCTCCCGATTTACCAGACGACGTCGTTCGTCTTCCCCAGTGCCGAAAGTGCTGCCAACCGCTTCGCACTGGCCGAGCTGGCACCGATCTACACGCGCATCGGAAACCCTACCCAGGACGCCGTGGAGCAGCGGATCGCCAGTCTTGAAGGCGGACTCGCTGCCCTGCTGCTGAGTTCGGGGCAGGCTGCCGAAACCTTTGCCATCCTGAACATCGCCGAGGCCGGAGACCACGTCGTAGCCAGCCCCAGCCTTTATGGCGGTACCTACAACCTGCTGGGGCATACGCTCAAAAAGTTCGGCATTTCGGTGACGTTCGTGGAGGACCCGGACAACCTGGATCAGTGGCGTGCGGCGGTGCAGCCGAACACCAAGCTGTTCTTCGCGGAGGTGGTATCCAACCCGCGCCAGGACGTCCTGGATATTGAGGGAGTGTCCCGGACCGCCCACGAGGCCGGCGTGCCGCTGGTGGTGGACAACACGCTCTCCACCCCCTATCTCATCCGTCCGCTGGAGTGGGGCGCTGACATTGTGGTCCACTCCGCCACGAAATACCTGGGCGGGCACGGCTCGGCGATCGCCGGAGTGATTGTGGACTCCGGCAACTTCGACTTCGGGAAGGACCCGGAACGGTTCCCCGGCTTCAATACGCCGGACCCCACCTACAATGGCCTGGTCTACGCCCGTGACCTCGGCGCCGATGGTGCACTCGGGGCCAACCTCTCCTACATCCTCAAGGCCAGGGTCCAGCTGCTCCGTGACCTGGGCTCTGCGGTGTCACCGTTCAACGCCTTCCTGATAGCGCAGGGACTGGAGACCCTAAGCCTGCGGGTGGAGCGGCACGTAGCGAACGCCGTCGCGGTGGCGCAGTGGCTGGAAGCTCGGGACGACGTCGAATCAGTGGCCTACGCGGGCCTTCCCTCCAGCCCCTGGTATGAGCGTGGACGCAAGTACGGTCCCCTGGGTACGGGAGCCGTGGTGGCGTTCAACCTGGCCGGCGGTGCCGAGGCCGGCAAGCGGTTTGTGGATGCCCTGGAGCTGCACAGCCATGTGGCGAACATCGGCGATGTCAGGTCCCTGGTCATCCATCCGGCGTCCACGACCCACAGCCAGCTCTCCCCGGAGCAGCAGGCCATTGCCGGCGTCACGCCGGGCCTGGTCCGCCTGTCTGTGGGAATCGAGCACATCGATGACATCCTTGCTGACCTTGAAGCGGGTTTCCGGGCGGCCAAGGCGGCGCTCCAGGCAGTGAGCTCCGGGAAGTGAGCGGGGCATAGTCCCGGGTGCGGCGCGTCCGGTCTGGCAGGCCGCGCCCCGGAAAGTCATAATCCAGTCACACTCTTAGCCATAGGCCGGGGCTGTTTCGTACACTCAATGGAGGTCATGAGTGCCAGCGACAGCCCCGGCTTGCTGGCCGGCAACCCTCCTTCCGCGGTGGGGTGCCCCGGGTGAAGACCTGGCCTGCCGGTCATTTGACGGCAGGCAAGCGCGTAGAAAAGGTCCTCAGATGACGATTACCGTCTCCCGTACAGCCGTACCCGAAAACGGAGTGCTCCGTTATGCCGCCATCGGGGGGCTGCAGCTCGAAGCCGGCGGATTCCTCCCCGACGTCACCCTGGCGTACGAAACATGGGGCACGCTCAACGCGGACGGATCCAACGCCGTCCTCATCGAGCACGCCCTGACAGGCAGCACCCACGTGACCCGGGGCGACAGCGACGAGCCCGGCTGGTGGGAGCAACTGGCCGGACCCGGGGCACCCGTGGACACGGACCGGTTCTTCGTTGTGTCCATCAACATCGTGGGGGGCTGCTACGGATCCACCGGGCCGTCGTCGCCTGCTCCGGACGGAAGGCCGTGGGGCTCCCGCTTCCCCCTGGTTACCCTTCGGGACAGTACTGTTGCCGAGGCCAGGCTGGCTGACCAGCTGGGCATCCGGAGCTGGTTCGCGGTCATGGGCGGTTCGATGGGCGGCGCGCGGGCACTGGAGTGGGCAGTCACGTATCCGGAACGCGTGCAGCGCTGCGCGGTGATTTCGATCGGAGCGGCGAGCACCGCCGAACAGATCGCCTTTGCCCAGGCGCAGACCCTGGCGATCCGGCAGGACGCCAACTTCAACGACGGCGACTACTACGGCGGTCCTTTCCCCGAGGACGGCCTCGCGCTGGCTCGGCGGATCGCGCACATCACCTACCGCTCGGCCGCGGAATTCGACGGACGGTTCGGCCGGACGGCCCAGGCGGCGGAAACACCGCTGCAGGCCGCATCCCTGGGCGACCGGGGCCGCTACCAGGTGGAAAGCTACCTGGACCACCAGGGCAGCAAACTCGTCCGGCGCTTTGACGCCAACAGCTACATCGCCATCACCGAGGCACTCATGAGCCACGATATCTGCCGCGGGCGGGGTTCCCTGCGTGAGACCCTTGACCGGGCCACCGCGCGGTTTTTCGTGGCAGCCGTGGACAGCGACCGGCTGTACTTCCCGTCCCAGTCACGCGAACTGGCCTCAGCCTTGCCCGGAGACGTGGACGTCCACGTCATTGAAGCGCCCATCGGCCACGACGGGTTCCTCACAGAGATCGGACAGCTCGGCAGCCAGCTCGGGAAGACGTTCCTGGTCTAGCCCTTAGTGATCCTGCCACAGGCGGGAATCTAGCCGTTCATGATTTCGGCCCGGCGGGCCATGTAGTCTTCCATGGCCAGCTCGCCGTTGCTGTACTGCTGGTCCAGTTCGGCGAGCTTCCGGGCCCGGAAGCCCTGCTGGGCCGACGGCGGCGGGGGAGCCGCAGGGGCAGGCGGCTGCTGCCGCGTTTCCTGGCCGGGCCCTTGCTCCCGGGAAGCCATTGGCTGGTCATATGGCGGGAAGGGCTCGTTCAGCGGCGGAAGGGGCTGGACCGGGGGCAGCGGCTGGGGCCTGTCGATCTGGCGGAAGCCGCCGGCCATGTAGTCCTGCTGCGTGTAGCCGTCGCGGGGCTGGCTGCTCTGCGGTCCGGGACGGGCGCCGGGAAACTGTTCGGGGTACCGGCCGGAAAAGCTTTGTTCCTGGTTCCGGCGCCGGACGGACTTCCGGTACATCCGCATCGCCATGGGTATCACGAACGACAAAACGATGATCCAGAAAAACAGATTGTTCACAGCGTGGCGCCTCTCATATGTGTCCTTCCAGCTTAGCCCCGGACTGCACACGCGTGGCCGGGATGCCCAGGAAGGCCGCGTAGCGTGCGACGGCGTCGTTCACCGCGGCGTCGAGCCGTTCAGCCGCTGCTGCCGAAGCCGGTGCAGCCGAGGTGGAAAGGCGGATGTCCAGTTCGCACCGTCCGGGCAGCAGGACGTGCCGCCAGGACCCGATCATCCGTCCGTTCAGCAGCACCACGTGCATGAGGGCGCCGTCGGCAGGAATGGCAGGCGCGGTGCCTCCGAGGTAATGCCGGGTGGCCGAGTAACCCATGACGTATTCGTCGTAGCACTGGATCAGGTCCACGAAAGGCCTGCCCGGGGCCGGCGCTGCGCCGGGGTCGGTTTCCGGGCTGGAATAGAATTCGATGCCATCAATCACCGTGGTCTCCGGTGCGGCCCGGTCGTCCTCAAGCGCATTGAGCAGGCCCTGCCGGATGTCCGCCATTGTCAGTCCGGACCAGTCGGAACAGTCCTTCACGGTGGCCGGACCACGGCTGGTGAAGTAGCGCCGGACCAGCTCGGCGAGCGCCTCCGCCCGGGACAGGGGCCGGGACAGGGGAGCATCCGGCCCGGGCGGCACCCGTTCGTCAAAGAGGGCATACGTCTGCTTCAGGGCGCCGCCCGGGCTCCGCACGGGCGTACCGCTGACCAGGACCGCGCTGATTTCCGCATGCATGATCAGGTAGGCCAGTTCCACTCCTTTGGCCGCGAAGCCCGCGTCCTGAAGCCTCACCGCGAGCTCCTCCCTGGTCAGATGGTTCCCGCCGCGGACCGCCTCGGCCAGGACCTGGCCGCTCCGTTCCGCGGCCGCTGCGTCAATGCGGGTCGTGCGGTACATCCCGGCGTTCGCCTGGTGAAGCCGGGGCGCGGACAGGGCCATTAGCCAGCGCAGGTCATCCCGGTGCACGAAATGCCAGGTGGGCCTGAGGATATGGGTGCGCAGGATGCGGCCGTCGGCGACGGCCAGTTCAACATCAGCTGCAGTGGCGGCGGGCGTACGCCCGGACGTGCCCTGGGCGGAGGTCCTTTGTGCCAGGCTCCAGCGGGCGTACGCGAACTCCTGCGCCTGGACGGCCAGCAGGTTCCTGAGTGCGTCCCCAGGGGAGGCAGCGCCAGGTTCCCGCAGCATCTGGCTTTTCAGCCTCAGCGGCACCACGTCGTCAGGATCCATTCCCTGTGCCCTATGCGCTTCCACCCGCAGGTCCGCGCTAGTGGCGGCTGGCGTCGGTTGTGCCGGGCGGTCCTTCGCCCGATCCCAGCGGGACACCGGGCCCGAAGACGGGTCCCGCCGTCGGGCGCTTTGCCGTCACCCCGTCTCCGGACGAGCGGCGGCGGAGCCTCCGCACAACCCAGGGGACAAAGTATTCACGTGCCCACACGAGGTCATTGGTGCGGGCTTCCCGCCACGTCCGGGCCGGCAGTGGTTTAGGTACCAGCGGTTCGAGGCTGTGGTCAACGTTTAGCGAGTCAAGGACCATGGCAGCGATGGTGTGGTGGCCAAGGGGTGAAAAGTGCAGCCTGTCCTCGTCCCACATCTGCGGATCGCTGAGCTGCCGGAGCGACCACATGTCGGCAATGATGGCGTCGTGGCGGGCGGCAACGGTGCGGAGGTTCTCGTTGTAGATGGCCACCTTGCTCCGGATCCGGCCCAGAACCGAGGAGCCGGTGTCCGGGCCGTTGAACAGCACCACGGTGGCACCGCCCACGGCCAGGATCTGGACCACAGAATCGAGCTTTTCCGCGAGGGCGTCAGGATCGCCTCCGGGCCGGATGAGGTCGTTGCCCCCGGCGGAAAGGGTGATCAGGTCCGGCTTCAGGGCCAGGCACGGGGCGAGTTGCTGGTCGACGATCTGCTGCAGGAGCCTGCCGCGGACGGCCAGGTTGGCGTAGGCGAAGTCGTTGTGCCCGCGGCCCAGTTCCTCGGCCACACGGTCTGCCCAGCCGCGGTAGCCGCCGGGGCTTGAGGGTTCGGGATCGCCGATGCCCTCCGTGAAGGAATCTCCGAGGGCAACGTACCGGCTCCAGGGGTGGGATTCTACGGCTGCCGTGGAATTCGGCATGGCTCTTGCTTCGCTCACGGTCCTATCCTGCCTTCCGCGTCTCAAGCTACGCCACCGTAGGTTGTTACCGTGGGGTAACTGTAACAATGGAAACCATGACCGACGCCCTTGTATTTCCCGCCCCTGTTGTTTTGTGGTCCCAGCCCGAGGACCAGCGAGCCGGTAAGCCCCTGCTGGTCCTGCTGCACGGCTACGGCGCCAACGAGCAGGATCTCCTGAGCCTGGCGGACCTGTTGCCCGGGGAATTTGCCGTGGCTTCAGTGCGGGCGCCCCTGGCGATGGGACCGGGATTTACCTGGTTTCCGCTGACGGCGTCAGTCGACTATTCGCTCGACGGCGTCAAGAGGGCTTCGGCCTATGTGCTGGACTGGATCGACACCATCAAAGCCGGGCATCCGTCCGTGACGCTGCTCGGCTTTTCCATGGGGATGGCGATGGCCACCACGCTGCTGCGGCAGCGTCCCACGGACTTTGCCGCCGTCGTCGGACTGTCAGGGTTTGTGGTTGATGCCGACGGCGATCCCGCGTTCCGGGACGACGAACTGGACGGCTCCGTGCCGCTGTTCTGGGGCAGGGACCAGCAGGATCCGGTCATCACGCCGGACAAGATCGACTACACCATGGCCTGGGTCCGCCAACACGTCAAGCTCACCAAAGTGCTGTACACGGGAATGTGGCACGGCATCAACCAGCAGGAGATCGGGCACGTTTCCGAGTTCCTCACCCATGAGGTGCTGAAAAAGTAGAGTCCTGCCCTGGCGCCGGCCGCAGAGTTCAGGCTGCCGGAGCCACGACCCTCACGGTCTGCCCGTTGACCGTGACGGTATCGCCGTTGTGCAGCTGGCGGCCGCGGCGGTCGTCGATCTCTCCGTTGACCTTGACGAGCCCGTTCTTGATGAGCTCGGTGGCCTCGACGCCGTCTTCCACGAGGCTGGCGAGCTTCAGGAGCTGGCCAAGCCGGATCATGCTGTCGCGGATGGTGATCTCTTCGATGTCCTGGTTGCTCATACAAGCAATGATGCCTGACGTAAGGTGAATCCAATGACCCATGTCCCGCGGCTGCCGCTGCTCGCAGGACTCCCGCTGGCAGTAGGAGCGGGGCTGGCTATCCCTGTCCAGGGGCGTATCAACGGCGCCCTGGGGGCCCGGCTCAACGATGGCATCGCCGCCGCCGTTGTCAGTTTCAGCACGGGCCTGGTCCTGATGGTCCTGATCTCCCTGAGCCTGCCCGCTGGCCGCGCCGGACTGGCCAGGATCGTTCCCGCCGTCCGCAGCCGCGCGTTTCCCCGTGTATATGTCATGGCCGGCGGAATCGGTGCCTTGTTCGTCTTCGCGCAGTCCTTCACCGTGGGTCTGCTGGGAGTGGCGCTTTTCACCGTCGCCACCGTGACGGGGCAGACGGTGAGCGGCCTGCTCGTTGACCGGCTGGGAATCGGTCCGGCCGGCAGGAAATCGGTGACCGGCATCAGGGTCATCGGCTGCGTCCTCACCATCGGCGCAGTTGCCTGGGCTGTCTCGCCAAGGTTCGCGGGGACCGGTGCTTCGGCCGCCCCGGATGGCTCGGGGCCCGGCGGACCGGCAGCGCTGATTCTTCCGCTCCTGCTTCCTGTCCTGGCGGGCTTCCTGATGAGTTTCCAGCAGGCCATGAACGGCACGGCCACTGTCACTTACGGGACTCCGATCGCTGCCACGCTGGTGAACTTTGTCGCCGGCAGCGTAGTGCTGTGGATTGCGTGGGCCCTCAAGCTTGCCTGGCTGGGAGCCGGCAATCCGCTGCCGGCGGATTGGTGGTACTACCTGGGCGGCCCCATGGGTTGCGTGTTTATCGCCTTGGGCGCACTGCTGGTCCGCAGCCTGGGCGTGCTGGTCACCGGTCTGGGCATGATCGCCGGGCAGCTTCTGGGCTCCCTTGGCCTTGACCTGCTGCTGCCCGCCCCGGGCTCCATTGTGGCGCCGGCCACGGTGCTGGGCACGCTGCTGACCCTGGCAGCCATCATCCTGGCAACCCTGCCGTGGCCGCGGGGCGCCTTCCGGAGGTAACGGCCGGTAGGCTAGGACACGCAGCTTTCTGCATCTACTTCCTTCGCCCGTCCCGCCCGGCAGCCAGTGGTGCCATACCAACGGTGTCACCGGGGCCAGAAACCGCGGACCGCACCCAGCGGCCCTGTAGAAATTGGAGTTCCACCATGGCAGCAAAATCCGTTCTCGACCAGGTCATTTCCCTTTCCAAGCGGAGGGGCTTCGTGTTCCAGGCCGGTGAGATCTACGGTGGTTCCCGCTCTGCCTGGGACTACGGGCCCCTGGGCGCCGAGCTCAAGGAAAACATCAAACGCCAGTGGTGGCAGTCCATGGTCCGCGGCCGCGAGGACGTGGTCGGCCTGGACTCCTCCGTCATCCTGCCCCGCCAGGTATGGGAAGCATCCGGCCACGTCGAGGTCTTCTCCGACCCGCTGGTGGAGTGCCTGTCCTGCCACAAGCGCTATCGCGCGGACCACCTGGAGGAAGAGTACGAGGAAAAGAAGGGCCGCCCGGCGGAAAACGGCCTGAAGGACATCGCGTGCGCCAACTGCGGCACCCGCGGTCAATGGACCGAGCCCCAGGAGTTCTCGGGACTCCTCAAGACCTTCCTGGGCCCGGTGGCCAACGATGAAGGACTGCACTACCTGCGGCCGGAAACTGCCCAGGGCATCTTCGTGAACTTCAACAACGTCCTCACCACGTCACGGAAGAAGCCACCGTTCGGCATCGGCCAGATCGGCAAGTCCTTCCGCAACGAGATCACGCCCGGAAACTTTATTTTCCGCACCCGTGAATTCGAGCAGATGGAAATGGAGTTCTTCGTGGAGCCCGGCACGGACGAAGAGTGGCACCAGTACTGGATGAAGGAGCGCATGTCCTGGTACACCGGCCTGGGCATCCGGGAAGATAACCTTCGCTTCTTCGAGCACCCGCTGGAGAAGCTCAGCCACTACTCCAAGGGCACCACGGACATCGAGTACCGCTTTGGCTTCCAGGGATCGGAATGGGGCGAGCTTGAAGGCATCGCCAACCGCACCGACTTCGACCTCTCCACCCATGCCAAAGCCTCCGGCACGGACCTGAGCTACTTCAACCAGGCCACCAACGAGCGCTACACGCCGTACGTGATCGAGCCCGCCGCCGGCCTCACCCGCTCCTTCATGGCGTTCCTGATCGACGCCTACACCGAAGACGAGGCACCCAACGCCAAGGGCGGCGTCGACGTCCGGACCGTCCTGAAACTGGATCCGCGCCTGGCCCCGGTCAAGGCGGCGGTCCTGCCGCTGAGCCGGAACGAGGACCTCTCGCCAAAGGCCAAGGACCTGGGTGCGCAGCTGCGCAAGAACTGGAACATCGACTTCGACGACGCCGGTGCGATCGGCCGCCGCTACCGCCGCCAGGACGAGATCGGCACCCCGTTCTGCATCACCGTGGACTTCGACACCCTCGACGACCACGCCGTGACAATCCGCGAGCGGGACACCATGACCCAGGAACGCGTGTCGCTGGACAAGGTGGAAGGCTACCTGGCCGCCCGCCTGATCGGCGCCTGAGCATGGCCATCGAATACCGCGAATGGCGGGAGGGTGATGACCTGGCGCTGCTGGAAATCTGGGGGGATCCGGACACGTTCCAGGCCGGCCAGTTCCGCGGTGCCCTGACGGCCTCCTCGGACGGCGCTGACGGCACGCCATGGCGCCGCACCATCGTGGCCGAGGACGTCCAGGACGGTGTCGGTATCCCTGTTGCTGCCGGCGTCGTCTACGAGGCAACCCTGCATCCCGAACGGCTGTGGAGCTATGTCGAGGTGGCGCGGGACCACCGCCGGTCAGGGATCGGCGCCACCCTCCTGACCATGCTGCGCCGCGAAGCCGAGCGGTCGCCGTCGGGAGTCACCAGGCTCCGCGCAAAAGTGCAGCCGGACACTCCCGGTGCCGCTTTCGCCGAGGCGTTCGGGCTTTCGCCGATCCAGCGGTCCCGGCTGGTCATCGTGGAGCCGGGTGCCCTGAAGCTGCCCGTGTTCCCGGCAAAGGACGACGGCGGCCGGCCGGCAAACGACGAAAACGCCGGGTCTGACGTGGTGATGGACCTTGCCACCGGTTCCGTCGAGCTGACCGACGTGGTGGGACGGTACTACACGTCTATCCACGGCTGGGACTCCCCGGGGGTGCTCTCCGTGGGACAGGTGCAGAAGCTGTTCCTGGACGACCTGACGGGCGCTCATGGGGCGATTGTGCTGCGCGCCGAGCCGGAGTCCGCATTCGGTGCCGGCGTTGCCCCCAGCAGGAAGGGCCGGATCAGGGCCTTTGCGGTCAGCTACGCGGAGGCGTCCCAGGATCCCGCGCAGGAGCGGGCGGCCCAGGACGGAACATCCCCGGGCGCTGCCGCAACTGACGTTTTTGTCGGTCACGATCCGGCCCTGGAGCCTGAGGACGCGGCCGCTGCGGTGCGGGACATGCTCGCCCTCATCGCGTACCAGCATCCGGTCATGCTGGAACTGGACGATTCGATGACTGCCCTGCGTGCCGCCGTCGAGCCTTTGCTCGAAAACGGCAAGGCGCGGCTGGCGGGCGCGGAAACGCTGATCGTCTCGGACTGACCTAGAGGGTGACGTGATCGGCGGATCCCGGAAGCAGCTCGTCCAGGGCCCGTGCGGCCGGCAGGTCGGCGCCGGTCCGTTCGCCGAACGCCTTCATCACGAAGCCCGTGGCCAGTGCCTGCCATAGCCCGACCCGCCGGACCATGAAATGCCCCGCCCCCTTGAGCGCGACGTACTGCATGGACGCTGCGTCCCCGGCTGCACGGCGGGCGAACTTGAGGGATTCTGACGGGCTGGTCAGGTGATCGCCCGTGCCGTGAACGATCAGCACTTTCCGGCCGGCCAGCCGGGAGGCGGGCGCCTCGGCGCTGAGCCACGGGGCGAGGGCCACCACGGCCTCCACCTGCGGATCGTCGGCAGCGCAGACGGCCGTCAGGCCTCCCATGGAATGCCCCAGCAGATAGACAGGAACGCCCGGGTGCTGTGCGCTGATCTGCTTGAGCGCCCACCGTGCATCCTGCAGCGGCGTCATGTCCTCGCCGTTCCAGCCGCGCACGCTGTTCCGTAGCGACCAGACTGCCAGTCCGTGGCGCTTGCCTGCCCGGTGCAGGTGCCTTGCGAAGGGAATCATCCTGGCAGGACTCGCGTGGCGGGCAGTCACTGGCGCGTAGCTGCGGGAACGGCCGCCGTGCAACACCAGGACGACGCCCAGTGTGGGGCCGGCAGGCTCCAGGACCGTGAGCACGGCCTCGTGCTTAGGCCGCGGCGGCCGCGACGGCCGGGCCGAGCCTGCCGTTTTCCTCAGTCCTGCGCCTGGTCACTCCGGTCCCTCCGACGTGCTGGTGGTTCATTTACCAACCCTAAGGTGCCGGCCGTAGAGTTCAAGGTATGAGGTCTAACGTCTAATGGGGTCCGGTCACTCCCACTCTTCTTCCACAGGGCATTCGGAACCGACGACGCAGGCGGTTGCCGCGCGAAGGAGAGCGAACCGCATCCTGGCGGCCGTGCTGATACCGCTGACACTGCTTACCCTCGCGGGGATGGCCCTGCTGTGGCCCTCCGGAAGCAAGGAAGGCATCACCCTCGCCAACCCCTATTCGGCAGCGCCTGGCGTAACCTTCGACACCGGAAAAATCCAAAGCGTCGTGGTGGAAAGCTGCATGCAGGGATCCGCTGCCGGCCCGTCCTCCGGTTCCGGCGACCAGCAGCAGGGCCAGGGTCAGCAGGGCACCGACTGCACCTTCGCCTTCACCGAGCCGGACCGGGGAGGCAGCCCGGTCAAGGTGGTCATCAACCCGGATGTGGCCAAATCCCATGGTGTCAAGCCCGGGGACCAGATCAGGTACCTGAATCTTTCACAGGCTGCGGGGGCATCGGCATCGCAGGGATCCCCGGCCTACATCTTCGTGGACTTTGTGCGGACCCTGCCGATAGTGCTGCTCGCCCTGCTCTACGCGGCCGTGGTGATTGCGGTAGCCCGCTGGCGCGGCCTCCGGGCGCTGATCGGCCTGGTGGGTGCGTACTTTGTCCTGGCCAGCTTCATGCTGCCCGGACTGGTGGAGGGCAAGCCCCCGCTGCTGCTGGCCCTGGTAGGCGCCACGGTAATCATGATCGGCGTGCTCTATTTCGCCCACGGCTTCTCCGCCAGAACCTCGACGGCGCTGCTGGGCACGATCTTCGGCCTCGCCATCACGGCGCTGCTCGCTGCCTGGGCCACCGATGCTGCCAACCTCGCCGGAGTGGGCAGCCACGACGCTGCCACGCTGGTCAACACATCCGCCAACATCTCCATCAGCGGCGTCATCCTCTGCGGCCTGATCATCTCCGGGCTCGGCGTCCTCAACGACGTGACCATCACACAATCGTCGGCAGTCTGGGAACTCTACGAGCTGGCCCCGGGCTCCAGCGCCCGCAAACTCTTCACATCCGCCATGCGGATCGGCCGCGACCATATTGCCTCCACCGTGTACACCATCGCGTTCGCCTACGCAGGTGCCGCCCTGCCGATCCTCATCATCGTGATGCTGTATGACCGCCCGCTGGCGGACGCCCTGACGAGTGCCGAGCTGTCCGAGGAAGTCATCCGGACCCTGGTCGGTTCCATCGGCCTGGTCCTCGCCATCCCGGTCACCACCCTGATTGCCGTGCTGGTGGTCAAAGCTACGGGCATCAAGACCGCTGAACCGGCGTCGGACGGCCTGCGTGCCGGTGACAGCTCAGTTGACCCGGACGATGTCGGCGATACTGGCACGCTCGCCGCAGCCGCCGCCAGCAGCCGGTCCACTCACCAGACGTACGAAAATTCCGACACCCCCGCGAGCCGCAGGGGCCGCAGGGCCGACCGCGGCTGACGGTGTACTGCCGGGGTGTCCACAGAAGCACTTGAGGCTGACCGCGGTATCCTGCGAATGACATTTGTCATGGGGGATTCGTTACACTCCTCCCCAGTCCCGGCAGCTGGTCCCGGCTTTGATTGACAGTGGAGAAAGCCATTAGCCAAGGAGAGCCATGACAGTCGCGAGTATGCCGGCAGTTCACGCCACCGGACTGCACAAGCGGTTCGGGAAGGTCCACGCTGTGCGCGGCCTGGACCTGACCGTGCAGCAGGGGGAGGTGGTGGCCTTCCTCGGACCCAACGGTGCGGGCAAGACCACAACCATCGACATGATCCTGGGTCTGAGCGCCCCGGACCAAGGGACCGTCTCTGTCTACGGGCACACACCGCGGGGAGCGATATCCCGGGGCCAGGTGGCAGCCGTGATGCAGACCGGAGGCCTGCTGCGGGACATCACGGTCCGCGAAACCGTCCAGCTTAATGCCGCCATGTTCGATTCCTCCCGCCCGGTGGACGAGGTCCTGGACCGGGCAGGCATCCTGGAGATCGCCGACCGCCGGGTGGAAAAGTGCTCCGGAGGACAACAGCAGAGGCTGCGCTTTGCCATGGCCCTGGTCTCGGACCCCGGACTGCTTATCCTCGACGAGCCCACCACAGGCATGGACGTGGCCGGACGCCGCGACTTCTGGGCCGCCATTCGTGCCGATGCCGTACGCGGACGAACCGTCATCTTCGCCACCCATTACCTGGAGGAAGCCGACGCCTACGCGGACAGGATCATCCTGGTCCGGCAGGGAACCGTAGTAGCGGACGGCACCGCAGCGCAGATCAAGAACCTCGCGTCCGGCCGCACGGTGAAGGCTTCCGTGCCGGTGGAGGACCGGGAGTTGCTGGCCGGGCTGCCATCGGCTGACAGCGTCGCGTTCGAGGGAGCACGGGTCACCGTCCGCACCCGCGACTCGGACGCCGTCGTCCGCTACCTGCTCAACAGAACCGACGCCCACGACGTCGAAGTGGCTTCCAACAACCTCGAGGAGGCCTTCCTGGCGCTCACCGGGGAAGATGCAGCACCGCAAACCAGCGACACTGCCCTCGAAGGAGAGCGCGCATCATGAGCGCAGCAGCAGCCATCCAGAGCCGGAAGCCGTCAGCCGGGGGCGTCAACCGCACGTTCCTGTGGATCGAAATCAAGCGGATGCTCCGCAACCGGCGAACCATCATTTTCACGCTGTTCATGCCGGCCGTGTTCTTCTTCATTTTCGGGCTGTCCAACAAGGACCAGCACCTCCCCAACGGACACACCTACGGGCAGTACATACTCATCAGCCTCACCGTGTATGCCGCCATGACCGCGGCCACTGCCGCTGGCAGCCAGGTCGCCGTCGAACGGGCGCAGGGGTGGAGCCGGCAGCTTCGGCTCACCCCGCTCCTGCCAGGAGCGTACATCGCGGTCAAGGCAGCGGCAGCGCTGACCCTCTCGCTCGTGGCTGTCGTGGCCCAGTTCACCATCGGCGCCCTCGCGGGGGTCTCCCTGGACGTCGGGGCCTGGTTCACCGCAGGCATCGTCGCATGGCTGGGCTCCCTGGTCTTCGCGGCACTGGGGCTGTTCGTCGGATACCTGATGCCAAGCCAGAACGTCATGCAGATCCTCGGCCCGGTCCTCGCCATCCTGGCCATGCTCGGCGGCCTGTTCATGCCGATTGAGGTCATGGGGGACACCTTCGGGGAGATTGCCAGATTCACCCCTGCCTACGGAATAGGGCAACTGGCGCGCAGCCCCATTACCGGCGAATTCGATGCGGCATGGATCGTCAACGTGGTCCTGTGGCTGGTGATTTTCGTGGCCGGGGCCGCCCTGGCCTTCCGCCGGGACACGAAACGGGTCTGAACGCGGGCCGATGGCAGAGACGATGACAGAGACGATGACAGCAGGCCGGCGAGGGCCGCGCGGCTGGATTGTCGGCGCGGGCTTCTCGATCCTCCTATGGGCATGGCCCACCTGGGACCTCGTGTGGTCCGTGGAGGAGCCCCTCGGCTGGAAGGCCGTGTCCTCCGCCCTGCTGGTCGCATTCTTTGCCGCATACGCCTTCCTTCCCCCGATCAGCTGGCGCAGGGGAGTCCGGACGGGCATCGCAACCGTCTGCACCCTGCTGGCCCTGAACGTGGCGATCATTGCCATGATGGGGACAGAAGCATTGTGGACATGGCCGTTCCTCTCCTGCGCCATCGCCATGACGGCCCTTCCGCGGCGCCTGGACCTTGCCCTGATCATCGGCCTGTCGGCAGCATCCCTGGCCGCCCAGGTCATGGCCGGAAACCTGCACCAGACGTTCACGCAGCCTGCCCTGGTGCTGTCCTTGGGGCTGATGATGTCAGCCTTTGGCAGGCTGATCCGGCAGACTGCCCGTCTTCGGGCGGCGCAGACAGAACTGGCGGACACCGCCGTCGCCGCCGAACGGAGCAGGATGGCCCGGGACATGCATGACATCCTGGGCCACTCCCTGACGGTGATAGCCATCAAGGCAGAGCTCGCGGGGCGAATGCTGGAAGAGGCTCCCGCGAATCCCGCCGGGGCCAGGGCCGCGGCAGAGATCACCGCGGTTCAGGATCTTGCCCGGGGTGCGCTCGCCGACATCCGTGCCACGGTGGCCGGCTATCGCGGTGTCAACGTACTGGCTGAGCTCGCCGTGGCGAGGAATGCCTTGGAGTCGGCCGGGATCGACGCTGAACTCCCGGGGACGGCGGATCTGGTGCCATCCCGGCATCGCGAGCTCTTCGGCTGGATACTCCGGGAAGGGGTGACAAACGTCCTGCGGCACTCGGGCGCCGCGCGCTGCCGCGTCGGGCTGACGGCATCTACTGTCGTGGTGGAAGACGATGGTGTCGGTCCCGTTTCCGGTGCCGCCTTCGGCACCGGGCTGTCAGGTATCCGTGAACGGGTGGGTACCGCCGGGGGAACGCTCAGCATTGGCATCAGTGACATGGGTGGTTTCAGATTGGAGGTCGACGTATGAGCATCCGGTTGGTAATTGCAGACGATCAGGCCCTCGTGCGGGGAGCCCTCGCCGCCCTGCTCGGGCTGGAACCCGACATCGAGGTGGTGGCAGAGCTGGGCGACGGAGCCGGAGTGGCGGCCGCCGTCGTCGAGCATTCGGCCGATGTGGCGATGCTCGACGTCGAGATGCCCGGCCTGGACGGCATCAGGGCGGCGGCAGCCGTCCGACGGGCGGCGCCGTCCTGTCGCGTCCTGATGGTTACCACCTTCGGCCGGCCCGGATACCTCAAGCGCGCCATGTTGGCGGGAGCCTCCGGGTTCGTGGTGAAGGACACGCCTGCGCGGCAACTCGCCGAGGCGGTACGCCGGGTACATATGGGCCTGCGTGTCGTCGATCCGGCGCTCGCGGCCGAGTCGCTGGCTTCCGGGGACAGTCCGCTGAGCGAGCGTGAAGCGGACGTGCTCCGGGCGGCGTCCGGCGGAGGGACAGTCGCGGACATCGCCAAGGCAGCCATCCTGTCGGAAGGAACCGTCCGGAACTACCTGTCGGCCGCGATGGCCAAGACCGGCGGCCGGACCAGAGCCGAAGCCGCAAGGATCGCAGCCGACAACGGCTGGCTGCTTTAGGCCTAACTGCTTTGCGGATTGGCATGGACAGCCAGGGGGCAGGACCCGCCGGGCGCGCCGATTTGCCCGGCTTTGCGACAATGGACAGGTGACTGTTGTAGCAACGCCTCCTGCCCCCAAGCTGGAACTCCCTCCCCTGAAGCTGGGCCCCATCACGGTGGACACCCCCGTGATCCTTGCCCCCATGGCGGGCATCACCAACTCCGCCTTCCGTCGCTTGTGCCGTGAATACGGCGGCGGCATGTACGTCGCGGAAATGGTCACCTCCCGCGCGCTGGTGGAACGCACCCCGGAATCGCTTCGGATCATTTCGCACGACGACGACGAGAAGGTCCGCTCCGTCCAGCTGTACGGCGTGGATCCGGTCACCGTGGGCCAGGCCGTACGGATGCTCGTCGAGGAGGACCGTGCGGACCACATCGACCTGAACTTCGGCTGCCCCGTTCCCAAGGTCACCCGGCGCGGCGGCGGCTCGGCGTTGCCCTGGAAGATCGACCTTTTCACCTCCATCGTCCAGACTGCGGTCAGGGAAGCCTCCAAGGGCAACGTGCCGCTCACCATCAAGATGCGCAAGGGCATCGACGAAGACCACCTGACGTACCTCGACGCCGGGAGGATCGCCCGCGATGCCGGCGTGGCCGCCGTCGCACTCCACGGCCGCACCGCGGCGCAGTTCTATTCCGGACAGGCGGACTGGACAGCCATTGCACGCCTGCGCGAAGCGCTCCCGGACATCCCCGTCCTGGGCAACGGGGACATCTGGTCCGCAGAAGATGCCGTCCGCATGGTCCGTGAAACCGGGGTTGACGGAGTCGTGATTGGCCGCGGCTGCCAAGGTCGCCCGTGGCTGTTCGGGGACCTGATGGCGGCTTTCGAGGGCAGCGATGAGCGCCACAAGCCGGCCCTTCGCCAGGTGGCGGAAGGCGTGTACCGGCACGCCCAGCTCATGATCGAAACCTTCGGCGGCGACGAAGGCAAGGCGCTCCGCGAGATCCGCAAGCACATGGCCTGGTACTTCAAGGGCTACGTTGTCGGCAGCGAACTGCGCACCAGGCTGGCCATGGTGGCAACTCTCGAGGGGCTCAGGGAGACCCTGGACGAACTGGACCTGGACTCGCCATATCCAGGCGTCGACGCGGAAGGCCCCCGCGGACGTGCCGGCTCGCCCAAGAAGCCGGCGCTGCCCAAGGACTGGCTCGACTCGCGCGCCCTCAACGACGCCCAGTCCCGGGACATCTCGGCTGCGGAACTGGATGTTTCCGGTGGCTGAAACCCGTACCAGCGCACCTGTCCTGCCCGGCTACGAAGCCCATGACTTCGCCCGCTGGGTGGAGGAGCCGCCCAAAAGCACCTACCGTTCCGACTTCGAGCGAGACCGGGCAAGGGTGCTGCATTCCTCGGCCCTGCGCCGCCTCGGTGCCAAGACGCAGGTGGTGGCCCCCGACACCGACGACTTTGTCCGGACCCGCCTGACGCACAGCCTGGAAGTGGCACAGGTGGGCCGCGAACTGGGCCGCGCCCTGGGCTGCGATCCGGACGTGGTGGACACAGCGTGCCTCAGCCATGACCTCGGGCACCCGCCCTTTGGGCATAACGGCGAATCGGCCCTGAACGAGGTGGCGCACGCCATCGGCGGGTTCGAGGGGAACGCCCAGACCCTCCGGCTGCTCACCCGCCTCGAGCCAAAAGTCCTGGCCCCGGACGGCAGCCCCGCGGGGCTGAACCTCACCCGCGCCAGCCTCGATGCCGCGGCGAAGTACCCGTGGTCCGCACTGGAGGCTCCCGTGATCCACGGGCAGCGCACCAGCAAGTTCGGCGCCTATGAGGACGACCTGCCCATCTTCACCTGGATCAGGGAGGGAGCGCCGGTGCGCCGGTCCTGCCTGGAGGCACAGGTCATGGACCTCGCAGACGACATCTCCTACTCAGTGCACGACGTCGAGGACGCGATCGTGGCCGGGCACTTCCAGCTGCGCTGGATGGACAACCCGGACCACCGCGCCCGCGTGGTGGGCTACGCCAAGCAGTGGTACCTCCCGCACAATGACCCCGCCGCGATCGACGCCGCCCTCGCCCGGCTCGAGGCAACCGATGTCTGGGTCCGGGAAGCCGATGGCAGCCGCAAATCCATGGCTGCCCTGAAGAACATGACCAGCCAGCTGATCGGCCGGTTCTGCCAGAGCGCACTGGAAACCACCCGCGCCGTGTACGGCCCCGAAAACCTCACCCGCTATAACGCCCAGCTGATGGTCCCGGACGAGACAGTGATGGAAATCGCCGTCATGAAAGGCCTGGCCACCACCTTCGTGATGACCACCGAACACCGGCAGCCCATCTATGAGCGCCAGCGCGAAGTGCTGCACGCCCTGGTCACCGCCCTCAGCGCCACGGGGGACCGGCACCTGGAACCGATGTTCGCGGCTGACTGGCGGGACGCTCCCGACGACGGCGCCCGGCTCAGGGTGGTGATCGACCAGGTCGCCTCGCTGACCGACGTGTCCGCCCTGGCAATGTATGAACGGCTGGTCGGCAGCCTGCCGTCGCTGTGGTGAGGATCGCCGGAAGGTGGCTACCGCCGTCGTACCCCCGCATTAGGATTACTCTGTGGCTGGCCTGATCAAACGTGAAGATATCGACGAAGTACGCCAGCGCACGGACATCAAGGAAGTGGTTGACGGCTACGTCACGCTCAAGGGTGCCGGGCTGGGAACGTTCAAGGGCCTGTGCCCTTTCCACGACGAGCGGTCACCGTCCTTCACAGTCCGCCCGCAGGTAGGCAGGTACCACTGCTTTGGCTGCGGCGAGGACGGCGACGTCATCGCCTTTGTGCAGAAGCAGGACCACACCTCCTTCCAGGAGGCAGTGGAGAAACTGGCCGCCCGCATCGGCTACGAGCTCCGCTACGAAGACGGCGGCACCGGCCCCAACCGCGAGGAAGTGGGCAAGCGGCAACGGCTCCTGGACGCGCACAAGATTGCCGACGAGTTCTTCCGTGCCCAGCTGCTCACTCCCGGCGCCGCAGAGGGCCGCAGTTTCCTGCACGGCCGCGGCTTTGACCGGGCTGCCGCCGAACAGTTCGGAGTGGGCTACGCGCCGCAGGGCTGGGATGCGCTGCTCAAACACCTCAGGGGGCGGGGCTTTACCGACCAGGAACTCAAGCTGACAGGAATGTTTTCCGAGGGCAATCGGGGCATTTATGACCGGTTCCGGGGCCGCCTGATCTGGCCTATCCGGGATATCGCCGGGGACACCATTGGCTTCGGCGCCCGCAAGCTCTACGAGGATGATCAGGGACCCAAATACCTCAACACCCCGGAGACCACGCTCTACAAGAAATCCCAGGTCCTTTATGGCATCGACCTCGCCAAGCGCAACATCGCCAAGGACCGGCAGCTCGTGGTGGTTGAAGGCTACACGGACGTGATGGCCTGCCACCTGGCTGGAATCCCGACGGCGGTGGCCACCTGCGGTACAGCGTTCGGCACCGAACACATCAAGATCGCCCGCCGCCTGCTGTCCGACGACGGCACCGGGGGAGAAGTCATCTTCACCTTCGACGGCGACGCCGCCGGGCAGAAGGCGGCCCTGCGGGCCTTCGAAGAGGACCAGCGCTTCACTGCACAGACTTATGTTGCGGTAGAGCCCACCGGCGCCGACCCCTGCGACCTGCGCCAGAGCAAAGGCGACGAGGCAGTCCACGCGCTGGTTCAGTCGCGCCGGCCACTGTTCGAATTCGCCATCCGCACCACGCTCAAGCAGTTCAACCTGGACACTGTGGAAGGGCGGGTGCAGGGCCTGAAGGCCTCGGTGCCGGTAGTGGCGGCCATCAGGGACGCCTCCACGAGGACAGGCTATTGCCAGGCGTTGACCGGCTGGCTGGGAATGCCGGATCCCAACGAGGTGCTGCGGATGGTCAACGCCGCGGTCAAACGCGGCGACCAGGCGGGCCCTGGCAACCCTGCTGCCGCCGGTGTCCAGGCCCAGGGGAGGCCGGCGCAACCCGGCGGACCCGGCGTTGCGCAAGGACCGGCGTCGGGCGCTGTCCCTTCCTTCCACCGTCCGGACCCGCGCGACCCCGTCGCGTCCATGGAACGGCAGGCACTGGAGGTGGCGCTGCAGGAGCCCGCACTCCTGGGAGGCGGCATCTGGGAACGTTTCTCGGCTGCGAGATTCATCACACCGGCGTTCCAGGCCGTCCATGATGCCATGCGGGCTTCAGGACCCGGGCTCATCGGTGACCCTGTGCGCTGGGTTGAGCAGGTCATGGATGAAGTGCCGGAACCGCTCCGGCCGCTGGTTTCCGAGCTCGCGGTGGTCCCCCTTCCGGCAAGCACCGAGGAGGCCGTCCAGAAGTACTGCAGGGATATCCTGGCGCGGCTGTTCGAGCTGCAGATCACGCGGGTGAAGGCGGACAAGATGGGACAGTTGCAGCGGCTGGACCCTGCGGCCGATCCTGAGGAGTTCCAGCGGTTGAACCGGGAACTGATGATTCTGGAAATGGAGCGCCGGGCACTGCGGTCCGACGCATAGAACACGACTTGTGCAGGGGACGGCGGACTCCCGCAGGACGCTGGCCGCGATCCGCTTTTAGCTCGCGCTTTTGGTTCCCGATTCACTTCCGATTTCACATCCCCGCTGGGCCTTGCTAGGCTTGTAGCCGCTTCATTCCTCCTTAGCTCAATTGGCAGAGCATTCGACTGTTAATCGAAGGGTTGCTGGTTCAAGTCCAGCAGGAGGAGCGCGCAGCCCCCGTTCCGGATGTCCGGAACGGGGTTTTTTTATACCCCAGGCGGGTATTTACTCCCGTTCCGCCGCCGATTTCCCATAGCCGTGGAACCTTTGCTAAGGTCATACCTGCTTCATTCCTCCTTAGCTCAATTGGCAGAGCATTCGACTGTTAATCGAAGGGTTGCTGGTTCAAGTCCAGCAGGAGGAGCAAACCCCGAAGATCCCCGTCCTCAAGTGTGAGGACGGGGATCTTTGCTTTGGTTGCCGGTGCTTGTTCGGGAGGCCGCCGCCGCTTGTCGGGCGCGACGTGTCAGACGAAATCCATCTCCACCTGCAGGAAGCGCTCGGCTTCGGCGATCGCTGCAAGGAACGCCTCACGCTCCGTGGGCGACTTGCGCGGCTCGCGGGGATGCCATTCGTGGGGTGCGGAGTGCACGCGTACGAAGCCGGTGTCCGGTGGAGCGTAGAAGATGCCGAAACGCTGCACTGGCCACTCAGGCGAGGTCTCCGGGGCTACCAGGAGTGCGGCATTGAACGCGGGGTTGAACCATTGGGCGATAGGCCGCCGCCTGTCTTCGGTGAACAGCCCCGCAGCGTAGAGCGCAGCCGACTGCTGACCGGTCTGGGCACACAGGCGCTCCCACCACAGAGGCAAAATGCCGGAGTCGCACCGTTGCCACGTGGCCGGAAGTGGCGGTTGGTCCTGCCAGCTGGGCACGGAATCATTTTATCGCTCTAATGGTCCCGGGCGGCAGTGGTAGCCGGGCGCAACGGCCAGGGTGGCGCGCTTCGCCAGGGCCGGAACGGCGCCGGGTCCGGAGAGGGCCGGAGGATGGTCAGGGGAGGTTCCAAGGGCCGGGGTTGATCCGGTACAGCAGGGCCGAGCCTGCCAGCGTCCCCAGGATGATCCCGATGCCGGGACTGCCCAGTGCGCGGCCGGCGAAATAGCCTACGACGGCGCCCAGCACCGCCCCGACGAAGAGTCCCCGCCGGTTCCGGTGCGGTTTGCGTTTCATCGTTCCACCCTAGTGAATGGACGGCCTAATGACGGATGGGCCTAATGAATTGACGGGCCTAATGAATTGACGGGACAGTGCGGGGCTTAACCACGAGCCACAGGGCACTGATCGAGAGCAGGATGCAGGCGGCCTGCACAGCACCCATGGGAGTGGCGCTCTGGATGCCCAGCCACCCCACCACGGGAGATATGAGGCCGGCCATCAGGAAGGTGGCGGCACCCAGCAGGGAAGCCGCAGTTCCGGCTTGTGCGCCGTGGCTGGCCAGCGCCAGGACCTGGACGCAGGGAAAGGTGAAGCCCGTGCCCAGGATGTAGAACCATAGCGGCACCATGACGCCCCATAACCCCAGGCCCAGCTGGTCGAAGATCACGATCAGCACAGCCATCAGGAACATCCATGCGGTGGAACCGGCAAGGATCCATTGCGGCGGTACACGTCTGATCAGCCTCGCGCTTGTCTGCACCCCGGCGACGATGCCCAGCGAGTTGATGCCGAACAGGAGGCCGTACTGCTGGGGTGAGAAGCCGAAAACGTCCTGGAAGAGGAACGGCGATGCGGAAAGGTACGTGAACAGGCCGGCGAAGTTCATCCCGCCCAGCAGCAGGAGCCCGACGAAGATCCGGTCGGTGAAGAGGACCGTGTACCGCTGCCGGGCGGTCATGCCTGACTGGCCGCGCTTTTCCGGGGGCAGGGTTTCGCGGACCAGGAAGAGCGCGGCCACGATCACCAGTGCGGCGTACGAGGCGAGGAACACAAAGATGCCGGGCCAAGGCATCACCAGGAGAAGCTGCGAGCCGATGACCGGGGCCAGGATCGGAGCCAGGCCGTTCACGAGTGCCATCCGCGAGAACATCCGGACCATCGCATACCCGGAGAAGAGGTCCCGGACCATGGCCATGGCAACCACCCCGCCGCCGGCCGCGCCCACGCCCATCAGAATCCGGAACAGTCCCAGGGTGGCAATATCGGTGGAGAGCGCGGCGCCCACCGAAGCGATGATATGCACGGCCGTGGCCAGGATCAGGGGTCCCCGCCGGCCGAACTTGTCGCTGAAGGGACCCACCACCAACTGGCCCAGGGCGAAGCCGACTGTGGTGCCGGCCAGGGTCAGCTGCACCTGCGCCTCGGTTACGCCCAGGCTGGTTTCCAGAGCGGGAAACGCAGGGAGGTACAGGTCGATCGTAAAGGGGCCCAGGGCGGTAAGGGCGCCAAGCAGGAGGATGTACAGAAGTTTCCGGCGGCGGCTCAGTAAATCGCCCGGATTGGGGGAATTGGTCACGGAGAACAATCCTAGGCCCGGAACAGTTTTCATTTACAGCGTTGGAGGGCACGCCGCACGGTAAGCCCCGAAGTTCGGCCTGAACCTGAATGATAGCTTTGTGGCGGGGACTGTACAGCACACTCTCCGCAGACACGTAAGCCGAATCGACCATGTAACCAGTAAGGCGGAACCGATGAGCGGACGTCACAGCGGGCGGACCAGCCAGGGGCTGCGCATCACCGCGCTGCCCAGGACGCTTAAACTCCTTTTCCGGCTGGCCCCTCGCCAGCTTAATGACGAGATCGCCCTCGCCAAGGTCGAGATCAAGCGCAAGGGCATCCAGCTCGGTGTGGCTGCGGCTTTCTTCGCCGTCGCCCTTATTTTTGCCGTCTTCCTGGTCGTGGGGCTGATCGTTGCAGCGATCATGGGTCTCGCCACTGTCATGCCGGCGTGGCTGGCAGCGCTGCTGGTCAGCGCAGCCTTCCTGCTCGTTGCCTTGATCGGTGCCCTGATCGGCGTCCGGAAATTCAAGAAGGCCATGCCGCTGGTTCCGGAGGAGGCCATCCGGGGGATCAAGCACGACTTGGGGATTGCCAAGGAGGGCTCGGACTTCAATGCCGCACTCCTCGACCCGGCGAGTCCGGAAGCGAAGGCAGCCAAGGCGGCCAAGGATGAAGCTGCGGCGAAGGCCAAGGCCGAGAAGCAGGCAAAGGCCGAGGCCCATGACAAGGAGTTCCCGCATGCTTCCGAACCTGAGCTGCACCGCCGCCTGAATCTGCGACGGCGCCACCTGGGTGAGGTCCGCGACGAGCTGGACACGGAACTCGACGTCAAGGCACAGACCCAATATGTGCTTGGAGCAGCGCAGGACCAGCTACGGGAGGGCCGGTTGCTGGTGAACCGTGCCTCGGCATTCGCCGGACAAAAGATTGCCGCAATGAAGGACGCCTCCGGCGAGTCCGGACCGCGTTGGAAGCCGCTTGCGGCCTTCGCCGCTGCAGCCACAGTATTTGTGGTGCTGTTGCGTAAGCTCCTGAAGGACAACTAACACGTACACCGGCTGCACGGCGTTGCCCCGGACAAGGGCCCGGACACCGGTCCACTCACAACAGGAACCACTCACGCCCTCAGAGGCTGCGGGAAGGAAGGGGGACGGGATGAGGTTTATCGGTGCCGGCTCCCGTCCTGGGCGCCCGGAGGTCAATCGCGACCTTGTCTTCACCATCCCCAATATGCTCACCGTTCTGCGCTTCATGGGAGTGCCGCTCTTCATTTGGCTGGTCCTGGCACAGAAGGATTACGGTCTCTCGGTAGTGGTCCTGGCAGTGATGGCCGGCACAGACTGGATTGACGGCTACGTGGCACGCCGTTTCGACCAGGCATCCAACCTTGGCCGCATCATGGATCCCGTCGCAGACCGGCTGGCGCTGATCGCTGTGGCGGTCACCTTGGTGATTGCCGGCGTGGTGAACTGGCTTTACCTGGCCGCCCTGGTGGTTCCCGACGCTGTCCTGCTGGCGCTGACGCTGTCCTTCTTCGGCGGACATCCGGACCTGCCAGTGAGCCGCATCGGGAAGATCCGCACCGGCCTCCTGCTCCTTGGGACACCACTGCTGGTCCTGTCACGGTTGGATTCCGCAGTTTCCGGTGCACTGTATGTTGCCGCCTGGATTGTGTTGGGGCTTGGCCTGGCCGGGCATTGGATTGCCGCGTACAACTATTTCTGGGCCATCCTGCAAAAGGGCAGGATGCGGCAACCGGATCACGACGGCGGGACCGCCTGATGGTGTGGTTTGCTGTCCTGCTGGCGGTGCTAGGCGCCTTTTTCCTTGCCTTCGGCGCGCAGAGGCAGGGGAGTGCCGTCAAGGCGGATACCGGCGGGCTGGGCCTGAGCTCCAACGGCTTCCTGCGCCTGCTGCGGAACCCCCGCTGGCTGCTCGGTGTCCTCCTGCTCTGCACCGGAATGGGGCTGAACGCCGTGGCCCTGGTGTCTGCGCCGCTGACGGTCGTACAGCCCATTGGTGCCATAGCCCTGGTCATCACCACCGTAGTCAACGCGCGGGACCAGGACCTGACAATCAACAGGGCCACAGTTGTGGCCATTTCTGCCTGCGTCGCCGGCTCGGCCCTGTTCGTGGTCCTTGCAGTCTTCGTGACCCAGGAGAACCACCACGTCAGCCCGGAGGACGAGCTCACCATCGTCCTGCTTCTGGCCCTGGCCGTTGGCGTGTTCGGCACGTTGGCAGCCATGTTCAGGCACCGGATGAGTGCCTTCGTCTACATCCTCGGGGCAGGGGTCCTGTTCGGCTTTGTTGCTGTCCTGACCCGCATCATCGGCAAGCACCTGCTGGACCCGAACGGTCTGTTCCTGCTCAACGTGCAGTGGTATTCAGTGGTGGCCATCGCCGCCGCGGGCGGGCTTGGTTCCTGGTTCGTGCAGAATGCTTACTCGAGCGGACCGCCGGACCTGGTCATCGCCGGCCTGACGGTTATCGATCCGATTGTGGGCATCGCCATCGGCATCGTCATCCTGGGGGAACTGCGGCCGGACGTCCACGCCGTGATGGCGATTGCGATGGCCACGGCGGCTTCGCTTGCTATCGTTGGGGTGATCGCCCTCTCCAGGCACCACCCCGAGGTCACCAAGCGCAAGAAGGACGCGAGGAAGGCTGCGGGCAGGGCATCCCACTAGCCCATTTCCGATTAAACCGATTTTCGCAAAGAGGCCCGGCGCCACAGTGCCAGCGGCCAACCGGTGCTGTCAGCGTCAGCTGGCTGCGCCGTGACCATCAGGAGCTCTCCACGTGACAACGCCCGACGACCAGCGACCCCTGACCATCCTGATTGCCGCTGACACCTATCCGCCCCACCTCAACGGAGCGGCCCAGTTCGGCTACCGCCTGGCCAAGGGAATGACCGGCCGGGGGCACAACGTGCACGTGCTGGCCTGCCGGGCGGACAACGGCAAGAGCTTCACCGAATTCCGTTCCGAGGCCACAGTGCATCGGCTCCGCTCGCACGGGGTATTCACCCACGAGTACTTCCGCATCTGCTTCCCGTGGGAAATCAAAAGGGAGATCAGCCTCCTGTTCGACCGCATCAACCCCGACGTGGTGCATATCCAGAGCCACTACATGATCGGTGAGCATGTCCTGTATGAAGCCGTGAAGCGGGGCATCCGGATCGTGGCGACCAACCACTTCATGCCGGAGAACCTCAACCCGTTCCTGCCGTTCCCGCAGTGGTTCAAGGACATCATCGGCCGGATCTCGTGGAAGGACATGGGCAAGGTCATGGGCCAGGCCGACGTCATCACCACCCCCACCCCGCTGGCGGCAAAAGCGATGCACCAGCACGCCTTCCTGCGGAAGGTGCTGCCCCTGTCCAACGGCATCGACTCCTCCGCTTATGAACTGCAACCGGGGGAGGTCATCGAACCCAACCCTCACCCCGTCGTGGTCTTCGTTGGGCGGCTGGCCGAGGAAAAGCATGTGGATGTCCTGATCAAGGCGGTGTCCAAGACGCCTCCTGAGCTGAACGTCCACCTCGAAATCGTCGGCGGAGGTGAGGTCCGGCCCGCCCTTGAAGCCTTGGTGGAAAGGCTCGGAATGGAAGACCGGGTGAAGTTCCGCGGCCTGGCGAGCGACGACGAGCTCCGCGAGACCTACATCAAGGCCGACTTGTTCTGCATGCCCGGAACTGCCGAGTTGCAGTCCCTGGTCACGCTCGAGGCGATGTCCGCGTCAACGCCCGTCCTGCTTGCGGATGCCATGGCACTGCCGCATCTGGTGCGGGACGGCGAAAACGGCTATCTGTTCAAGCCCAATGACAGCGACGATCTGGCCGCCAAGATCACCAGGATCCTGGAACTGCCGCCCGAGGACCGTGCAGCCATGGGTAAGGCCAGCCGCCGGCTGGTGGAACCGCACAGCATTCAGGGCACCCTGCAGACCTTCGAGGATCTTTACCGGGGAGCCGGCTTCGAGGACAAAGTGGTCTGAAGGCATTCCGCGGTTTGCTAGAGTGTTTTTGCCCCGCAGGAGCTGAAGTCCTTCACCGGACCGGAGCTGCAGGGCACACGGGGCTATAGCTCAGCTGGTTAGAGCGCGGGACTCATAATCCTAAGGTCCTCGGTTCAAGTCCGAGTAGCCCTACACAAAACCCTGAACACCAGGGAGACCTCCAACAGCAGGACAACTTCGGACAGCGGAAAACCGTGGCCGGCGCCAAAACGCCGGCCACGGTTTTTTGTTGCGGTTTCTTGTGTTCCCGTCACCACCTGCGGTAAGTTACTGACGAGTAACATATGCCGGGCGCGCGCCCCGGACCCTGCCTGCCACTGCTGACCTATGCGAGGGACCATGCCCACCACAGCTATTGACATCAACGACCTTCCGTACGCCGATGGTGACTTCTTTGCCTTTGAGCAACTGCTCAGCGCGAAGGAGCAGGACCGGCTCGCGGAGATCCGCGGATTCCTGTCCCGTGAAGTGCGACCGATCGCTGTGGACTGCTGGAACCGGGGTGAATTTCCGATGGAGCTCATTCCCAGGCTCGCCGAAATCGACCTGGTCAGTCCCGTGAGGCGGCAGGGCCACTCCAACCTGTTCGCCGGTCTGGTCCATGCCGAAGTGACCCGCGCTGACACTTCCATCGCCACGTTCATGGGCGTTCATGACGGGCTGTTCACCGGTTCCATCGAGGCGCTAGCCTCGCCGGAGCAGCAGGAAGCCTGGCTGCCGGACATCTATGCGCTCAAGAAGATCGGTGCCTTCGGACTGACTGAGCCGCTGGGCGGTTCCGATGTGGCCGGAGGCACCCGCACTACTGCCAGGCGCGACGGGGATACCTGGATCCTCAACGGCGCCAAGCGCTGGATCGGCAACGCCACCTTCTCGGACTGGGTTGTGATCTACGCCCGTGACCTGGCCGACAACCAGGTCAAAGGCTTCCTGGTCGATACCCGCCTTCCAGGCTTCAGTGCCACCAAGATTGAAAACAAGATCTCCCTGCGTACGGTCCAGAACGCGGACATCGTCCTGGAGAACGTGGTGGTTCCTGATTTCTTCAAGCTGGCTCACGCGAACAGTTTCCGTGACACCAACAAAGTCCTGAAGGTCACCCGGCTGGCTGTCGCCTGGCAGGCGGTGGGCCAGCAGTTGGCAGCCTTTGATGTGGCCCGCCGCTATGCCGTTGAGCGTCATCAGTTTGGCCGCCCGCTGGCTTCGTTCCAGCTGGTCCAGAGCCAGCTGGTGCAGATACTCGGCAATGCCGTCAGCTCCATGGGGATGATGGTCAGGCTGTCACAGCTTGAGGACGCCGGGCAGGCGAAGGATGAACAATCCGCCCTCGCGAAGGCGTTCACCACAGCGCGCATGCGCGAAAGCGTGGCGATCGGCCGCAGCCTCCTGGGAGGGAACGGCATTGTGACCGACTTCGAAATGGCGAAGATCTTCGCCGACGCCGAAGCCATCTACTCCTATGAGGGAACGCACGAGGTCAACACCCTGGTGACAGGCCGGGCCATCACGGGCATTTCTGCCATCGTTTGAGCCTAGGGGGGACCTGTCACCGGCAGGAGGACTGACGGGCGGAGATCCAGTACGAATTCCAGCGGATTAACGTACTCATCTCCTCGCCGGACTCCCCAGTGCAGGCAGGCGACGGTCCCGCAGTGGCCGGGCAGCAGGGTCCCGATGACGTCTCCCTTAGCTACGACGTCCCCTGCCGTCAAGGGGCTCTCGACGGGCTCAAAGCTGCTGCGGAGACCGTTCCCGTGGTCGATGGTGATCACCGGCCGGTCAACCACCAGGCCAGCGAAACTCACGGTACCGGCCTCCGGCGAGGTGACAGGAACGCCGTCGTGCGCCGCCGCCAGGTCCACCCCGCGATGGCCGCTCATCCACGGCTTGTCCGGTGGGTCAAAGGCGCGGATTACAGCAGGCTCCGGGGACACCGGCCATTTCCAGGTTTCCCGCGGCGCTGCATGAAGGGAGCCAGGGGCAAGAGGGACCGCTTGCGGCCCTGGCCGCGCGGACATCACTTCCCCGGCGGGGGCCACCGATGCCGGGAGCAGAAGCAGTGCGGCGAGGAGGGCGGAGGCTTTCATCTGCCCAGCATGGCCGGGCGGGCTCCAGCCGGAAAGTGGCGTTTTTGGCCATGTGGAAAACCCTCCCTGCCGTACGTGGACGGGGTGTGGAGCTGTCCGGCGGCAGGAGGGGCCTGTAGTACACTTGGTGGAGCAGTTTGCTGTGCCCTCAACGCTTTTCGCATCAGCGGTTGTATCTCAAGGTGAACACCTGACGTATCAACCGCCTGACCGGACTGTGTCAGCACGTCTCATTCAGAGGTGTGGGGGAGCAGTGGCTGACTACGCGCATCCAGACCTCCAACTCTGAAGCCAATGGCTTTGTGTGAGGAGGATTGCGCCTCCTGCGGTCAGGGTCCCATGGTCCTGATGGGAAGCGCAAAGGATGCCAGGAGCACGGTCCGTCCCGGACCACGCTAAAACAACCGTCAACTATTGGCAGGGTAAGAGGGCCTCAGGGCCTTCTCATGAATGACCTGCCGGAAGGAGCGCCGGCATGCCCGTCGTAACTATGCGCCAGCTGCTTGACAGCGGCGTCCACTTTGGACACCAGACCCGCCGTTGGAACCCGAAGATGAAGCGGTTCATCTTCACGGAACGCAATGGCATCTACATCATCGACCTTCAGCAGTCGCTGTCCTACATCGACCGCGCCTACGAGTTCGTCAAGGCCACCGTTGCACACGGCGGCACCGTCCTGTTCGTCGGCACCAAGAAGCAGGCACAGGAAGCGATTGCCGAGCAGGCCACCCGCGTCGGCCAGCCCTACGTGAACCAGCGCTGGCTCGGCGGTATGCTGACCAACTTCCAGACCGTTTCCAAGCGCATCCAGCGCATGAAGGAACTGGAAGAGATCGACTTCGACGACGTCGCCGGTTCCGCATACACGAAGAAGGAACTGCTGCTCCTTCGCCGCGAACTCACCAAGCTTGAGACCAACCTCGGCGGTATCCGCAACCTGACCAAGGCGCCTTCGGTGCTCTGGATCGTGGACACCAAGAAGGAACACCTTGCTGTTGACGAGGCCAAGAAGCTGAACATCCCGGTGGTGGCCATCCTGGACACCAACTGCGATCCTGACGAAGTCGACTTCCCGATCCCGGGCAACGACGACGCCATCCGCTCCGTGAACCTGCTGACCCGCGTTGTTGCTGACGCTGTTGCCGAGGGCCTGATCGCCCGCAACCAGCGCGCCACCGGCACCACGGAAGCTCCGGAAGAGCCGCTGGCTGAGTGGGAGCGCGAGCTCCTCGAAGGCAGCAAGGCTGAAGAGGCTGCGGCCGTTGAAGCTGCTCCGGCTGCTGAAGAAGCACCCGCCGCTGCCGAGGAAGCCCCGGCTGCTCCGGCTGCTGAGGAAACCCCGGCCGCTGACGCTGACAAGTAACACAAGTACATCCGGATTTTCCGGCGCTGCCCGCAGCGCAGGAGCACCTGACAGGATGGCGGCTCACCTCGTGGGCCGCCGTCCTGTCGGTCCGTACACCACATAAATTTTCTAGACAGAGGGGTTCACATGGCGAACTACACTGCCGCTGATATCAAGGCTCTGCGCGAGCGCACCGGCGCCGGCATGATGGATGTCAAGAAGGCTCTTGACGAAGCCAACGGTGACGCCGAGAAGGCCATCGAAATCATCCGCATCAAGGGCCTGAAGGGCGCCACCAAGCGCGAAGGCCGTTCCACCGCCGAGGGCCTGGTCGCTGCCAAGGTCACCAACGGTGTCGGCGTGATGATCGAGGTCAACTGCGAGACTGACTTCGTTGCCAAAGCCGACAAGTTCATCCAGCTGGCCGACAAGGTCCTGGCCGTGGCTGTGGAGTCCGGCGCAGCCGACCTCGACACCCTGCTGGCAACCGCTGTTGACGGCAAGCCGCTGTCCGAGGTCGTCGTCGAAGAGGGCGCTGTCCTGGGCGAAAAGGTTGTCGTCCGCCGCATCTCCCGCATCGAGGGCGGCACGGTTGACGCCTACCTGCACAAGACGTCCAAGGACCTCCCGGCCCAGGTCGGCGTTCTGTTCGCTGTCGACGGTGAAGGCGAAGCCGCTACCACCGCCGCACACGACGTCGCCGTCCATGTTGCCGCCATGGCGCCGAACTACCTGACCCGCGAAGACGTTCCGTCCGAGCTGGTCGAGTCCGAGCGCCGCATTGCCGAAGAGACCGCCAAGGCTGAAGGCAAGCCCGAGGCAGCCCTCACCAAGATTGTGGAAGGCCGCGTGACGGGCTTCTACAAGGGCGAGGTCCTGGTAGACCAGGCATTCGCCAAGGATGCCAAGAAGTCCGTGGCGCAGGTCCTCGAAGAGGCTGGCGTCAAGCCGACCGCATTCGCGCGTTTCCGCGTCGGCTCCTAGTCGAAACTGCAAGGGGGTGGCCACTTCGGTGGCCGCCCCTTTTGCATGCACGGGCTAAACGTCAGATGAGACCTTTGGCCCCCCGGCACGATAACCTAGCTCAGAGTAAAACAACGGGAAGGCACCATGGAAGCCGTCAACACTTCAGTCCAGCCGGAGAAGACCAGGCGCCGCGTTCTCCTCAAGCTGTCCGGTGAGGTCTTCGGCGGTGGAAAGCTTGGCGTTGATCCCGACACCGTCCGCGACGTAGCCAAACAGATCGCCGCCGCCGTTCCGGAAGTCGAAGTTGCCATCGTCGTCGGCGGAGGCAACTTCTTCCGCGGTGCCGAACTCTCCCAGAGCGGCATGGACCGCTCGCGGGCGGACTACATGGGCATGCTCGGAACCGTCATGAACTGCCTGGCGCTGCAGGACTTCCTGGAGCAGGCCGGCGTTGAAACCCGGGTCCAGAGCGCCATCACCATGGGCCAGGTCGCCGAAGCCTACATTCCCCGCCGCGCCATCCGGCACATGGAGAAAGGCCGCGTGGTCATCTTCGGTGCCGGCGCCGGTCTCCCTTACTTCTCCACGGACACAGTGGCCGCCCAGCGGGCACTGGAAGTCCACGCGGACGTCGTACTCATGGCCAAGAGCGGTGTTGACGCCGTTTACACCGCCGATCCCAAGACTGATCCCACCGCCGAGAGGCTGGAAACCCTCAGCTACGACGACGCCCTGCGTCGCGACATCCGGGTCATGGACCAGACAGCGATGACCATGTGCAAGGACAACAACCTCTCCATGGTTGTCTTCGGCATGGAAGGCGAAGGGAACGTCACCCGCGCCATCCTCGGCGAGAAGCTGGGCACGCTGGTGACCGCCTAGCTACAGCTAGGATGTTTTGAGGACGCTCCCTTCCGGCAACGGAGCAGGGATGGAACCAGGAACACTGAACCACGATTTGTGCATGGACCCGGCATCCCGGACTGCACCAACTTCTGAGGAGAGACCGTGATCGAAGATACCTTGCTCGAAGCCGAGGACAAGATGGACAAGGCTGTTGAGGTAGCCAAGGAAGACTTCGCCTCGATCCGTACGGGGCGGGCCAACCCGGGCCTTTACAACAAGGTCCTGGTGGATTACTACGGCTCACCCACCCCGCTGCAGCAGCTCGCGTCCTTCGCCATTCCGGATGCCCGCACCATCCTCATTACGCCCTTTGACAAGACCGCACTGCGGGACATCGAACGCGCCCTCAGCGACTCCGAGGTCGGCGCCAACCCGTCCAACGACGGCAACGTCATCCGGATCACCATCCCGGACCTGACCCAGGAACGCCGCAAGGAATACGTCAAGATCGTCAAGACCAAGGGCGAGGACGCGAAGATCTCCATCCGGAACATCCGGCGCAAGGCGAAGGAAACCCTGGACAGGCTGGTCAAGGACGGCGAGGCCGGCGAAGATGAAGGCAGCCGTGCGGAGAAGGAACTCGACGCCCTCACCAAGTCCCACGTGGACGGCATCGACGAGCTGCTCAAGCGCAAGGAAGCGGAGCTGCTCGAAGTCTGATGAGCCAGGCAGAGCAGGCACCCGCACAACGGGCGCGCACGAGGGGAAAGCTGCCCCGAAGCAACCCGACACCGAAGGCCGGGCGGAACCTTCCGGCGGCGACGGTGGTGGGGCTGGCCATGCTCATCGCGGTCCTTTGCGGACTGCTCTTCCTCCCGCTCGGCTTCGTTGCCATCACCACCACCTTTGCTGTCTTCGGAGTGTGGGAGATCTTCCGCGCCCTTGAGGCGAACGGGACCCGGATGCCCATTGTCCCGGTCATGACCGGGACAGTGGCCATGCCCTTTGCCGCGTACTTCGGCGGGCTGGAGAGCCTTCTTTTCGCCATGCTCCTCAGCTGCGTGGCCGTGCTGCTCTGGCGTTCGGTCGAAAGCGCGGCAGGGTCGGCCAACAGCATCTTCGCCGGTGTCTTCACCCTCGGCTGGGTTCCTTTTTTCATCAGCTTTGCCGCCTTGCCGCTCCATGCTTCAGGAGCAGCCACCCCGCTTGGCCTGTGGCCGGGCGGAACCGTCCCGCACGGGGCCTGGGAAGTGGCCGTCATGCTGCTGCTGGTGGTCTCCAACGACACCTTCGGCTACCTGGTGGGCGCGTCGCTGGGGAAACACCCGATGGCGCCCAAGATCAGCCCGAAGAAGTCCTGGGAAGGGTTTGCCGGCTCCATCGCCGGCGCCATACTGATCGGCGTCCTGGCCAGCATCTTCCTCCTGGACAAGCCCTGGTGGGTGGGCGTGGTCCTGGCCGTCGGCCTTGTCGCGGCATCCACTGCCGGCGACCTCGCCGAGTCAATGGTCAAGCGCGAGCTGGGGATCAAGGACATGAGCAGCATCCTCCCCGGTCACGGTGGGGTGATGGACCGGCTGGACTCCATCGTTTTCGCCTCGCCCGTAGCGATTGTCCTCTACGGGTTCGTCGCTGGAGCCTGACCCGACCCGCAACGCCAGTAGAATCCCCGGGGCCGCCAATATACTGGTGCGACACCGACCCCGGCCGAAGAACATTGAAGGAACATAAAGTGGCAGTGGATTTCCAACGGCAGATTCCCGCGTCCTTTGAACGCGTGCAGCGCAGTGAGTACGGCTACAACGCCAAGCAGGTGGACCAGTTCCTCCAGCGCGCCCGCGTGTCCCTTGAGACGCCGAATGCGGCCGTCCATGCCATCGGGAGCGCCGACGTCCGAAGCGTCAGCTTTGATCCCGTCAAAGGCGGCTACTCGGCGTCTGTGGTAGACGCAGCGCTGGACAGGCTCGAGGACGCCTTCGCCCGCCGCGAGCGGGACGAACTGATCGCCTCCAGCGGCGAGGAAGCATGGCTGCGCGACATCGGACAGCTCTCCGGCATCCTGCGCGGACGGCTGCACAGGCCCGACGGCGAACGCTTCCGCCGCCCGTCGAAGAAGAAGATCCGCAGCTACAACACCGTAGACGTGGACAATCTCTGCCGTGACCTGATCGGCTACCTTGAGGAGGACAAGCCGCTCAGCGTTGACAACGTCCGCAGGGCGGTTTTCCGGCCTGCCGTGGGTCATGACGGGTACGAGGAAAACCAGGTTGACGCGTTCCTGGACCGGGTGGTTGAGCTGATGGCTGCCATCGACTGACGCGCGGCTGAGGGTCCGGGTTCAGCTCCCGCCCGGCGTCGGCGAAAGTGGTGTGAAGCTTCGCCACGCCGCCCTGTAGAGCCGGTTGCCGTACATGGATGAGGCGGTGAAGTAGCCAATCCCGCAGACGATGCCCACGGTTACGGCCGTGGCGGTGCTGGCTCCGAGCAGTGATGTGAGCAGGCCCAGCAGGATCGCAAGTAGCGCTGTGTTCGCGGTGTTAATGAACACCATGCTGCTTCCCGCCACATGGCTGAACATGCTGCGGTGTCCAAGAAAGAAATACGTCTGACGGGAGCCCGCTTCGTCGTCGAAACGGGCAGCCATCAGGTACGGAGCAATGCCGGGATCAAGTTCGACGTAGGCCGCGCGAAGACGGTTCATCGCCACAACGTACATCAGGTCTTCTATCGCGACGTTCAACACGCGCACCTGAGTCAGGCAGCCGATCAGCACATCGATGCCCAGGACAACAACCGCGAGCAGGATGAACATGTCCGAGAACCTTGTAGCCTGGCCCACCAGGGCCACGCTCACCAGGCTTGCCGAGGTGAAGGTCAGAAACATGCTGATCCGCGTCAGCACCTCACCCTGCGTGGTGCTGCGGGAGGCAAGCAGGCTCCAGTGCTCAGTCGCCAGCAGCTGCGCCCGGACGGACGGCGGGATGACCTCCTGGTGACTTTCCTGCCGTTCGGGGAGCGGGCCTCGGTCCTGAGTGGACATGCGGCAATTCTCCCCCCTCAGGCACCGCAGCGCGAGGGCCTATCAGCGCCAGCTGTATCGGACGGACCAGCACTCAGCGTTCCGTGACGAGGGGCCGTTCAGGCGTGTGCAGACGGGTCATGATGCGCGGCATCGTTCCCGGCACACGCCCCTTCGTGGCGAGCGAGACGATAACCATCACCGCGAAGGCAGCGGGCACGGTCCACGCGGCGGGTTGGGCCAGCCAGAAGGGGGTGCGGGCAGCCCCCACCGCTGCTCCGAAGATCATGGCACCGCCACAGAGCAGGCCGCCGGTCACCATGCCGGAAATGGCACCAACGTCTGTGAGGCCCCGCCACCAGATGCCCAGCAGCAATACCGGGCAGACCGTGGAGGCAGTGAAGGCGAACACCAGGCCCACGCTGCCCGCAAGGGCCTGTGAGTCCGTCATGAGGGCGAAACCCAGCGGGACAACAGCCGATGTGACGGCGGCCAGCCGGAAACCGCGGACACTGCCGCCGAGCACATCCTGGCTGATGACACCAGCCAGGGACACTACAAGGCCGGAGGTGGTGGAGAGGAAAGCAGCGAAAGCCCCGCCCGCCACCAACGCAGACAGCAGGTCACCTGCGGCTCCTCCCAGCAACTGGCCCGGCAGGAGGAGCACGATGGCATCAGCCTGGCCCGAGCGGGCAAGTTCCGGTGCAAAAATGCGTCCCAACAGCCCGTACACGGTCGGGAAGAGATAAAAGACAGACAGGAGCCCCAGCACGATCAGGGTGGTGCGCCGCGCAGAGTGCCCGTCAGGATTGGTGTAGAACCGCACCAGGACGTGCGGCAGCCCCAGTGTCCCGAAGAGCAGCGCCACCAGCAGGGAGATGTTCTGATAGGGCCCGGCAGGAGCGAGCCCGGTGGGATTGGTGGAGGCTTGAGCGACAGAAGGAGTTCCGTTACCCGCCAGAACAAAAGCGATGAACACTGCTGGAACGGCCAGGGCCGTCAATTTCAGCCAATACTGGAACGCCTGCACAAAAGTTATGGAACGCATACCGCCGGCCACCACAGTCAGGCACACCACTACAACCACGGCCACCGATCCCACCCACGACGGCAGGCCGGTGGTGATCCTGATGGTCAGGGCCGCACCATGGAGCTGCGGCACCACATACAGCCAACCCACGGCAACCACCACCAGACTGGTGACCCGGCGCACGGCCCTGGAATTCAGCCGGGCCTCGGTGAAATCCGGGATGGTGTAGGCGCCGGAACGCCGCAATGGCGCAGCAACAAAAAGCAGCAGCATCAGGTATCCGGCGGTGTAGCCCACCGGGAACCACAGAGCATCCGTTCCGGAAAGCAGGATCAGCCCGGCAACACCCAGGAAACTTGCAGCGGACAGATACTCACCGCCGATGGCCGAAGCGTTCCACCAGGGTGGCACGGTACGGGAGGCCACGTAGAAGTCGCCAGTCGTGCGCGAGATCCGGAGGCCGTAGAAACCGATCCCCGCGGTGGCCAGGGAAACGACTGCCAGGGCAGCCACGCCGACGGCAGGATTCATGGCAGCCTCACTGGTCCTCCGCCAGATCGCGGTACTTGGCTTCATTACGTGCGGCGGTGCGGATGTAGAGCCAGGCGCTGAGGCCTATCACCGGGTAGATGCCGGCGCCGAGCAGCAGCCAATCGAAGGGGATGCCCGCCACCCGCGCATCGGCAAGGCCGGGGACGGCCGCCAGCAGCCCGAACGCGCAGAGGACCAGCAGGAACCCGCCGGCCACCACGAGTGCCAACCACAACTGGGATCGGATCAGGGACCGCACAAACACCTGTCCGACTTCCGATTCCTGAGCCGCCTCACGCGTGTCACTGGCGGGCAGGGCCGCCGTCCGGGGGGCTGTAACCCTGACGCGTGTCATGCCTGCGGCCGGATCCGCGTGGCTTCCAGCTTCTCCCTGACCATGGGAAGGTGGCGGCGACTGATGGGCAGGCCCGCCCCCGCCACCGTGACGCTCGGCTTGTCTGCTGCGAGCTTCATGGACGTGATGTGCTTCAGCGCCACCAGATAGGACCGGTGTATGCGGATAAAGCCGGCCTCCGCCCACTGCTGCTCAAGATCTGCCAGCGGCACCCTAATCAGGAAGCTGGCGTCCGTGGTGTGAAGCCGTGCGTAGTCTCCCTGCGCCTGGACGTAGGTGACGTCGTCGCGCCTGATCATTCGCGTGGTGCCGCCCTGGTCCACGGTAATCATCTCTGGTGCCAGCGCGCCGTCGCGCATTAGCTCACTGATCCGGCCCACCGAGCGGGCCAGCCGTTCGGCACGGACAGGTTTCAGCAGGTAATCCACGGCGGCCAGTTCGAAGGCTTCCAGGGCGCAGTCCTCGTCCGCCGTCACAAATACGATCGCCGGAGGGTCGCCCGTGCGGGCTATGGCGCGGGCAATGTCCAGGCCGGAAACCGCAGGCATATGGATGTCCAGGAAAACGGCATCGACGCTCTGCGTGGTGAGCACCCGCAATGCCTCACTGCCGGAGGAAGCCCGGTGAATGGTCCCGATCCGGTCGTCCCTGCCCAAAAGGTAAGCCAGTTCCTCCACGGCCGGTAACTCGTCATCAGCGACGAGGACACTAATCATGGTCCCTACATTAGCTGCGTTGACGCGGAAGTTTTTCTGTATCGTGGCCCGGCTGGGACTTGGGCACGCGCATGGTGATGAGCGTTCCTTCGCCTGGCGCGGTTTCGATCACCAAGCCGTGGTCGTCTCCGTACACCTGCCTGAGCCGGACGTCCACGTTGCGCAGTCCCACATGGTCTCCGTCGCTGTGTCCGGCCAGCATCGAGCGCAGCCGGTCAGGGTCCATGCCCACGCCGTCGTCCTCGATGCTCACCTCCGCGAACGCCCCCGAATCCTTGGCGATGATGCTGATGCGGCCCGGGCCTTCCTTGGCCTCCAGCCCGTGCCGGACCGCGTTCTCCACGAGAGGCTGCAGGCTCAGGAAGGGAATCACCGTACTCAGGACCTCCGGTGCGATTGTCAGGCTTACCTGCACCCGGTCGCCAAAGCGGGCCCGCTCCAGCAGCAGGTACCGGTCGATGCAGCGCAGTTCCTCGGCGAGGGTGGTGAAGTCGCCGTGCCGCCGGAAGGAGTACCTCGTGAAATCGGCGAACTCCACCACCAGGTCACGGGCCCTGGCAGGGTCGGTGTTGATGAACGACGCGATGGCGTTGAGCGAGTTGTAGATGAAGTGGGGGCTGATCTGGGCCCGCAGCGCCCGCACTTCCGCTTCCATCAGCAGGGTCCGGGAAGCATCAAGTTCCGCCAGTTCAACCTGGACGGATACCCAGTCCGCAACTTCGCTCGTTGCCCTTACCAGCCCCGCACCCGCCGCCGGGGCAAAAGCAGCCACGACGCCTACTACGCGCGAGCCTGCCCGGACGGGAGCGATGACGCCGGCAAGATGGCCGGCCGGAATTGCGCCAGCCGCATTGGTCCCCGCGAGATCACCCGCGTGGAGCACGGTGGTCCTGCCTCCGGCCAGGACGCCTGCAGCCAGATCCATCAGCCGCAGCTCCAGGTCCTCGGCGGCGCCGTCCCAGGCGAGCACGCCGGCTGTATCGGTGATGGCCAGGGCGTCGCACCCGAGCAGGGTACGCAGCTGGCGGCTCGCCTTGGCCGCCCCGGCGGGGTTCAGGCCCGAGCGCAGATGCTGCCCCGCTACGGATGCCGCATGAAGGGTGGTGTAGGTTGCGCGCTCCGCGTCGGTACCCAGCGCCCGGAAGGAATGCAGCACCTTGAGTCCCACGGCCACGACGGCGGCAACCGCCAGGGCGATGACGGCAACTGCCGCGGCGGTCAGGAGTGGGGAGTCCGGCATGGTGCCCAGCGTAGCGCGGGTGCCGTTTGCCGCAGCATTGGGACCGCTGGGCGAGCGCCCCTCGCAGTCCATGGTGTCCCGCACCATTCACGATGCACAGTGATTGCAGTCACATTGGCGGCATCTTGCGTAAGGCGCTCGCCGGCGTGAACCAGGCAAGTCTCAATGAGGAGGAAAGATGGGTCATGATGCCCCGACTCCGGACGCTGCGGCGTCCGTGGACTTCGAGCAGGTCCAGTCGACCGAGCGGTTCCAGGAACTGCGCAAACGTCACCGCAGCTTTGTTTTCCCCATGGCCATCGCGTTCCTGCTGTGGTACTTCGCGTATGTCCTGCTGGCCGACTACGCGGCTGGCTTTATGTCCACCAAGGTATGGGGCAACATCAACGTCGGCCTAATCCTGGGCCTGCTCCAGTTCGTGTCGACGTTCGCCATCACCGGCTGGTATGTCAGCTATTCCAACCGCCGGCTGGACCCCATCGCGGCCGAGATCCGCAACGAAATTGAAGGCCATGAGTTCGACAAGGACGGCAACCGAGTGAGTGGAGTCAGCAAATGATCGGGATTGCCACTGCGGTTGACGTCGCCGACCTCAAAGAAACCACACTCCTCAATATGGGGATATTCGGCCTGTTTGTCGCCGTGACCATGGTGATCGTGGTCCGGGCCAGCCGAAACAACAAAACGGCGGCGGACTACTACGCCGCGGGGCGCTCGTTCACCGGCCCGCAGAACGGCACCGCCATCGCCGGCGACTACCTCTCCGCAGCATCGTTCCTGGGGATCACAGGTGCCATTGCCATCAACGGCTACGACGGCTTTATGTACTCCATCGGCTTCCTGGTTGCCTGGCTGGTTGCGCTGTTGCTCGTCGCCGAACTGCTCCGCAATACCGGGAAGTTCACCATGGCCGATGTGCTCTCCTTCCGGCTAAAACAGCGTCCGGTCAGGATTGCCGCTGCCATCTCCACACTTGCCGTCTGCTTCTTCTACCTGCTGGCGCAGATGGCGGGCGCCGGCAGCTTGATCTCCCTGCTCCTGGGCATTAGCGACTGGGGCGGACAGGCGCTGGTAATTATCGTCGTCGGCGCCCTGATGATCATGTACGTACTGATCGGCGGAATGAAGGGCACCACCTGGGTCCAGATCATCAAGGCAATGCTCCTGATTGCCGGCGCCGCCGTGATGACCTTCTGGGTCCTCGCCATCTACGGCTTCAACCTCTCCGACCTGCTGGGCGGCGCCGTGGAGACCTCGGGCAACCCGAACATGCTCAACCCGGGCCTGCAGTACGGCAAGACCGAAACGTCGAAGCTGGACTTCATGTCCCTGGGCCTGGCGCTGGTTCTGGGCACCGCTGCCCTGCCGCACGTGCTGATGCGCTTCTATACGGTTCCGACCGCCAAGGAAGCCCGCAAATCCGTGGTGTGGTCCATTGGCCTGATCGGCCTTTTCTACCTGTTCACTCTGGTCCTGGGCTACGGCGCTGCAGCGCTGGTGGGCGCAGAAACGATCAAGGCGGCGCCGGGCGGCGTCAACTCAGCGGCCCCGCTGCTTGCCTTCCACCTCGGTGGACCGCTGCTCCTGGGCTTCATTTCCGCGGTTGCTTTCGCCACTATCCTGGCAGTGGTGGCCGGCCTGACAATCACCGCAGCCGCCTCCTTCGCCCATGACATCTACGCCAGCGTCATCTCCAAGGGGAAGGCCGACGCCGACACTGAAGTGAAGGTGGCGCGTCGGACCGTGGTGGTCATCGGCGTGCTGGCGATCCTGGGCGGCATCTTCGCCAACGGCCAGAACGTTGCCTTCCTCGTGGCGCTCGCCTTCGCCGTGGCCGCCTCGGCAAACCTGCCCACCATTGTCTACTCGCTGTTCTGGCGCAGGTTCACCACCCAGGGCGCCGTGTGGAGCATGTACGGCGGCCTGGGTTCGGCGATCATCCTGATCATCTTCTCGCCGGTGGTTTCCGGCGCCAAGACGTCCATGATTCCGGGTGCAAATTTCGCCCTCTTCCCGTTGAGCAACCCGGGCATAGTGTCCATTCCGCTGGCGTTCCTGCTGGGCTGGCTTGGCACGGTTCTTGACAAGAAGCGTGAGGACATCGCCAAGCAGGCTGAGATGGAAGTCAGGTCACTCACGGGAGTGGGCGCCGAGAAGGCGGTCAACCACTGACGCCCGGAGGTCCGTCAGCCGTGAGCTGAGCAGTTGAGGAACGGAAAGAGTCCCTGTGGAGCGGACAGCTCGCGAGCCACAGGGACTCTTTCCGTTTGCAGCTTCTGGACCGGCATGTGGTCACTGCTGATGATGGCCCGGATTATGGTCACCTGGCACGGCCGGCTCCCCGTGCTGGCCATGGGGAACGGCATACTGGCCGGCAGCGGAAGCGGCAAGGCCCGGCGTCGCGATTCCGGCAACCAGTACGGCGCCGCCGAAGGCCGCCAGCAACAGCACTCCCGGCCGGACGACGGCGGGAGCCCCGCCGTCGTCGTGCCCCGTTCGTTGCCTGCCAAGCCAGGCGGTCGAAGCGACAATCATCAGTGTCAGCAGCAGGGCCGCGAGATGGCTGATGTTGAGGCTGGAAGCGGGTCCGCGGCTTAGCAGGAGGGCAGCCGCGTGGATCCCCGCAGCCGCCGCCAGCAGAGCGAACCAGCCTGGACCTGCCGGAACGCGGGCGCGATACAGCGAAAGAACTGCCGCCAGGATAAGCGCGGTTCCCCACAGTCCTGCGAGGATCCCCGATGCGGCCTGCAGGGGAGTGCCGCCTCCTGCCGGCGCCACCAGGAGGCTGGACGAGAGGGCCAGGTTCACTGCCCCTGCCCCGAATCCTGCGAAGCCGGCGAAGAGCCGGACAGCGATCGCGGCCGACCCCTCCGCCGGCACGGGCGCCATGGCCGCTAGGCCCGGGCAGTGGCGGGGGACTTGTCCAGGGACAGGCCCACGCCGAGGAGGAGGACGGCGCTGGCGAGGTGCAGCACGTTGTCAGCGCCATTGAGGGCAATGATGTTCAGCGGCGATGACAGGAGGAACAGACCGACTACACCGACCAGGAGGTACACCCCGCCCACGGCGGCGTTCACTGTGCGGGCCGTAGTGGTGTTCTTGAGGCCGGCGGACAGCAGGGCCGCACCGATGGCGAGGTGGATGACGTTGTGCAGCGGGTTGACTTCGAAAATGATGAGGTTGTTGCCCTCGGTCGCGAAAAAGCCGACGCCGGAGGTTACCGCGAAGCCGAGAAGGCCGACAAGCAGGTAAACGGCGCCGAAAACGGTGGCGATAAGACGGTTCGGGGATGTGCGCATGGCCGAGTCCTTCCGGTAAGGCAGGACGATTCGGTCCCGCCTGACTACGGGATCCCGGACGGGATCCTCAGGAAGCAATTCGGGGCACGGGCTGGCGCGGATGGGTGAAGTTTTCGGCAGATGCCGGGGCTACACCTTGGGCTTCAGTTTGATGTCCATCATCCTGAGCTCGTCCCTGCCGGCAAAGCGATATGCCAGGTCAATGTTCTTATCGCCTTTACAGGAGATGTGACCTGTCACCTCGGCCGCATTGGTGCCGTTGTCCGAGCTGACCTTGAGGTTGTCATAGGCGGTCTTGCAGGTATCGTCCATCTGCAGGCTTTGGACGCCGGCGATGAAGTCCTCCTTCGACAGCTGTTCCTTCAGCGCGGGGTCCAGATAGTCGTCGTAGGCCCGGGAGCTTTCGCCCGCGATGACCAGTTTCGTGAAGTTGTCTGCCAGGCCCCTGGCCTTGTTGGTCGCTCCGCCCGCCACGTTGACCAGGATGACTACTCCGATGATCACCAGGAGGAGCGCACCGCCCACGATTCCCAGGACCGTCCACAGCTTTCTGCGGCCGTTGCCCCGTGGCCGGCCCGGGAGCCCGAAAGGGGAACTATCCTTGCCCGCAGTGGCGAAGTTGCCCGGTGCCACATACCGACGCCGGAATCGGGGTGCGTCGGGGGCTGCTGCATTCGGCTGGAACTGCTGTTCCAGTGGCTCTGCCAGGGGCTCCTGTTCTGGCGGCTCTGCCGGGTGCTGCTGTGCCGGCGGCACCGTGTCAGGCTGGCGCGGCGGCCGGTGCGGTTCCGGAGGAATGCCCAAGATGGAGCCTTTCCGGCAGGGCGGGGCGCTGCCTTATTGCAGGGACCCCTGTGCGGCGCCCCCTGTATTCAACCTGCACCAGCCTATAACCCGGAATCCGGGGCGGCGTCCTGACTGGGTCCTTCAGGTCAATGAGCCGCGGTCTGCCAGCAGTGTCCTAGCCCTCTGCGGACCTCCGCTCCAGCAGCGGCTGGATACGGAAAGGAATGAGCTCGCTCATGGCCAGTGCCGTGTCGGTCCGTTCCACCCCGTCGCACGCCAGGATCTTGCCGTTGATCCTGAACAGGTCTTCAGCGTCCAGCGCCACGACCCGCAGCAGAAGGTCGGCGGAACCGGTAAGGCCGTATCCTTCAAGGATTTCAGGGACGCCGGCCAGGTCCCTGGCCAGTTGGCCCAGCTTCTGCTGCTGCACATGGACCGAGATGAATGCCATCAAGGGATATCCAAGTGACACCGGATTAATGCGCCGCTCAAAAGACAGGAAGACGTGTTTTTTCTCCAGCTGGGCCATCCTGGCCTGGACCGTGTTCCGGGACAGGCCAAGCTTCTGCGCGAGCGCCACGACCGTGCGCCGGGGGTCCCGTGCCAGGGCCGAAAGCAGCCGGGTATCAGTGCCATCCAAAGCTTGCATAATGCGCAACGCTAGCACGGTCCGGAGGCGCCAGACAGAGCATTATGCTCAGCGATTCGCGCGGTAGTTGTACCCATTGAGCATTGTGAGTAGGGTCACAATTAACCGGGGCAACGGTGCCCGGGCGGCCGGCAATGGCGGGACCACAAGTCCCTAGGAGCCGGTCAAACGACGTGAGAAGGTTGGCGGGCGATCGTGTCTACAGACGAAGCGGGCCAGGGCGGACCAAGCGCCGGAGGCCCCGGCAACAGCACAGAAGAACACGGCGGTCCAAAAGGGAACCTGATCCAGCTGGTCACCCCCGCGGGGGAGCGGATCAGCCATCCGGAATTCGATCCCTGGGTGCAGGACATCACTGACGAAACCCTGTGCTCCCTGTACGAGGACATGATGGTTGTCCGGCGGATCGATGTGGAGGCAACCGCACTCCAGCGGCAAGGAGAGCTGGCTCTCTGGCCCCCTTTGCTGGGACAGGAAGCGTCCCAGATCGGTTCAGGCAGGGCCTTGCGCGGTGACGACTTTGTCTTTTCCAGCTACCGCGAAAACGGGGTGGCGTACTGCCGCGGCGTGGGCCTGACAGACATCATCAGGGTGTGGCGGGGAAACGCATCATCAGGGTGGGATCCCTACACCATCAACATGGCCACGCCGACGATCATCATTGGAGCGCAGACCCTGCATGCCACGGGCTATGCCATGGGAATCCAGAACGACGGTGCGGATTCGGTGGCCATCACCTACTTCGGCGATGGTGCCACCAGCGAAGGCGACGTCAATGAGGCCATGGTCTTCGCTGCCAGCTTCCAGGCGCCCGTGGTCTTCTTCTGCCAGAACAACCAGTGGGCCATTTCGGAGCCGGTGCGGTTGCAGTCCCACATCCAGCTTGCTGACAGGGCTGCAGGCTTCGGCATTCCGAGCATGCGGGTGGACGGCAACGATGTCCTGGCCGTGATGGCCGCGACCCGCGTTGCCCTTGACCGTGCCAGGCGCGGCGGCGGACCGACCTTCATCGAAGCCGTCACATACCGCATGGGCCCGCACACCACGGCCGATGACCCCACCCGCTACCGCGACGCCAACGAGTTGGAGGACTGGGCAGCCAAGGACCCCATTTCCCGCCTCGAGTCCCTCCTGGACCGCAAGGGCCTCCTCACCGATGAACTGCGGCAGCTCGTCCAGGCGAAGGCGGATGCCGTGGCCCGGGAGATGCGCTTGGGCTGCACCACCATGCCTGACCCGGAGCCGCTGGATATTTTCAAGCATGTCTACAGCTCACCGAACACCTGGCTGGACCGTCAGCAGGACCACTACTCACGTTACCTGGCTTCCTTTGGTGATCCCGCAGGAGCCGTTTCAGAAGAAGGTGCACGCTGATGACCCAGATGACGTTTGCCCGTGCCATTAACGCCGGCCTGCGCAAATCACTCGAGAACGATCCCAAGGTCATCCTGCTGGGGGAGGACATCGGGACCCTCGGCGGTGTGTTCCGGGTGACCGACGGCCTCCAGAAAGACTTCGGCAAGCACCGCGTGGTGGATACGCCCCTGGCCGAGTCGGCCATTGTGGGCACCGCCGTCGGCCTGGCCTACCGCGGCTACCGGCCCGTGGTGGAAATCCAGTTCGACGGCTTCATCTACCCGGCCTTCGACCAGATCGTCAGCCAGGTCGCCAAGATGCACTACCGGACCCAGGGCGCTGTGAAGATGCCCATCACCATCCGCGTGCCCTTCGGGGGCGGAATCGGCTCGCCCGAACACCACTCCGAATCGCCGGAGGCCTACTTCACCCATACATCCGGGCTCCGGGTGGTGAGCGTCTCCAACCCGCAGGACGCGCATACCATGATCCAGCAGGCAATCTCCTGCGACGACCCCGTCCTCTATTTCGAACCCAAGCGGCGCTATCACGACAAGGGCGAGGTCGACGAGTCCCTTGATCCCGGCTCTGCCCTGCCCATGGACAAGGCGCGCGTGCTCACCGAAGGCGCCGACGTGACGCTCGTGGCCTACGGCCCCTTGGTCAAGACCGCCCGGGATGCCGCCACGGCCGCCGCTGACGAGGGCATCTCCATCGAGGTCATCGACCTGCGCTCGCTGGCACCAGTGGACTACGCCACCCTCGAAGCATCCGTGCGGAAGACGGGCCGCCTGGTGGTCACCCACGAAGCGGGCCAGTCGGGCGGCCTCGGAGCAGAGGTGGCAGCCAGCATCACCGAACGCTGCTTCTACCACCTGGAAGCCGCGCCGGTCCGGGTCACCGGCTTCGACATCCCGTACCCGTACTCAAAGTTGGAAATGCATCACCTTCCCGGCCTCGACAGGATCCTTGACGGTGTGGACCGCGCCCTTGGCCGTCCGAACTCGCTCAGCGGGCTGGAAGGGTGAACGCCACCATGATCAAGGAATTCAGGCTCCCGGATCTCGGCGAAGGCCTCACGGAATCCGAAATCCTCAGCTGGAAGGTAGGAGTCGGCGACACCGTCAGCCTCAACCAGGTCATTGCCGAGGTTGAAACCGCCAAGGCCGTGGTGGAACTGCCGTCACCATTCGCGGGGGTTATCACGGCCCTCCACGAACAGCCCGGGACCATCGTGGAGGTGGGCAAGCCGATCGTCTCCTTCGAGGTAGCGGACGACGGCGGCGAATCGCCTTCCGCTGCCAGGCCCGCCGCGGCGGACACACAGGGTGGACGGGCCGGGTCGGCCGCCAGCTCAGGCACTGGCAGCACCGGCGCCGAGACGGCTGAAGCGGGGACGCCCACCAGGCAGCCGAACCTGGTCGGGTACGGCGCCGTCGTCGAAAGTTCAGGGCGGCCGGTCCGGCGGCCCCGCGCTCTTGCCGCCCCCGGTGCCGCCGCAAGCGCCCCTGCCGCCCGCACTTTTGCGTCTGCGGGCACTCCGTCTGCGGGCACTGTGTCTTCAGGCACTGCGTCTGCCGGCGCGTTGCCAGCGGGTACGGTGCAAGCCCCGGTGGCACCTGTTCCGGAGCCTCATGTTCCGGAAACCCGAGGTGCCCCCGCGGGTGAACGGCCCAGGTCCACACCCCCGGTGCGGAAGCTGGCCAAGGATCTTGGCGTGGAATTGGCAGAGGTTAAAGGCAGCGGGCCGGACGGGCTGATCACCCGGGACGACGTCCTGGACTTTGTCGGCGGCGGGGAACTTCCCGCGGCGGCCGAGTACCCTACCCCGGCCAGGGACGGGCAGGGAACGGCTGCCGGCGCGGGCGCTGTTCGGGAGCGGGAGATCCGCACGCCCATCAAGGGAGTACGCAAGTTCACCGCTGCAGCCATGGTCGCCAGCGCATTCACCGCCCCGCACGTGACCGAGTTCCTGACCGTTGATGTCACGCCCGCCATGGACCTGCTCGCCAGGCTGAAGGCAAGCAACGCTTTTGCCGGGTACAAGCTCACGCCGCTGACACTGGTGGCCAAGGCAGTACTGATTGCGCTCCGTCGGAACCCCACGTTGAACTCACGGTGGGACGATGCCAGCCAGGAGATCGTGCAGTTCAATTACGTGAACCTGGGCATCGCCGCGGCAACGCCCCGCGGACTGACCGTACCGAACATCAAGGACGCAGACACCCTTTCCCTGACGGAACTGTCCGAAGCCCTGACAGGACTGACCGAGACTGCCCGGGCCGGCAAGACATCGCCGGCCGAGCTGTCCGGCGGCACCATCTCCATCACCAACATCGGGGTCTTCGGCATCGATGCAGGAACGCCCATCCTCAACCCCGGCGAGGCAGCCATCCTGGCCGTGGGAGCCGTGCGGAAGGCTCCCTGGGAGTATCGCGGCGAGGTGGCCCTGCGCCAGGCCATGACACTGAGCCTGTCCTTTGACCACCGGCTCGTGGACGGGGAGCAGGGCTCGAGGTTCCTGGCCGACGTCGGCATGATCCTGGCCGAACCCGGCATGGTCCTGACGATGATCTAGGCGGCCAGGCTCCGCCTCCGCCTCACAAGCGGCCCGCGCCCGCATGAGCGTTGCTGCCCGGCAACGCTCATGCGGGTCCGGGCCGTTCGTACGTGCTAGGAGTCGTGCCTGCTAGGAGGCCGGCCTTGCGTCAACCGTGAGGGCAGCCAGGGCCATGCTCTCCAGTAGCGGCCTGGCGGTCTTGGGCGCCATCCTGCGGCCATGGCTGCGGACCGAATGGGGCGTGGAGTTGATGAGGCCGAAGGTGGCATGGGCGCGCATCCGGAGATCTGCGGCGTCGGTGTCGGGATGCAGTGCCGCAAGGACCTCAACCCATACCTCGACATAGTTGCGCTGCAAAGCCCGCACCTCGGCCTGGTCCTGTTCGGTGAGGTTGCTGAAGTCCCGGTCCTGGACGCGGATCACGTCGGGCTTGCCCAGCGCAAAGTCCACCTGGAATTCCACCAGCCGGCCCAAGGCCACGAGTGGATCTGCCGATTCGGCCACCACCCGCCGGCCGCCGTCGAGCAGTTCACGGCTCACGGTGAGCAGAAGGTCGCCCAGGACAGCCTGCTTGCCGGAGAAGTGCCGGTACACCGCAGGTCCGCTGACCCCGGCAGCCGCGCCCAGGTCCTCCAGCGACACGCGGTTGAATCCGTTCACGGCGAACAGGGAGGCTGCCGCCGCCAGCAGCGCCTGGCGCCGGTTCTCCTTGGCCTGGCTGCGCTGGGTCGCCTGGGCCGGCTGCGTTGATTGGCTTGGCTGGGTTGATTGGCCTGGCTGTGTTGATTGGGCTAACTGGCCAGGTTGCACCAAAGCGCTGCGCTGCTCTGATTGCCGGGCCTGGGTGGTGGGCACATTTCCTCCTCGGACCTGAAAATTCTAGCTTGGCTGCTACGTGTTGGACATCACAGTTAATAGAGACTAACCTAAATCCCAGTTACTGAGCACTAACCGAGTTGCCTTTTACGGCTTTGAACGGAACAGGAACGGATCCAGTCCATGGAGACCCTCGTCAGCCGGCTTGACGCATCCAGCGAGTCTTTCGCCGCAAACAGCAAAGCGCAGCAGGTGCTCGCGGAAGAGCTGCGGGACAGGCTGGCCCGGACTGCGCAGGGCGGGCCGGAAAAGTCGCGTGAGCGCCACGTGGCCAGGGGGAAGCTCCTGCCCCGCGAACGCATCGACCGGTTGCTGGATGACGGCAGCCCGTTCCTGGAGATCGGGGCGCTCGCCGCCAACGGAATGTATGACGACGACTCCCCGGGGGCAGGGGTCATCACCGGAATCGGGCTGGTCCACGGCCGCCATGTGCTGGTGATCTCCAACGACGCCACGGTCAAAGGCGGCACCTACTATCCCATGACGGTAAAGAAGCACTTGAGGGCGCAGGAAATTGCCTTCGAAAACCGTTTGCCGTGCATCTACCTGGTGGACTCCGGCGGGGCCTTCCTGCCCAAACAGGATGAGGTCTTCCCTGACAAGGAGCACTTCGGCCGGATCTTTTTCAACCAGGCGCGGCTGTCCGCTGCCAAGATCCCGCAGATCGCGTCAGTGATGGGCTCCTGCACAGCCGGGGGCGCCTACGTGCCGGCCATGAGCGACGAAACAGTCATTGTCCGCAACCAGGGCACCATCTTCCTGGGCGGGCCGCCGCTCGTGAAGGCGGCCATCGGCGAAATCGTCACTGCGGAGGAACTGGGCGGGGGCGAGGTCCATTCCAGGATTTCCGGCGTCACGGATCATCTGGCCGAAAACGACGAACACGCCCTGCAGATCATCCGCGACATCGTGGCCACCCTGCCCCGCCCGGCCGCGCCCGCCTGGGATGTCGATGCCGCCGTCGAACCCGCCGTCGATCCCGCCGGGCTCTACGGTGCGGTGCCCACGGACGTCAACGCGCCGTACGACGTGCGCGAGGTTATAGCCCGGCTGGTGGACGGCAGCAGGTTCCACGAATTCAAGAAGGAATACGGCGCCACCCTGGTCACCGGCTTCGCCAGGCTGCACGGCCACCCGGTGGGCATTGTGGCCAACAACGGCGTGCTGTTCAGTGAGTCCTCCCTCAAGGGCGCGCACTTCATCGAGTTGTGCGACCAGCGCGGCATCCCGCTGGTTTTCCTGCAGAACATCTCGGGCTTCATGGTGGGCAAGGACTCCGAGCAAGGCGGCATCGCCAAGAACGGCGCCAAGATGGTCACTGCCGTGGCCACGGCCCGGGTGCCCAAGCTGACGGTGGTGATTGGCGGATCCTTCGGCGCGGGCAACTACTCCATGTGCGGCCGGGCCTATTCACCGCGTTTCCTGTGGATGTGGCCTGCATCCCGGATATCGGTGATGGGCGGCAACCAGGCGTCCAGCGTGCTGGCCACCGTTAAGCGGGACCAGTACCAGACGGCGGGCCAGGACTGGCCCGCCGAGGACGAGGAAGCTTTCAAGGCCCCGATCAGGCAGCAGTATGAGGAGCAGGGCAGCCCGTATTACTCCACGGCCCGGCTATGGGATGACGGCGTGATCGACCCCGCTGACACCCGCACCGTCCTGGGGCTGGCGCTCGACGTCGTTTCCCGCGCCCAGCTGCCGGAGACCTCCTTCGGCCTCTTCAGGATGTGAGCCAGCACATGAGCCAAGCACCCCACATGCCCCAGAGTGCAGCCGAGCCTGCACCGTTCAATCCTGCCCAGTTCGATCCTGCGCTGTTCAACACCGTCCTTGTGGCCAACCGGGGCGAGATTGCCTGTCGCGTGATCCGGACCCTGCGCACCCTGGGCATCCGTTCCGTCGCCGTTTACAGCGAGGCCGACGCCGGCGCCCGGCACGTGCGCGAGGCGGACACAGCGGTGCTGATCGGCCCCGCCGCCGCCTCCGAGAGCTACCTCAAGACCGAAGCCATCATCCAGGCATGCCGGGACACCGGCGCCGATGCCGTCCACCCCGGCTACGGCTTCCTGAGCGAGAACGTGGACTTTGCCCGGGCACTGGAAAAGGCAGGCATCACTTTCATCGGTCCCGGCGTCGAGGCGCTGAACATCATGGGCGACAAGATCCGGTCAAAGAACCACGTGGCAGGGTACGGGGTTCCCGTGGTCCCGGGCATCGCGCGGCCGGGCCTGACTGATGCCGAGCTGGCCGAGGCCGCATCCGGCGTCGGCTTTCCGCTGCTCATCAAGCCCTCCGCGGGCGGCGGCGGCAAGGGCATGCATGTTGTGGAGCGTCCCGAAGAACTGCAGGCCACCCTGGCTGCGGCCCGCCGCGTGGCGGCCAGCGCATTCGGCGACGACACCCTGTTCCTGGAACGGCTGATCAAGGCGCCGCGACACATCGAAGTGCAGGTCCTGGCGGACAACCACGGCAATGTCATCTTCCTTGGCGAGCGTGAATGCTCCCTGCAGCGCCGGCACCAGAAGGTCATCGAGGAGGCACCGTCACCGCTCCTGGAATCGCTGGATAATGGCGGCGCCACCCGCGCCCGGATCGGAGAAGCCGCCTGCAACGCGGCCCGCAGCGTCAACTACCGTGGGGCCGGCACTGTGGAGTTCCTGGTCTCGGACGACGCGCCGGACGAGTTCTTCTTCATGGAGATGAACACCCGGCTGCAGGTCGAACATCCCGTCACGGAAATGGTCACCGGCGTCGACCTGGTCGAATGGCAGGTGCGCATCGCCGCGGGTGAGCAGCTGACCGTGGCACAGGCCGACGTCGTCCTCAACGGTCACGCCGTGGAGGCGCGTGTCTACGCCGAGGTCCCGGAACGGAACTTCCTGCCGTCGGCCGGCGAGGTAGTGCTCCTGGATGAGCGGGGCAGTCTCACCGGCTCGCACCATGGGCGTACCCAGGCGCCGGCGGACCCTGCCGTCCGGATCGATTCCTCGCTGCTGGCGGGACTCATGATCTCCAGCGACTACGATCCCATGGTCTCCAAGGTCATTGCCTGGGGCCAGGACCGAGGAGCCGCGCTGGACAAACTGGACGAGGCACTCGGGCGCTACACGGTGCTGGGCATCGACACGAACGTCGAATACCTGCGCCTGCTGATCAACGACCCTGACGTCAGGGCCGGCCGGCTCGACACCGGCCTGATCGAGCGCAAGATGCCGCACTTCAGCTTCCGCCAGGTCGGCGATGCCGAACTCATCGCCGCAGCCATGCAGCTCCGGATCCTGGCCGGGCCTCCGGCGTCGGTGCACTCCCCGTGGAATACCGTCGAAGGCTGGCGCCTGGGTACACGCGCCCCCTGGACGAAGAGCTTCGGCGTCCCCGACGGCACGATGTCCACCGTGGCAGTCACCTGGCAGGGCAACAGCGGCACGGGGGACGCCAGAGTAAGAGTAAACGGGGGCGCAGAGCACCTGGTGAACGTCATCGGGCTCTCGGATGACAACGTGTTCCTGGAGATCGACGGCGGGGAACTGAGGTTCGCCCTTGGCCCGCCCCTGCAAGAAAGCCCGCGGGAGGGGAACCCCCTGACCGTCTACGTAGGCAACGGCGGCTGGTCCTGCCGGCTTGAGGTGCTCACCCGTGAATCGCGGCTGGCCCGTGTGCTGGCTGCCATCGAACGCGAGGAGGGAACCGCGGACCCGGCGGTGCGCTCGCCGATGCCCGGAACCGTGGTGTCAGTTCCGGTGCGCGACGGCGACACCGTGAAAGCCGGACAGGTGCTGCTCTCCGTGGAGGCTATGAAGATGGAACATCAACTTCTGGCGCCGCTGGACGGTACTGTCCACATCAGCATCAGGTCCGGCGACCTTGTGAAGGTTGACCAGGTGGTCGCCACCATCCACCCGGAAACACCCCCAGGAACCGGCCCCGCCGCCGGGGACCCAACAAACGGGGATCCAACAAACGCGGATCCAACAAACGGGGATCCAACCACCACTGGCAAAGGAGCCTAGACATGCCGGATTTTGACCTCAGCGAGGAATACCAGGACCTCAGCGATACTGTCCGTGACTTCGCGGACAACGTCGTGGCGCCCGTATCCGCCAGGCACGACGAGGAACACAGCTTCCCTTATGAAGTGATCTCCCACATGGCGGACATGGGCCTCTTCGGGCTGCCGTTTCCGGAGGAGTTCGGCGGGATGGGAGGCGACTACTTTGCGCTCGCGCTGGCGCTGGAGCAGCTGGGCAGGGTGGATCAATCTGTAGCCATCACGCTGGAGGCCGGGGTCTCCCTGGGCGCCATGCCCGTGTACCGGTTCGGGTCCGACGCGCAGAAGAAGGAATGGCTGCCCCTGCTCGCCTCAGGAAAGGCGCTCGCCGGCTTCGGCCTGACCGAGCCGGAAGCCGGCTCGGACGCCGGCGGCACCAAGACCCACGCCCGGCGTGAGGACGGGAATTGGGTGATTAACGGCAACAAGGAGTTCATTACCAACTCAGGGACCGACATCACCCGCCTGGTCACCGTCACCGCCGTCACGGGCCAGAAGGAGCGCAAGGACGGCAGCATCAAGAAGGAGATCTCCACCATCCTGGTGCCCACCGGCACCCCGGGCTTCAAAGCGGAGAAGGCGTACAACAAGGTGGGCTGGAACGCGTCGGATACCCATCCGCTGACCCTGAATAACGTCCGCGTCCCGGAAGAAAATCTGCTGGGCGAGGAAGGCCGCGGCTACGCCAACTTCCTCTCCATCCTGGACGAGGGCCGGATCGCCATCGCCGCCCTGGCCACTGGAGCCGCGCAGGGATGCGTGGACCTGTCAGTGAAGTACGCAAAGGAGCGGAAGGCCTTCGGGCACCATATCGGCAAGTACCAGGCCATCTCCTTCAAGATCGCCCGGATGGAGGCCCGGGCCCACACAGCCCGGCTGGCGTACTACGACGCCGCCGCGAGGATGCTGGCGGGCAAGCCGTTCAAGACCCAGGCGGCCATCGCTAAGATGGTCGCAGGCGAGGCAGCCATGGACAATGCGCGGGATGCCACCCAGGTATTTGGCGGCTATGGCTTCATCAACGAATTCACCGTGGCGCGCCACTACCGCGACTCCAAAATCCTCGAAGTGGGGGAGGGCACCACGGAGGTCCAGCTGATGCTGATCGCCCGTGAACTGGGACTGTAGCCGGCCTGAGAGGATCACTGATGATTAACAAGGTTGTTGCCAGCGCCGAGGAAGCCGTCGCGGACATTCCCGACGGCGCGTCCCTGGCTGTCGGCGGGTTCGGTCTCTGTGGGATTCCGGTGGCCCTGATTGATGCCCTGCACCGCCGCGGCACCAAGGACCTGGAAACGGTAAGCAACAACTGCGGGGTGGACGACTGGGGCCTGGGCGTCCTGCTGCGCGACGGCCGCATCCGGCGCACCGTCAGCTCCTACGTGGGCGAGAACAAGGAGTTCGCCCGCCAGTATCTTTCCGGTGAACTGGAGGTGGTGCTGACGCCGCAGGGAACCCTGGCCGAGAAACTGAGGGCCGGCGGGGCCGGCATCCCCGCGTTCTACACCAAGGCGGGGGTGGGCACACAGGTGTCCGACGGCGGCCTGCCGCAGAAGTACGACCCCGACGGCGGCATCGCCATAGCCTCTGCAGCCAAGGAAGTGCGCACGTTCGACGGCGTTGACTATGTCCTGGAGGAATCGCTGACGCCGGACTTCGGCCTGGTCCACGCCTGGAAGGGTGACCGCCACGGCAACCTGGTCTTCCACGCGACGGCCATGAACTTCAACCCGCTCTGCGCCATGGCAGGCAGGATTACCATTGCCGAGGTGGAGGAGCTGGTGGAGCCGGGGGAACTGGATCCGGAGCACGTGCACACACCGGGCATCTTCGTCCAGCGGGTAGTTCTGGCAGGACAGACCGAGAAACGCATCGAAAAGAGGACGGTGTCCCTGGCGGCGGGGTCCGCATCCCACCCGCCGGCAGCAGCAACCACGGCAACAGCAGCTACAGCAAATACACCGGCATCAGATCAGGCAGGAGCTTAGCCATGGACCCGAACAGCCCCCAGGCTCCCCGGCCGGAAGGGGTCCGGCCTGAGTACCGCCGTGCCGCCGTCGCGCACCCGTCAGCCGCCGCGCCCGGCAGCAAAGGCTGGACCCGCAACGAACTGGCGGCAAGGGTGGCACAGGAACTGAGCAACGGGCAGTACGTGAATCTGGGCATCGGCATGCCCACCCTGATCCCCAACTACATTCCGGCCGGTGTTGAAGTGGTGCTGCATTCCGAGAACGGCATCCTCGGCGTCGGGCCCTATCCGGGCGAGGATGAGGTGGATCCGGACCTGATCAATGCGGGCAAGGAAACCGTCACGGTCAACAAAGGCGCGGCCTTCTTCGACTCCGCGTCATCGTTCGGCATGATCCGCGGCGGGCATGTGGATGTCGCAGTGCTCGGTGCCATGGAGGTCGCTGCCAACGGGGACCTGGCCAACTGGATGATCCCGGGGAAGATGGTCAAGGGCATGGGTGGAGCCATGGACCTGGTCTTCGGCGCCAAGAAGGTGATTGTGATGATGGAACACGTGGACCGCAACGGCAAGCCCAAGATCGTGCAGCAGTGCACGCTGCCGCTGACAGGCAAGGCCTGCGTGGACCGGATCATCACCGATCTTGCCGTGATCGACGTCGTCCCTGACGGGCGGGCGTCAAGGCTGGTGCTGCGCGAGCTGGCGCCGAATGTGTCCATTGAGGATGTGGCGGCAGCAACCGGGGCTGAGCTGTTCGAAGAGGACCGGGAACTGACCGTATGACGGACATGCCGCCGCCGCCCCGCATCATCGAACAGCGTGGCCTCTACTTCGAGGAACTCGAAGAAGGGGTGGTGTACGCCCACCGGCCCGGGCGGACAGTGACGGAAGCGGACAACGTCCTGTTCACCACCCTGACCATGAACACCCAGGCGCTCCACCTGGACGCGGCCTGGAGCGCCGGGCAGCCGTTCGGCCAGCGCCTGGTGAACTCGATGTTTACCCTGGCCACGCTGGTGGGCCAGTCCGTTTCCCAGCTGACCCAGGGCACCATCGTCGCCCAGCTGGGCCTGACGGACGTATCCTTCCCGCATCCGCTCTACCACGGCGACACGCTCTACACCGAGACCGTGATCACGCGGAAGCGGCTGTCGGATTCCCGGCCCGGCCAGGGAATCGTGACCATGGCGCACACCGGCAGGAACCAGGACGGAACGGTGGTGGCCCTGGCCAGCCGAAGCTGCCTGATGTGGACACGGGAAGCGCACGGCGGACGTCAGGTGGACAGCGCCCCGGAGGAGCCACAAAACAGCCAACAGGAGCGCCGGAAGGGGAGCCGGCAGGGGCGCGAAAAGGGGAGAATGTCCTTATGACCTTCGTGATGGGACCTGCCCTGCTGTTCTGCCCTGCCGACAGGCCGGAGCGCTACCAGAAGGCCGCCGAACGCGCGGACGCCGTGATCCTGGATCTGGAGGATGCGGTAGCCCCGGGGGACAAGCAGCGTGCCCGGGGAGCCATCCTGGCGCAGCTCGGCTCCGGCGGCGAGGTGCCGGAGCTGAATCCCAGCCGCACCATCGTCCGGATCAACCCGGCAGGAACCGAAGAGTTCGAAAAGGACCTCCACTGCCTTGCGCACACGCCCTACAAGACAGTGATGCTGGCCAAGGCCGAGACCGCTGAACAACTTAGGCTACTTGAGGATTACCACGTGATCGCCCTGTGCGAGACAGCCATAGGGGTCCTGAATGCCCCGGCCATCGCGGCCGAGCCCAACGTCGTGGCGCTGATGTGGGGCGCGGAGGACCTCCTGGCTTCGCTCGGCGGCACGTCCAGCAGGACGGATGCCGGCGGCTACCGGGCTGTTGCCCTGCACGCCCGCTCCTCCGTGCTGCTGGCCGCGCGGGCCCTCGGGAAGGAAGCGGTGGACGCCGTTTACGTCAACATCCCGGACCTCGCCGGCCTTTCCGTGGAAGCCGGCGATGCAGTGGCCTCAGGGTTCAGCTCCAAAGCGTGCATCCATCCCAGCCAGGCGAACGTGGTCCGGAGTGCCTACGAGCCGTCCGAGTCCGACGTCGCCGCCGCCAACTCCCTGCTGCAGGCCGCCGCGCGGGCAGGGACAGGCGTCTTCCAGTACAACGGCAGGATGATCGACGGTCCCATCCTCAAGCACGCTGAAGCCACGCTGCGCAGGGCCGGAGCGCGCACCTAGCCTCCGCTCCTAGACGGCCCGCCCCGGGGACCGGCGGAGGGACAGCGGCGGGATCGACTCATAGAGCGGAGTCCGGACCCAGCGGTCGCCGGTTTCGCGGAACTCGGCCCGGGTGGCGAAGCGGTACAGGTAACTTCGCGCGCGCACCCAGCGGGGCGGGCCGCCGTCGAACGGGTCGTGGCGCAGCAGGCGCAGGACCTGCCGGTCCGCTTCGAGCAGCCTGGAGAGGAAGGCGTAAAACCATTCCTCATGCACGGTACGCAGCGGCAGGAACCACATCAGCCAGTCCAGCCGCAGGTGGTAAGGGGCCCATTGCCGCGGCACCCGGCGCACGTCCCCGGGCTTTCCCTTGAAGCTGTATTCGCGCCAGTCCGCGGAGTCGTCCGGAATCTCATCCAGGGTGCCTTCCACCACAATCTCGATCCGCTGCTTGGTGACAGTGCCGAAGGCCCCATAGGTATTGACCAGCTGCCAGCGGTTGAAGCTCGCGTTCATCAGCTGGCGCTTCGAGAACAGGTTGCGCACGGGCCAGTAGCTAAGGACCACCAGCAGGAGCGTCGCGGCGAGCGTGATAACCAGCCACCACAGCGGAGTGACCCGGCTGCCGGGGGTGACCTCCGGATGCCAGTCCAGCGGCAGGAATGGCAGCACGGCATGGGCGGCCTGGTCGCTGACCGCAGAGAACGCCAGCACGATGGCGATCCAGTTGAGCCAGGCGAAATTTCCGGTGGCCACGAGCCACAGCTGGGTGAAGATGACGATGCCGGCGGCCGCGCTGGCAAGTGGCTGGGGTGCGAAGAGGAAGAAGGGCACCACCAGTTGCGCGAAATGGTTGCCCAGCACCTCCAGCCGGTGGAACGGACGCGGCAGGAGATGCGCCTGCCGGCTCAGCGGCCCCGGCATTGGCTGGGTCTCGTGGTGGTAGTACAGGGCGGTCAGGTCACGCCATTCCCGGCCGCCCCGGATCTTGATCATGCCCGCGCCGAACTCCAGTCGGAACACCAGCCATGCCACCAGGATCATGATGGTGCGGGGCGGTTCCGTCTGGTCCGAGCCCAGGAAAGCCACAGTGAAGCCTGCCTCGAGGAGCAGCATTTCCCAGCCGAAGCCGTAGAAGGTCTGGCCAACATTAACGATCGACATATACAGCAGCCACAGCGAGAGGAATGCAATCAGGGGCAGCCATGGCGGCCCGAGCTGCGGAAGGCCGGCCACCAGCAGCGCCGAGACGGCCAGTCCGATTGCGCAGACCGCACGCAGCAGCCGGTCCGAATAGCGCCAGCGGAAAAGGGTGGGCCGGCCTCGTGTGCCGAATCCCTCCAGATAGTCGGGAACGGGAAGAAGCCCGCGTTCACCGAGGAGCGCCGGGAACTGGTTGAGCGAGGACAAGAACGCAACGAAGTAGAGTGCCGCGACGCCGCGCTGCAGCACTTGCCGGGCGAACTCGTAATCCGGCGCATCCAACCAGGAAAGCCAGTCCACGCAATCCACGTTACGCCGGAAAATCCCGGCGCCGCCATAGCATCGGACGACGTTGCCCGCCCCGTCGGAAGGTCCGGGCCTAGTTGGTCACGCCTGGAAGCTGGTCCTGCCTAGAAGCTGGTTACGAGATCGCCCAGCACGGCGTCCAGGCGATTCGGGTCAGTCGCGTCATAGAAGTGGGCGCCACTGGCCTTGGCGATCGCCCGCAGGGAATCGGTGTCGGCGTCGGCACCATAGGCCAGCGTGAACACCAGCACCGGGGTGCTGTGGTGCTGGTGACCCAGCAGCTCGGTCAGCGACTTGAGGTCACCAGGGTGGGTTGTGTCATTCTTGCCGTCGCTGAGGAGCACTATCGTGTTGATCTCGGATTCGTTGTATTCCCTTGCCTGTTTGGCGGCGAACTCGCCCACGGCTTCGAATAGCGGCGTGGCGGTCATAGGCTGCAGGGCGTTCAGTTTTGCCAACAGGTCCGTCTTGTTTGTCTTGAAGGCAGACACCGGGCTGACCAGACCGGGCGCCAGCGGGCCGTTCCCCACTTGGGAAAACGCTGCCAGTCCGACTTGGTCATCGCCGGTGAAGTGGTCCAGGGCGCGGGTAATGGCGTTCTTGGCGCCCTGCAGCCGGGTGCGGCCCGGGGCAATCTCCTGGCCCATGGATCCGGAGACGTCAACCAGGAACAGCGCCCGGGCCCTTTTGCGGACCTCTGGAAAACTCTTCTGGACACTGACCAGGACGTCTGCGCCGGGAAGCGGGACCGTCGGAAGGGACTGCGCGTAGTGGCCTGTTTCGGCGATCCCAGGATCCGTCTTGTCCTGAATGGTGCGGTATCCGGTGGTCTTGACTGCCTCCTGTCCCTGCTGCGTCCGTGCGTACGCCAGGAAGTCATCGGCGGCAAGGCGCTGCTGGCTGCTGACCCAGTCACCGGTGAGGCTCACAGCTGGATTGTCGGCAACCAGGACGCCGCCACTGGGGTAGATGGGAAGCAGTTGTTCTTTTGGCGGCGAGCCTGCCTGTTTGGTGACGCCGTCGTTACTTGAAATTCCCCTGTTGTAGTCCCATACCGATTTTTCATCGACAATGACCGCTGAGAGGAAATCTGAAACCGCACCGCCGTCGTCCGCCTGCCGGGCATGCCAGAGGAAGTGCTCCGGGGTGGCCATGTAATGGCTTATGCTCAGCTCGCCATCCTTGACTTTGCTGATGACAGCGGGCTGAGCCAGCTGTTCCTTCGTCAAGTCCGTAAGGTTCCCTGCGGCCACGCCATAGGACGCCAGCAGGCCCATGAGTCCGGACGTGGAAACCGTGGGGCTGGCTTTGCCGAACTTGAATTTGCCCCAGTCCCCATGGCCAAGGCGTGCCCAGACGCCCGGGTCCTTTGAGGCGGCAATGACGTCGGCCCAGCTGGGCGCCTTCGTGTCCCAACCGATGGCCTTGGCCATGGAGGCCGGCATAGCGACCACAATCCCGCTCCTGGCCACGCTGCCGCCGTCCAGGTGGAGGGAATTCCCGGCCTGGTCCTCGGCCACGCGCAGCCAGGCGCTGGAATCAGGAAGCCACACGGCAGGACGCCCGGACGCAGGAATGGAGGCAAACCCGCCTGCCGCATTGATGGCCGCTACCCCGGATTTATCCTGGCTTACGTCCACCGTGACGCACCTGCCGTCCACGCTGCGGGGCTTGGCAATGTAGGAAGCCGCCAGCGACCGCACCATGTCGGCGTTTTCGAGCGATGCGAGGACTTTGAGGGAAATGCAGGGCCCTGCGCCCGCACTGACGGCAGGGCGGTCCTCCGAAAGGACAACTTCTGCCTGCGTTTCCGGGGCGGTGGACGGTGCGGAGCCCACACGGGCCGGACTGATTAAGGCCGGGAGAACCAGAGCCCCGGCGATGAGGCCGGCAAGTACAGCTGCAGCCACTACTGCCTTCCGGATCCAACGTGGGTAGCTAGGCCTGGTGGGGGCACGGCGACGGCCCATATTCGTATCCTTGATATCCAGGGGTATGTCGCAGTGGCGACATACCGTCAGAAACTGGTTCGCGGCGGGGTTGCCGTCAATGCGTCTAGCCCCCGCCCCGATGCACATGGCACCCGGATACGCACCTTCGATGGTATACAAGGCCGGCCGCGGAGGGGTGAAATCCACGTCACATTCAGGTCATCCGCCAACCGGGCAAGGGATCGTGCCACGTTCGGATCGAGGGCCGTGCGGGATACTTAAGCAATGCAGCCACGCAAAATCGTCCTCCTCGGATCCACCGGTTCCATCGGCACCCAGGCGATTGACGTCGTCGACGGCGCCCCGCACCTGTTTGAGGTAGTGGCACTCAGTGCCGGTGGTGGGAACCTGGAGCTTCTGGCGCGCCAGGTTGTTCACACGGGTGCCGCGTTTGTCGGTATCGCCACCGGCGACCCCCTGCGGCTGCAGGAACTCATTGCCGATGCCGCACGGACCGCCGGAAGGCCAGATTTCCGCCCGGAAATCTTCGCCGGGCCTGATGCCTCGACCCGCATCGCCGCAGTGGAAGCCGACGTGGTGCTCAACGGCATTACGGGTTCCATCGGCCTTGCCCCCACGCTTGCCGCGCTGAAATCTGGTGCCGTACTGGCACTGGCGAACAAGGAATCACTGATCGTGGGCGGGGCGCTGGTCAAAGCCGCCGCAGCGCAAGGCCAGATCGTACCGGTGGATTCAGAACATTCGGCCATTGCCCAGTGCCTGCGCTCCGGCTCCGCCGACGAGGTCGAGAGGCTTATCCTCACAGCGTCCGGCGGCCCCTTCCGTGGCCGGAGCAGGGAAGAACTCCATGACGTCTCTCCCGGGGAAGCGCTGGCGCACCCCACGTGGGACATGGGACCGATGGTCACCACCAACTCCGCCACCCTGGTGAACAAGGGCCTGGAGCTGATCGAAGCGCACCTGCTCTTTGACGTCCCGCTGGACCGGATCGATGTTGTGGTCCATCCGCAGTCGGTGGTCCATTCAATGGTCCAGTTCGTGGACGGTTCCATCATCGCCCAGGCTTCCCCGCCGGACATGCGGCTGCCGATAGCATTGGGACTGGGCTGGCCGGACAGGGTGCCCCAGGCTGCCCGGCCGTGTGACTGGACGAAGGCCACAAGCTGGACATTCGAGCCCCTGGACACCACAGCCTTCCCTGCCGTGGACCTTGCCAAGGATGCCGCCAAACAGGGCAGCACCTTCCCCGCAGTCTTCAACGCCGCGAACGAGGAGGCGGTGACCGCCTTCCATGATGGCCGCATCAGATTTACGGACATCGTGGAAACCATCCATTCTGTTCTCAGCGAACACTCAGGATCCTCCGGGCTGACGCTGGAGTCGGTACTGGATGCTGAAAGCTGGGCACGCGCGCGGGCCCATGAACGTTTAGCAGTCAGCAGTCTCTAGGAAGCAGCAGAACCACCCATGAGTCCCGTTCTACTTTTTGTCCTCGGTGTCATTTTCGTGGCGATCGGCATCGCCGTGTCCATCGCGCTGCACGAAGTGGGGCACCTGGTTCCTGCCAAGCTGTTCAAGGTGCGGGTCACCAAGTACATGATCGGCTTCGGCCCGACGCTTTGGTCACAACGCAAAGGGGAGACCGAATACGGCATCAAGGCCATTCCGCTCGGAGGCTACGTGTCCATGATCGGCATGTACCCGCCCAACAAGGATGACGGAACGGTGCGTCCGTCCAGCACCGGCATGTTCCAGACCCTGGCCACGGAAGCACGGTCCCTTGCCCATGAGGATGTGGGGCCGGGGGATGAGAACCGCGTGTTCTACCGGCTGCCCGTGTGGAAGAAAATCATCGTGATGCTCGGCGGGCCGGCCATGAATCTGCTGATCGGGGTAGTGCTTACCGCCGTCCTGCTGATGGGCTTTGGCGTTGCCACGGCTACCACCACCATCTCGGATGTCTCGAAATGCCAGGTCGCTGCCGGGCAGACGGTTGATCCCGACTCTCCGGACTGCAAACTGACTCCGGCCGCTGCGGCGGGGCTCAAGCCCAACGACGTGGTCACCTCCTTTGACGGAAAAGCGGTGACTGCCTGGGACCAGTTGACAGAGTGGATCCGTGCTTCGGCCGGCAAGGAGGTCAGCATTACCGTTGACCGTGCCGGCTCTCCTGTCACCATGACCATCACGCCGGTGTTGTCCGCCCGGCCGGTCATCGGACCTGACGGTCGCCAGGCAAAGGACGACGCCGGCAACCTCCTGTACCAGGACGTCGGCTTCCTCGGCATCGGTGCGCAGACCGCACTGGTGCCCCAGCCGGCGTCGTCCGTCCTGCCCGTGGCGGGGGAAAACATCAGTCAGGTGGCGGGGGTCGTGTTCAACCTGCCAGCACGCGTTGTCGGGGTGGCGAAGGCAGCTTTCAGCTCCGAACCGCGTGATCCCAACGGACCCATCAGCGTGGTGGGCGTGGGCCGGGTCGCCGGTGAGGTGGCAGCCATGGAACAGGTACCGGTGCAGTCCAGGCTTGCAGCCCTGGTGGGGCTGCTCGCCGGGCTGAACTTCGCGCTTGCTGTCTTCAACCTCATCCCGCTGTTGCCGCTCGACGGCGGCCATGTTGCCGGCGCCTTGTATGAAGGTGCCCGACGTCGGGTGGCGAAGCTGTTCGGCAAGCCGGATCCGGGCGCCTTCGATATTGCCAGGTTGCTCCCGGTGACCTACGTGGTGGCGGTCCTGCTGATAGGGATGAGCGCGCTGCTGATTTACGCCGACATCGTGAAGCCGGTAAACCTGTTCGGCTAGGTAAGGGAGAATCCCTTTCTGGCTGATAAGCCATAGTTAGCCGATTTAGGCTGATATCAGCACATCAGCCTAATCTGATTGATTATTAAAAATCAGCCGGCTATGGTTGAGGTATGTACGTCATGACTATCGACCAGCGCGGCAGCAGCAATGACGTGGACCGGGTGCCAGAACTCGTCTCACAACTGCGTGGTATTACTTCCGCCGTCTTTGAACGTTCCGTCGGCGATGAACTCCAGGGTGTGGTGGATGATGCCGATGCGGTGGTGGATATCGCCCTGCATGCATTGCGCGGGGGGCATTGGTATGTGGGCATCGGCATCGGCAGGGTTCAGCTTGCCGCCGCTGCCCCGCCCCGCGAGGGAACCGGAAGCGGCTTCGTTGCGGCCCGGAAAGCCGTTGACCGGGCCAAGAACGCGGCGGGCCAGGTCCCATTGTCGGTGGTCTCCGGCAATATCGGTCGTGGAATGGATATACCCCGCGACGCCCAAGAAGGAGCCCTGGCCTGCGCCAATGCCGAAGCTGTGCTCCGCCTGATCGGACGGCTTGTCCAGGAAAGGACAGAGGCCCAATGGAGGGTTGTTGACCTGCTCCGCATCATCCAGCGCAGCGGCGGCAAGCACGGCAGCCAGAAGAGCGTGGCCAAGGAACTGGGAATAACGGAACAATCGGTGAGCCGTGCCGTACTGAGGTCCGGATGGCAGGAAGAATGGGCTGCCAGGCCGGCAGCGGCGATGCTCCTGGATTACGCGCACTCGCGGATCCTGGCATCCGGAAGCATCCAAGCAGCTGGAACACCTAACGAAGGAGACCGGTGAACGCACTCTGGATAACCGCGGCCCTGCTGGTGGCCGGACTCCTGGGCTGGCCCGTGACCGCCCTCGTGTTCAAGCTGGCCAGGACCATCGACGATAAAGCCGATGCCGCCACCGCAGGCGACGAGGCTGCACGGAAAGCCGAAGATCCGTCGGCCGATGTGACGGCGGATTCGTTTCCCGCGGGCGCCGGTGCGGGCGCAGGGCAGGCGGTCGATGGTGAGTTGACGGCCGAGCCCGGCCAGCAGCCGCCGCCCGGTGCAAGCCAGCCTGCGGCTCCAAGCCAGCGGATTCTTCGCGGCGGGGCCATCATCGGCATCCTCGAACGGCTCGCTGTGTGCCTTGCCATACTCGCCGGGCAGCCTGTGGCCATCGCCTATGTTGTGGCCATCAAAGGCCTGGGAAGGTTCGCGGAGCTGAAGGAAACCCCTGTCGCGGCTGAAAGGTTCATCATCGGGACGCTCACTTCCATGCTGTGGGCGGCAGGTGTTGCGGCCACGGTCAAAGCACTGTTCCTTGGCTAAGGACCCGTCGGCGGCGGGTTGTTCCCGGTTCCGGTACCTGCCCGGATGGGAAGGAATGCTGCCGGGGCGATAGGGTAGCGGTATGACTGTTTTTGCCGTTGAGTACGTTTATGCCGCCGATTCCGCACCTGCCCGCGATGAGAACCGGCCCGCCCACCGTGCCTGGCTTTCCGGCCTTGCCGATGCCGGTCAGCTGCTGACCAGCGGTCCGTACGGGGACGGGGCAGGCGCCCTGCTGATCTTCAAGGCCAACGGTGAGCCCGAGCTGAACGAACTGCTCAAGCAGGATCCCTTCGCCCTGGCAGGCACCATTGCAGGTATCCGGACCACCGAATGGACGCCCGTGATCGGCATTCTCGCACCGCACGCGTCCTGATCCCGGATCTCCTCAACAGATCCACCTTCCAACTCTAGGAGTCCACGTGACCTCGGTCAGCCTGGGAATGCCGTCAGCACCCCCGCCCGTCCTTGCCCCCCGCCGCAAGACGCGCCAGATAAAGGTCGGATCGGTGGGAGTGGGCTCGGACTCTCCCATCAGCGTGCAGTCCATGACCACCACGCCCACGACGGACATCAACGCCACCCTGCAGCAGATCGCCGAACTTACCGCCTCAGGCTGTGACATCGTGCGCGTCGCCTGCCCGTCAGCCGATGACGCCGACGCGCTGCCCATCATTGCCCGCAAGTCGCAGATCCCTGTCATCGCGGACATCCACTTCCAGCCCAAGTATGTGTTTGCGGCCATCGAAGCCGGCTGCGCCGCCGTGCGCGTCAACCCCGGCAACATCCGCAAGTTCGATGACCAGGTCAAGGAGATCGCCAAGGCGGCCAAGGACCACGGGACGTCCATCCGCATCGGCGTGAACGCCGGTTCGCTTGAGCCGGGCATCCTGAAGAAGTATGGCAAGGCCACGCCCGAGGCACTCGTGGAGTCTGCCGTGTGGGAGGCTTCCCTGTTCGAGGAGCACGGCTTCCACGACTTCAAGATCTCCGTCAAACACAACGACCCCGTCATCATGGTTGCCGCCTATGAAATGCTGGCAGAAAAGGGTGACTGGCCGCTGCACCTCGGCGTGACCGAGGCCGGCCCGGCTTTCCAGGGAACCATCAAATCGGCCGTGGCCTTCGGTGCGCTCCTGTCCAAGGGCATCGGCGACACCATCCGGGTTTCCCTTTCCGCCCCGCCAGTGGAGGAAATCAAGGTGGGCAACCAGATCCTGCAATCGCTCAACCTGCGGCCGCGCAAGCTCGAAATCGTCTCCTGCCCCTCCTGTGGACGGGCCCAGGTGGACGTCTACAGCCTGGCCGAACAGGTCACCGCGGGCCTCGAGGGCATGGAGATCCCGCTCCGGGTGGCTGTCATGGGCTGCGTGGTTAACGGACCGGGCGAAGCCCGCGAAGCCGATCTTGGAGTCGCATCCGGCAACGGCAAGGGGCAGATCTTCGTGAAGGGTGAAGTCATTAAGACTGTGCCTGAGAGCCAGATTGTTGAGACACTGATCGAAGAAGCCATGCGTATTGCCGAAGAGATGGGGGAGGCCGATGGCGAAGATGCTGTCAAGGGTAGCCCCGTGGTTAGCGTCTCATAAGGACGGCGCCGCACCCGCAGGCGTTCTGGTCCGCACCCTGGGCGGGGCGGACACGGCTGCCCTTCGGGGCCTTGCCCTGCAGGATCCTGTAGCTAACGTCTTTATCCTGGCGCACCTGCGCACGGCCGGCACCGCCGCGCCCACCACCGGGGGCGCCAGTGTCCTGGGGGTGTTCGACGACGGCATCCTGGTGGGTGCGTGCTGGACAGGTGCCAATCTTGTCCCGGTCCAGCTCGACCCTTCCCTTGCCGGACCCGTTGCCGCAGCTGCACACAGTGCCGGACGCCGTTACGCCTCGGCCTTTGGTCCCGCGGAGCCTGTCCTTGCACTGCATGCGGAACTGGAAGAACTCGGCCACGCCGCCCACGAAGTACGCCACGAACAGCCGCTCATGACGCTTGCCGGGCCGCCGTCAGTGGAACCGAACAGGAATCTGACGCTGGGCCGGATGGCTGACTTTGACCGTATCCTCCCCGCCTGCGCCGCCATGTTCGAAGAGGAAGTGGGCTATTCGCCCTTCCTCGGCGGCAGGGAGTTCTACAGCCGCAGGGTGGAGGGGCTGATCAGGCAAGGACATTCGCTGGTGCACCTCAACGCAGACGGCGAAGTGGTGTTCAAGGCCGAACTGGGCGCAGTGACGGCCGACGTCACGCAGATCCAGGGAGTATGGATGAACCCCCTGTTCCGCGGCCAGGGCCTGAGTGCGGGCTACATGGCTGCGGTGGTGGAACAGGCCAGGAAGATCGCGCCGGTCACTAGCCTGTATGTCAATGGCTTCAATGCGCGGGCCAGGGCTTCCTACCAGCGGGTCGGTTTCCGCGAGGTTGGAACCTTCGCTACAGTTCTTTTCTAGGGACAGACGGCTGCCCCGGTCAACTTGGGGGAACACACTTGAATACAGTCGTGGCACGTGCCATCGGATTCGTTGCCTTGCTCGTCATCGGACTGACGGGCTGCGCGGGCGCACCTGCGGACAACGGGGCACAAAGCGCAGTCACCGAATCATCTGCAGTCTCCACGCCTTCCCCCAGCCCAACGCCTTCGCCGACTCCGACGCCTGCAAAGATCTATTCAAGCGATGAACTCGGTGCTCTGCTGGGTCAGCTGAACGACGCCAAGGGAGTCAAGCTCTCCGTGATGTCCAGCACTGATTTGACCGGATCCCTGGCCCAGAGCAAAGCCATGATCTCCTCCATGTCCGTAGAACCTGCGGAGTGCCAGGAAATGGCCGTTTCCGGAACGGCACCTTCCGTGGAGGGCGCGACGCTTGCCATGGGGACCAGCCTGGACGCGGCCGAGGGAGCAACCACAATCGTGTCCATGACTTCCGGGCTCGATCCGGCGTTCCTGGAGAAGGGGATGGCCCAAGCGGACCAACTCTCAAAATGCGCAAAAATGTCCATCGGTACGGCCGGAACTAAACTCGACGTCGCCCTCGCCAAGGTTGACGGGATCGGCACGGTTCCCGGATCCGTGGCTTACCGCACGGACACTACCTTGCCCGATGGCCGGAAGCAGTCAATAATCACGGCACAGGCAGTAGTCCACAGCGTCCTGGTTACCGTCATTTCCATGGGTGGGGCCACCGAGGAAGCCGCATATTCCAGGACCGGAGCAATGTTGGACCAGGCGGCTGCCCAAATCAAGTAGCTGATGGCCCCGTCATCTTCAGGTCACCGGTCAGATAGTGCTGGATGTTCGGTGCGATCAGCGTGACCACATCTTCTGGCCGGGCCGAGGCCAGGGGTTCCAGCCTGACCACGTAACGGACCAGCATGAGCCCGACCACCTGGGTCGCCACGAGGTTAGCCCGAGTGGCGACCTCCCCGGGCGGACCCGGCACACCGGCCATGATCCGGGTGAGGACGGTCCGGGTCACCATCTCCCGTAGCAGCAAAGTCTTTGCCTTCGACCCGATGGCGCCCCGGAAGAACGCCTCCAGGCTGTGCTGGGCGGGGCTCTCCCAAAGACGGAGCACAGCCCACACGATCGCCTCGGCGCGCTGCCGGGGATCGACGCGGTCAACGCCCGCGAGGACCTGGGCGGGGTCCGCCGGCAGGGCCACGCTTCGGGCAAAGAGTTCGTCCTTGCCCTTGAAGAAATGGTGGATCATGGCCGGGTCAACACCGGCCTCGCGGGCCACCTGCCGGAGGCTTGTGCCGTCGAAGCCGTGCTCGGCGAACAGCCTGCGGGCCGTTTCCAGGATGTGGGCCCGGGATTGGGTGCTCCCGCCCCTCCGGCCCCTGCGGACAGCTGCGGCGCGCTCAACAGGCCGGGTCCCCGTCATGCCGTCCGCCGGCGCAACGTGAGTGATGCGAGCACCAGGACGCCCAGGACTATCGCCAGCATCACTCCGGCATCCTGCCAGAGCTGCTCTGTCGCCTCTGCGTTGGCCGCAACCTCCTCCAGGGCATCCACCGAGAACGTGAGCGGCAGGACGTTCGATACCGCCTCGAGGACCTCGTTCATCCGGTCGCGGGCAACAAACAGTCCGCAGAGCAGTATCTGCGGCACCACTACCACCGGCATGAACTGCACGGCCTGGAACTCCGTCCGGGCAAAGGCTGAACAGAGCAGCCCCAACGCGACGCCAAGGACCGCGTTTATTACCGCGATCAAGACCACCAGGCCGGGGCTGCCTTTGATGTCCAGGCCGAAAATCCAGTAGGCAACGGCCGTGGCAACCAGTGACTGCAGGGCGGCCATGATGGAAAACGCCAGGCCGTAGCCGAAGAGCAGGTCTGCCTTGTGGATGGGCGTGGTCAACAGCCGCTCCAGGGTCCCGGAGGTCCGTTCCCGAAGCATGGTGATGGACGTGACCAGGAACATGACCACAAACGGGAAGATGGCCAGCATCATCAGGCCTACGCGGTCGAATGTCCGGGGAATCCCCGGCGGCAGCGTCTCGTTCTCGAAGAGAAAGTAGACTGCCGCCAGCAGCAGGGCCGGCACCACAAGGATCAGCGCCACACTTCGGTGGTCATGGCGCAGCTGGTCCAAAACCCGCCTGGTGGTGGCCAGCATCATCAGCAGGTTCATGACCGCACCGTGCTTTCAGGAGTCGGACGGCCCGGCAGGGGCGGTCCGCTTTCCGGAACCGGACCTGTATCGGAAGGTGCCGTTCCCGAGGACTCCGCACCGCCGTCGGGCGTTGCCTCCGCGTCCCGGATGATGTGCAGGAAGGCCTTTTCCAGGTCTGTGCTATGCCCGCGCCGGCTCAGCTCCTGCGGCGTCATCTGGGCCAGCAGCCTGCCCTCCCTTAGCAGCAGGAGGGATTCGCAGTGGCTTGCCTCTTCCATGACATGACTGGAAACCAGCAGGGTGGTGCCGGCCTGGGCCATCGACCGGAAACGGTCCCACAGGTCGGCCCGGAGCACAGGGTCAAGGCCGACGGTGGGCTCGTCCAGCACCAGGAGTTTGGGATGCGCCACCAAAGCGCAGGCGAGTGACACCCGGCTTAGCTGCCCGCCCGACAGGTCGCCGGTTTTCTGCCTGGCCTGGGGTTCAAGTCCGACGGCGGCGATCGCCTCGGCCGCGTCGGCCCGGCCCTTCCGGTGCATGGCGCCGAAATACCTGACATTGGCTTCCACCGTCAGATCGGGGTAGACGCTGGGAGACTGTGTCACATAGCCCACACGGTGCCGGAGCGCGGGATGGCCTGCGGGAAGGCCGAGGACCTGCACAGTTCCGGAAGAGAACCGCTGGACTCCCACGATGGCCCGCATCAGGGTGGTCTTGCCGCTGGCGGACGGCCCCAGCAGGCCTGTAATCCGGCCCGCGGGAATCGAAAAATCCAGCCCCCGGAGGACAGGAGTCCTGCCCCTCGTCACCTGCAGGCCGCTCGTCACCACCGCTGCGTCGCCAGCCAGGGTGACACTTGTTGCTGCTGTTGCTGAATGGGACATCAATGCCTCCATCGTCGCGGTTCCGGCTTAATTCACCAGCTGATGAATTGAAAGTAGGCCTCACCTGTCCGTCCGTCAATAAGTCCGTCAATAACCTGTCGAATTGAAAAAACCCTTGTCACGGGGACGGCGATCACATAGGTTCGATCTAGCTGCGCTGGAGTGGGGTGGACGGTCTCACCAGTCCTCACCAGTATCAACGGCGTTAACGCAAGAGGAGCCACGTCCGGTTGCAATGACCAGCCCGAATGGGGGGCCAGGGGCTTTGCAGCACCGGACGTGGCTCTTCGCTGTCCCGTCCAGGACCCCGGCTGCGGACAAGCTCCGCAGGGCAAGGCGGGCTTTGCCGGTAGATTAGTACGCAGACGATTTGCCCGGCCCTGCTTTCCCAGCAGCACTTCCCCCAGAAACGGATACCCGCCCGTGGTCCTCAGACTGTCCCAGCTTTTCCTGCGCACCCTGCGTGAAGACCCCGTCGACGCCGAGGTCGCCAGCCACCGGCTCCTGGTCCGCGCCGGCTATATCCGCCGTGCCGCACCCGGAATTTACACCTGGCTGCCATTGGGCCTCAGCGTCCTGCGAAAGGTTGAAGCCGTCATCCGTGAGGAGATGGCCGCCATCGGCGCCCAGGAAGTCCACTTCCCGGCCCTGCTGCCGCGTGAGCCGTATGAGGTCACCAACCGCTGGACCGAGTATGGCGAGGGCCTCTTCCGCCTCCAGGACCGCAAGGGCGCCGATTACCTGCTGGCCCCCACGCACGAGGAAATGTTTACCCTCCTGGTCAAGGACCTGTACTCCTCGTACAAGGACCTGCCGCTGAGCCTGTACCAGATCCAGAACAAGTACCGTGATGAGGCACGGCCCCGTGCCGGGCTCCTCCGCGGCCGTGAGTTCATCATGAAGGACTCCTACTCCTTCGACGTGGATGACGCCGGCCTGGATGCCAGCTACGCGGCCCACCGCGGCGCCTACCTGCGGATCTTCGAGCGGCTGGGCCTGGAAGTGATTCCGGTGGCCGCCACCGCAGGCGCCATGGGCGGGTCCAAGAGCGAAGAGTTCCTGCATCCCACCGAGGTCGGCGAGGACACCTTCGTGCGCTCAGCCGGCGGGTACGCTGCCAACGTCGAGGCCGTTACCACAGTGGTCCCGGCCGACATCAACTTCACCGCAGCTCCCCCCGCCGAGGTGCTGGACACACCTAATACCCCCACGATCGATACCCTGGTGGCGGCATCCAACGAACTGGCTCCCCGCAGCGAGGCCGACGGCGGCGCCTGGACTGCCGCAGATACCCTCAAGAACGTTGTCCTCGCGGTCACCCTGCCCACCGGTGAACGCCAGCTTGTGGTCATTGGCCTGCCGGGTGACCGCGGCGTTGACCTGAAGCGAGTGGAAGCAAACATCGGTTCCTTCCTGCCCATCGCGGGGGAGATCGGATTGGAGGCTGCCAATGACGACGACCTCAAGAAGCAGCCCCTCATCGTCAAGGGCTACCTTGGCCCCGGCCTGGCCCTGGACGAGCCCCTGCTGGGCGCCGAAAGCACGACCGGGCTCCTGTACCTCGTTGATCCCCGCGTTGTCAGCGGCACCGCCTGGATCACCGGAGCCAATGAGGCCGGCAAGCACGTGTACGGCCTGGTGGCCGGGCGCGACTTCAGCTGGGACGGCGTCATCGAATGCACGGACGTCCGCGAAGGCGACCCCGCCCCGGACGGGTCCGGACCGCTGGCTCTCGCCCGCGGCATCGAAATGGGCCACATTTTCCAGCTGGGCCGCAAGTACGCCGAAGCCCTCGAGCTGAAGGTGCTGGACCAGAACGGCAAGCAGGTGGTGGTCACCATGGGTTCCTACGGCGTGGGTGTCACCAGGGCAGTCGCAGCCCTCGCGGAGTCCAACCACGACGAGAAGGGCCTGGTATGGCCTCGCGCCGTCGCCCCCGCCGATGTTCACGTGGTGGCTGTCGGCCGCGGCGAGGAGATCTTCGCCACTGCGGAGCAGCTCGCCCTGGATCTTGAAGCAGCCGGCCTGGACGTCATCTATGACGACCGCCCGAAGGTTTCCCCCGGCGTGAAGTTCGGCGACGCCGAGCTGGTGGGCGTCCCCACCATCCTCGCCGTCGGCCGCGGGCTGGTGGACGGCGTGGTCGAGATCAAGGACCGCCGCACGGGCGACGCGGAAAACGTGGCAGTGGACAAGGCTGTTGACTATGTGGTCAATGCCGTCCGCGCCAGCTGATACGCGTTCGCTGTAGGCAATGGTTTCGGGTTTCGAGTCGGTTCAGCTCGGCACTCTCATCCTGATTGTGGTGGCAGGGTTCGCCGCAGGCTGGGTGGATGCAGTGGTCGGCGGGGGCGGACTGCTCCAGCTCCCCGCCCTGCTGCTGGTACCCGGCATTACGCCTGTCCAGGCCCTTGCCACCAACAAGATGGGGTCCATTTTCGGCACCACCACCAGTGCCGTCACCTACTACGGACGCATTAAGCCGGACCTCCGAACTGCCGTGCCGATGGCGGTGATCGCCCTGGGCGGCAGTTTCGGGGGCGCCGTCCTGGCGGCAAACCTGCCCTCGAGTGTCTTCAAGCCCATCATCGTGGTGGCGCTGGTCGCCGTCGCCCTTTTCACCGCCCTCAAGCCTGACGTCGGGGAGATCACGGTGCTCCGGCACAACGGCCGCAAACACTATGTGGTGGCCTGCCTCATTGGGGCCGTGATCGGCTTTTACGACGGGCTGATCGGCCCGGGCACCGGTTCCTTCCTGGTCATCGCGCTGGTCTCCGCCATGGGGTACGCCTTCCTGGAGGCCAGCGCTAAAGCCAAGATCGTTAACATGGCCACCAACGCCGGCGCCCTGCTCTTCTTCCTGCCGCACGGCTCCCTGTTGTGGGGTGTCGGCCTGCTGCTGGGGGTGGCCAACATGGCGGGAGGCTACCTCGGCGCGCGGACCGCGGTGAAGCAGGGAAGCGGCTTCATCAAGGTTGTCTTCCTGCTCGTGGTGGGCGCCCTGATCATCAAGCTCGGCTATGACGTGTGGCAGGAAAACTTCACCTAGCCCGCTTCTGCCGGCTCTCCGCCAGCGGAACGCGCCCTGCCCGCGGTCCGCGGCAGGTCACATTCAAGGCCTCGTGCCTGGTCCGGGGCAGGCGTAGCATGCTGGTATGTCCGCAGGCGCTGAACCGTATTCGGCAGCATTGTCCGCTGCGGCCGGTCATGCGGCTGACTGGCTGGGGAGCCTGCCTGGCCGGCACGTCGGTCCCGGAGTGACAGCCCATGACCTGGCGAAGGACTTCGGCGGGCCCCTCCCTGACGGCGGGATGCCCGCCGCCGACGTCGTGGACTACCTCGCAGCCAAGGCGGAGCCGGGGCTGATGGCCATGCCTTCCGGCCGGTTCTTCGGCTGGGTGATCGGCGGTACCCTGCCGGCCGCGCTGGCCGCGGACTGGCTGGTCAGCGCGTGGGACCAGAACTCGGGCATGCGCTACGCCACCCCTGCGATTGCAGCCATCGAAGAAGCCGCCGGCAACTGGCTGCTGCAGCTCCTGGGGCTTCCGGAGGAGGCCGACGTCGGCTTTACGACAGGTGCCACGATGGCCAACTTCACCGGAATGGCAGCTGCCCGGTGGCGGCTGATGACTGATGCCGGCTGGGACCTTGACCGGGAGGGGCTGTCGGGAGCGCCGCGGATCAGGTGTTTCGCAGGGCAGGAACGGCACGAGACGATCGACCTGGGCCTGCGCTACCTCGGCCTTGGCCGGCCCACTGCGGTAGCCGCTGACGACCGGGGAAGACTGATTCCCGCCGAGTTGGACAGGCTGCTCTCAGAGGACACGGGGCCCGCCCTTGTCTTTCTCCAGGCCGGGAACCTGCATTCAGGGGCCTTCGACCCGTTCGCCGATGCAATTAGGGTTGCCCGCCGGCATGGCGCCTGGGTCCACATCGACGGCGCCTTCGGCCTGTGGGCAGCAGCAGTCCCGGAATTTGCCTCCCTTACTGAGGGCATGGAAGCGGCCGATTCGTGGGGGACTGACGCCCACAAGACACTCAACGTTCCCTACGACTGCGGAATCAGCATCGTCCGCGATTCGGTGGCGCTTCGCAGTGCCATGGGGCTGACCACGAGCTACCTGGTCCCGGACGCCGAAGGCCCGGGCGATCCGTTCCAGAAAGTGCCTGAGCTCTCCCGGCGCGGACGCGGCGTCCCGGTGTGGGCCGCCCTCCGCTCGCTGGGCCGGGAAGGGGTGGCAGCGCAGGTCCGCGGACTTGCGGAAGCCGCTTCCTTGATCGCCGAACGATTGGACCAGGTGGAAGGCATCGAGGTGCTGAACCCTGTCGATTACACCCAGGTTTCGCTTGCCTTCGGAGACGACGCCACCACCCGCGCCGTGACGGCCCGCGTCATCGAGGACGGCAAAGTCTGGATGTCCGGGTCACGCTGGAAGGGCCGCGATGTGCTGCGCGTGTCGGTCAGCAACTGGAGCACTGACACGGACGACGTCGGCACGGCGGTGGACGCCGTCAGTTCGGCTTTCGCGGCCGTCCGGTCGCAATCCGGCTGACCCGGAAGGCAGTCCGTCAGCCGGCGGTCTGTTCCTGTCCTGGTTCGGGCAGGGAATGCGCAGCGGGAAGGCTGTCCAAAGTCCTGCCTGCCAGGGTGCTGGCTACCCACAGCGAACGTGCCAAATCCCCTTGGTGGTGCGGCTTGGACGCGTACCAGAGAGCGTTGTCGACCTCCCGGGCGATGCCCCATTGGCGGGCCACTTCCGCATCCAGGCCTGCCGCGACGCTGAAGTCCCGGCAGCGCTGCCTGAGGCCTTCCTGCGGGTCGCTTCGCGGGAGGTCCCCGATCCGGTTCCACAGGAGCGGAGCCACCGCAAACTCCGGCTCGCCGATCATCGGCTGCGGGTCGATGGCGGCGAAGCCGTCCCCGGAAAGCAAGCGTTCGCCTGCGGTGTCTGGCCTGGCCAGGATGTTCAGGAAATGGAAGTCCGTGTGTACCAGTACGTCGTGGCCCGAACGCCGTCCCACCGCGCCCCGGGTTTGGCAGACTTCGAGGGCGGCTTCCAGCAGCCAGCGCGGAAACGGGCGGCCCTGCTGTTCCCACTCCGCCGGAAGGTCATCGCTCCACTGCTCGGCCCGCCCGGCGATGTGGTCGAACTCCTGCCACTGCTGCCTGCCATCGGGAACCAGGCTGAGCTGTCGCATCAGTGCGCCCCAGACGGTCGCGGCGTCTTCCATCGCGACGGTCTGCAGCGAGTAGTCCGCGTCAAGGCGCTCCAACAGCATGGCGCAGGTACCGGCATCGGATTCCAGGAGGCGTACAGCGCCGTGCCCGCCCCAGAGGGTCAGGGCGTGGCGCTCGACCCGCGCTTCATCATGCGGGAAGGCGATCTTCAGCGCCGCTGGCGTGCCGTCGTACCGGCAGACGGGAATGACCAGGCCACCATGACCGTTCCACGGGAAGGCGCCGGGGGCCAGCTCCGCCTCCAGCTCCCAGTGCTCAAGCCGGCCCTGCAGCAGGCCGGGCAGCGCAGCCAGCCATGCCCGGCCTGCACTGCTGCGGCTGTACCGCGCGGTGAGATCCGGGGGAATCGGAACTTCGGTCTGCTGGTTCATCAGCTCCAGCGTAGTTGACACTGGGTTTTGCGGTCCGCGGCGCACGCCATCAAAGCAGCGCGTCGGGCTCAGACGACGCCGGTGGCACCCAGTAGGTTGCCGATCGAGAACGTCGCGGCAAGGGCCAATGCACCGCCAACCACCACACGGACGGCAGCCCGCGACTTCGAACCGCCGCCGATCCAGGCGCCCACTGCCCCTGTCAGGGCCAGCGCCACCAGTACGGCGCCGAAGGTCAACGGAACCCTGATGCCCTGCGGCGGCAGGAGGATGGCAAGCATCGGCAGGGCGGCGCCCAGGGTGAATGCGACCGCCGAGGCTACAGCGGCGTGCCAGGGGCTGACGATATCGGACTCGTCGATGTTGAGCTCTGCTGAAAGATGCGCCGCGAGGGCATCGTGGTTTGTCAGCTCGACCGCTACAGCGCGGGCGGTTTCGGGGCTGAGGCCCTTCTCACGGTAGATGGCAGTCAGCTCGGCAAGTTCCTCCTCGGGCTCTTCGGCAAGTTCCCGGCGTTCCTTTTCGATCAGTGCTTTCTGGCTGTCGCTCTGGCTGCTCACGGAGACATATTCGCCAAGGGCCATGGAGACAGCTCCGCCGACCAGCCCGGCTGCCCCGGCGGCGAGGATCGGCCCTGTGGCCGAAGTCGCTCCGGCCACGCCCACCACGATGGCGGCGACGGAGACTATGCCGTCATTGGCCCCCAACACCCCGGCGCGGAGCCAGTTGAGCCGCTGTGCCGCATCGTTGTCATGCGGCTCACTTTCTAGGTGGCGTTCCAGGTCTCGGTTACCCGCGACGCCTGTTGGTTCGGCCGGCTCGGATGGGTTGTGGGAATCCATGAATTCAGCAAACCACCACTTGCAGCCCAGTGCCAGCAGCCCCGGCTGGAGCGAGGGGAACAATCCTGCTTCAGGAACGGTCCGGGGCCGCATAACCGGTGCGGGGGCGGAACGTTCCTGCGGGCCGGGGACGCTCTTGGGTAGGCTAGCCGGGAAGCTGCGGTAGCTCGGATTGGTCCAGGAGTACGCCGGGGAGTGGCCCGGTGTCGGCGCCCCAATGAAGCGTCCGCCGGGCGGCCCCCAGGAGCGCCGCGACAGCCCAGCTCCGGGTCGGGCCCGCGCTGAGGGCCACTACATCTCCATAGACCGTCAATGTGCCGGCTTCCAGCTGCCCCAGTCCGGCTGCCGGAGCGGCAAGGAAGGCCTCGGTAAGGGCATAGCCCGGCTGCTGCGGCGGAACAGCGGCGCAATGCATCCTGCCCTGCGCCGCAGCCTCGGCTGCTAGCTCCTGATGCTGTTCCAGAAGGTGGGATGCCGGAACAACTGACGCCTGGTCCAACCTCGTGAGCGCCGCCTGGTAGCCGTAGACCACTTCCTGTTCACTTTCCACGGCTGCTGACAAGGCCGACGCCAGGCTTGCACTGGTCGCCGCTCCGGATGCGGCGGCGGACGGGGCAGCGGAAGCGCCGGCCGACGGAACAGGGCCGGCACAGGCCGGGCCAGCCTGGGTCCCTGACGGGGCGGGAGTGGCTTCGGGCTGTTCTGTGGCGCCGAGGTCCCCGGCTCCGCCGAGGTCCCCGGCCTGACCGGTCGCGGATCCCGGGTCCGGGGCGGGAGCAGGAAGCGCGTCCGCGGGTACCCCGGCAGTGGCGGCCAGGTCCTGGGCAGCCAGGAGCTGTGCCGTACCGGCGCCGGCGAGAAGGCGGGCCATGCCGCCGTCGGCCGTTTCCGAATCCTTGAGCCGCTGCACCCCGCTGGCCGACAGCGCCACAGCCAGCTCCGCTGTAGAGGACGGGCGCGGAGGCATTGATGCCCGGGCGGAAGGACCGCCGGCAGGTCCTGCCGTGGTTCCTCCGGTGGCTGTAGTGGTTCCTGCCGTGGGTGCTGGCGTCGTTCCGGCCGCAGGCGAATCCGACGTCCCGGGGGCTGATGATGAATCTCCGGGAGGCATGAGGTCTCCGGCAAGCATCAGGGCCCTGGCCTGGGTAGTCAGCAAATTCACAATGCGGTCCAACGCCCCGGAGCCGGCCGCCGGAGCAACTGCCGAACCGGGGCCGCCCGCAGCGCCCGCCAGTTCCAGGGTCGCGGAGCGCAGGGACACGGTGTCCGCAAAGGCCGCTGCCCTGGCTTTCTCCGAAAACGGCGGCTCCGCCGGGGGAGCGGGTGGCCGGGGGATGAGGGCGATGCCCAGGCTCAGGACTAGGAGGGCTGTGAGCGAAAAGACTGCGTACCGGAAATAGCGCCTGTTGGGGCTGATTTCCTGGCTGTCGTCTTTCACAACAGACCATGTTGTCACGCCTGGGGGCATACTCCGTGCACCACTGCCTCCGGAAAATCGTTAGGCTAGTAGTCACAACATCATCTATCGGGAGGCGTCCGGCATCGTGAGTAGCGCAGAAGCCACGACTTCATCAGGCCATACCGGTTCGGGTAGGGCTGACGCTTCGCCTGCCCAGAATCCGGAAGCCGCCCGGCTCCGGGCATTGCTTGAACCCGCGGTCCAGGCCAACCGCCTGTACCTTGAGGACGTCTCCATCATCGCCGGTTCGCACCGGGTGGTCCACGTGGTGGTGGACCTGCCGCAGGAGGAAACAGGCGGCGTCAACCTGGACGTCATCGCGGACATCTCCAAGGTCCTCTCGGACGTCCTGGACAACGATCCCAACGATGACGGCCGTCCCTACGACCTTGAAGTCTCATCGCCCGGCGTCGGCCGGCCGCTGACCGAGCCCCGGCACTGGCACCGGGCCCGCGGCCGCATGGTGAAGGTCAATGTCATCCAGGGTGAGAACGTCACTGGCCGGCTCCAGTCCGTGGATGATTCCGGAGTGACCATTGTCCCGGAAATCGCAGTGAAGAAAGGCATGAAGCCCAAGCAGGGCGAGCCCGTGAAACTTCCTTTCGACAGGATCCGCACCGGAAAAGTCGAGATCGAATTCAGCCACCTCGACGAGGCTGGTCTGGAACCTGAGCACAATGGACCTTCTGAGGAGGCCTGATGGATATTGACATGAGCGCACTGAGACTCCTGGAGCGTGAGCGTGAAATCCCGCTGGACCTCCTGATCCCCACCATCGAGCAGGCGCTCCTGGTGGCCTACCACAAGTCGCCCGGCGCCTTTGAGAAGGCCCGCGCGGAACTGGACCGCAAGAGCGGCCACGTAACCATCTGGGCTGTGGAAATCGACGACGACGGAGCACCCATCGGCGAGTTCGAGGACACCCCGGCGGGCTTTGGCCGCATCGCTGCGAGCACCGCCCGCCAGATCATCCTGCAGCGCCTGCGCGATGTGGAGGACGACAACGTCCTGGGCGAGTTCAAGGGCCGGGAGGGTGAACTCGTGTCCGGCCTGATCCAGCAGGGCAACAACCCGCACATGATCCAGGTCAACCTGGGCACGGTGGAGGCACTGCTGCCGCCGCCCGAGCAGGTGCCGGGGGAGAAGTACATCCACGGCAACCGGCTCCGCGCGCTGGTCATCGATGTGCACCGCGGCACCAAGGGCCCGTCCGTGACGCTCTCCCGCTCGCACCCGGGCCTGGTCCGGAAGCTCTTCGAACTGGAAGTGCCGGAGATCGCCGACCGGTCCGTTGAGATTGTTGCCCTGGCACGCGAGGCGGGCCACCGCACCAAGATCGCCGTCAAGGCCAACACCTCCGGCATCAACGCCAAGGGTGCCTGCATCGGTGAAATGGGTTCCCGCGTCCGCGCGGTCATGACGGAGCTCAACGATGAAAAGATCGACATTGTGGACTTCAGCGAGGATCCAGCCACGTTCATCGCCAGCGCACTGTCGCCGTCACGCGTGAATTCCGTCACCATCGTTGACGAGGCCACCCGGTCCGCCCGGGTCGTAGTGCCGGACTACCAGCTTTCGCTGGCCATCGGCAAAGAGGGACAGAACGCCCGGCTGGCAGCCAAGCTGACCGGCTGGCGCATCGACATCGTCTCCGACGCTGCGACGCCACGCGAGAACTGACGCCGAAGCCGGGCAGGACCGAGGGCGCGGCAGCACGCCTGCCGTGTCGGATCGCGCGTGCGTTTCCGGTACAACGGCCCGAAGGGGCTAGAATAGACAATGACCGCGCCTAACGGCCGGTATTCGTGTGCCTTGCGCCTGCCCGTTCCGCTGACAAGGGGGAACAGGCCGGTCCAGGCCGGCAGATATGTACGTCAGGAAGATGCTCACCGTGGCAGAAGTGCTTCACAGCGAGGATCAACCGCAGCGTACCTGCATCGGATGCCGGAAGAAGGCCCCGCGGTCTGAGTTACTCCGGCTCGTCGCCGAAGGCAGCGGTTCCGCCGCTGTCCTGGTGGATGAACGACGCCGGATGCCTGGCCGGGGTGCATGGCTGCACCCCAGCGAATCGTGCCTGGCTCTGGCGGTCAAGCGGCGAGCTTTCGGACGTGCCCTCAACGGCGCAACCGGAACCGCCGCCGTCGAACGCCGGATCAAGCCGGGCACGAATGCTGCAGGCACGCTGCCGATACCTCCGGTAGAAGCAGCACCAACCGTCCAACCTGAAAGCGGGTCAGAAATCTGATGGAAACCCGATGAGTTCCCAGCGATGAGTGCGCAACGATGACAACTTTGTTGCGCTCTGCAATGGGCCCTTCAGCTGCAACCGCGGCGAGGGTCCGCAGTAAGAAGTAGACGGTTCGTGCCTGGCTCGGTGCGGACCGAGACAGGAGAAATGTGGCCAAGGTCCGCGTACATGAGCTTGCAAAAGAGCTCGGTATTACTTCCAAAGATGCAGTGACAAAACTGCAGGAACTGGGCGAATTCGTTCGCTCCGCCTCTTCCACCATTGAGGCCCCGGTGGTGCGGAAACTCCGCAACGCCTACCCCGACGCTGCTGCTAAGGCGTCAGCTCCGGCTGCTGCGCCCAAGGCGACCGCCCCGTCGGCTGAATCACGTCCCGCGGCGCCTGCCCCGTCGGCAGACTCCCGCCCCGCAGCACCCAAGGCTCCGGCCGAGGCACCCGCTGCGGCTTCGGCACCTGCCGCGCCGGCTGCCCCCGCAGCACCGGCGGCATCGGCCGCAACTGGCCCCACGGCCACTGCCCCGTTTGCAAGTGCCCCGTCCGTAAGTGCACCTTCCACCGGCGCCAAGCCCGGTGCGAGGCCTGCCCCCAAAGCTGAGACCCCGGCTCCTTCCACCCGCCAGGGTGGATCAGCTCAGGGCGGATCAGCACCCCGTCCCGGCGGTCCCCGTCCGGGCAACAATCCGTTCGCCACGTCCCAGGGCATGCCCCGCGGCCGCGGCGGCGACGGAGAACGTCCCCCGCGTCCGGGTAACAACCCGTTCGCTCCTTCACAGGGCATGCCCCGCCCGGGTGGAAGCCGCACCGACGGCGACCGTCCAGGTGGCCCCCGTCCCGCAGCAGGTGCCGGTGGTCCCCGTCCGGCTGGTGCTCCGCGTACCGCAGGTGGTCCGGGCGGTCCCCGTCCCGCAGCAGGTGCCGGTGGCCCCCGTCCCGGCGGCCCCCGCCCCGCGGGCGCCGGCGGAAACCGTCCTACTCCGGGCATGATGCCCAACCGCACTGAGCGTCCCGCACCGGCTGGTGCCGGCGGACGCCCGGCTGCCGGCGGTCGCGGCCCCGGACGCCCGGGTGGCGCTCCAGGTGCAGGTGGCGCTCCCGGTGCCGGCGGCGGAGCTCCCGCAGGCGGCGGCTTCGGCAAGGGTGGCCGCGGGCGCGGTGGTACCCAGGGTGCCTTCGGTAAGGGTGGCGCAGGACGCGGCAAGCAGCGCAAGTCGAAGCGTGCCAAGCGCCAGGAACTCGAGCAGATGAGTGCTCCGTCGCTGGGTGGCGTCAGTGTGCCCCGCGGGGACGGCAACACCGTCGTCCGGCTTCGCCGTGGCTCGTCCATCACGGACTTTGCCGACAAGATCGAGGCGAACCCCGCCGCACTGGTGACCGTGCTGTTCCACCTTGGTGAAATGGCAACGGCTACCCAGTCGCTGGACGAGGAAACCTTCGCCCTCCTGGGTGAAGAACTCGGCTACAAGCTCCAGGTTGTGTCACCGGAGGACGAGGAGCGCGAGCTGCTCTCCACCTTTGACATCGACTTCGAAGCAGAGCTCGAAGCTGAAGGCGATGAAGACCTCGAGGCACGTCCTCCTGTTGTCACCGTCATGGGCCACGTCGACCACGGTAAGACCCGCCTGCTCGATGCCATCCGCAAGTCCGACGTCATGGCCGGCGAGCACGGCGGCATCACGCAGCACATCGGTGCCTACCAGGTCACGCACAACCATGAAGGCGAAGACCGCAAGATCACCTTCATCGACACCCCTGGCCACGAGGCGTTCACCGCAATGCGTGCCCGTGGTGCGAAGGTCACCGACATCGCCATCCTGGTGGTCGCAGCGGACGACGGCGTGATGCCGCAGACCGTTGAGGCCCTCAACCACGCGCAGGCAGCCAATGTGCCCATCGTGGTGGCCGTGAACAAGATCGACAAGGAAGGCGCCAACCCGGACAAGGTCCGCGGCCAGCTGACCGAGTACGGCCTGGTTCCCGAAGAATACGGTGGCGACACCATGTTCGTAGAGGTCTCTGCCCGCCAGAACCTCAACATCGACGAGCTGCTCGAGGCCGTCCTGCTGACCGCAGATGCCGCCCTGGACATGCGCGCCAACCCGAACAAGGACGCCCGCGGTATCGCAATCGAGGCCAACCTGGACAAGGGCCGCGGTTCCGTGGCCACTGTCCTGGTGCAGTCCGGTAGCCTCCGTGTCGGTGACACGATTGTTGCCGGCACCGCCCACGGCCGTGTCCGTGCAATGTTCGACGACGACGGCAGCGCCCTGACCGAGGCCGGCCCGTCCCGCCCCGTGCAGGTACTGGGTCTGTCCAACGTGCCGCGCGCAGGCGACACCTTCTTTGTGACCGCCGACGAGCGCACCGCCCGTCAGATCGCCGAGAAGCGTGAAGCAGCCGACCGTAACGCCGCACTGGCCAAGCGCCGCAAGCGCATCAGCCTGGAAGACTTCGACCAGGCCGTGGCCGAAGGCAAGATCGACACCCTCAACCTCATCCTCAAGGGTGACGTGTCCGGTGCCGTGGAGGCCCTCGAAGACGCACTGCTCAAGATCGACGTCGGCGAAGGCGTGCAGCTGCGCGTCATCCACCGCGGCGTCGGTGCCATCACGCAGAACGACGTCAACCTGGCAACCGTCGACAGCGCCGTCATCATCGGCTTCAACGTCAAGCCTGCCGAGCGGGTTGCCGAACTGGCAGACCGCGAAGGCGTGGACATGCGCTTCTACTCCGTCATCTACGCAGCAATCGATGACATCGAGATGGCCCTCAAGGGCATGCTCAAGCCGGAGTACGAAGAGGTCCAGCTGGGCACCGCCGAGGTCCGCGAAGTCTTCCGTTCCTCCAAGTTCGGAAACATCGCCGGTTCCATCGTCCGCTCGGGTGTTATCCGACGCAACACGAAGGCACGCATCAGCCGCGACGGCAAGATCATCGGTGACAACCTCACCGTTGAGACGCTCAAGCGCTTCAAGGACGACGCCACTGAGGTCCGCACGGACTTCGAGTGTGGTATCGGTCTTGGCTCGTTCAACGACATCACCGAAGGCGACATCATCGAGACCTTCGAGATGCGCGAAAAGCCGCGCGTCTAAGCTGTTCGTTTAGCTGTGCCGGGTCGGGGGCGTCGGATTTTTCCGGCGGCCCCGCCCCTACGCTGGGCGGCCAACGTCTTACGACGTCGGCCGCCCAGCTCCGGCAGCGGCGTCAGCCGTCCCAATGCTCGCAAGCTCGCATCGGGGCCCTCGGCTGCCGCCTTGGATGCCACTCCCTGGCCGCCGGAAAAATCCAACGCGGGTCCGCTGTGACCTCGCCTGAGTTCGTGGCAATTACTGAACCTGTGTGCGCTGGCGTAAGCCGCCGTCGTACATCCAAATTTTTTTTAGGAGTTGTTCATGGCTGATCCCGCACGGGCTGCCAAGTTGGCGCAGCGGATTAAGGTTGTTGTTGCTGAGGCCTTGGGCCGGAAGGTTAAGGATCCCCGGCTGGAGGGCATCACTGTTACGGATGCCCGGGTGACCAACGATTTGCAGCATGCCACGATCTACTACACGGTTTTCGGCGACCAGGCTGTGCAGGCTGATGCTGCCAAGGGGCTGGAGAAGGCCAAGGGTGTGCTTCGTCAGGAAGTGGGCCGCAACGTTACTGTCCGCCTGACACCTACCCTGGAGTTTGTAGCGGACCAGATCCCCGTGAACGCCTCTAACCTGGAGCAACTCCTCCGGGCGGCGAAGAAGCGCGACGCCGAGGTGGCGGCTTTGGCTGAAAACGCCAAGCACGCCGGCGATGCTGATCCGTACAAGAGCGACATCCCCGCGGATGTGGAGATCGACGAGGACGACTTCGACGAAGAGGACCTGGACCTCAGCGACGACGGCGAATTCGAAGAAGACAGCAACAAGTAACGGCAGACGCCGGCAAGCATGAAACAGGGCCCGGATGCGAATCCGGGTCCTGTTTCATTTAATGCTCTCCTGAGCAACTAATCGACTTCGATCACCCTGCCTCCAGGCTGAGAGGCGGGGGCGTCCGGAGCTGACGGGTCCGGCAGCCCCACCAGGGCGTCCACAGTGGCGAAGACGTCACCGGCCCTATACTCAACATCCGCGGGCTGGTTCACGGCCAGGAACTGGGACCGCTCTGCATTGCCGTTGAACTTCAGGATCTCCACCCCCGAACAGGGACGCCACATACACGTCGCCGTTCTCCGCCACGGCCAGGCCGGTAGGACTCAAGATATGGTCGGCCCAAACGCTCGTGTCACCGCTCCACGGGTTGATCTTGAAGATCGCACCCCGTGCGCCGAGTCCGGGTACCTCCGGACCGCCAGGCAGCGATGAGACGTACAGCCAGCCGTCCGGACCAATCTCCACATCCGTGGGCACCGGTTCGAAAGCGTACTCGTACCCAGCACAGGCAGGCACGCCCAAAGACCCCGCAACATCCGTGGAGAGCTTCACCGGACGCGGTGGAAGGACGGCCAGGGTTGATACCTTGCCGGATTCGAGATCAACCTTAAGGACAGCATTCATGCCGGCATCCGCAACATAGGCTGTGTCTGCCCGGACCGCCAGGGCGTACGGATGGGAGTCCACGCCCCCCGTGTACTGCGGTGCAGGTGCATTCGGGAGGGACGCTGCTTCAGCAAGGCATTTCTCGCTGGCATCAGGCGCGAAGCCGTAGTGCTGGTCCCCGTCCGGGTTATGATTCCGTTCGAAGTCGGCGAAGCTGGCGAGGGTACGGACGTCATTCTCCGGTCCCAGAAGTTTCAGGTAGCCCTCGAGTTTCGCAGGATCACCTTGGCCCGCGCCCACGCTCTCGAGGAAATACGTGCCGGCGCTACGGATTTCCACGCCGGCCACTTCCCAGCCCGGTTTAGTGGTGTACACATCTTTCCTGGCACCATCGGACTCCACCCGGGTGAGAATGCCGGCGAAGTCCTGGCTGACGCGGACGGATTCGCCCGGGCCGACAGCCAGGTGGAGGGGCGAGACCAGGCCGGTTGCCATGACTTCGATACCAGGTTCCTGGCTGGACGCGTAAGCCGGAGCGGCTGGGAGCATCGCGGCTAAGCAGGCAATAAACGCGAGTTTTCGTTTCATCATTGGGTACTCCGTGATTTTTGCGCTTGACGGGCTGGGGATATGGAGTGGATGGGAGGAACGGCAGGCAGCTCCCGGCGTCGAGACCAGGCAGCTCCCGGCGTAAAGACTCTAGGCCTGTACCGGCGGGTAGTTGTTGGGGAGCTGCCCCCTAATGCGCCCCCTATTTCATCCCCTAACCTGAATCCCCATGACTAGGATCGAGCTATGACCATGGCACAAGATTCCGACCAGTCCGCCCGGTACCTGAAACAGGCTGTGGAGCTCGCCACAGGAAATGTCGGGGATGGCGGCGGACCCTTCGGCGCGGTGGTGGTGACACCGGACGGCCGGGTGTACGAGGGGGTCAACAGGGTCACCCGGGACAATGACCCCACAGCCCACGCGGAAGTAGTGGCCATCCGCACGGCGGCCGCCGCCATTGGGAACTTCGATCTTGCAGGCTCGGTACTGTACACGAGCTGCGAACCTTGCCCGTTATGCCTGTCTGCGGCCCTGTGGGCGCGAATCGTGAGAGTCCATTTTGCGGCGGACCGCCACGGCGCAGCCGCCGCCGGATTCGACGACGCTATGTTCTACGAGTACTTCGAAGGTTCCCGTCCTGAACTGATGCCCGTCACCAGGAGTGACATTCCGACGTCGAACGCACCCTTTGAGGCATGGCGCCACTTCGTGGACCGGGTGGAGTACTGACGTGGCGGACTCGGGCTCAGCGCTGGTCACATGCCCCAACTGCGGGAAGACGAACCGGATCCCGGCGGCAGCATCCGGCCGCCCGCGCTGCGGCAGTTGCCGGCAGGACCTGCCCTGGATTGTCGACGCCGGCGATCACGACTTCGGCCTGGTTGCCGAACAGTCACCGGTTCCGGCCCTTATCGATTTCTGGGCCGAATGGTGCGGCCCCTGCCGCATGGTGTCTCCGGTGCTGGACAAGCTGGCCCGCGAAAAGGCCGGCCGTATCAAGCTGGTCAAAGTTGACGTGGACAACGCTCCGGGGCTTTCCAGGCGGTTTGATGTGCAGGCTATTCCCACCTTGATGGTCATCGTCGACGGCAGGGTGGTGGCCCGCCAGGCAGGTGCCGCTCCTGCCCAGGTCCTGCGCTCATGGCTGGATGGGGCCCTGGCCAACAACCGCGGCTAGCGCCGGCAGCCGGCCCACGCCTTCCATCAGATCCGGAAGGGTGCCGCACAGTGCGATCCGCACCCAGCCCTCGCCGATGGAACCAAAGGCGGTCCCGGGCGCCAGCGCAACCCCTGACTCGGCGAGGAACTGATGTGTCCAGGCGCGCACGTCGCCGCCGCTGGCATGCGAGACGTCGGCCCAGAGGTAAAACGCACCTTGTGCCGTCAGGTAGCGAATGCCCTTCGCCTTGAGGATGGCGGAGGCTGCGTCCCTGTTGGCCAGGTAATGGGCATGGGCCTGCTCCACATAGTCCTGCGGACCGGTCAGCGCGGCGAGCGCTGCATACTGCGAGGGCGCGGCAACGCAGGAGACGACAGCCTCCATCACGTTGTTCATTTTCTGCTCCAGCCCCGGCGGGCACACCAAAGCGCCGATTCTGAGCCCGGTGAGGCCGTACGTCTTGGAAAGCGTCAGCGACGTGAATACGCGTGCCTCGCCGGGAACGTCGCTGTCGAAGCTCGCCGGGCTGATATGCGGGACACCATAGGTGAACGCCTCATAGCATTCATCCGAAATGATCCAGAGGTCACGCCGCCTGGCAAGATCCACCAGCTGGCGGGTCAGGTCCTCGCCAAGCACTGCCCCCAGCGGATTGGACGGTGAGTTGAGCATCAGCACCCTTGTCCGTTCCGTGATGAGTGCCTCAATGTCCTGGATCCGGGGCTGGAAGTCCTGTTCGGGATATAGCGGATAGCCAACCGGTACAGCATTGAGGAGCCTGCTGGTCATGGCGAACGTGGGGTAACCGGGATTCGGGATCAGGATTTCATCCCCGGGGGAGAGCAGGAGGCTCATCGCCAGGTGGAGTCCCTGCTGCGCGCCAGCCACGACATAGATACGGTCGGCGCCAATGCCGATTTGGTGGCCGCCCGCGGCGTGCTGTTCCCGGAACCTGGCGGCGAAAGCCTCCCGCAGTGCCGGAAGGCCGGCGTTTGGCGTGTAGTTGGTCTCGTCCCGGTCCAGGCACGCAATGCCGGCGTCCAGGACGTGCCGGGGGAGGGGGAAGCCCGGCTCGCCAATGCTCAGCACCACCGCTTCGGGAATACGCCATGCAGCCTCGGTGATCTCGCGGATCTGGTTGACGGGAACGTCGCGGACATGCGGGGCAAGCTCTGGCATGTCTGCCATCCTAACCGTGCACCTTCCTTGGGGGAGGGCGCGAGGGGTCGTGGGAAGGAGCTCTGGGAGCGAGGGAGCGGGCACGGGGGACCCGCGGGAGGGCGGGAACGAGCGTGGGTCGGGGCGGGAACGAGCGCCGATATACTGGGAAGCGTGCTTTCTGGACTGGTGATAGTGGACAAACCGCAGGGATGGACCAGCCATGATGTGGTTGGCCGGATGCGGCGCCTCGCCGGTACCCGGAAAGTGGGCCATGCCGGGACCCTTGACCCCATGGCCACCGGTGTCCTGGTGCTGGGAATCAACAAGGCGACCCGCCTGCTCACTTACATTGTGGGGACGTCCAAGACGTACACCGCGACCATCCGGCTTGGCCAGTCCACCATCACTGACGACGCCGAAGGTGACGTGATCGCATCCGCCAGCACTGCAGCAATCACGAATGAGGCAATCCACGACGGCGTCGCGGCCCTGACGGGGCTGATCCAGCAGGTGCCAAGCAGCGTCAGCGCCATCAAGGTCAACGGTGAACGGGCCTATGCGCGGGTGCGGTCCGGTGAAGAAGTAAAACTCATGGCGCGCCCTGTCACCATCCACCGGTTCGAGGTTCACGGCATCAGGCGGGAACCAAGCGGGGACGTGGTGGACGTCGACGTCACCGTGGAATGTTCCTCCGGCACCTACATCCGGGCCCTCGCCCGCGACCTCGGCAACGCACTCGGAGTCGGCGGCCACCTGACCGCGCTGCGGCGCACGCAGGTCGGGCCCTACTCCCTGGAGCAGGCGGGCACGTTGGAGCAGCTGGCAGAGGAACTCAATGTCCTGGAAATGTCACAAGCCGCCCGCGCCCTTATGCCCAACAGGGAACTCACCCCTGAAGAAACCACCGAGATCTCCTTCGGCCGCAGGATTGCGGCCGGCGCACCGGCAGGAAGCCCGGGGGCGGCCTCGGCAGAGCATCCGGCCGCGGCATTTGCCCCCGACGGCAGCCTCGTGGCGCTGCTGGCGGATTCAGGCAGCTTTGCCAAACCCGTACTGGTGTTCGCGCCCGGCAACTCCACAGGCCCGGAGGCCTAAGCGTGGACGCATATTTCTACATCATCCTGGTGGTCGGTCTTGTCTCCAGCGGAATCTGCCTGGTGGCCGGCATCCTCAAAAAAGCTCCCAATGACGTCACCATCCTCTCCGTCGCCGCCGTTGAACTGGGCCTGCTGGTGTACCTCGTGGGCTCCATCGTCAGGGTCGCCGCCGGTGAACACATGGCCGGCGAAGCCTGGGAATTCTGGGGATACCAGGCAACCGCCCTGTTGCTCCCCGTCGGCGCCGTGTACTGGTCCATCCTGGAACGGACCCGTTGGAGCAATTTTGTCCTGGCCGCCGTCGGCGTCACCGCCCTGGTGATGACCGCCCGAATGAACCAGATCTGGTACTGAAGTGGAAGAAGCCCGCAACGTGAATCCCCGTCCTGCGAAATCCAGCTCCGAAGCGACACCGGGGATAACGCCCGTACCGGCCAAGGACACACGCAACACCGGACCCGGCCGCCTCCTGATTGCCGTGTACGCGGTGTTTGCCATCTCGGCCACCGCCCGCGCCGGCTACCAGATCCTCACCAAGTTCTCCGAAGCACCGCTTGCCTACCTGCTCTCCGCGTTTGCGGCCCTGGTGTACGTCATAGCCACGGTGTCCCTGGCCAAGCCGGGCCGCACCTGGTTCAAGGTGTCCGTGACGGCTGTACTCGTGGAGCTGGTCGGCGTCCTGGTGGTCGGCGCACTGAGCATCTTCGATTCGGTCCAGTTCCCGCACGAAACAGTCTGGTCCCTCTTTGGCCGCGGCTACGCCTTCATTCCGCTGCTGCTGCCCATCCTGGGGCTGGCCTGGCTGTACCGGCGGCGGCCAGGCAAGCGTCCGGCCAGCGCCAGGGGCTAGCAGTCGGGCCCGCCGGGTTTGCGGGTAATCTTAGAGAGTTCCGCGGCCGGTCAGGTTCCGGGACATGTCAGTTGCAGGCAGTAAAAGGCGAGGGTGATGGTCTACATCTGGAACGATCCGTCCGAGGTCCCGGCGGACTTCGGTCCATCAGTTGTCACCTTTGGCAATTTCGACGGCGTCCACCGTGGCCACCAGCAGGTGCTGTCCCAGCTCATCCGCTCCGCCCGTCTCAACCGGACCAAGGCGGTAGCGGTGACGTTTGACCCCCATCCGGCCCTGATTCACCGTCCGGAGTCCGCCCCGGAGATGATCATGGGGCTGCAGGACAAGCTGGAGGCGCTCGGAGAGCTGGGCCTTGACGCCATCCTGGTGATGAAATATTCGCTGAACCTTGCCAGCCTCACTCCTGAGGAGTTCGTGGGCCAGGTGCTGGTGGACAGCCTCCACGCCAGCCACGTGGTGATCGGGCACGACGCCCGTTTCGGCCGTGGGAATTCCGGCGACCTGGACACCATGAAGAAGCTGGGCGAGAAGTTCGGCTTCGACGTCCAGGTCATCAGCGAGTTCGGCTCCGAGGGCTACCCCCTGCACGACGACGACGGCAAGGACCGCCGCTGCTCGTCCACCTGGGTGCGTGAGGCGCTGCAGGAGGGCGATGTGGCCACTGCCGCTGAAGTGCTCGGCCGTCCGCACCGGATGCGTGGCGAAGTAGTGCATGGGGCCGCCCGGGGCCGCGCGCTCGGGTTCCCCACCGCGAACCTGGCAAGCAACGCGAGCGGGCTCATCCCCGCGGACGGGATCTACGCCGGCTGGCTCGTCGACCAGGCCGGGACCCGCTGGCCGGCAGCCATCTCCGTCGGTTCCAACCCCACTTTCGACGGCGTCAGCCGCCAGGTCGAGGCCCACGTGATCGACCGCCCGGAAGAGTCAGTGGAGGACTTCAATCTCTACGGCCAGACAGTTGTGGTGGAATTCGTGGCCAGGCTCCGTGGCATGGTGGCATACCGTGGGCCTGAAGCACTCGTTGACCAGATGCGCCTCGACGTGGTCCAGGCGCATGATCTCCTGGTTCGGCGCTGACCCGGTCCCGGGAACCATCAGCCAGGAAGGCGGCACCTGTGTCCGTTGAAAAGAACACCCGTAAGCTGGACAAGGGCATCGTCCGCGACTTCAGTTCCCGGATGAGCTATGCATCATACCTGCAGCTGCCGATCCTGCTCAGTGCCCAGCAGCCCGTCAGCGAGCCTGAGCACCACGACGAACTGCTGTTCATCATCCAGCACCAGACCACTGAGCTGTGGCTCAAACTGGTCCTGCACGAACTCCGAAGTGCCGCTGCCTGGCTCCGTGAAGACGATCTCGGTTCCGCGCTCAAGGGCATCGCCCGGGTCAAGCACATCCAGAAGACCCTGACGGAGCAGTGGTCCGTCCTGGCCACCCTGACGCCCACCGAATATTCGCAGTTCCGCGGCTTCCTGGGCAACTCATCGGGCTTCCAGTCCAGCCAGTACCGTGCCGTGGAGTTCGTCCTGGGAAACAAGAACCGCAAAATGCTTCCCGTGTTTGAATCCGACCCCGAAGCGCACGCCATGCTCGAGGAACTGCTCAACGCCCCCAGCATCTACGACGAATTCCTCGCCTACCTCGCTAGGCAGGGCTTCGACGTGCCGCAGTCAGTCCTGGAACGGGATGTCACCAGGGCCCACGAGTTCCGCCCCGAACTTGTGCCCTTGTTCAAGCACATCTACGAAAACGCAGCGGACAACTGGGGCGCCTACGAAGCCTGCGAGGAACTCGTTGACCTCGAGGACAACTTCCAGCTGTGGCGCTTCCGGCACCTGCGCACGGTGCAGCGGACCATCGGAATGAAATCCGGAACCGGAGGCTCCACCGGCGCCGCGTTCCTGCAGAAGGCCCTGGAACTGACCTTCTTCCCCGAACTGTTCGCCGTCCGGACGGAGATCGGCCAATGAGGGAGGAAGGACAGCCCGCAGTGGAAAATCACGACGACGGCGCGCTGCGCGAAAGGGCTGCCCACCTCGATGGCCAGGACCCCCTGGCCCACTACCGCGACCTCTTCATCGGAACAGATTCGGACCTGTCCTACCTCGATGGCAACTCCCTGGGACGCCCGCTCAAGCGCAGTATCACGGATATCAGCACCTTCATCCGGGACGGCTGGGGCGGCCGGCTGATCAGGGGCTGGGACGAGGAATGGCTGGAGCTGCCGCAGGCCATCGGCGACCAGCTGGGAAGGGCAGTGCTGGGCGCCGCTCCGGGCCAGACAGTCATTGCCGATTCCACCACGGTGGTGCTGTACAAACTCCTTCGCGCTGCACTCGCCGCCGTGACAGACCCTGCCCGGACGGAAGTCGTCCTGGACACGGACAACTTCCCCACGGACCGTTACCTGGTGGAGGGCATCGCCCGCGAGGAGGGGCTTTCCCTGCGCTGGATCGAAGCTGATCCGGCCGCCGGCGTGACCCCCGAACAGGTGAGGGAAGCCACCGGGCCGACGACCGCCGTCGTACTCCTGAGCCATGTTGCCTACCGCTCCGGGTTCCTTGCCGACCTTCCGGCCATCACCGAAGCCGCCCACCGGGCAGGAGCCCTGATGGTCTGGGACCTGTGCCACTCGGCGGGTTCGGTTGAGCTGGACCTGGACGGCGCGGGCGTGGATTTTGCGGCCGGCTGCACCTACAAGTACCTCAACGGCGGCCCGGGCTCGCCGGCGTTCGCCTACGTCAACAGCCGGCACCTGGCCAGCCTGAAGCAGCCCATCTGGGGCTGGATGGGACGCAAGGATGCGTTCGAGATGGCAGCGGGCTACGAGCCGGCGCCCGGCATCCGGGGGTTCCTGAGCGGCACTCCGGCCATCTTCGGGATGCTGGCCATGCAGGGCACCCTTGACCTCATTGAAGAAGCCGGGATGGCAGCGATCCGGGAGAAGTCCCTGAAACTTACCGCTTTCGCCGTCGAGCTGTTTGAAGCGTGGCTGGAACCCCTGGGCGTCATCCTGGCTTCACCCGGCGATCCTGACCGCCGGGGCAGCCACATTACCGTGGACCATCCGGCCTTCCGGAACGTCACGGCCGCCCTGTGGGAGCAGGACGTCATCCCGGATTTCCGCGCGCCGCACGGCATCCGCGTCGGACTGTCGCCACTGAGCACCAGCTTTGCCGAACTGTTCCGCGGGATGGCAGCAGTCCGGGATCAGCTCCGCGGATAGCCGGACCTGCAGGCCCCGCGTCAGCGTGCCGACGAAGCCGATGGCGGCTGTTTCGACAAGATTGCGGCGCGGCCGGTAAACTGGACGATGGATCCGGCTGCAGTCCGTGGCGGCTGGTTCCTGCTGTGCGTGGAATGGCTCCGGTTTCCGGGAAATCCTGCGCTGGCAGACCCGGCAGTGAGTTACTGATTCGGGCCTCACGGCACATCAATAGGAGTTATTGTGGCACTTGACGCCGCTGTAAAGCAGTCCATCATCAAGGATTTCGCAACGTCTGAGGCCGACACCGGTTCGCCGGAGGTCCAGGTTGCAGTCCTGACCCAGCGGATCAAGGATCTGACTGAGCACATGAAGGAGCACAAGCACGATTACCACACCCAGCGCGGTCTGCTGGCCATGGTCGGTCGTCGCAAGCGCATGCTCACCTACCTCAAGAACACTGACATCGCCCGCTACCGTGCGCTCATCGAGCGCCTCGGCCTGCGCCGCTAGTCAGGCTTAAGGGGCGGCCCCTTCCTCCATGGAACGGGCCGCCTTCTTCAAAAAACTAAACAGGAGGATCAACCGCATCACGCATTCGCGGTCCTCGGTAGTGATTCCCGGGAACGGCTTCGAAGACTGAAGCCCTGGCCGAGGGTCTCGATCGATGACCGGGTGCAGTGCAGGCCAGTAGACAGATGCTGGACTGGGTTGATGCGGCTGGACTCCGTGAAACAAGAAACGGAGGTGACTCTCTTGGAGGGTCCCGAAATCCAGTTCTCAGAAGCAATCATTGACAATGGCCGCTTCGGCAAGCGTGTAATCCGCTTCGAAACCGGCCGTCTTGCCAAGCAGGCAGCCGGCGCAGCCATGGTGTACATCGACGACGACACCGCTCTGCTGTCCGCCACCACCGCAGGCAAGCACCCGCGTGAAGGCTTCGACTTCTTCCCCCTGACGGTCGACGTTGAAGAGCGCATGTACGCTGCCGGCCGTATCCCGGGCTCGTTCTTCCGCCGTGAAGGACGCCCGTCCACCGAAGCCATCCTGGCTTGCCGCCTCATGGATCGTCCGCTGCGTCCGGCCTTCGTCAAGGGCCTGCGCAACGAGGTCCAGATCGTGGTGACCGTCCTGGCCATCAACCCTGACGAGCTCTACGACGTGGTGGCCATCAACGCCTCCTCCATGTCCACCCAGCTCTCCGGCCTGCCCTTCTCCGGCCCGATCGGTGGCGTCCGCGTTGCCCTGGTTGCTGACGAGAACGGTTCCCAGTGGGTCGCGTTCCCGAAGCACTCCCAGCTCGAGAACTCCGTGTTCAACATGGTTGTCGCCGGCCGCATCGCCGGTGACGACGTCGCGATCATGATGGTTGAAGCCGAAGCAACGGACAACTCCTGGAACCTCATCAAGGAACAGGGCGCCACGGCTCCCACCGAAGAGGTTGTCTCCGAGGGCCTCGAGGCCGCCAAGCCGTTCATCAAGGCACTCTGCGACGCACAGTCGGACCTCGCAGCGCGCGCTGCGAAGCCCACCGTTGAGTTCCCGGTCTTCCTCGACTACGAGGATGACGTCTACGCCGCGGTTGAGTCCGCTGCCGCTGAGAAGCTGGCCGCTGTCTTCCAGATCGCTGATAAGACGGAGCGCGACGACGCTTCCGACGCCCTGAAGGACGAGGTTGTTTCCTCCCTTGCCGGCCAGTTCGAAGGCCGTGAGAAGGAGCTCTCCGCAGCATTCCGCTCGGTAACCAAGCAGGTTGTGCGCCAGCGCATCCTCAAGGACCAGATCCGCATTGACGGCCGTGGCCTGACGGACATCCGCCAGCTCACCGCCGAGGTCGAGGTTCTGCCCCGCGTGCACGGTTCCGCGATCTTCGAGCGCGGCGAAACCCAGATCATGGGCGTCACCACGCTGAACATGCTCAAGATGGAGCAGCAGATCGATTCGCTGTCGCCCGTCACGCGCAAGCGCTACATGCACAACTACAACTTCCCGCCGTACTCCACCGGTGAGACCGGCCGCGTCGGTTCGCCGAAGCGTCGCGAAATCGGCCACGGTGCCCTGGCAGAGCGCGCAATCGTGCCGGTGCTTCCGTCCCGCGAGGAGTTCCCGTACGCCATCCGCCAGGTGTCCGAGGCGCTTAGCTCCAACGGCTCGACGTCGATGGGTTCGGTCTGCGCCTCCACGCTGTCCCTGCTCAACGCCGGTGTGCCGCTGAAGGCCGCCGTTGCGGGTATCGCCATGGGCCTGGTCTCGGATCAGGTCGACGGCCAGACGCGCTACGCTGCCCTGACTGACATCCTGGGCGCCGAAGACGCTTTCGGTGACATGGACTTCAAGGTTGCCGGTACAGCCGAGTTCGTTACGGCCATCCAGCTGGACACCAAGCTCGACGGCATCCCCGCGTCAGTGCTGGCAGCAGCGCTGAAGCAGGCCCGCGAAGCCCGCCTGCACATCCTGGATGTCCTCAACTCCGCGATCGACACCCCGGACGAGCTCTCCGAGTTCGCGCCGCGCGTCATCGCGGTCAAGATCCCGGTAGACAAGATCGGCGAGGTTATTGGCCCCAAGGGCAAGATGATCAACCAGATCCAGGAAGACACCGGCGCCGACATCTCCATTGAGGACGACGGCACGGTCTACATTGGCGCCACCAACGGTCCGTCTGCAGACGCAGCACGCTCCGCCATCAACGCCATCGCCAACCCGCAGGTTCCGGAAATCGGCGAGCGCTACCTGGGTACGGTCGTCAAGACCACCACCTTCGGCGCTTTCATTTCCCTGACCCCGGGCAAGGACGGCCTGCTGCACATCTCCGAGCTGCGCAAGCTGGCCAGCGGCAAGCGCGTGGACAACGTTGATGACGTCGTTTCCGTCGGCCAAAAGATCCAGGTGGAGATCACCAAGATCGATGACCGCGGAAAGCTGTCGCTGTCCCCCGTAGTGGCTGAAGAGGAAGGCGCCGGCGAACCCGAGCCCGTTCACGCCAACGCCGGGGCAGAGGGCGCTGGCGAAGCCGAGTAGTCCACTGACGCGGAGTAACATCCTCCTGCGCATAGTATGAAGCAGCGGGGCCGGTGGATGATCCACCGGCCCCGCCGCTGTTACGATGGCAGCCAGATCCGGCTGCCGCTCCTGAAAGGCTTCAATGACTGTTGTACCCCTGCCGCTTGAGCAGAACCAGCCCGGCGACACCCTGGTCCACGGGTCCGACGGCGGACCCGTCGTCAGGCGTTCCGTACTGCCCGGCGGCGTGCGGGTGCTGACCGAGGCAATGCCCGGGCAGCGCTCGGCAACTATTGGCTTCTGGGTGGGTGTGGGGTCCCGTGACGAGGCTCCGGGGCAGCACGGTTCCACGCACTTCCTTGAACATCTCCTGTTCAAGGGCACCAAGCGGCGGACGGCGCTGGAAATCGCCTCGGCGTTCGACGAGGTGGGCGGCGAATCCAACGCCGCCACCGCCAAGGAAAGCACGTGCTACTTCGCCCGGGTACTGGACACCGACCTGCCCATGGCCATCGACGTCATCGCCGACATGATCACCGGCGCCGTCCTGGATCCCACTGAAATGGAGCAGGAGCGCGATGTCATCCTGGAGGAAATCGCGATGGACAGCGATGACCCCACCGACGTCGCCCATGAGCACTTCGTGGCGGCCGTGCTGGGGACCCACCCGCTGGGCCGCCCCATCGGCGGCACGCCTGCGGCCATCAAGGCTGTGGCCAGGGACTCTGTCTGGGAACACTACCGCCGCTATTACCGTCCGGATGAGCTGGTGATCACCGCCGCGGGAGGCCTGGAGCACGACGTCGTCTGCCGCCTTGTGGTGGACGCGCTCCACACGGCCGGCTGGTCCCTGGAGTCCGATGCCGCCCCCGTGGAACGCCGCTCTACGGAACGTGCGGAGATTACCGGCACCGCGGGCCTGCATGTCGTCAAGCGCGCGGTGGAGCAGGCCAACATCATCATGGGCTGCCCCACGATCGTGGCCACCGATGACCGCCGCTACGTCATGAGCGTGCTCAACGCAGTGCTGGGCGGCGGAATGTCCTCGCGGCTGTTCCAGGAAATCCGTGAGAAGCGGGGGCTCGTGTACTCCACGTATTCCTTCGCCTCTTCCTACGCTGATGCCGGCTACTTCGGCATGTACGCTGGGTGTACGCCTTCGAAGGTCCGCCAGGTGCTGGATCTGCTGGGGCTCGAGCTGGACAAGCTGGCCGAGGGCGGGATCTCCCAGGACGAGCTCCGCAAGGCAGTCGGCCAGCTCTGTGGCGGAATCGTGCTGGCTCTTGAGGACACCGGTTCCCGGATGTCGCGGCTCGGCCGGGCTGAACTGGTGTCCGGTGAGTACCAGGATATCGACGAGACCCTCAGGCTGATCAAGTCGGTCACCGCGCAGGAGGTCCAGGACCTTGCCCGGGAGCTGGCTGCGGCGCCACGCACAGTCACCGTGGTGGGGCCGTTTGATGAAACCGAGACATTCGGTCTCTGACCCGGATACCTTACTAAGGGAGCGCGCAGCGCCATGAACAGTCCGCAGACGGGCGCCGTGCACGCGGTGCTCGAGAACTTCCTGGGGCATTGGCGGGGCACGGCCCGGGTCGCCGCATCAGCTTGGGGGCCGGAGCACACTGCCGCCGCCGAAGTGACTTACACGCGGGCGGCGGGCGGCTACGCTGTCGTCCAAAGCTACCGGCACGTCGAAGCTGACGGGTCGCATTTTGAAGGCCATGGAGTCTTCACGATAGACCCAGACCATGATGGTGTTCTTTGGTATTACGTCGACAGCATGGGCCTGCCGCCGGCCGGGCCGGCCCGCTGCAGCTGGGTTGATGGCGTCCTGCGCGTTGAGCGCCGCACCGAGCGCGAGACCGCCCGCCATACCTTCCGGGTGGATGGTGAGGTACTGACCCACATAATCGAACTGCGCTTCGGCGCGGACCAGAACTTCGTCCCGTTCATGACCTCGGAGTGCCGGCGCGTCTGATCCCCAGGGCACCCTGACCAGGCGGACCATCTGGCATTTGGCGCGAACGAACATTGTTGCCCAGGAACGTGGTTAGCCCGCAGATTCCACAATTCTTGTCTGCGGTATCCCGGCCAAGGCAGGAGCCGCGACTGGCGAATTCCATACTTTGGCCTTGAGGTTTTCCAGTAAACGCCGGGCTTGTTCGAGCGTGGCGAAGTCCAGTTCCACCACTACGTAATGGGCATCGTCCACGGGCCGACCTATCCTGTGGGACACAACCCCCGACGCCGTCCGGTTCACCGGATCGCTGTCAAAAGCGGCCTTCCACATCTCGAAATCCTTGATGCTGTGTTCTATCTGGAGGGTGAACATTTCGGTATTCTCCTTCGGAGCCGACGCCCCTCTGTGACGGCGTCAATTTTTGTTGGACACTGCCCAAGGTAGGCCCATCTCCCGGTCGCCGTTATCCCAGAAATCTGGAGTATGCCCGGCCGACGTGTTGCCGCTCAAGCCGGGGCATACTGGGGCAATGATTACTGGCAGGGCGCTAACCCGGAGCCTGGAGCGGGTTCGTCTCTTGGCCGACTGGAAACTGGGGGATTCAACCCTGGACCATCAGTCACTTCGCTCCGAGGCTTTGGCCGAAGTAGCCCGCGTTGTCCCGTTCGATGCTTTCGTCTGGCCCCTCTGTGATCCGGTGACGGCAACCGGCGTCGCGCCCCGTGCCAGGATTCCCAGCCCGCGGGAATTGCCGCTGCTGATCCGGCTGAAGTATTTGTCGCGGCCCGCCAGATGGACGGGGCTGGCAGGCTCAGGGCAACTGGCGATGACTTTGCTTCGCGCTACGGACGGAGATCTGTCCCGGAGCCTGCTGTGGGACGGTGTATTGAAGCGGTACGGAATCTCCGATGTCCTATCCACTGTCTTCGCGGACAAGCATGGGTGCTGGGGATGGCTTGACCTGTGGCGGGTGGACAGCCAAGGAGCCTTTTCGGACACGGAAACACGGTACATGAGTGACGTTGCAAGAGAGCTGACGCCTGCCTTGCGACGATCGGTTGCGCGGCAATTTCAGGTGCCGAGCAACGATGGAAATAACCGGCCGGAGGCGTCAATGACGACACCTCTCGTCACGACCCCACATCCAGGGAACGGGGCCAAGATGACCTCACATCCAGGGAACGGGGTCAAGATGACCTCACATCCAGGGAACGGGGCAAGCCGACTGGAGCTGCCTCCACAGGCCGTGCTCACGCTGGACGAAGACATGGCCGTGGTGGGCGAGACGGCGTCGACCAGAGACTGGCTGGATTTACTCCAGCCCGGTCCGCGCCCCTATCAGGCCGTCCCCGCTGAGGTTTTGAATGTGGCTGCGCAACTGCTGGCCCGAGAGGCGGGCGTTGACGATCATGACGCTGCTGCGCGGGTCCACATCGGCTCGGGCAGATGGGCAGTACTGAGGGCAACCCGGATGTCGGCTGCGGCTTCCGGTTCAACCCCGCCCCTGGCCGTGACCATCCAGGAGTGCCCGCCTGAGGCAAGGTTGGATATGTTTGCGCGGTGCTTCGGTCTGCCGCCGCGGCAGCGGGAACTTTTGGAGCTCGCGTCAGCGGGGGCGAGCACAGCGGCCATGGCGGAGAGTCAGGGAACAAGCGTCTATACAGTCCAGGACCAGTTCAAACAGATCTTTGAAAACTGTGGTGTGCGGAGCCGCGCGTCTCTGTTGGCCATGGCACTGGGAATCGTCGCTGGCGAGTCCGGGCTGTAGCGGCATAAGTGACAGTTCCAGGCAGCCTGGTATCCGGAATTTTTGTCTAAGGAGTCAAGTGCCAGCCGTAGTTCAAAGGCCAGCCTCCGTAGTTCAAGTCCCAGCCTCGTTCAGGGGATGGCGCCATCGAGCACGGGAAGCGATCACGACGATCCCGGCCGGGTTATTCCGGGGCTGCCGGTTCGGGTTCCAGGCACGAGATACCGCGCGCGGCATGCCCCTGTTCATGGTCCTGCCATTGGTTCAGGATATGGGGCGGCCATTGTGGTGGTTCCCATCCTTGTTCCTTATGTTGGATTTCGTGCATGGCGTTTTTGGGCCAGTGGGGTGGTTCCCAGTTTTGTTGTTCGCTTTGGTAGTGGCGTCCGGTGGGTGAGGTCCAGCCTGGTGGTTTGTTTTTGGTGGCTTGGGTGGGTTTCCAGGCGGTGGTGTGTTTGAGTTTGTGGTGTTTCGGGCAGGGTTGGCCGAGGTTGGTGATGCCGGTGGTACCGCCGTGGGTCCAGGCGAGGAGGTGGTCTGCTTCGTTGTCCAGGGAGTGGTTGTTGCAGCCAGGGAAGGGACACTTTCCGTCGCGCATGCGGAGCCATTGCCGCATGGCTGCGGGGATGCGGTAGCTGGTGCGGCCGATTTCCAGGGGTGCGCCGTCGCGGGGGTCTGTCAGGACCCGGTGGAAGGACTCGGCGCCGTCGGCGACGAGCCGGCGGGCCATTGAGGCAGGGATGGGGCCATACCCGTCCAGGGTGGCGGGTTCGTCGGTGAGGCCCATGAGGGCGAACACCGGGACGGTGATGAGGACCTGGGCTTTGGGTGAGGGCACCCCGCCGGTGGTTGTTGTGCCGGTCGAGGTGCCGTCTGCCCTGGTGCCGTCTGCCCTGGTGCCGTCTGCAATGCTGCCAGTGATCGTGCTACCAGTGGTCGTGGTGCCGACGGTGCTGATGCCACGCATGGTGCCAGCACTGGTGCCAGCGATCGTGGTGCCGGCGCCGGTAATAGTGGCCGTACTGCCGGTGCCGGTGGTGACGCCTTCCAGGAGCCAGGCCGCTACGGTGTCCGCGCGCAGCTGCGTCAGCGTCCTGCCCTCTCCCGGGCTTTGCAGTGCGCGGGCTGCGGTAGTGGTCCGGTCCCAGATCCCTGCCGCGGTATCGGCGGGCAGGTAGGCGGCGAGCCAGGCCATGCCGTCCCGGTCCGGGGCTTACTCGACCCGCCGGTCCAGAATGCTGCGGGTATGGCGGATTTCGATGCTGACAGGATGGTGGCGTTCGCGCCAAGTCCGGGCTTTGGCCCGGAACCGGGACGGGACCAGCTCCCCGGCGGCGCACATGGCGGCCGGGTCCGGATTCAGGAAGTGCCCCTCCAAGGCCGACGCGCCCGCCGGGTCCAGGCCTGTGGTTTCATCGACCATCACCCGGGCGTGCTGCCACGAAATCGACCCGTCCTGCAGCGCGGCCAGGGTCAAAGGCAAGGTGGTGGTGAGCTCCCGGGATTGGGCAAGGAGGGCACTGGCGGCGCGTTCGCTCACTGTTAGTACGCACGCGACCTCCGCGACCACGACCATCTCCTGGGCGGTGTGTTCCTGCGGCGACGTGACAGGCGGGGCCATGGCGTGAGTTGCTTGCTCAAAACCCCTGGCCAACAAGACCTTCAGTGCGGCCAGCTGGGCTTCCGTCCGGGCAATCGCGGCCAGCCCGTCCAGGAACGCATCCGCCTGCTCCCGAAGCGGGTCGGCACCGATAGGACCCGAATAAGAGGTCGCCCGGCCGACGTGGACAACGAGCGCAGCGACAGAAGACTTTAGAGCCTCTGCTGCCTCACCCGCTGCCATTCGTTCCATACTCAAATCATCCTGCGAGGCACCGACAAAAACGGCGAAGGCGAGGGCCTATGTGGATAACACCGCGATCGACCGGGTCATCAGTGGCTGGGATTGTGTCCTCCCGCGATCCACGTCAACCAGAGGCCGCAGGACGACCGGTGGGTCGACAGCGTACAACCTCAAATGTTTAGTCCAAGCTGGAAGTGCCTAGCCCCCGGCGAACGGCGGAAGCACGTCAACAACATCCCCCGGCGCAAGGACAACACTCCGGTCCCGCACCGCCACCTCATTGAGCAGGAAGCTGCTGCGGGACAGGATGCGCGGCAGGGGCGGTGTGCCGGCCGGCGGCTCCGGCCGTTCCACTCCCAGAACAGCCTGCAGCAGGTCCGAAACCGTGGCGCCGGCGGGCAGGTCGAACCGCTCCTCTTCCACACCCGCGGCGGCGCGTGCGGCAGCGAAGTATCGTACGTTCAAGAAATTCAGCCTCCGATGGCGCTCATGCTGCGGTCCGGCTGGACGAAGTCCGGGGCGTCAAGTCCTACATGGTCCATACCGTGTGCCTTGGGTTTGACCCACATGGCGTCCTGCCATCGTTCGACCAGGGCATCGTCGCTGGCCCCTTCGCGCAGGAGCCCCAGGAGATCAAACTCCTCCCGGGAGAACAAGCAGCTCATGATCTTGCCCTCGGCGGTGATCCGTGTCCGCCGGCAATCGGAGCAGAACGGTTCCGTCACAGAGGCGATGATTCCGACGGTTCCCAGCACAGGTCCCTGAGGGTCCGCGGACCCGGCCACCCGGCGTCGTACTTCAAAGCGCTCCGCGGGTGCTCCGTCACGGGCACGGGGGTCCGGGCTCAGGACGTAGTCCACTGAAAGCAGCCCGCGGATCTCGGCTGCCGTGATCATGTTCCGGCGCGTCCAGCCATGGTCCGCGTCCAGCGGCATCTGTTCAATGAATCGCAGTTCGTAGCCGCGGTCCAAAGCCCAGGCGAGCAGGGACGGCGACTCGGCGTCGTTGATGCCCCGCATCAGTACGGCATTGAGCTTGACGGGGCCCAGCCCGGCCGCCCAGGCCGCGTCCACCCCTGCCAGCACACGGTCCAGGAAGGGGCGGCGGGTCAGTTTCGCGAAGGTTTCCTCGTGCAGGGAGTCCAGCGAGACATTGATACGGGTAAGGCCGGCTGCCTTGAGGGCCGACGCTTTTTTGTCCAGCCCCACACCGTTGGTTGTCATGGAAATGGGAAGGTCGGGGTGGTTGCTCCTGATGGCCCCGATAATGCCGATCAGGTCCGCCCGGACCAATGGCTCCCCGCCCGTCAGCCGCAGTTCCCGCACACCCAGCCGGTCCACACCGATCCGGACGATCCTCACGATCTCCTCAGCTGACATCACTGCCTGCTTGGCCAGCCACTCCAGCCCTTCGGCAGGCATGCAGTAGGTGCAGCGCAGGTTGCATTTGTCAGTCAGGGACAGCCTCATGTCCGTGGCACGGCGCCCATAACGATCAAGCAGTCCCGGCGGCGCGTCCGCCGGACGGGTGGCATGCGGCAGGCTGGAGCCCGAACCCTCACGGGGTTGCGGCATGCCTAGCTGAACACTCATGAATTCAGGCTACGCCACCTTGGGCCCCACCATCACGCCCATGACGCCGGGGAATCTTACGGAAGTCCTACGGTTCCGCTCTGGACGGCCAGGACCGGCTCCGCGGCCTTCCCGCGAACCTATGCTGGAGGAGTGAACAGGTCCCAGCCGCAGGTAACGGCCGACGTCGGCAATCGCCGCATCCTGCTCGTCGAGGACGAGCAGACCATCGCTGGAGTGGTGCGGGACTATCTGCTGCAGGCCGGCTTCCAGGTCGACCTTGCCCGCGATGGGTTCGTGGCCTTGGAGCTGGCCTCATCCAGGCATCCGGACCTGGTCATCCTTGACCGGATGCTTCCCGGACTGGACGGGGTGGAGGTCTGCCGCCGGCTCCGGAAAACCATGACTGTGCCGCTGATCATGCTCACGGCCCTTGGCACCGAAGACGACAGGATCCTCGGACTGGAGGTCGGCGCCGACGACTACATCACCAAGCCGTTCTCGCCGAGGGAACTGGTGCTGAGGGTCAGATCGGTGCTCCGCCGGAGCCTGCAGGAGTTCACGCCCGAGCCTCCGGTGGAAGTGGCGGGCTTCGAACTTAATCCCTCAGCCCGCACCGTCACCCATCAAGGCACCCCGTTGTCGCTGACCGCCCGTGAGTTCGACCTCCTGGCCTTCCTGCTCCGCCGGCAGAACCAGGCGTTCAGCCGGGAAGACCTCATCAAAGCCGTGTGGGGGTGGGATTTCGGTGATCTCTCCACCGTCACGGTCCACGTCCGGCGGTTGCGCGAGAAGATCGAGGAGGACCCCCAGCATCCGGTCTTCCTCAAAACGGTATGGGGAGTCGGATACCGGCTGGACGTCCCTGCCGGTCCGGGAAGTCCGGGAGATCCCCAAAATGCGCGTTCCGAGGTTCCGGCAGTCCCGCAGGAATTGAGCGAGGCCTCAGATGCAGGGCAGTGAGCTTTTCGCGATCATCGGCTGGGCGCTGCTATGGGCGGTCGTCCTCGGGGCCGCCGCGCTGCTGGTATTGAAGTTCCTCCGCCGTGCGTCCTTCGCCGTCCAGATCTGCGTGGTTGTCCTGGCCACTGTCGCTGTCCTCACCGCGGGCATGGTCAGCGCCTTCAACGCGATGTTCATCTCGGCCAGGGACCTGGAAGTCATGTGGTACATCCTGGCTGTGGCATCCGCGGCTGCCGTCGCCATAGCCCTGATGCTCGGCGCGAGGGTCTCGCGGAATGCCCGCATCCTCCTGGAGGCCGCGCGGAGTATCGGCAGGGGCGAGAAAGCCGGGCCTGCAGCGGCCGTGATGGGTTCAGAACTTTCCGCGCTTGCCAGTGAACTTGCCCTGAGCAGCCGCCGGCTTGAGGAATCCAGGGAGCGGGAGGCCGCCGTCGAGAAGTCACGCAGGGAACTGGTGTCCTGGATCTCGCACGATCTCCGCACACCCCTGGCCAGCATGCGCGCCATGGCGGAAGCACTGGAGGACGGCATGGCAGCCGATCCCTCCGCCTACCACCGCACCATCATTGCGCAGACGGACCAGATGGCGGCCATGGTCAACGACCTCCTGGAACTGTCCAAGATCCAGGCCGGAACTCTGCGGCTCAACGCGGAACCGCTGGATCTGTATGACCTGGCCAGCGACGCCCTCGCCGATCTGGCGCCACTCGCGGCCCGCCGGGGCATCACCCTCGACGGTGGGGGACGCCGGGAGAGCCTGGCCCTCGCCGACGGGCCGTCGATCGGACGGGCGGTCCGAAACATTGTCCTGAATGCCATCCTCTACAGCCGGCCCGGGTCGCATGTCACCGTCATGGTGGGCCGCAATAACGGCAGTGCGTCGGTTTCCGTCACGGACGGTTGCGGTGGAATCCCGGTGGAGGACCTCAAACACGTTTTCGATACCGGGTGGCAGGGGAGCCGGGCGCGCCTGGATCCAGGTCAGCCCGACGCCGCCGGCAACGCGCCGTACAGCGGCGCCGGGGTAGGGCTGAGCATGGTGGCAGGGATCGCCCGTGCCCACGGGGGCAGCGTCGCAGTGGAAAACCTCGACGACGGGTGCCGCTTCACGCTGCATCTGCCCGCGGAGGGACATCCTTCTCCCGTTGGGACTGGCAGGACTGCCCTGGATGGCGCCACTAATTCAGCCGAACAGCACCACAAGTCTGGGAGTCACCATGCCTCATGAACCCAACAGCATGACAGGGAAGGGAGTCACTGCGCCGCATAAGCCGGCCGCGCAAGAGCCCCAACCGCAAGACTCCCAAACCCAAGACCCCCAACCACAAGGCCCGACAACCCCAGGCCCGGGCCGGAAGTGGGCTGCCGCCTCCGGCGTAGCCGCCGTCGGTACCGGCGTGGTGCTGGGCGAACTCCTGGCGGGGCTGGTCAGCCCGTCACTGTCGCCCATGACGGCGGTTGGCGGAGCCGTGATCGACGCCGTTCCGCCAGGGGTGAAGGACGCGGCCATCGCGCTGTTCGGGACGGCCGACAAGGCAGCCCTCCTGACCGGCATGGTGCTTGTCATTGCGGCATTGGCCGCGCTGGCCGGAATGCTCGAACAGGCCAGGCGGTTTGCCGGCGTCGCCGTCATTGCAGTTTTCGGGCTGGTCGGAGTGGCCGCCGTCCTTACCCGGCCGCAGATGACACCCAACGCCGTCGCGGTCCCTGTGGTGGCCGCGGTGCTGGGCGGGATACTCCTAAGGCAGCTCATCCGACGGCTGGCGGAGTGGCAGGCGCAGGCCGCGGAATCAGGAGGGAATGCCGCCCGGCGGACCTTCCTGCAGCTCCTACTAGGCGGTGCCGTGGTGACGGCGTTGGGCGGCGTCCTTGCCGCGGCTTGGCGGGGCGCTGCTGCCGGCATCAACGAAGCCAGGCAGCGTCTGCAGCTTCCGGCCGCCGGATCACCTGCACCGACCATTCCGGCCGGCGCGGAGGTGCGCCTGGACGGGATGGAGCCGCTGGTTACGCCCAACCGGGATTTCTACCGCATCGATACCGCCCTGTCCGTACCCGCGATAAACCCCGACACGTGGAAGCTGCGGGTCACCGGCATGGTCGACCACGAGGTTGAACTGGGATTCGCGGAGCTTCTGGCCAAACCCCTCGTGGAACGGCATGTGACCATCGCCTGTGTTTCGAACGAGGTGGGCGGCGACCTGATTGGCAATGCCCGTTGGCTTGGCTGGCCGGTCCGGGAGCTGCTGTCCATGGCCGGCCCCAAAACCGGAGCGGACATGGTGCTGTCGCGGAGCTCGGACGGCTGGACTGCCGGGACTCCGCTCGAAGTCCTCATGGACAACAGGGACGCGATCCTCGCGGTCGGGATGAACGGCGAACCCCTGCCGCTGGAACACGGCTTTCCGGTCCGGATGATCGTGCCGGGGCTCTACGGTTACGTGTCCGCAACCAAGTGGCTGACCGAGCTGAAGGTCACGCGGTTCGCGGACGACGTCGGATATTGGACACCGCGCGGCTGGTCCGACCGGGGGCCGATCAAGACCTCGTCCCGCATCGACGTGCCACGCAGCGGCCGGCAGGTTGCAGCCGGAAAAGTCATGTTCGGAGGCGTGGCCTGGGCGCAGCACACGGGCATCGGGAAAGTGGAACTCCGGGTCAACCGCGGACCCTGGCAGACGGCCGGACTTGCACCCGGGATCTCGCTGGATACGTGGTACCAGTGGACGCTCGGGATTGACCTGACGCCAGGGCAATACGAGGTCCAGGTGCGGGCCACAAACCTCAATGGCGAACCCCAGGCGGAGGAACGCCGGCCGGTTGCGCCGGACGGAGCCACGGGGTTCCACACGATTAGAGTTGACGTGAGACCATGACGGCCGCAACCGAAGGCAGGAACATGCACAGCCCTCCGCATCAGCACGCCGAGGCTTCCACCGGCGGTTCCGGTCCGGAGCCCAGCCAGGATCACGGCAGGCACGACGGCGGCACGCACGACGGCGGCACGCACCCGGAAGCTGCCCGCGGGGCAGGCACAAAAACAGCAGGCCACGCCGCACGGTCCGTAGCTGCCCACCGGGCAGCCGTGCAGAAGCTGCTCACGCACCTGCGGTCCGCGGACCGGACAGAAACGCTGCCCCTCGGGGCCGCCTTGGGCAAAGGCCTCGCGCAGGACGTCACGGCGCCTGTCAGCCTCCCGCCGTTCGCCAACTCACAGATGGACGGCTTTGCCGTCAACACGGCTGACCTGCCCGACGGCGGTGCGGAGCTGCGGGTCGTGGACCCCGTCCCGGCCGGAGCCATCCCCGCCCGGCTGGAGACCGGCACGGCCGCCCCCATCATGACTGGAGCAATGATCCCAGCCGGAGCGGACGCCGTCGTGCCGGTGGAACGTGCCGTTCCCGACACGTTCCCGCTTCCAGGCACCGGGAACGAGGACTACGCCGGGAACCGGGAAAATACGGTGTGGCTGCCGTCCACTGCAGCCGGAACGTTCGTCCGGTCCGTGGGAAGTGATGTCCCGGCAGGCGAGCGGGCGCTGGCCGCCGGGACTTTCCTGGGCCCGGCGCAGCTGGGACTCCTGGCGGCACTGGGCATCGCGGAAGTCACCGTGTACCGGCCGGTTACGGTCCTCCTGGTGACCACAGGGGACGAGGTGGTGGAACCTGGGCAGCCGCTTCGTGAAGGCAAGATCTACGATGCCAACGGCACACTGCTGGAAAGCGCCATGCGGCAGGCCGGCCTCTCGGTGCTCCGCACCGGGATCTCCACCGACAGGCCGGAGGAGCTGCGCGCCGTCCTGCGTGCCAACCGGCCGGTGGCGGACCTGATCGTCACCACCGGCGGGGTCAGCAAAGGCGCCTATGAGGTGGTGCGCCAGGCGATGGAAGAGCAGCCGGCCGAGTTCCTCCACGTGGCCATGCAGCCCGGCGGGCCCCAGGGAATCGGCACCTTCGACGCCGTGCCCTTCCTAGGATTTCCAGGGAACCCGGTCAGCTGCCTGGTTTCCTTCGAAATGTTCCTCCGTCCCGTGCTGTCCGGGCTCTTCGGATCTCCGGCGCCGCGGATACCGGTCCGGGCCAGGCTTGCCCATGGACTCACGTCGCCCGAGCACAAGCACCAGGTCCGCCGGGGGAGCCTGGGGGCTGACGGGACCGTCCGGCTCGAGGGCGGCGAAAGCTCCCATCTGATGCATGCCCTGGCTGGTTCAAATGCGCTGGTGCACGTGCCTGAAGGGGTCGCGGCGCTCGCTGCAGGCGACGAGGTGGAAGTATGGATGCTGTGAATGCAGAACAGAGCCCGTCCGCGCTGACGCACCTGCGCGGAGACGGCACCGCCCAGATGGTGGATGTTTCAGCGAAAGCCGAAACCGCCCGCGAAGCCACCGCCACGGCCACCGTGCGCACGACCAGGGAAGTGCTGGGCCTGCTGGGATCTGGCGGCCTGCCCAAGGGGGATGCCCTGGCGGTGGCCCGGGTGGCAGGTATCATGGCCGCAAAAAAGACGCCTGACCTGATTCCGCTGTGCCATCCGTTGCCGTTGTCGAAGGTGACAGTCGACTTTGAGCTGGAAACAGATTCCGTAGCCATCCTAGCCACGGTCAAGACCCGCGGTGTCACGGGCGTGGAAATGGAAGCCCTGACAGCTGCTTCGGTGGCGGCCCTGAGCGTTTACGACATGATCAAGGCCGTGGACAAGCATGCGGTGCTCACGGACATCAAAGTGCTCGCGAAAAGCGGCGGCAAGAGCGGAGACTGGACACGATGAGCAGCATTACCGGGAACACCCTTAACCTTCCGGAACCGCACCGGCACGGGGATGTGCAGGGGCGGAAGGCAGGAGTTGTCATCGCCTCCACCCGGGCCGCTGCGGGCATCTACCAGGACGAGACCGGTCCGATCATCATCGACTGGCTTACCGAACACGGGTTTGAAGCCTTCCCCGCAATGGTGGTCCCGGACGGCGAGCCCGTCGGGGCGGCCATACGAGCCCTCCTGACCCAGCATCCCGCCGTCGTGATCACCAGCGGCGGGACCGGCCTCAGCCCTGACGACCGGACCCCTGACGTCACCCTCCCGCTGCTGGACCGTGAAATCCCGGGCATCATGGAAGCCATGCGGCAGGCGGGTGCGGCCAAGACGCCGCTCGCTGCGCTGAGCCGGGGGCACGCCGGGTCGCATGGCAGCACGTTCATCGTCAACCTGCCCGGATCGCCCAAGGGAGTCATGGACGGGCTGTCCGTCCTGGATCCCGTCATCGGCCACCTGTGCGACCAGCTGGAGGGCGGCCATGGGCACTGAATCAGTTTTCGAGGTGGTCCACGCCGTCCTCAGCGCCGAACCCATCTCGGTTGACCAGGCCATTGCGGCCGTGGAATCAGACACCGCCGGGGCAGTGGTGAGCTTCAGCGGCGTCGTCCGGAACCACGACGGCGGGAAGGCAGTGCAGCGCCTCAGTTACAGCGCCCACCCCACCGCCCACCAAGTGATGGCCGACGTCGTCGCCCGGCTCGCGGCCGAACAGGACGCAGCAGGGCCCTCTCCGCAGCCCGTGCGGATCTGGGCTGCCCACCGGATCGGGATGCTGGAGATCGGGGATCCCGCGCTCGTCTGTGCCGTTTCGGCTGCGCACCGCGGCCAGGCTTTCGCGGTCTGTGCCGAGCTGGTGGACCGGATCAAGGAACAGGTGCCCATCTGGAAGGAACAGTTCTTTACCGACGGCACCGTGGAATGGGTGGGCGCGGGAGGCTGACCGCCAAAGGACATCACGGGCGGCTGACCGCGCCGGTGACCGGTATGGCAGGTCGGGAGGATGGGAGGTAACGCACAGCCTCCGGTTCAGCCCACGCCCCGGCCCGACGGTAGGGTTAACGCCATGACCCAACAACTAGCTGTCGCCGTGCTGGGCGCCAACGGGCGCATGGGCGCCGAAGCCGTCAAGGCCGTTGAAGCCGCCGCTGACATGAAGCTCGTCGCCGCGCTGGGACGCGCCGATTCACTGGACCAGCTGGCGTCGTCCGGGACCAGGTATGTGGTGGACCTGACGGTTCCTGAAAGCACCGAGGCCAATGTCCGGTTCGCCGTCGAGCACGGCATGCATGCTGTCGTGGGAACTACCGGCTGGGACGCCTCGCGGCTCGCAACCCTGGAAGCACTGCTGGCGGCAAAGCCGGAAACCGGCGTGCTGATCGCCCCCAACTTTGCCCTCGGTTCGGTGCTGGCATCGGCACTTGCCGCGAAGGCGTCAAAATACTTCGAGTCAGTCGAGATCGTCGAGCTGCACCATCCGGACAAAGTGGATGCACCGTCAGGCACTGCAGTCCGCACTGCCCAGCTCATCGCTGCGGAGCGCGCAGCCGCAGACGTCCCGCCCAGCCCTGATGCCACCACGAGCGAACGTGCCGGCGCGCGGGGTTGCGACGTGGACGGAATCCGCGTGCACAGCGTAAGGCTGCGCGGCCTCGTGGCACACCAGGAAGTGCTTCTCGGCGGGCCGGGGGAGCAGCTGACCTTCCGGCACGACTCGTTTGACCGGGCCTCCTTCATGCCCGGGGTCCTGCTGGGCCTCCGCAATGTCGCCGCGCACCCGGGACTCACCGTGGGCCTGGACGGCTACCTGGACCTGGGGTTCTGAGCCGTGGGGTTCATCGAGGTTTTCCGCAAAAACCGGACCAAGATCTGGGTGGGTGCCGTAACGGCCCTCCTGGTGTTCTACCTGGTGGTGTCTTTCCAGCGTTCCGTTCTGCTGCTCATGGACAGTAACCTGACGGCCAAAGCCATTGGTGCCGGATACCTTGTACTTCCCGTCATCGGGGCGTGGGCCATGATCCGTGAGCTGATGTTCGGGGCGCGCACGGAGCAGATGGCCAAGGTCCTCGAAGCCGAGGGCGGATTGCCTGTGGATGACCTGCCGCGCACTCCCGGCGGAAGGATCGTCCGCGCCGCGGCGGACCAGGAATTCGAAAAATACCGTGCAGAGGCTGAGACGGCGCCCGATGACTGGCGTTCCTGGTTCCGCCTCAGCTGCGCCTACGATGCCGCCGGGGACCGCAAGCGCGCCCGCGCTTCCATGCGCGACGCCGTCCGGCTCTTTCGCGGAAAAGTTCCAGTCTGACCGTTGACGGCTGTGCCGGCAGGGAGCACGGATCCCCCTCGCTGGCGGAGTCCTGGCTAGCGAAGTCCGCTTCCTGAATGACGGCCCAGCTGGTTTGCCGCGTGGCCCAGCCATTCAAGCGGGCCCCGCCATTTCAGCAGGACAAACACCATGCCCACGATGACGGCTGTGGCGGCATGCGCAAAGTACATTCCTTCTTCCGTCCAGCCGGCGGGCAGCGGCTTCAGGTAGAACGCCGCCACCACCCAGACGTGAACGCTATACAGCGTTAGCGTCATGGCGCCGGCGCCGCGCAGGGGCAGCAACAGGTCGAGGTTGAGCCAATCCGCGAGCCGGCCCAGCAAGAGGCATGCCCCCACCACGGCCGCAGCAACACCGGAGGTGTGTGCGAGGTCAAGGGTGGTGCCGGAATGCGGCGCCACCGTCGCAAGCCACCACCACGATCCCTCCTGTTGTACGCCCGCCAGGTTGACCTGCAACAGGCTATCCAGCGGATAGTCCGGGGCGTTGAGTACCTGCTGGAGGGCAGCCCTGCCGCCCCAGTTCTCCATCGCCGCTACGCCCAGCGCCTTGGCGAGGACAGCCAGCACCGTTCCTCCGGCCAGCAGCAGGACCGGAATACGCGCCTTCGTCAACGGAAGCCTGCCGATGGCCAGGCCCACCAGCAGGTAGGACAGCCACTGGAACACCGGGTAGTAACCGGTGAAGAACACATCTCCCAGAAGCTGGGAGGGCGTGCCAAGGTCCTCCCAGGCCGGATTGTGGTCCAGTATCAGCTGCGGGGAAGAAGCCATGAGCCACGGGCGGAGCAGGTAAGCGAGTACCGGGGATGCCAGCATCCAGCCGGCAGCCCAGATGCACAGTGCCTTCGGTTTCAGGCCCAGGAACGGCAGGATGCACAGGAACAGAACAGCGTAATGGACCAGGATGATTGCCAGGTTTACTTCCAGCCCACCAAGCGTCAGCCCGGCGGCGGCAATCACTCCCGCCCGGAGCGCTATGCCGCGGCGGGCCGCCCCCAGCGCCGGGCCCTCAAACGGCACCTGCTTTCCCGTTGACAGAGCCAGCCCGATTCCAGCCAGCACGGCGAACAAGGCAGCGGCCCGGCCGGAGAAGGTGAGGCCGATCCAGGTAGGGGTCATGCCCGGGTCGGACTCGAACGTGGGTAGGAGGTGTGTGGCCATCATGCCAAGAAGCGCCAGACCACGTGCAGCGTCAATACCACGGAGGCGGTATGCGGCAGATGAGCTTCCGGGCGCCCTGGAAGGTCTTGCCGTGGCACGCGAGGTCATGAGCCGATGTTCTCACACAAGGGCGCTTGGCGGCGGTGCCAGGCACCGGACGCCGGACCGCGCGATGCAGCGGATGCTGGAGTGGACCCTGGACCTGACGAGGATTCGGCCATCCGGCGAGAAACTCTTGTATTCGAATATATGTTCGAATATCCTTGATGCCATGCAGACTCCATCGGGCTCATCCAGGACAGCAGATTCATACAGGACAGCAGATTCATCCAGGACGGCAGGTTCATCCAGGACGGCGGTTTCCTCCAGAGCGGCACCGGCGCAAAACACGCAACCGACGCAAGTGGCACCAGCGGCGATGGCCGCCAGCCGCTCCTCACAGCCGGCCCGGGACGTCGGCCGTCCCTCACCTTCGCAGGGGCTGACGAAGGCCATGAGCCCGGGCGTCGTGGACTACCTTTTCCGGCAACTGGTGACGGGGGAATCGTCGGAGGACGTGCAGTGGCAACAGGAGGGCGTCACTCTGTCGGCCCAACCGCCAGGAGCGGAACTGGCACGGAGGCTGGCCGAAACTGACCTCGAAGCCCTCACGCCCGTTGAACTGTTTCACTACATCAGGGCATCGCAGCGTTTGGCGAGCTGGGCCGAGGGGCTGCGGGAGGCTGCAGTGGGCAGGTACTGTCAGCCTGCCGCGATGCCGCCTGGTGGCCACCCGGGTGGGAAACCTGCCGCAGCCGCATCCGCAGCCGCATCCGCAGCCGCATCCCATCCATGTCCACATCCGCACCCGCACATGACGGCGGGTGAAGCAAAATCCTGAAAGCGATGTGGCATCCGGAAAAATGCCTCGTTCCCTGAGATGCATCGTTCCCCGGGATGCTCGTTCCCTAGGATGAAGGTGTGAGCGACGCCCTGACTGTTTCCGCTGTCCAGTACCAGGCCCTCGACGGCGGTATCATCCCCAACGCGATGGAGCACGTCCGCCTGATCGAGGATGCCGAATCCCACGGGTCCAGGCTGGTGATATTTCCGGAGCTGTCCCTCACCGGTTACGACCTGCCGTTGCTGGAGGACCAGGAGAACTGGCTGGACCCGGACGACCACCGGCTGGGCGACATCCGCGAAATCTGCCGCCGCACGGGAATCACTGCCGTTGCAGGCGCCCCCTACCGCGAATCGGACGGCACCCCGCGGCTTGCTTCCCTGGCCATCCACCCCGAAGGCAGTACCGAGATCTCGTTCAAGACCCATCTCCATGGGCAGGAGAAGGAGATATTTGTGCGCGGCGGAGGTGCTGCCCTCCTTGAACTGGACGGCTGGAGAATCGCCCTCGCCATCTGCTTTGATGCCGCGGTTCCAGCCCACTCAACCGATGCAGCGCAGGCAGGGGCGGACGTTTACGCTGTCTCGGCGGTCTACACGCGCGAAGAGGCGCACCGGTTGGCACTGCACCTGGGAGCCCGGGCCATGGACAACAGAATGTTCGCGATCCTGGCCAATCTTGGCGGAACCAGCATGCTGGGTCCCTCGTGCGGGCTCAGCGGATTCTGGGGCCCGGACGGCCTCCTGATGAAAAAGGCGGCCGGAACAAGCACTGAAGTGGTGACGGCCATCCTCCAGCGGAGCGCGCTGCGGAAGTTCCGCTGACCCTTCACCGGCGGGTTCCGATGACACCGCAAGCAAGCAATTTGATGTTCATCACGCCGGCGGCATTGTCCTAACCAGCCGCCTACAGGGTAACGTTTTTTCCATGGCTGAAACTTCCGCGACCGTTCCTGCTCTTGGTACCCTCCTGACCGCCATGGTCACACCGTTCACAAACGACGGCAAAGTGGACTACCAGCAGGCGGCGGAGTTGGCCGTCAAGCTTGTGGATGACGGCTGCGACGGCCTCGTCGTGACCGGAACCACCGGGGAAACCTCCACCCTCACCGACGAGGAAAACCTCGGAATGTTCCGTGCCGTCAAGGAGGCAGTCGGAGGGCGGGCCGCCATAATCGCCGGCACCGGGACCAACGACACCGCACACTCCGTGCATCTTTCCCGGCAGGCCGCCGCGCTCGGCGTCGATGGCCTCCTGCTGGTCACGCCGTACTACAACAAGCCCAGCCAGGCAGGTGTACGCGCACACTTCGAGACCGTCGCCTCGTCTGTTGATGTCCCGGTCATGCTCTACGACATCCCGGGACGCTCCTCCATCCCCATCGCGCCCGAGACCATGATCCGCCTCGCGCAGCACCCGAACATCGTTGCCGTGAAGGACGCCAAAGCCGATTTCACGGCGGCAACACGCGTTATGGCCGAGACTGACCTTCTTTTCTACTCGGGGGACGACGGACTGACACTGCCATGGATGGCCCTGGGTGCCGTAGGGCTGGTAGGTGTCACAACACACGTTGCCACCCGCCGCTTCCGGGAACTCATTGACGCCGTCAATGCCAACGACCTTGGAACCGCCCGGAAGATCAATTTCAGCCTCGAGCCTGTGGTGCGCGCAACGATGACGCGCGTGCAGGGAGCAGTCGCGGCCAAGCAAATTCTTAAATGGCAGGGAGTCCTGCCCAACTCGGTTGTCCGTTTGCCCCTCGTGGAGCCGGACGAAGCCGAGATCGAAACCATCCGCGAGGATTTGGCGCAAGCGGGGCTGGTTTTTTCCTGATCAGGTTCCCCTGATCGGCAACGACCTGCCTGGCAATCGCCTGGAAAGTAGTGCACTATGACCCAAACCGCCCTTCCCGGCCTTGTCACGCCGCCGAAACTCCCCCAGGACACGTTGCGGATTGTGCCGCTCGGAGGCCTGGGCGAGATCGGCCGGAACATGACCGTCTTTGAAATCGACGGCAAGCTGCTCGTCGTCGACTGCGGTGTCCTCTTTCCGGAGGAGACCCAGCCCGGAGTGGACCTGATCCTCCCCGACTTCTCCTACATCGAGAACCGGCTGGCCGACATTGTGGCCGTCGTCCTGACACACGGCCACGAAGACCACATCGGGGCGGTTCCGTACCTGCTCCGCCTGCGCAGCGATATCCCCCTCGTGGGCTCGCAGCTGACTCTTGCGCTCATCGAGGCGAAGCTGCAGGAACACCGGATCAGGCCCCTGACCCTCACCGTCACCGAAGGCCAGGTGGAGAAGTTCGGCCCGTTCGAGTGTGAGTTCGTCGCAGTCAACCACTCCATTCCCGATGCCCTCGCAGTGTTCCTCCGGACCGCTGGCGGAACCGTCCTGCACACCGGTGACTTCAAGATGGACCAGCTGCCCCTGGACGGACGCATCACCGACCTGCGCCACTTCGCCAAACTGGGCGAAGAAGGCGTGGACCTGTTCATGTCCGATTCCACGAACGCCGATGTCCCCGGCTTCACCACCGCCGAGAAGGAAATCGGACCCACCTTGGACCGGCTGTTCGGCCAGGCCACGAAGCGCCTGATCGTCGCCTCCTTCTCCTCGCACGTGCACCGTGTCCAGCAGGTCCTGGATGCGGCGGCCAAGCACAACCGCAAGGTGGCCTTCGTGGGCCGCTCAATGGTCCGGAACATGGCGATCGCCGAGAAGCTGGGCTACCTGGACGTTCCCGAGGGACTCCTGGTGGACATCAAGAACATCGACAACCTTCCGGATAACCGGGTGGTGCTGATGTCCACAGGTTCCCAGGGCGAACCCATGGCCGCACTGTCCCGGATGGCAAACGGCGACCACCGGGTGGTGGTTGGAGACGGCGACACCGTCATCCTGGCGTCCAGCCTGATTCCGGGAAATGAGAATGCGGTCTTCCGGATCATCAACGGCCTGCTGAAGCTTGGCGCCGACGTCATCCACAAGGGCAACGCCAAGGTCCATGTCTCGGGCCACGCAGCCGCGGGTGAACTGCTGTATTGCTACAACATCCTCGAGCCACTCAATGCGATGCCGGTGCACGGCGAGACCCGCCACCTGATTGCCAACGGCAAGATTGCTTTGGACTCCGGGGTCCCCGACGAGAGCATCCTGCTCGCAGACAACGGCACCGTGATCGATCTTCATGACCACCAGGCGGACATCGTTGGCCAGGTCGAGGTCGGCTTCGTCTATGTGGACGGCTCCAGCGTCGGCGAAATCACCGACGCCGACCTGAAGGACCGCCAGGTCCTGGGCGATGAAGGATTCATCTCCATCATCACGGTCATCCACCGCGCCACCGGGAAGGTGGTCTCGGGTCCCGAGATCCACGCCCGCGGCGTTGCGGAAGACGATGCCGTCTTCGATGAAATCATTCCCAAGATCAACGCTGCGCTGGAGGAAGCCGTGCTCAACCGCACGGACCACACCACCCATCAGCTCCAGCAGGTGGTCCGCCGTGTGGTCGGCACCTGGGTCAACCGCAAGCTCCGCCGCAAGCCCATGATCATCCCGGTGGTCCTCGAGGCGTAACAGCCACAGGACCTGTGTCCGGAATGACGAAAGGCCCGGTTCCTCGGAACCGGGCCTTTCCCGTCGGAGCATCACAGGCCTGGCTCGGGCAGCGAACATGGAAGCCCCGGATCCGCGGAAATCCGCGGAAATCCGGCCCCCTTCGGGTACCGTGGCAGGTATGGCCACTCGCACTACTTCCGCGCCCCGAGGAAATACCGGCGGCACCTCCGGCGGTAAATCCGGCAGCTCCGCAGGCCGCGGTACTGGCTCCACAACGCCCAGGACCGGCCGGACCGGCAGTTCCACCCGCGCCCCCCGCACCCGCCAGCTTCCCGCCGTCGAACAGCGCCAGCCGTGGCCATTGCGCGTGCTGGGCGGCGCCTGGCTCGGAATCGGCCATATGGTGGGCGGCGGCGTCCGCAGGATAGGCCACGATGTCAGCGACCTGCCTGCGGAACAACGCCGCGACGGTGCAGCCCTGTTCAACCTGGGGCTCGGTGTCTTCATCGCCACCTTCGCCTGGTGGGGGCTGACCGGCTGGTTCCCGGACACGGTCTACGCCGTGGTCAACGGCACGTTCGGCTGGATCTCCCTCCTGCTGCCGCTGATGCTCTTTGTCTGCGCCTTCCGGCTCTTCAGGAGGCCGGCGGACGGACGCGGGAACAACAGGGTGGGCATCGGTTTCCTGATCATGACCTTCGCTGGCTGCGGGCTGGCCCACGTCCTCGGCGGGCAGCCCACCGTTGCACAGGGCTTCGACGGGCTCCGCCAGGCGGGCGGCATGCTCGGCTTCCTCGCAGCATCACCGCTGGCCGCCATCCACGCGGCCGTTCCCCTGGCAATTTACGGCCTGCTGGCGTTTGTCTCGCTGCTCATCATCACCGCCACGCCGTTTGGTGCCATTCCCCGCCGCCTGCGCGGGGCCTACGAGCACCTCATGGGCATCGACCTCCAGGAAGCCGACGACGCCGGACACGACCGCAGCTACCTCTACGAAACGCCGGCCGCCACGGCGCCCAAGAAGAAAAGGCGGCGGCTTTTCGGCAAGGACGAGGAGAACGACGCCGGCCTGGAAGGCTACGTCGGAGATGAAGCCTTTGAGCACGCGGTCATCGATGACGACGCGCCTGCCGGTGACAACGAAAGCAAGGGGCCGAGCCTCGCGCCCGGCGTCCGCCGTCCCACCCAGGCGGAAATCGCCGTCGAGAAGATCAAGGCTGCCCAGGGACTGGGCACCGCAGGCAAGGCAGCGGCGGGTGAGAACGCCACCGAAGCCATTCCGCTCGTGACGCCGGGCATGGTTGCCGCCGGTTCTTTGAACCCGGTGAAGGTGCCGGCAAATCCGGTAGCACCCGCGCCGCTGCCTATCCCCATTCCGCAGCGGACCGAGCAGTTGTCCCTGGCCGGCGACGTCACGTACACCCTGCCGTCGTCGGACGTCCTGACGCCGGGCTCCATCCCCAAGGAGCGCACCGAAGCGAACGACGCCATTGTCGCGTCGCTGACGGAAACCCTCAACCAGTTCAACGTGGAAGCCCAGGTCACGGGCTTTAGCCGCGGTCCCACCGTGACGCGGTACGAAATTGAGCTCTCCCCGGGCACGAAGGTGGAACGCGTCACCGCCTTGTCCAAGAACATCTCGTACGCCGTTGCCAGTTCAGATGTCCGGATCCTGAGTCCGATTCCCGGCAAGTCCGCCATCGGCATCGAAATCCCTAACACCGACCGTGAGACCGTGTCCCTCGGCGATGTGCTCCGGAGCCAGAACGCCCGGCGGACCGACCACCCCATGGTGATGGGCGTGGGCAAGGACGTCGAAGGCGGCTACGTCGTAGCCAACCTCGCGAAGATGCCGCACCTGCTCGTGGCCGGCGCCACCGGTGCAGGCAAGTCGTCCTTCGTGAACTCCATGATCACCTCCATCCTGATGAGGGCCACCCCGGATGAGGTCCGGATGGTGATGGTGGACCCCAAGCGCGTCGAACTGACCGCCTACGAGGGCGTCCCGCACCTGATCACGCCGATCATCACCAACCCGAAGAAGGCCGCGGAGGCCCTCCAGTGGGTGGTCCGCGAGATGGACGCCCGCTACGACGACCTCGCCAACTACGGTTTCAAGCACATCGACGACTTCAACAAGGCGGTCCGGGCAGGCAAGGTCCAGCCGCCTGTCGACTCCAAGCGGGTCATCCGGCCCTACCCGTACCTGCTGGTGATCGTGGACGAGCTGGCCGACCTCATGATGGTGGCCCCGCGCGACGTCGAGGATTCCATCGTCCGGATCACCCAGCTCGCGCGTGCCGCCGGCATCCACCTGGTCCTGGCCACCCAGCGGCCCTCGGTCGACGTGGTTACCGGCCTCATCAAGGCCAACGTCCCGTCCCGGATGGCCTTCGCGACATCCTCCGTGACCGACTCCCGCGTGGTCCTGGACCAGCCCGGCGCCGAAAAACTCATCGGCCAGGGCGATGCCCTGTTCCTGCCCATGGGGGCCTCGAAGGCCATGCGCGTACAGGGCGCCTGGGTGACCGAATCCGAAATTCACAAGGTCGTGGAGCACGTCAAGGGCCAGCTGAAGGCCGTCTACCGCGACGACGTTGCCCCCGAAGCGCAGAAAAAGCAGATCGACGACGACATCGGGGATGATCTTGAGGTACTGCTGCAGGCCACCGAACTCGTGGTCACCACGCAGTTCGGCTCCACCTCGATGCTCCAGCGCAAACTGCGCGTCGGTTTCGCCAAGGCGGGACGGCTGATGGACCTGCTGGAATCCAGGGGAGTGGTGGGTCCGTCCGAAGGCTCCAAGGCCCGCGACGTGCTGGTCAAACCTGACGACCTCGCCGCTGTGCTTGCTGCCATGAAGGGGCTAGACGCGCCGACTGCCGCGGACTCGCAAACGGCGGCCCTGAGTGACAACGCCAACGCGAATATCGCCCAGGGCGGCTATGCCGAAGACCTCGTGGCAGCCGACCTGGATCAGCGCGCGCAGAACGTTGAATATTACGACGGCGCCGATTCGCCCCCGGGCTCGCACGGAGACGATGAGGACGGTTCAGAGGACGCCTGGTCACTCACCGGGCGCTAGCCCAAAGAATGTAGCCTAGGAGGGTGACTAGCACCGAAGCAACCGCCGCCGACTCAGGCAGTGCGGGGATCTGGAATCTTCCCAACATCCTGACCATGCTCCGCATTGCGTTGGTGCCGTTCTTCGTCTGGTTCCTCCTTGCGGATGCCCCCGGCCTGCACAGCGAGTCAGGGCTCTGGCGCTGGGCGGCGGTACTGGCGTTCGCCGTCGCGATCTACACGGACAAGCTCGACGGCGACATCGCCAGGAGCCGGGGCCTCATCACCGACTTCGGCAAGATTGCCGACCCCATCGCTGACAAGCTGCTGATCGGTTCCGCGCTGGTGATGCTCTCCGTCCTGGGGGAATTGCCGTGGTGGGTCACTATCGTCATTCTGGTCCGGGAATGGGGCATCACCGCCCTGCGTTTCTTCGTGATCCGCTACGGCGTCATCCCGGCCTCGCGTGGCGGCAAACTCAAGACAGTAGTGCAGACCGCCGCAATCTTCCTCTATCTGCTGCCCCTCGCCGCCCTGGCCCCGTGGCTCATTCGGGTGGCCTTCGCAGTCATGATGGCGGCAGTGCTGATCACAGTGTGGACCGGCGGCGAATACGTCCTGGAAGCGCTCCGGCTACGATCCCGCGGCAAACGCGCCGGAACGGCCGGGACGTAGGACCCGCCGTCCGCGATGCCAGGCAGGAACGCCCCAACAACGAGGCAGCCCACCACGAGGCAAAGAAGGAGCCGATGTGACTAATCTTCACCATCTCGCCGAACAGGCCGTGAGCAGTGCGAAGGGCCTTGGGGTAACCGTAGGTACGGCTGAATCTCTGACCGCGGGCATGGTTTCGGCGGTCCTGGCAGACACTGCCGGTGCATCCGGAATGCTCCAGGGCGGCGTGGTGGCCTATCAGAACTCCGTGAAGTCCGATGTCCTGGGCGTTTCCTCCGAACTGTTGGCCGCCGTCGGATCCGTGGACGGCGACGTTGCCGCTGCCATGGCCGCGGGCGCCCGTAACGTCCTGAATTCGGACATCGGAGTATCAACCACGGGGGTGGCCGGACCCGAGGAACATGACGGGAAAGCCGTGGGGACAGTGTTCATCGGCATTGCCACCGCGGACGGCTCGGCCTCCTTCGAGTACGGCTTCACCGGGAACCGTGCAGAGATCCGCGGACAGGCCTGCGGGGCGGCACTGGAAAGATTGCTCGCCGCCCTATCCTCCTGAAGCTACCGGGCGTAAAGTAGCCGGGAACAAATCCCTATACCCATTAGTTATTACATTGTGTCGCTTCCGGAGAGCGGGGGCGCTTAGGATGAATAAACCACCACGGTCGCTCCACGGCGGACCGGACTTATGAGGGAGCAAGGCGATACAGATGGTTAAGCAGCCCGTATCCGTAAACGGCGTTGTCCGCTGGAAGGATGTGGGCCTCGCCGATCAGGCTAAGAGCGAACAGAAGGAGCGCAAGATGGTTGTACTTCGTCACGAAATCGGTGATGTCCTGCGCGATGTCCGCCAGCGCCAGGGCCGCACGCTCCGCGAAGTCTCGCACAGTGCCCGAGTTTCCCTGGGCTACCTCAGTGAAGTCGAGCGGGGCCAAAAGGAAGCCTCATCTGAGCTTCTATCCTCCATCTGCTCAGCATTGGACGTGCCGTTGTCCAGCATGCTCCGGGAAGTCAGCGACCGTGTTGCTGTCGCCGAGGGCGTTGCAGTTCCGGACACAGTTCCCCAGGAATTCTCGCAGCGCTACGGCCGCGACCTTGAGCGTGACCTGAATGCAGAGCTCACTAACGAGCTCTCCACGGGCCTTCTTTCCGGCGCAAGGTAACGCAGCCCGCAACAAAGCTCGAAAACCCAAACGAAAGCCTCCGGCAGTGCCGGAGGCTTTCGTTTGCCTGCTATGCGGAAACATCGGGCGGTGGCAGCCCATCCTTGGGAAAGCCGTCGCGTTCATAGATGGCGTTGAGCTTGGCTATGTATTGCGCCAGGGTCTGCAGCTCCTCCAGCGGCCACTCGCCCAGCCGCTCGCGGAAGACCTGCCGCCGCGCATCCTGGACCTGGTGCATTTTCTCTTCGCCCTTGTCCGTGAGGCGGATGGACTGGGCCCGGCCGTCTAGTGGGTCGGCCTCCTTGGACACCAGCCCGATGCTCTCCAGGAACGCGATCTGCCGGCTCACGGACGGCTTGCCGACGCCGATGCTGAGCGCGAGCTCGGTGAGCCGGATGGGACCCTCCCGGCGGATTACCGTCAGCAGCCCGTATGCTGCCGGTTCCATGTCAGGGTGGACCTGGCGCGAGAGCTGATGGGAGACTGAGCGCGCGCGCCGCCACAAGACGCTGATCTGGTGCTCAACGGTCCTCAGCGCCGCATCTACTGTATCGTCTGCAGAACCTGCAGCCGGGACGTCAGGGGAGTTGCTCATGGCAACAATTCTAGGGTCCGGCGCCGTGAGAGACTCTATTGGTGCGAATCAGTGACTATTGGCGCCTCATGGACGACGAATTCGGGGCAGGCTATTCCCGTGTCCTGAGCAGCACCCTGGTCCTTGCCGGAGTGGGCGGGCGGACCGCGGACCAGGCCCTCGCCGCGGGAGTCAGCCCCCGAAAAGTCTGGCTGGCTGTCTGCGACGTGCAGGACGTTCCCGCTGAGCGGCGCCTGGGCCGAGACGTTAAGCCGAAGCAGGACTGACGGCTTTTGCCCTGACACGCCGCAGGATTGTTCGAATACCTGTTCGGGTAAAGCTATGATTTTCCTAGTGGTTTATCCACATAGCCGATGTCATCCGGCGTGAATGTCAGAGGGTGCCATTAGCGTCAGAGGTGACCAAAACGGCCACTGAAGCCACTCCAAAGCGACAAACATTAGAGGTGTGAACCATGGCGGCAGCCCCGGATCGTGAAAAAGCGCTGGAAGCAGCGCTGGCCCAGATTGACAAGCAGTTCGGCAAGGGCTCGGTCATGCGGCTGGGTGATGAAGTACGCGCCCCCATTGAGGTCATTCCCACGGGATCCATTGCCCTGGACGTTGCCCTCGGAATCGGCGGCCTGCCGCGCGGCAGAGTTGTGGAGATCTACGGACCGGAGTCCTCAGGTAAGACCACCGTCGCGCTCCACGCTGTCGCCAACGCGCAGCGGCTGGGAGGCATTGCGGCGTTTATCGACGCCGAGCACGCCCTGGATCCCGAGTACGCCGCCAAGCTGGGGGTGGACACGGACGCGCTCCTGGTCTCGCAGCCGGACACCGGTGAACAGGCGCTGGAAATCATGGATATGCTCATCGGCTCCGGTTCCCTTGACGTTATTGTTATCGACTCCGTGGCCGCCTTGGTTCCGCGTGCGGAAATCGAAGGCGACATGGGTGACAGCCACGTGGGCCTTCAGGCCCGCCTCATGAGCCAGGCGCTGCGTAAGATCACCGGCCGCCTGAGCCAGACCAAAACCACGGCTATTTTCATCAACCAGCTCCGCGAGAAGATCGGCGTGTTCTTCGGTTCCCCCGAGACCACCACCGGTGGTAAGGCCCTCAAGTTCTACGCGTCCATCCGCATTGACGTCCGCCGGATCCAGACCCTCAAGGAAGGTGCGGACTCGGTCGGTAACCGCACCAAGGCAAAGATCGTCAAGAACAAGATGGCCCCGCCCTTCAAGATCGCAGAGTTTGACATCATCTACGGCCAGGGCATCTCCCGCGAGGGCGGCATCATCGACATGGGCGTGGAACACGGCATCATCAAGAAGTCCGGTTCGTGGTTCACCTACGACGGCGACCAGCTGGGCCAGGGCATGGAGAACTCGCGCAGGTTCCTGCGCGACAACCCAGAGCTCGCGGCGGAACTGGAACGGCTGATCAAGGAAAAGCTCGGAGTGGGCGTCAAGCCGGCCGAAGCTGATTCCAAAGACACACCGAAGCTGAAGGCTGTTGACGGCTTCTAGGGATACCGCGGACGTCACGGACGGGCAGGCCTTCGGCCCGGGTCCTGACTCTGGCTCTGGTCGGCGTCGGCGGGGCCGGGGCGGACGCCGCGGTTTCGGACCGGAGGGACCCGACCCGGAATCTTCGGTCGCATCAGACCCGGAACCGGATCCCGCCTCCGTTGCCCGCGCCATAGTGCTGCGGCAGCTGACCAGTTCGGCCAAGAGCCGGCTGCAGCTGTCGCGCAAGCTGGCGGAGCGAAACATCCCCGAGGACGTTGCCGAGGCCGTGCTGGACAGATTCCAGGAAGTGCGGCTCATCGACGACGCCGAGTTCGCCGACATGTGGGTGCGCAGCCGGTCGCAGTCCCGGAAGCTTGCCAAGGGTGCCCTTCGCCGCGAGCTCGCTGAAAAAGGCATTGAAGCGGAGACGGCCGCCACCGCGTTGGAGCAGCTGTCCGACGAAGAGGAGGAGGCGGCAGCACGCCTGCTCGTGGAGCGGAAACTCCGCCCGGGCATTGACCTGTCCGATCGGGCCGCGCGGGACAAGGCCTCCCGCCGGCTGGCCTCAATGCTCGCGCGCAAGGGGTACCAGCCGTCGCAGGCTTTCCGGATTGTGGGCGAGGTGATCGCCTCGCACGCGGACCACACAGGCGCGGACCATGCACACGGGGACCACACAGAGACGGGCAGCCCGGAGGATGTTCTGTTTGACGAGTAGGCATTTTCGGTGTGCGCTGCCGGTCGAAGCGGTGTTTCCGCTGACCCGGTACCCTTAACAGGTGAGTTTGACCATTCCTTCCCCAGCATCCGGCACGGCCCCCTCCGTCGACACAGCTGTGCAGCCACGCACGTACCAGGTGCGCACCTTCGGCTGCCAGATGAACGTGCATGATTCGGAGCGGATGGCGGGCATGCTGGAAGCTGCCGGCTATGTCTCGGCTGAGGGTGAGCACGCGGACGTGGTCGTGTTCAACACCTGTGCAGTGCGGGAGAACGCCGACAACAAGCTGTACGGCAACCTGGGCATGCTGGCCCCGGTCAAAGCCGCGAACCCGGGTATGCAGATCGCCGTGGGCGGCTGCCTGGCCCAGAAAGACCGCGAGACCATTCTCAAGAAGGCGCCGTGGGTGGACGCCGTCTTTGGCACCCATAACGTGGGAGCCCTCCCGGCGCTGCTGGACAGGGCCCGCCACAACAACGAAGCACAGCTGGAAATCCTCGAATTCCTCGATGTTTTCCCGTCCACACTGCCCACCAAGCGCGATTCGGTCTACTCCGGCTGGGTGTCCATCTCGGTCGGCTGCAACAACACGTGCACGTTCTGCATCGTGCCAGCGCTCCGCGGCAAGGAAAAGGACCGCCGTCCCGGTGAGATCCTCGCCGAAATCCAGGCCCTCGTGGACGACGGCGCCATCGAAGTGACGCTGCTGGGGCAGAACGTGAACTCCTACGGTGTGGAGTTCGGCGACCGGCAGGCTTTCTCCAAACTGCTGCGCGCATGTGGAGCAATTGAAGGCCTGGAGCGGGTCCGCTTCACAAGCCCCCATCCCGCGGCCTTCACGGACGATGTCATCGATGCCATGGCCGAGACTCCCAACGTGATGCCCCAGCTGCACATGCCGCTGCAGTCGGGCTCGGACAAGGTCCTCAAGGACATGAAACGGTCCTACAGGTCCACGAAGTTCCTGGGAATCCTGGACAAGGTCCGGGCGAAGATCCCGCACGCCGCGATTTCGACCGACATCATCGTGGGCTTTCCCGGCGAGTCCGAGGAGGACTTCCAGGCCACCCTGGACATTGTGGAAAAATCCCGGTTCGCCACGGCCTTCACCTTCCAGTATTCCAAGCGCCCGGGCACGCCCGCCGCCGACCTCCCGGACCAGCTGCCCAAGGCAGTCGTCCAGGAACGTTTCGAACGGCTGACGGCCCTTCAGGACAGGATCGCGGCCGAGGAAAACGCCAAGCAGCTGGGACGCCGGGTCGAGGTCATGGTCACGGCCCAGTCGGGGCGCAAGTCCGGAGAGACCCACCGCCTGTCCGGACGCTCCCGGGACCAGCGGCTGGTGCATTTCTCCGTTCCCGATGGCGCCCCGGCGCCCCGTCCCGGGGACCTCGTGACAGTCACCATCACGGAAGCCGCTGCCTTCCACCTGGTGGCGGACCCGGGACCGCAGGACTACAGCCTGAGGCGCTCCCGTGCCGGGGACGCCTGGGACAGGTCCCAGGCCGACTCCTGCGGAGCGCCAACGCCAGGTTCAGGCGGCGGCGCAGGCCGCACCGGAGTGTCGCTGGGCATGCCAGCACTCCCGGTCCGCAACCGCTGACCGGTGGCCATCCCTCCGGTCATTGCCGTCGTCGGCCCCACCGGGTCCGGGAAGTCCGATCTTGCCGTCAGCCTTGCCCTTGAGCTGGACGGGGAAGTCATCAACGCTGACGCCATGCAGCTCTACCGGGGCATGGACATCGGGACCGCCAAGATCACCCTCGCGGAACGCAGGGGAGTGCTCCACCACCTCCTCGATACCCTGGACGTGACGGAGGAAGCGAGCGTCTCGGACTTCCAGCAGCAGGCCCGGGAGCTCATCGCCGACATCCATTCCCGGGGCCGGCGCGCCATCCTGGCGGGCGGGTCAGGGCTCTACGTCCGGGCCGCGCTGGACGTCCTCGAATTCCCTGGCACGGATCCTCAGCTCCGGCGGCAGCTGGAGACCGAGCTTGAGACGGCAGGCATGGACGCTCTCCATGCCCGGCTCCGTGAAGTGGACCCGGTCTCGGCCGGGCGCCTGTCAGATGCGCGGCGGATCATCAGGGCGCTGGAGGTGCACCAGCTGACGGGCCGCCCCTTCAGCTCATACATGCCCCGGCGCGCGTATTTCCAGCCAGCGGTCCAGATCGGGCTGGCCGTGGACCGGGACGTGCTCCGTGAGCGCCTCGCAACGCGCGTGCACTCCATGGTGGACAACGGGCTGCTGGAAGAGGTCAGGCGCCTGGATGCGGCCGGTCTCCGGCAGGGCAAAACAGCTCCCCGGGCCCTGGGCTATGCCCAGTTCCTGAAGGTGCTCGACGGCGGGGTGACAGTTGACGAGGCGGCAGAGGAAACCATCGTGGCTACCCGGCAGTTCGCCCGGCGCCAGCTCACCTGGTTCCGCGCCGACCCCCGGATCACCTGGCTGGACTGGCAGGATCCGCGGCTCGTGCCGCTGGCCGCCGCACTGTGCCGGTAACCTTGAATCATGGACGCAACCCTTTCAGAGACCAGGCAGCCCGCATTCCGGACCTTGGGTGGTCTCCGCTTCTCGAAGGGCCACGGCACCGGCAACGACTTTGTCCTGATCGCCGATCCTGAGGGTGTCCACGCCGTCGATGCCGGCCAGGCTGCAGCCTTGTGCGACAGGCACCGCGGCATTGGCGGTGACGGCCTGATCCGGGCCGTCCCTTCGCGGTTCCTTCCCGAAGGCAGGGAACTGCTGGCCGATGCCCCGGAGGCGGAGTGGTTCATGGACTACCGCAACGCCGACGGTTCGCTGTCCGAGATGTGCGGCAACGGGGTCCGGGTCTTTGTGCACTTCCTCCGTCTGGAGGGCCTGATTGACCTGCCCGACGGCGGCGCGCTCACCATTGGCACCCGCGGCGGCGTCAAGACGGTTGTCCGGACCGGTGACAACTACGCGGTGGACATGGGTCCCTGGAAGTTCATCTTCCCCGGTGACGCGACCGCCAAGGCCATGGATTCGCTGGTCAGTGCGGACGGCTTGGAAGTACCGCGTCCTGCCCTCTCCGTCAGCATGGGCAATCCCCACACAGTGGTTGCTTTGGCGGAACTGTCCCAGCTTGAGGGCATGCGGCTCTTTACCGCTCCGCACGTGGATCCGGTCCCACCCCACGGGACCAACGTGGAGTTTGTGGTCCCGGCCGAACCCCTGGTGCATGACGGCATTGGCATGGTGACCATGCGGGTCCACGAACGGGGAGTCGGCGAAACCCAGTCGTGCGGCACGGGCGCCTGCGCCGCTGCCGTCGCCATCAGGCATTGGGCAGGGGCGGAGGCCCCTGACGCGTGGCAGATCAACGTGCCGGGCGGTGTCGTGGGCGTGAAGTTCTTTGCGGGCGCAGGCGGCGATGAACATGTCGAGCTGAGCGGCCCGGCAGTGATTGTGGCTAGCGGGACGCTTTCCTGACCCTCAGGATCCGGAAGGACTTGGACGTGGCTTCGCGGCTGACCGTGAAGGATGCACCGAGCTCCGTGGAAAGCCAGCGCTGCAACGAATCGGACCCCAGGTTTTTCTGCACCACAAGCCAGGCCGAGCCCCCTGGTGCCAGGCGCGGAAGCCACATCTTCAGCAGCGAATGGAGTTCAGCCTTGCCGATCCGGATGGGGGGATTGGACCAGATGGTGTCAAAGCGGACATCAGGATCCACTTCATCAGGCATGCTGGCCGTGACGTTGTCCAGGCCCAGCAGGGCGGCGTTTTCGTTCGTCAGCGTGATGCAGCGTTCGTTGACATCCACGGCGTACACACGGGCATGTGGCGCCCGGAGTGCCATGGTCAGCGCTATCGGACCCCAGCCGCAGCCGATGTCCAACAGGTTGCCGGCGGGCGAAGGGGCCGGGACTTCGGCGAGGAGTACAGCCGTTCCCTTATCAATGCCGTCCGGGCTGAAGATCCCCGCAGAGGTCTGCAGCTTGCGCGTTTCCCCGGCCAGTTCCACGGTGAGCGGCTTGCGGGTGAACGGCCCGGCGGGCGATGCGCTGAAATAGTGTGCGGACTCCATAACTGGCCAGATTAGTTGCCCGCAGGGGCCGATGGGAAACCGCGTGCTGGTGGTCTGCTATTCTGAAAGGCATGTTCTTGGTCTTCGAGTAGCCGGCGCGGGTTTCAAATCCCGTCCCGCAGCCCCGTCCCGCAGCGATGCAGGTGTCAACCTTCCGCAAATGCGCAACCAGCCAGGCCTTCGACGCCTGTCTGACCGCCGGGCAAACTCGAAAGATCAGCCTCCTGCTGGTCCTTTCCTGACTTTGCCGGCGCCTTTTCCACCACTCCACGCATCGACCGGGCGTGGACCCCGTTCTGCACGCCGCGGCTCCGCCAGGCAGGAGCAGAGGACCAGGAGGCCAGGATGACCGCAAGCCGTCAGCCCAGCGCGAATACTTCACCACTCACAACCAATCGGCACTATTCTGGAAATGCCGAATCTTCAAAGGAGACCATGACCAGCCAGCCCAACACCGGTTCCGATCCAGCAGCCCAGGATATGAGTCCTGAGGAAATCCAAGCTGTCATCGACCGGATTCTGTCCAAGGACGTACCGGCAAGGAACGCCGGCAGCGTAGACGGCAACGGCAAGGGAGTGTTCGGCAAAGCCCAGGCGATCTCGCGCCTGGACGAGGAACACACCAGTTACGACGGCGACCAACAGGATCTCGAAGAGCGCCGGGCGCTCCGGCGCGTGGCCGGACTGTCCACCGAACTCGAAGATGTCACCGAGGTCGAATACCGGCAGCTGCGCCTTGAGCGCGTGGTGCTCGCCGGGCTCTGGATCGAAGGCACCCTGGCCGACGCTGAAAATTCCCTGCGCGAGCTTGCCGCGCTGGCCGAGACTGCCGGCTCAGAGGTCCTGGACGGCCTGGTGCAGCGTCGTGCCAAGCCGGATCCGGGCACGTTCCTGGGTTCAGGCAAAGCCCTTGAGCTCAAGGACGTCGTGATGGCCACGGGCGCCGACACTGTAGTAGTGGACGCCGAACTGGCACCGTCCCAGCGCCGCGGCCTTGAGGACATCGTGAAGGTCAAGGTGATTGACCGCACGGCATTGATCCTGGACATATTCGCCCAGCACGCCAAGAGCCGCGAGGGCAAAGCCCAGGTGGAACTGGCGCAGCTCGAATACCTGCTGCCGCGCCTGCGTGGCTGGGGCGAGTCGATGTCCCGCCAGGCAGGTGGCCAGGTGGGCGGCGCCGGCGCCGGCATGGGCTCGCGTGGTCCGGGTGAAACGAAGATAGAACTGGACCGCCGACGGATCCGGACCCGGATGGCCAAGCTGCGGCGCGAAATAGCCGCCATGAAGCCGGCACGGGAAACAAAGCGCGCCAACCGGCGTCGTAATGCAGTGCCGTCGGTTGCCATTGCCGGATATACGAACGCGGGTAAGTCGTCGCTTCTGAACCGGCTGACCGATGCCGGGGTGCTCGTGGAGAACGCCCTGTTCGCCACGCTGGACCCTACTGTCCGCAAAGCCGAGACGGCCGACGGACTGGGCTACACCCTCGCTGACACTGTCGGCTTTGTCCGCTCGCTGCCTACCCAGCTGGTGGAGGCATTCCGCTCCACGCTGGAGGAAGTTGCGGACGCGGACCTGATCCTGCATGTGGTGGACGCCTCGCACCCCGATCCGGAAGGCCAGATCGCTGCAGTCCGCAAGGTCTTCAGCGAAGTGGACGCCCGCAAGGTTCCTGAGATCATCGTGCTCAACAAGGCGGACGCCGCGGACCCGTTTGTCGTGGAGCGCCTCAAACAGCGCGAACCGCGACACGTGGTGGTCTCAGCCCGGACCGGCCAGGGGATCGCCGAACTGCTCAAAGCAATCAGCGAATCGATTCCTCGGCCAAGCGTCAAGCTGGAGTTGCTCATTCCGTACAACAGGGGTGACCTGATCAGCAAGCTCCATGAAACCGACGCCGAAATCCTCAGCCTGGATCACGGCGAGGACGGAACACGGGCGGTGGTGATGGTCCGTGAGGGCCTCGCGGCCGAACTGGAATCATTCGTCAGTAATGACTGAGCTGGCGGCCGGGGAGATTTCGGATACGGCCGGCGAGCAGTTCGTGATTGAACTGCTCGACCGTGCCGTGGCCGGCATGGGGGGCCAAAGCCGAAGCGGCCAGCACGAAATGGCGCGGCAGGTGGCCAGGGCAATCGAAACGGGCAACCACCTACTGGTGCAGGCCGGAACCGGTACCGGAAAGTCGCTGGCGTACCTGATTCCGCTCATTGCCCACTCACTTGTCAGCGATAAGCCCACCCTGGTTTCCACCGCTACCCTCGCATTGCAGACCCAGATTGTCGGCCGGGACCTTCCCCGCCTCCTGAAGACCATCACGCCGGCCCTGGACCGTCCCGTCAAGGTGGCCCTGGTCAAAGGCCGTTCCAACTATGTCTGCCGGCATAAGCTGGAAGGCGGCTTCCCCTCGGAGGAGCCTGCGGAGGGCCAGCTGTTCTCCCTGGGCGAGGACACCAGCGTGCCGCATTTCGCCGCTGCCCAGGGCGGGCCCTCGTCCCAGTTTGGCAAGGAAGTGGTGCGCCTGCGCGAGTGGGCGGAAAAGACGGCCACAGGCGATCGGGACGAGCTCCTGCCGGGTGTCACCGACCGCGCCTGGCGGCAGGTTTCCGTCACCTCCATGGAGTGCCTGGGGGCCCAGAAATGCCCGCTCGCGGCGGAATGCTTCAGCGAGCTGGCGCGCCAGGACGCAGCCGACGCCGACGTCGTGGTCACCAATCACGCCATGCTCGCCGTCAGCGCCTTCGAAGGACTGGCAGTCCTTCCGGAGTACGACGTCGTGGTGGTGGATGAAGCCCACGAACTCCAGGACCGGGTCACCGGCGCCGTATCCGGGCAACTCTCCGTGGCCATGGTCCACGCTGCCGCTGCCGGCGCCCGGAAGCACACCGCCATCACCGTCGACGCCCTGAACGCGGCGGCGGCCAACCTTGAGCTCGCCCTCGCGGGGGTGCCTAACGGGCTGCTTCCCAACGGCCTCAACGATGAACAGCTGGACTGTATCGACCAGCTGCGCGAGGCCTGCCGCGCCGCCCTGTCGGACTCCAAGGGGGACAGCAGTGCAACAGCCGACGGCGGGCGGCAGCTCGCGCGTTCGCGGCTCCTGCTGATTCTGGAACTCTGCGAACGACTTGTCGCGGCCCGGGAAAACCGGGAGGTTGTGTGGTTCTCCCGTGCCAGCACGTTTGATCCCCAGCAGGGCTACTCGCAGCCTGACGAGACCTCTCCCGCGCTCATCAACATTGCCCCGCTCAGTGTGGCAGGCAAGCTGCGCGAAGGCCTGTTTGCCGGCCATACGGTGGTTCTGACCTCCGCCACCCTGGCCATCGGGTCCGCCTTTGAACCGGCAGCCGGCGGACTGGGGCTGGTAGGGGACGGCGCCCCCAGCTGGACCGGGGTGGACGTGGGGTCTCCCTTCGACTACCCGAAGCAGGGGATCCTGTACGTTGCCGGGCACCTGCCGAAACCCGGCCGTGGCGCCTCGCCCGAGGCCCTGGGTGAACTTGAAGCACTGATAAGGGCCTCCGGCGGCGGTGCCCTATGCCTCTTCTCCTCACGGCGAGCGGCCGAAGAGGCCGCTGAAGCGTTACGCCCCCGACTGGGCATCAGTATCCTCTGCCAGGGCGATTCCACCATGACAGCGCTGGTCAAACAGTTCGCGGACGAGCCGGATACGTGCCTTTTCGGGACCATGTCCCTGTGGCAGGGCGTTGATGTCCCCGGCGGATCGTGCCGGCTGGTGGTGATTGACCGCATTCCTTTCCCGCGTCCGGACGATCCCCTCATGACAGCACGGTCCCGCGCAGTGGCGCAGGCCGGCGGCAACGGATTTATGTCCGTGTCTGCCACGCATGCTGCGATCCGGCTTGCCCAGGGGGCGGGCAGGCTGATCCGCTCCACCGGAGACAAGGGAGTGGTTGCCGTTCTGGATTCACGGCTTGCCACCGAACGCTACGCAGGCTTTCTCCGGGCGGCGTTGCCGCCGTTCTGGCCCACTACTGACCGTAAGATCGCCTTCGCGGCGCTGGAAAGGCTGGCCAGGGAGAGTTCCTGAGCCGAAAGGCGGCGCGGGCAGGTCCTAAAGCGACCGCAGTACCGATACAACCTTGCCCATGATGGTGGCGTGGTCGCCAAGAATTGGCTCGTACTGGGTGTTCTGCGGAAGCAGCCAGGTGTGGCCGTCCCGCTGGCGGAAAGTCTTCACGGTGGCTTCGTCATCCAGCAGGGCGGCAACGATGTCACCGTTCACGGCGTCAGCCTGCCGTCGGACCACTACCCAGTCGCCGTCGCAGATCGCCGCGTCCACCATCGAGTCACCGGCCACGCGCAGCATGAACAGTTCGCCCTGGCCCACCAGTTGGCGGGGCAGCGGCATGACGTCCTCCACCAGCTGGTCGGCGAAGATGGGACCACCGGCCGCGATCCTGCCCACAAGGGGGACCATTGCCGTGTCCATGGCAGTGGGCAGCTCCGCAATTGCCCCTCCGTCGAGGCCGTGCAGGATCGCAGGCTTGGCCGCGCCTGCCCCCTTGGCGGATCCGCCATCGAGCGTGAGCGGCATCAGGACCTCCATGGCGCGCGGACGCTTGGGATCCCGGCGCAGGTATCCGAGTTTTTCAAGCTGCGACAGCTGGTGCGTCACGCTGGAAAGGCTGGCGAGGCCTACGGTGTCGCCGATCTCCCGCATGGATGGGGGGTAACCATTGTCATTGACGGAGCGCTGGATGGTCTCCAGGATCTTCTTCTGGCGTGCGGTGAGCCCTTTGGGTGTCCTCTGGGGCTGCCGGCCCCGCTGGGTCGCCCTGCCGTCGGCGGCTGGTGCTGCCATGTTCGCCATTGCCTTTCCGTCGGCCGGCCTTTCCGGCGGCGATGCCGGGAACGTCCGGCCTGAATTGTCAGACCCTGCTGATCAACTACGAAGGTGGTTGATCCTTTGTTCCAAACGTAGGGCAGCCGCAGAGCTTTTTCAAACATTTGTTCTAGCGAGTCTCGACAATGTTCGTTGATAAGTGCTAAAACTGAGAAAGCAAAGTTCGAATATGTGTTCTAGTAAATTCTCTGCTCGCCCTGACCGCTTCGAATATCCGGTGCATCAGGGCGGTAACCAGGGCAGACGCGAACACACCGGGCAGCACAGTATGGTCCAGGAGGGCTAATTTCATGTCAGCTATATCTGCTTCGCAGGATTCCCGTCCGACGTTCGTCTCCGTTCAGCACCTCACCTCGGTGCCGGATCAGGAATCCCGGACCCGCAAGGAATCCATGCCGCCGTTGCGGCTCACCAGGCGGGGAAAGGTTGTCCTCATAGGCATCCCGCTCGTGCTTGTGGCCGCTCTGTTGCTCTTCCTGGCAGGATTCCTCACCGCTCCCGCCAAGGCGGCCGACAACACCTCTGACCTCGCACTCACCCCGACGGTCTCGGTCACCGTCCAGTCCGGCCAGTCGCTCTGGGCGATTGCCGGCACTGTGGCGCCGGAACGCGACACCCGCGACGTGGTCGCCGACATTGTGCAGCTCAACAACCTCAACTCAGGTGTCGTCGTGCCGGGCCAGCAGCTGTTTGTTCCCGCAAGCTAGCAAACCAGCAAGTTCGCAGACCGGAGCCATGGCGGGCGGGCGGTCACTCCATCAGTGCCGGCCCAACTGCCAGTCCCGGGCGTGCCGCGTGCTGTCACATTTTCCGGGTATCTGCCCGGGCACTAAACTGTTCAGGTGAATGACCAGCTAGAACGTCTGAACCGACTACCCCTCCGGACCAACCTCCGCGGCCTGACCCCGTACGGTGCTCCGCAGTTGGATGTGCCCATTCTGCTTAACGTCAACGAAAACACGCACGGCGTTCCGGCTGACGTTCGGGCGGCAATCAGCGCCGCCGTGACAGAGGCTGCTGCAGGCCTGAACCGGTACCCGGATCGTGAGTTTACTGCCCTCCGGGAGGCCCTGGCCGAATACCTGGGCCATGGCCTTGACGCCACCAACATCTGGGCGGCCAACGGCTCGAATGAAGTGCTCCAGCAGATTCTCCAGGCTTTCGGAGGGCCGGGACGCAAGGCCTTGGGTTTCCCGCCAACGTATTCCATGTACCCCCTGCTTGCGAGCGGAACCGACACGGAATACATCGTCGGCCAGCGCGCCGAAGGCTACGGACTGAGCGCCGAGTCGGCAGCGCTGCAGGTCAAGGAGCTGCAGCCGAACGTCGTTTTCCTCTGCTCGCCCAACAACCCCACTGGCACCGGCCTCACCCTTGACGTGGTGGAGGCTGTTTATGCTGCTGGTGAGGCATCCCAAACCATCGTGATCGTTGATGAGGCGTACCACGAGTTCGCGCATGACGGCACGCCAAGTGCACTGACGCTGCTGCCCGGAAGGGAACGACTCATTGTCACCCGGACCATGAGCAAGGCCTTTGCCTTGGCCGGCGCACGGCTTGGCTACATGGCAGCAGCCCCCGAAGTGACGGACGCCCTCCGGCTGGTGCGCCTGCCATACCATCTCTCTGCCATCACACAGGCGACCGCCCTGGCAGCCCTCCAGCACCGCGAGGCGCTGATGGCCGACGTTGAGGACATCAAGAAGCAGCGCGACAGGATCGTGACGGAGCTGACCAGGATGGGCCTCAAACCGGCAGCATCCGACTCGAACTATGTCTTCTTCGGAGGTCTTGACCGCCCCCATGACGTCTGGCAGGAACTGCTGGAGGCCGGGGTGCTCATCCGGGATGTCGGCATTCCGGGCCACCTGCGGGTCACCGCGGGAACTGAGACGGAAACCACAGCCTTCCTGACCTCCCTGGAAGGCATCCTTGCCGCCCAGGACAAGCTCCCAGCCTAAACTTGAACGAGCGGCGCCGTGAGCGCCGCCCGACTCCTTCTCCTAAGGACATATGACCATGACTTCCACCGGATCGAACGCCGCCGATGCCAGGAGCGCACGCCTGGAGCGTGCCACCAGCGAATCGTCGGTGCTCGTGGAGATCAACCTCGACGGCACCGGGGTTTCGGACATCGACACGTCGGTGCCGTTCTACGACCACATGCTGACCGCTCTGTGCAAGCACTCGCTCATCGACATGACGGTCAAGGCTACCGGTGATACGCACATCGACGTCCACCACACCGTTGAGGACGTGGCCATCACCTTCGGCGAGGTCCTTCGCACGGCGCTGGGCAACAAGGCCGGGATCCGCCGGTTCGGCGAAGCCACGGTGCCCCTGGATGAAGCGCTGGCCCACGCCGTCGTGGACGTTTCAGGGCGTCCGTACCTGGTGCACGGGGGCGAGCCGGCCGGGCAGGAGTACCACCTCATCGGCGGCCACTTTACGGGTTCGCTGACACGGCACGTGTTTGAGGCCATCACCCTCCACGCCGGCATTTGCCTGCACATGAACGTCATCGCGGGCCGGGATCCACACCACATCGTGGAAGCGCAGTTCAAGGCCTTCGCGCGTGCCCTGCGCGCAGCCGTCGAGCCTGATCCCCGTGTCGAAGGTATTCCCTCCACCAAAGGTGCGCTGTGACCGGGCCTGCTGTAACTAGGCCGACTGTAACCGGCCCTATCGTGCAGAACGGGGCGGTGATCGATCCGGCTGCCTTTAAGAAACCCTCGTCCCCCGAGGGCAAGCCGACGGTCACAGTCCTGGACTACGGCTCCGGCAACGTCCGCTCCGCCGTGCGTGCCCTGGAACGCGCCGGAGCCGAGGTCATCCTCAGCGCCAAACCGGAGGACGTGCTCAACGCGGACGGGCTCGTGGTGCCAGGCGTCGGTGCCTTCGAAACAGTGATGCGTGAGCTCAAAGCCGTGGACGGAATCCGGCTGATCGGCAGGCGCGTAGCCGGCGGCCGGCCCGTGCTGGCCATCTGCGTCGGACTCCAGGTGTTGTTCGAAGCCGGCGTTGAACACGGGACAGAAGCCGTAGGCATGGGGGAGTGGCCCGGCAAAGTTGAGCTCCTCCCGGCGGAAGTCGTACCTCACATGGGCTGGAACACGGTCAAGGTTCCCGAAGGGTCCAAGCTCTTCGCAGGAGTCGAGGAGGAACGCTTCTACTTCGTGCACTCCTACGGAGTCCAGGACTGGAAATTCGACGTCGTCCAGCCCCGGATGGCGCCGCCACTGGTCACCTGGTCAGAGCATGGCGCCCCCTTCATCGCCGCAGTGGAAAACGGACCGCTCTGCGCCACCCAGTTCCACCCTGAGAAGTCCGGTGACGCCGGAGCACGGCTGCTGCGCAATTGGGTGGGCGGACTCCGTAAACCCGTGCCGACTGACGGATCCGCCTAGATGTGGTCAATCGTCCTGATGGGCCTCGCCGGCCTCCTCGTGGGCGGGGCACTGTCTTTCAAACAGCAGCACAAACCGCTCTGGACCCAAGTCGCGTTCTATGTACTCGCCGCCATGTCACTGCTGGCTGCCTACCTCCTGACCTTGCCTGCCGCCTGACCTTGCGTACCTCCTGACCCTGCGGGGTCGGCCACCCCGCAAGCTGCCTCCAGCCACACCACGCCGCCATACACACTGAGGATTTGAGATGACCACCCCATACGATCTGCCGGTACTTGAACTGCTGCCCGCCGTCGACGTCGTCAACGGCCAGGCCGTCCGCCTGGTCCAGGGCGAGGCTGGCAGCGAGACCGGTTACGGCACCCCGCTGGACGCCGCACTCAACTGGCAGCAGCAGGGCGCGGAATGGGTCCATCTGGTGGACCTGGACGCGGCCTTCGGCCGGGGCTCCAATGCCGAACTGCTCCGCGAAGTGGTGGGCCGGCTGGACATCAAGGTGGAACTTTCCGGCGGCCTCCGGGACGATGAGTCGCTGGAAGCTGCCCTGGACCTCGGCGTCGCACGCGTCAACCTTGGCACCGCAGCGCTGGAAAACCCCGACTGGACCCGCCGCGCCATCGAGCGCTTCGGCGACAAGATCGCCGTCGGACTCGACGTCCGAGGAACCACGCTGGCAGGTCGCGGCTGGACCAAGGAAGGCGGCGATCTCTGGGACGTCCTGGCCCGGCTGGAAGAGGCCGGATGCTCCCGGTACGTTGTCACTGACGTCACCAAGGACGGCACGCTGCAGGGCCCGAACGTCGAGCTGCTGCGCCAAATGGTGGAAAAGACCGGCAAACCCGTTGTGGCCTCCGGCGGCATCTCCAGCCTTGATGACCTGAAGGTCCTGCGTTCCCTGGTTCCGCTGGGCGTGGAAGGCGCGATCGTGGGCAAGGCGCTGTACGCCGGTGCGTTCACCCTTCCCGAGGCGCTCGACGTCGCCGGCCGCCGGTAGGCAGCTCCCGTGGATTCCAGGGACAACCCGGATAGCGCAGGGTCGGCACCCGTCACGCGCCATCTTCCGGGACACATCGCCGCGGCGCTGGCCGGGGCGGGCGGCGCCGCCGACACCGCAGGCCAGCCGTGGGCCGGCCGGAGCCTCGCCGGGGACGACGGCAAGATCCACAACTTTGAAGACGACGACGGTTCTGCCGACGCCGGCTACCTCGCCGCCGTCGGGGCGCTCCTTGACGGCAACGGCGATGAAGCAGCAGTAGTGGCCTCGCTGGCCACCGCCCGGATCTTTATCCCCATCATTGCCCAGCTCGCCGGAACGGAGAGCATGGGCGGCCTGGAAGCGGACAAACAGGCGGACATGGCGTTGGTCACCCTGAAGGCAGCCGATGGACGGACAGCGATGCCGGCCTTCACCTCGGCAAAGGCCTTGGCGGCCTGGCATCCGGAAGCACGTCCCGTGGCGGTGTACGCGGCGAGGGCGGCACTGTCCGCAGTGGCCGAAGGCGCCGAACTCCTGGTCCTTGATCCGGGCTCCGACCTTACCTGGGTGATCCGCCGTCCCGCCGTGTGGGCGCTGGCACAACAGCGGGAATGGATTCCTTCCTACGCCGATGAAGCGCTGGCCGCGGAAATTACCGCCACCGCCGCCGGGTTCCCGGCAGTGCGCAATATCGTCCTTCTCCCCGGCTCGGGCGTCCCCGCCGTCACCGGAACCGGAGGGTCAATGCCGGGCGGAGGAGCAGGACCGGAGCTGCAGGTGGTGCTCTACCTTGAAGACGGGCTGGACGCCGCTGCTGTCCAGGATCTGCTCGCCGGGCTCCAGCAGGCATGGTCCCGGAATGTATTGTTTGCTGAGCGGGTTGACTCGATCGAAATCAAGTTAAGGCGCGCAGTACAGTAGCTGGCGGGTGAGCGGGGAGATCCCTTGGCCGACGCCGGCGGACCAAAGGATTATTCGTGAACTTCGCTCTTTACCGGGAGCTGCTGGCCGTCCAGCCCGTCAGGCGGCTTCTTCTTGTCGGCATGATCGCCCGCATACCCCATTCAGCGGCAGGTGTCCTGCTGACCCTGCACATCGTCCTCGCCCTGGGCCAGGGTTACGCTGCGGCGGGAGCTGCGGCAGCAGTGATGACAATAGGCATCGCGGTGGGAGCACCATGGCGCGGCCGCCGCGTGGACACTGTCGGCCTGCGAACGGCTCTTATCCCGTCGGTCGTGTCAGAAACGGTCATCTGGTCGATCGTTCCCCATGTGTCCTACGAATGGCTGCTGCCGCTGGTTTTCGTTGGCGGGCTGCTCACCCTGCCGATCTTCAGCGTCGTACGCCAGTCCCTCGGCGTCCTGGCTGACGGTGACCAGCGTCGAACGGCCTTCGCCCTGGACGCGATCACCACCGAAGTGGTGTTCATGATCGGCCCTGCTGCCGGAGCAATTGTTGCAACCAGCGGATACACCGTCGTCGGACTCACCATTGTGGGCGTGTCCACTTCGCTCGCCGGGCTGTTCCTGATGTGGTTCAATCCGCCCACCCGCAGCCCAGTCCTGGCGGAAGGCTGCGAAGGGGATCAGCAGTACGCTGCCAACGTTGCTGTCGTCTCCAGCGCACCGGCCCACCCCCAGGAGGCTGCCGCCGAACTCGCCCCCATGGGTGTCCGACGGTCCGCGACGGAGCGGCGGCCCGGACTCCGTGGAAAAGTGGCGCACAACTTCGCCTGGTTCACGGCCACCGTGGCTGCAGTCTTCGCAGTTGCGGCGGGGGCGGGGATGGTCCTGAGTGGCACGGATGTCGGCATCGTCGCGGCCTTGGAGACAGGCGGCCACCAGGGGGAGATCGGACTGGTTTTCCTGTTCTGGTGTGCGGCATCAGTGGTCGGCGGAGTGATCTATGGGGCCATGCACCGGCCGGTTTCGCCCATTGTCCTGCTGCTCGGAATGGCGGCCCTGACTATTCCGATGGGGTTCGCCCATGACACCTGGACGCTGGCCCTGGTGTCCCTCCTTCCCGGTCTGCTCTGCGCACCGGTGCTGTCGGCAGCGTCCGAAAAGGTCGCCGAGCTCGTTGACGAGGACCGGCGCGGGGAAGCGATGGGCTGGTACGGCTCGGCCCTGACGGGAGGCGTGGCGTTCGGGGCGCCCCTGGCCGGCGTTTTCATCGACGCAACAGGGCCCTCGGGCGGGTTCGTGTCGGTGGGTGCGGCAGGGGTTGCGCTGTGCCTGGTGGGGCTGTTGCTCCAGCGGCGCCGGCGGCGCCGCGCCGCAGCCTGACGGAGCCACTATCAATTGCTGCGACGCCGCCCTTTGGGCCCTAAATGGCGCCTGCGGAGCAAGCCGACGGGGTGGCGGAGGTAAATGGAACCTGCCCTAAGTACGACGGCGGCGGGCGGACCGCCATGGTCAGCCCGCCGCCGTCGTGATTAATTTGGCTTTTCCGCTCCGGTCAGTTGACCGCGCCGGTGTATTTCTCGCCCGGGCCCTTGCCTGGAGCGTCAGGGATGATGGATTCCTCGCGGAACGCAAGCTGTAGCGACCGCAGGCCATCGCGCAAGGGCCCGGCGTGCTGGGAACCGATCTCGGGCGCCGCCGCAGTCACCAGTCCTGCAAGGGCCGTAATGAGTTTGCGGGCCTCATCCAGGTCTTTGAGTTCCTCGGCGTTGTCCTCGGCGGCCAGGCCCAGCTTCACTGCTGCTGCGCTCATGAGGTGGACTGCCGCTGTCGTAATGACCTCAATGGCCGGAACTTCGGAGATGTCGCGGATCTGCTGGGTCACGTCACCGGTGGTGCCGGCAGGCGCGAAAACGTGTGAATTACTTTCTGGGGTGGTCATACTGGTAAGCTTGTCACAGACCGACTGGATGTCGTTATTTGCTGTGTTAAGGTCCCACCGGCGCCAAGCTGCGCTGTGCGGGATTTTTTCTGTAGAATGGCATGCAGTTTGCAAGCGGAGTTCTCTCCCACCCGCGTCGACCGATTTCCCGCAGGAAGCCATTCCTGGGAAGCAAGGTTGCCGGGTACCAGGTCGGGCATCGCCCCAGGCATTTGTCGGGGCGCATGCGTGCAGTCTCCGTTGGAGGCCTGCACAACCGATCATCGAGGCCTTCGATTGCTCCGGCAATTGGGGGCCTTCTCTATTTTGCCGGTGGAATACCCACAACAAACACAGGAGCTTTAACATTAGCGAGCCAAGAATCAATGAGCGTATCCGCGTCCCCGAGGTGCGGCTGGTCGGCCCTGCAGGTGAACAGGTAGGAATCGTCCGTATTGAGGATGCCCTGCGTTTGGCTGCCGAGTCCGATCTTGATCTCGTTGAAGTTGCACCGCAGGCGAAGCCTCCGGTGTGCAAGCTGATGGACTTCGGCAAGTACAAGTACGAGGCCGCCGTCAAGGCACGTGAAGCCCGGAAGAACCAGACCAACACGGTTCTGAAGGAAATCCGCTTCCGCCTGAAGATCGACACCCACGACTACGAGACCAAGCGCGGGCATGCACTCCGCTTCCTCGGCGCCGGTGACAAGGTCAAGGCCATGATCCAGTTCCGCGGCCGCGAGCAGCAGCGTCCGGAGATGGGTATCCGCCTGCTCCAGCGCTTTGCAGACGACGTGTCCGACGTAGGGGTTGTTGAGTCCAGCCCCCGCATCGATGGCCGCAACATGGTGATGGTCGTGGGGCCGCTGAAGAATAAGGCAGAGGCCAAGGCCGAAGCCCGCCGCGCTACTCAGCGGGCAGAAGCAAAGGCGCAGAACGAAGCGAAGGCTTCGGGTCGAATCGACGTCTCCGGTGACGATCAGGCCCCGTTGACCCAGTCCTTGGCTGATCTTCTTCCTGAGGGTTTCGCTATCTCCACGGAGCCGGAAATCGAGGCCGTCGAAGCTGAGGCACCCGAGACCCAGGCACCTGCCGCAGCTGACGCCGCGGTGACCGAAGCCACGCAGGCCGAAGAGACGGTGGAAGCCGTCCCCGCAGCGGAGGTTCCTGAAGAGGTTCCAGCCACGGAAGCTGCACCAAAGGAGGCGCCACGACAGGCTGCTCCGAAGGCTGCCGCTCCCAAGCGGGAGGCCCCCAAGGCATCTGCACCGGCCGCCAAGGCGCCGGAAGCGGCCAAGCCGGCAGCTGCAGTGCCTGCTCCGGCTGCAACGCCTGCTCCGGCAGCTCCGAGGCCGGCCGCAGTACCCTCGCCGCCGAAGCCGGTGGCCAGGCCCGCAGCCCCCAAGCCTGCTGCAAGGCCCGCCCCCAAGGCGGCGCCGAAGCCGGCCGGCAAGAAGACCACCTAGTTCAAAACTGCAGGAGGTGTGTCCTCCCGCAGTACGCAACCAGCATGCCGCCCGCAGGGGCGGCTGCACGAAAGAACTGCAGACACTGTCTGTGGATACGTAAGGAGATCGGTTCCCATGCCGAAGATGAAGACCCACAGTGGTGCTAAGAAGCGCTTCAAGCTGACCGGCAGCGGCAAGCTGCGCCGCCAGCAGGCCAACCGCCGCCACTACCTCGAGCACAAGTCCTCCAGGCTGACCCGCCGCCTTGCCGGCGACAAGATCGTCTTCAAGGGCGACGCCAAGGTCATCCGGAAGATGCTCGGCATCTAATTTCCAAGCATTCCGGCTGACTGCCTCCCGGCAGCAGCCACCTACCATAAAGCCTTCTCAGGCCGGCCGGTTTTCCGGCAGTAGACGCTTGGGACCAGAATTTGAAGGAGTACGCACGTGGCACGTGTGAAGAGGGCGGTAAACGCCCACAAGAAGCGCAGGGTTATCCTCGAACGCGCAAAGGGCTACCGGGGACAGCGCTCACGCCTGTACCGCAAGGCCAAAGAGCAGCTGCTGCACTCGTTTGTGTACAGCTACGGTGACCGTAAGAAGAAGAAGGGCGACTTCCGCCGCCTGTGGATCCAGCGCATCAACGCCGCATCCCGCGCCAATGGCCTCACTTACAACCGACTCATCCAGGGCCTGAAGGCCGCTGAGGTCGAGGTTGACCGCCGCATGCTGGCCGAGCTGGCCGTCTCTGACGCCAACGCTTTCGCCGCACTGGTGAACATCGCCAAGGATTCCCTCCCCGCAGACACGTCCGCTCCGGCCGCCCAGGCTGAAGCAGCGCCCAAGGCCGCCAAGGCGCCGAAGGCGAAGGCTGCCGCTGCCGAGTAGTATCGCAGCCTGCTCAGGCCGCAGTTCAAGGACCCGTGGCACCAGCCACTAAAGTTCTTATATGAACGAAACCGGGCGCCCGCAAGATTTCCCACTGTCCAACCCCCGAGCTGATCGGGTCAGGGACGTGGCGAAACTTGCCGGGCGCCCGGCCCGTTTAAAGCGCGGACAGTTCCTGGCGGAGGGTCCGCAGGCCGTGCGCGAGGCCCTGAAGCTGCACCAGCAGCGGATCGCTGCCGGCGCGCCTGGCATTGTCCCGGAGGTCTTTGCCAGCGAAGCATGCCTTGACCGCTATCCCGAATTCGAGGAATTGGCTGAGGGAACCAGCGCCCGCCTGGCCACTGACGACGTGCTGGCGGCGATGGCGGACACGGTGAATCCCCAGGGCATCATTGCCGTCTGCGCCTTCGTGGACGTCAGCCTTGAAGAAGTGCTCGACGGCGGACCGCGCCTTATCGCTGTCCTGTGCCAGGTCAGGGATCCCGGGAACGCCGGCACGGTGCTCAGGGCCGCGGACGCAGCCGGCGCGGACGCTGTGATCCTTACCGGCTCCAGCGTTGATATCTATAATCCCAAGGCAGTCCGCTCAACGGCCGGTTCGCTGTTTCACTTGCCGGTTGTCCTGGGAGCCGACATCCACGAACTGGCAGCTGCCTGCCGGGCGCGGGGGATAGGCCTCCTGGCCGCCGATGGCTACGGTGACCTGAATCTTGACATCCTGCAGGACGAAAATGCCGCGCGCCGCCTAGCGGGTTCCGACGCGCAATCGGCCTACGCGCTGGAACGGCCCACAGCCTGGCTCTTCGGAAACGAGGCACAGGGACTCTCTGAGGCCGAGCTGGCGCTGGCTGACCACCGGGTGGCGGTGCCGGTGTACGGGACCGCAGAAAGCCTGAACCTGGGCACAGCGGCCACGGTCTGCCTGTACGCGAGTGCTCGGTCGCAGCAGGGCAGCGTCTCCGCATCTGCCTCAAGACTCGGTCCCTCCTAGGGTCCAGTCCGGACTGGCCTGGATGGCCGGAATTGGGACTGCCGGAATAGGGGACTTGCCGGGACAGCCGGCACAGACAAGGGCTCCGGAGTAATCTCCGGAGCCCTTTAGTGTGAATCTTTCAGGTGAGAAATCGGCAATCAGGGTGCGCGGGTGGTCCTGTCGCGTCCTGTGATGGCGCCGTAGACGCCGGCGACGACCAGGCCGCCGATGATGGCGAGGATCCAGGTGCCAAGATCAAAGAAGGCAAGATCGCCCTTGCCGAACAGGAGGCTTCCGATCCAGCCGCCTACGATCGCACCGACCACACCGAGTACGAGGCTAGTTACCCATCCGCCGCCCACTCTTCCGGGCATAACGGCCTTGACGATAGCCCCCACGATGAGGCCGAGAATAATCCAAGCAAGAAAACCCATTGTCTCCTCCTTCATATTCGTCGGGATTTGTTCGTCCCGATTACTCAACAAGCTAACACACAGCACCCTTATTGTCAGTATGCTTACCGGTTGTGACAGGTGCGTGCCGGACGTCGTGGCGGGTACGGTATTCATGGGCGGAGCCGCTGCCGGTTCAGCATTTTCCCCTGTTTTGTCCCGTAATCCTGAAGAGGTGAAGCCTTCGTGGCTGCAACTGGCGGTACCAGGGCGATTGTCGCGGCACTTGCTGCAAACCTGACCATCGCCGTCCTTAAATTCGTAGCATTCATCCTGACCCTGTCGTCGTCCATGCTGGCCGAGGCCATCCACTCCGTGGCGGACTCAGGCAACCAGTTGCTCCTGCTGGTTGGTGGGAAACGGGCCAGGAAAGAGGCAAACGCCCAGCACCCCTTCGGCTACGGCCGCGAACGCTATATCTACGCCTTCATCGTCTCGATTGTGCTTTTCAGCGTCGGTGGCCTGTTCGCGCTCTATGAGGCGTGGGGGAAGCTACAGCATCCGCATGCCATCGAGGGTGACTTCTGGTGGGTGCCCCTGGGCGTGCTCATCGGGGCCATCCTTGCGGAGTCTTTTTCCTTCCGGACGGCCATCAGGGAGTCCAACCCTGTGCGTGGACGGCAAGGCTGGGTGAGCTTTGTCCGGAACGCCAAGCAACCGGAACTCCCGGTCATCCTGTTGGAGGACCTGGGGGCCCTCATGGGTCTGGCGTTCGCCCTCGTAGGCGTGGGGCTGACGCTTATTACCGGCAACGGAATCTGGGATGCCGTGGGTACCGGCATGATCGGCCTGTTGCTGGTGGCCATCGCTGCAGTACTCGCAGTGGAAACCAAGTCCCTGCTTCTGGGTGAGTCGGCCACCCGCGGCGACGTCACCAGGATCAGCCAGGCGATCGAGGCGGACGGGACCAGCATTATCCATTTGAAGACCCTCCACCTCGGCCCCGAGGAGCTTCTGGTAGCGGCAAAGATCTCCATCGGTGGCTCCGACCGGGGCCGCGACATCGCGGCAGCGATTGACAATGCGGAATCGAGGATCCGTGCAGCTGTTCCAATCGCCCGGGTCATATACCTCGAACCCGACCTGCCGCGTACCGAAGCCCTCAGCGACCCGGCGGCCTCAGACTCCAGCGCCCAGGACGCTCAGGCCTGACCTCTCCCTGGGATCAGGCAGCCAACGGCTTTTTGCGTTCCAGCAGGCCACTGGCGGCGGCTACCGCCAGCCCCAGGACCGCCAGCACGGCACCGACGAGGGCCGGTGCGACGTAGCCCCAGCCCCATGCAATCACCACGCCACCGAGGAATGCACCCAGCGCATTGGCTACATTGAGGGCGGCGTGGTTGAGCGAGGACGCCAGCGAAGGCGCGTCCGGTGAGGCGTCCAGCAGTCGGGTCTGCAAGGCAGGCACCAGCATGCTGCCGGCTGCACCGACCACGAAAACCATGACGAACGCCGACCAGGGCCAGTGGACAGCCACGGCGTAAACCACCAGGGCGACGGCGATGCCCGGCAGGACCCGGTAGATGGTCCCCATCACGGACTTGTCTGCAATCCGGCCGCCCACGATGTTGCCCGCCACCATTCCCAGGCCGTACAAGGCAACCACGAGGGGAAGCAAGGCTGAGGGGATGCCGGCGACATAGGTCATCGTGTGGGCAATGTAGGTGTACGTGGCGAAAAACCCGCCAAAGCCGACGATGCCGATCAGAATGGCCAACCACACCTGCAGGCGCTTCAGCGCGCCCAGCTCCCGGCGGATGCTCGCCTCGGGATGGGCTTCCTGGAACGGGACGAACCTCCACAGCAGGACCAGGGTCAGCAGGCCTATGGCTCCCACCAGGACAAACAGCAGGCGCCAGCCAAAGGCCTGGCCCACCCATGTTGCAATCGGCACCCCGACGACATTGGAAACCGAGAGGCCGGCCATCACCATGGAGATGGCCCAGCCCCGCCGCGTCGGCGGAACCAGTGATGCTGCGATCACCGCTGCCACACCGAAGAACGCACCATGCGGAAGCCCCGCTGCGAAGCGGGACACGAGCATGCTCCCGTAGTCGGGGGCAATGAACGACGTGAGGTTGGCCAGGGTGAAGAACAGCATCAGCCCCAGTGCCAGGTGCTTCCGGGGCAGTTTGGCTCCGACGGCGGCAAGTAGCGGCGCGCCCACCATGACGCCCAGGGCATAGGCCGAAATCAGATGCCCGGCCTCAGGGGTTGTGATGTTGAGTCCCTGCTCCACTTCCTTTAACAGACCCATCATGGTGAATTCGGTGACACCGATACCGAAACCGCCCATCGCCAGGGAAATAATGGCTGGCGCTACGCTGGCCGTTCGGGTTGGCGTGGTCGGGGTTTGGATGGCGCTGCTCATGTGCCTGCTTTACGGGAGTTACCGGGAAACCGCTGCTGCGATCGGAAGTAGTAAGAAATGTCTAGGACCCGCCCAACCGGAGTGTGTTCCGTGGACCCGCAGTCGAGAGGGGCGGGAACGCCACCCGGAAAGGAAAGGCCTCTCCATTGTCCCCCATCGAAATGGTCCCCCATAGAATGGGGCAGTGACTGGACACATACACGTAGTTGGCGGAGCTGTGCTGGACTCCCTCGCAGATCCCACCTCCATTCTGGTGGCCCGTCGCAGTGCCCCCGAGCAGTACGCCGGCCTCTGGGAGTTCCCTGGCGGAAAAGTTGAACCGGGTGAGGCGCCCCAGGCCGCACTGCACCGGGAACTCCGCGAAGAACTCGGAATAGAGGTCCGGCTGGGGAACGAACTCGCCGCAGCGACCGCAGCCGGCTGGCCACTGAACGAGCGGGCCACCATGCGGGTCTGGCTGGCGGAGATCTGCGAAGGCGAGCCCGTGCCGCTTGAGGATCACGACGAACTGAGATGGATCAGCCTGGGCGACGGTGACGAAGCTCTTAGCCTTCCCTGGATTCCAGCAGACTTCCCGATTGTCCGGGCACTGCTGGATTCACTCACGGGGAAGCGACAGGCTTCAAGTGGAACATCAGGATCCCTGCAGAGCGGCCGCTGACGCCCCCGCCGGCTCGCCGGCCCGCGGGAAACGACGGCTAGAAAAGGGTGGGCTGCTCACCCTGGTTAATGGTGCCGGATGCGATGGCGCCGGCCGGCAGTTCCGCCGTCCCGGACCCGGCTGCCGGGAGGCTGCCTGCCGGATATTGCGCCTCTTCGCCTCGCGGATCGTCCTCCAGATCCCGGTGGCTGAAGCCCGCGGAGCCGGAGAAGCCATGGCGCTGCTTGAAGTAGCGGATCTTGCCGGAGAGCCAGCTCCGGTACTCCTTTGACGCGTAGGACCCTCTGCCATAGAGCTCCTCATAGCGTCCGGTGAGCCCGGGGTGGTGCCTGGCGATCCATTGCATGAACCATTCGCGGGTGCCGGGTTTCAAATACAGGGCGCCGGCGGTAACACCGGTGGCCCCGGCGGAAGCCAGGGACCTGAACAGGTCGTCCAGGGCTTCGTCACTGTCCGACAGCCAAGGGAGGATGGGCATGGCCATGACCCCGCAGGGCAGTCCCGCCTCGCGGAGGCGAGAGACCAGCTTCAGCCTGGCCCGCGGGCCAGGAGTCCCCGGTTCCACGGCTTCAGACAGGGCTTCGTCGGTCATGGCCAGGGATATGCCGAGGCCCACCGGAACCTGCGACGCAACACTTTTCAGGAGCGGAATATCGCGGGCGAGCAGTGTTCCCTTGGTCAGGATGGACAGTGGCGTGCCGGAGTCGGCCAGTGCCGAAATGATCCCGGGCATCAGCTGGTAACGGCCCTCTGCCCGTTGGTAAGGGTCCGTGTTGGTGCCCAGGGCCACTTGGTGGTGTCCCCAGGACGGTTTGGCCAGTTCCTTCCGGAGCACTTCTGCCGCATTGACCTTCACCACCACCTGACTGTCAAAGTCCAGTCCGGCGTCGAAATCCAGGTAGGTGTGGCTCTTCCGCGCAAAGCAGTATACGCAGGCGTGGCTGCAGCCGCGGTACGGGTTGACCGTCCACTCGAACGGCATCCGCGAACCGGAAACCACCTTGTTGAGCACCGATTTGGCGGTGACCTCATGGAAGGTGATGCCGGCAAACTCGGGAGTGGATACGGAGCGGACCAGTCCGGCGAGCGGCAGGAACGCCGGGGTCGCTCCGCCGGGCACTGCTTCTGGTGGCGGCGGGATCAGTGCTTGGGCATCCCATCTCATACATCTCATTCGAATCTATGTTCGAACTTAAGTCAAGGCCGCCGCGGCCTATCCGGGATGAATCCACTCTCGCCTCCGCAGGCCGTCCGTCAACACCGGAACAGCCGCAGCAGGATGCGGACGGGGGTCAGTCCAGCAATTCCCAGACCACCCTGACGCCGGCGGACACGCCCGTTTCGCCAGCTTCAACATTCAAGGCTTCGACGGAAACCGCCCGCTGGACCCCGGCCAACGGTACCGGCGCCGGGAGGTCCGGGCCTTCGCTGACCGACACCACCGCGCCGAGCCGGGCCGAGGCGAGGGACGCGTACTGCTCCGCGGTTCTGAGCGCATCCTTCCAGGCAGCCTCCCGCGCGCGTGCCTTGACGGCCGCCTCGTCGGCAAAGCCGAGTTCAAGCCCGTTGAGCCGGACGTCGTTGCCACCGGCGTCGACAACTGCAGCGATGGAGGCTGACGCGGCGGACAGTTCCCGGAGCCGGACGGTGAGCATGCTGGAGGCGACATAGCCGGCCACTCGTTGGCCTTCGCCCTCGAGCCAGGTGAGGTCTGCCCGCACATTTAGCCCGGAAGTCCGGATGTCTGCTCCGGCAACGCCATGCTGCCTGAGTGCATCGGAGACAGCGGCGGAGGCTGCCCCGGCGTCGGCATAGGCGGCGCCCACGGTGTCCCGCCGGCACTCCACGCCTACGGAAATGGTCAGCAGATCCGGGACTGCCTCGGCTGTCCCCGCACCGCTCACGGAAATGGTCCGGGTGGGAGCTTCGGGAGTCATGTCCAATCCTCTATTCCGCGGGTGGGGCCAGGAGCCGGCTGTCGTTTGCTAATGATGCGGTATCCGCCGGCTTCAAGGCCCGCCCGGCGTTCAAAGAAGTTGCCCGACGCCGGGTCTCCCGTGCGAAGCTGCGACCAGCCTGCCGCGAGGAAGTAGAGCGGGAGGAAGGGGAGCCCAAGGCACCACGCATATTGCGTGCAGTGCTTCTCCTCGTGGCCCAGCAGGACGGGATCGGACGCCAGTTTCCCGGCTGCCGAGCGGCAGATCACGACGTTGCCCACCGCGAAGGCGCCGGCGAAGGGGACGCGCCACCGGTAACCGGAGGCAATGACCAGGCCGCGCGGGCCCCGGCTGACTGCCGTTCCTGCTGCCCGGGCGAGAGCCAGGCCCAGGACCGTAGTGCCGTTGGCCAGGTTGGCGAATCGTCGTACGCGCTGTCCCGGCGTCAACGGCTGTCCTGCCCGCCGGCGCTGCCGCTGTGTCATGAGGCAATGGTAGCCGGGGCGTTCAATTAGACTGGGGATAGTGGCCGCCGGACTTGTCCCGGTGTGCCCTGACCCGGTCACTGAATTAAGTGCGCTGAATGATTCAACCTCGATCTTTCAGCGGATTCGTAAGGTGGCCTGCCAGTGACGGAAGCGGCTGCCGGGAAACCGTGTACGGCCGCCCAGGTCATTGAGGTAATTCATCAGCCCCGACTCGTAGCTAAGAACAGTAGATGACTGAAACTTTGCCGGGCGCCGCCATCCCGAACCCTCTGGATGAAGCCGCCATCACCGCCGCCGTAGACCAGGCCATCGCCGCCATTGCCGGCGCCGGCTCCCTTGACGAGCTCAAGGCGGTGAGGCTCGCGCATACGGGCGAGAAATCTCCGCTGAGCCTGGCCAACCGTGAAATCGGTGCCCTGCCGAAGGACCAGAAGGCCATTGCCGGCAAGCTCATGGGCTCCTCCCGGGGACGTGTCAACAAGGCGCTCGCTGACCGCACCGCCGAGCTGGAAGCCGAGAATGACGCCCGGATACTGGTCGAAGAGACTGTGGACGTCACTGCCGCGCCCCGCCGTCGTCGTGCCGGTGCCCGCCATCCCCTCTCAACTCTCCAGGACCGCGTCGCGGACATCTTTGTCGGTATGGGCTGGGAAATCGCCGAAGGACCGGAGGTCGAATCGGAGTGGTTCAACTTCGATGCCCTGAACTTCAAGCCGGACCACCCGGCCCGCGAAATGCAGGACACATTCTTTGTGGAGCCGCCGGAAGCCCACCTGCTGATGCGCACGCACACATCGCCGGTACAGGTCCGCTCCATGCTCGAACGCGAGCTGCCCATTTACGTGCTGTGCCCTGGCAAGGTTTTCCGTACCGATGAGCTGGATGCGACGCACACACCGGTTTTCCACCAGTTCGAGGGTCTGGCCATCGACAAGAGCCTGAGCATGGCTGACCTTCGCGGCACCCTTGAACACTTCGCCCGGCAGATGTTCGGCGACGAAGCTCAGATCCGGCTGCGCCCCAACTACTTCCCCTTCACCGAACCCTCCGCCGAGCTGGACATCTGGCACCCGGGCGCCAAGGGGGGCCCGCGCTGGATCGAATGGGGCGGCTGCGGAATGGTCAACCCCAACGTGCTCCGCGCGGCCGGTATCGACCCGGACGTCTATTCAGGTTTTGCCTTCGGCATGGGCATCGAGCGCACCCTCATGTTCCGCAATGAGGTGGGCGACATGCGCGACATGATCGAAGGCGATGTACGTTTCAGCGAGCACTTCGGGATGGAGATCTAACAGTGCGTATCCCACTTTCCTGGCTGCGTGAATTCGCGCAGGTACCGGCCGGAGCAACGGCCGAAGAGGTCATGGCTGAGCTGGTCAAGGTCGGCTTTGAAGAGGAAGCTGTCCACCGCCCCACCGATGGGCTGCAGGGTCCCGTCGTGGTCGGTCAGGTGCTGAGCCTGGTCAAGGAGCCGCAGTCCAACGGCAAGACCATCAACTGGTGCCAGGTCCGGGTTGTCCCGGAGGGCCAGCAGCAGACACTTACAGGCGACGGCATCGATCCGTCCGGAGTCCAGGGCATCATCTGCGGCGCGCACAACTTCGTTGAGGGCGACAAAGTGGTGGTCACCCTGCCGGGCGCGGTACTGCCCGGGAACTTCCACATCTCCGCCCGAAAGACCTACGGCCACCTCTCCGCTGGCATGATCGCCTCGGTCCGCGAACTGGGCATCGGCGAGGACCACGACGGCATCCTGGTGCTGTCCCGCATCGGGCTGGATCCGGAAATCGGCACCGACGCCATGGAACTCCTGGGCCTCTATGACGAAGCAGCCGAAATCAACGTCACCCCTGACCGCGGCTACGCCTTCTCCATCCGTGGTGTGGCACGCGAGTACGCTCACGCCACCGGTACCTCCTTCACCGATCCCGCTTCCCGCGTTAACGCGCCGGCCGAGCTTTCCGGCGGGCACGGCGTCAAGCTCAACGACGACGCCCCGATCTACGGCAAGCCAGGTTGCGACCGTTTCGTAGCCCGCACCATCCGCGGCGTTGACGCCACCAAGCCGACGCCTCCCTGGATGGCCTCGCGGCTGCGTCTTGCCGGAATTCGCTCCATTTCCCTTCCGGTGGACATCTCCAACTACGTCATGCTGGAACTTGGCCAGCCCACGCACTGCTACGACCTGGACAGGCTCTCAGGGGACATCGTGGTCCGCCGTGCCGTAGCGGGGGAGAAGATCACCACCCTGGACGGCAAAGAGCGCACGCTCGACGTCGAGGATCTGCTCATCACTGACGGATCGGGCGCGATCGGCATCGCCGGGGTCATGGGCGGGGCCGCCACCGAGGTTTCCGACTCCACCACGAACGTCCTGGTGGAGGCGGCGCACTTCGACGAAGTGTCCATTGCGCGCTCCCGCCGCCGCCACAAGCTGCCGTCCGAAGCCTCCAAGCGCTTTGAGCGCGGCGTCGACTGGCAGGTGGCAAACGTCGCTGCCCAGCGGGTCACCGACCTGCTCGTGGAACTCGCCGGGGGCATCGCGGACGGGGCCGGTACCGACGTCGGGACTGCTCCGGATGCCGTGTCCATCCACCTGCCGGCTGCATTTGCGGCGCAACGGATCGGCATTGACTTCACGGAAGAACAGATCGTCACCTCCCTTGAGGACCTCGGCGCCGTGGTGGAGCAGAACGACGGCGGCTGGACAGTCACTGCCCCGAGCTGGCGGAACGACCTTGAGACCAAAGAGGACCTGTCCGAGGAAATCGCGCGGCTGGTGGGCTATGACCACATCCCGGCTACCCTGCCGGTTGCGCCTCCGGGGCGCGGCCTGACGCGTACGCAGCAGCAGCGGCGCCGGCTGATACAGTCGCTGGCCGACGCAGGCCTGACCGAGGTCATCGCGTACCCCTTTGTATCCAAGGCCTCCAACGACACGTTCGGCGTGGCGGAGGCGGGGGCCGAACGGACCGCCGTGAAGCTCGCCAACCCCATCAGCGAGGAGCAGGGCTTCCTGCGGACTTCCATCCTCCCCGGCCTGATCGAGGTGGCCAAGCGCAACCACTCCCGAGGTTTCCGGGATCTGGCACTCTTCGAGTCCGGGCTGGTGTTCCTGCCCGGCGGCACCGTGGGAACCGCTTCCATTCCGCCGCTTGGCGTCAAGCCCTCCGACGAGGTGCTTGATGCACTGTACGACGGCGTCCCGGACCAGCCGCTGCACCTTGCCGCCGTACTGACCGGCCACGATTCGCCGGCAGCCGCTGCCCATACACCCCGTGCCTGGGACTGGGCCGATGCGCTGGACATCGCCCGGCTCGCCGGTGACGTCCTGGGCGTGGAGACAGTGGTCAGCCAAGGCAAGCACCAGGCCTTCCACCCGGGCCGCACCGCGCAGCTGTCATTGCGCAGCGGTGAAGTGGTGGGCTACGCAGGGGAGCTGCATCCGAAGCTCCTTGCCGCGCACGACATGCCTCCCCGCTCCGTTGCGGTGGAGATCGACGCGGACGCATTGTTCGAAGCGGCCGCCGACGTCATTGTTGCCCGCCACATTTCCACCTTCCCGGTGGCGACCCAGGACGTGGCCCTCGTGGTGCCGCAGGACGTCCCGGCGGACGATGTCCTGACGGCGCTCCGCGAAGGCGCGGGGGAGCTCCTGGAAGATGTCGCGCTGTTCGATGTGTATGCGGGCAAGGGGATCGAAGAAGGCAAGAAGTCCCTGGCCTTCGGGCTCCGGTTCCGCGCCAATGACCGGACGCTCACCGCGGACGAGGCTTCCGCAGCCCGTGAAAGCGCAGTTGCCGTGGCTTCGGAGCGTTTCGGCGCCGTCCAGCGGTAGTCGCTGCGTATGGAACCCGGACTCGTTCTTCAGGCCGTTCAAACCGGAAGGGAGGGCGACCGTCCGGGTTCCGCCGGGCACAACGTGCATGGCCTCCTGCTGGATCCTGCGGAAGCGGGCCGTGCGGCGGCCATGGTGCCGGATTCACGGGCTCGCTTCATCGCCGGCAGGACGGCCCTGCGCCGGTTCGCTGCGACGCTGCTGGACGTGCCACCCGATGAGCTGGAAGCCTCCTACTCCTGCCCGGTCTGCGGGTCAGGCCCGGCGGTCTCCCATGGCCGTCCAGGGTATGCACGCAGGGGCAAACAGCTGCCGGTGCTGCTGAGCCTGGCACGGACGCAGGACTGGATTCTGCTTGCAGGGCTAACGTCGCCGGTCAAGGGCCTGCGGCTGGGGGTTGATGCCGAGGACCCGGGACGGCTGGGCTTTGAAGGATTCGACGCCGTGGCCCTGGGACAGGATGAACGGGTCGGCGTCGCGTCGCTCTCCGGTCCTGCGCTGCTCAGCGAGCGCGCCCGTCTGTGGGTCCGGAAAGAGGCCTGGCTCAAGATGACGGGCGAGGGGGTTCGGAGGGATCCGCGGACTGTTGATGCGGGAAGCCTGCCTGGAATCGCCGACCTCGCCGCCACCCGCACAGGCCTGCCTGACGCCTTCGCTGCGGCTGTTGCGCTGGGATGATTGTGGCGAAGGGATGAACTTGCGGCCGGCCAGGCCGACCGCCTAGGCCGGCCGCCCCCTTGCAGGCAGCGGAGGAAGTGCTTCCTCAAACAGCCACGGGTGGAGCAGCGCTTCCGAATCGATGCCGGCGGTGCTGTCAGCGAGGAGAATGAACTCGGCGGTGGATACGGAGCCGTGCCGGCGGCTCCTTGTCCATTCCTGCAGGAGGGCAAAGAAAGCCAGATCGCCGCAGCGGACCCGGAGGGCGTGGAGGGCCAGGGCTCCCCGTTTGTAGACCCGGTCATCGAACATCAGCGCCGGGCCTGGATCTGCGACAACCAGGTCCTGCGGGTCGGCGGAGAGCCCCCGCCAGGCCGACGCTGCCCGGTCCTGTGCGGGCATCACGCCGGCGGCCTCGGACCAGATCCACTCGGCGTAGCAGGCGAAGCCCTCATGGAGCCAGATGTCGCTCCAAGCACTCACCGTCAGGGAATTGCCAAACCACTGGTGCGACAGTTCATGGGCGATCAGCCGCTGTGCCTCCCAGTCCAGGCTCAGGTGGTTGCGGCCAAGAATCGACAGGGTCTGGGCTTCCAGCGGGATTTCCAGGACATCGTCAGCCACAACCACGGTGTATTCAGCGAACGGATAGGGCCCGAAAGAGCTGATGAACGTCCTCATCATTTCCGGCTGCAGGCGAAGCCCCTCACGGGCCGCGCCGGCCAGGGCTGCCGGAACAGCCACCCTTTGCAGGACGCCCCCGGGCGCTGTTCCGGGGTCAAGGACCAAGGCGTCGTAACGGCCGATCTGAACCGTCGCCAGGTACGTGGCCATCGGCTCGTCCTGCTCGTACGTCCAGGTTTCCCGGCTGGACCTGCTGGTGTGGCCCACCAGTTTCCCGTTGCAGACGGCCCGGTAGGTTGCGTCAGTGGTCACGGAGATCCGGTAACTGGCCTTATCACGTGGGTGGTCGTTGCAGGGGAACCACGACGGCGCTCCATTCGGCTGTCCTGCCACGAGGACGCCGTCGGTCAGCTCTTCCCAGCCCACTTCACCCCAAAGGCCACGGCGGGGTGACGGGTTGCCCTCGTACCGGATGTCCAGGCTGATGGCGTCGCCCCGGACAAGCCCCGTCTCGAGGTGGACCACCAGCTGTTCCGCGCGGTGCGTGAAACGCCGGACGCGCCGACCGTTGAGGGAGACCTTGACGGCCCGGAGCCCCGCCAAGTCAAGCACTATGGCCGAGACAGTGCGGGTGGCCGCGGCATGAAGGACAGCGTGACCGGAGAGCCTGTTGCTGGACAGCCGGTAATCGAGGTCCAGCTCATAGCGCGATACGCTGTAGGCGTCAGTACCATGGCCGGCGACATATGGATCGGTTACGGGGCGGGCCTCAGTCGTCCCCAATGCTGTTCCGGAGCTGGTCGAATCTGGTGAGCTCATGCTGGGCGGGCCTCAATCACAAAAGGTTATGGACAAGCGGTCTTGTCTCTGTTGCGGAGCCTGCCTGCTTCAGGCGGGGCGCGGGACTGCCCGGACCGGCCCACGGACTCACCGGGTTGCCCATCCAGTACGTTCCTGCCGGAACAGTTTCCCCACGCATCACCAGCGAAGCCGGCCCTACGGTTCCGCCACGGCCGATCCGTGCCTGCGGAAGGATGACGCCGTGCGGCCCCATGGTCGCCCCGTCTTCGAGCGTAACAGTGCCAATACTCATGATGCGGTCGTGGAACAGGTGCGTCTGGACCACGCACCCGCGGTTGACGGTGGAATTAGCGCCAAGAGTCACCAGGTCGGCTTCCGGCAGCCAGTAGCTTTCGCACCAGGTTCCGGAGCCGATTTTGGCCCCCAGACCGCGGAGCCACCACACCAGTGCCGGCGTTCCGGTGGCAGAACGGGCAAACCACGGCGCGCTGACCATCTCGATGAAGGTATCCACTACTTCGTTCCGCCAGATAAAGGAGCTCCAGAGCGGGTGTTCGCCCTCCCTGATCCTGCCCACCAGCAGCCATTTGGCAATGACGGCGCTGGCGGCAGCCACGGCTCCTGCCACCAGAATCACTATTCCGCTTAGCGCAGCGGCAAGGACGTAGCCGAAGGTAGCGGCCAGCCGGTCGAAGGCCAGCAGCACGCCGAAGGCAAGACCCACCGTCAGCACCACCGGCACGAATCGGCAGGCTTCCCAGAGCGCCCGGGCGACCTTAAGACGGAGCGGGGGCTTGAATGTCAGGGAGTTGTCCGAGGCAATTGCGGTGCGCCGCAGCCGGACAGGCGGGCTGCCGAGCCAGGACGTTCCGGACTTGGCCTTCGACGGCGTTGCGGACAGGACTGCGACCAGGGAGTTCTTCGGGACGTTCCTGCCTGCCCCTGTCATGCCTGAGTTCCCAAGGAATGAACGTTTCCCGATCTTGGCCGGGGCGATCCTCATCCACCCGCCGCCGAGTTCGTAGGATGCCACCATGGTGTCGTCGGCAAGAAATGCCCCTTCACCAACGGTGGTCATCTTCGGCAGGAGCAGCACTGTGGAGGCTTCCACATTCTTGCCGATCTTTGCTCCCAGCAGGCGCAGCCAGACGGGTGTGAACAGGCTCGCATAGATCGGGAAGAGCAGGTCCCTGGCCAGGTCCAGAACCCGCTCCGTGGCCCAGACCTGCCAGCCGATCCGGCTCCGGACCCTGTAGTAGCCCTCCTCCAGGCCCAGTCCGAGCAGGCGCGTGGTTCCCAGGACCAGCAGCAGGTTGGCCACGAACCAGGCCAGGGCAGCCAACGGGAGGGACGCCAGCAATTGCGGCCAGGCAGCTGAAAGCGAGCTGCCGCCCCGGATGAAGAGGAACACCACCAGGCAGGCGGCTGCCGCAGAGAAGTAGGGAATCACGGCCAGTACGGCCGACGCCGCCGCGAACGCCGTGAACCAGAGCCTGCCGGCCAGCGCTCCGGTGCGGGGCGCCTCCGGCCAGTCCTGCCGGGCCTTGCCCCGCCGCTGTGCGGGAGAGCCTGCCACCACCTGGCCGGCTTTCACCTTGCCAAGTACAGCCGAGCCCGGTTCCACCTGGCCGCCGGCTCCGATGCTGGCACCGGGCATCAGCGTGCTGCGCGCGCCCACTGTCGCACCTGCGCCAACGTGGATTGCCCCGATGTGGACACTGTCGCCGTCGATCCACCACCCCGAAAGGTCCACCTCCGGCTCGATGTTCGCGTCGTTGCCCAGGGAGATCAGACCTGTCACGGGCGGCAGGGAATGCAGCTGCACGTTGGTGCCGATCTTCGCTCCCAGGGCACGGGCATAGTGGGGCACCCAGGGGGCGCTGGCGAGGCTCACCGCGCCTGACAGATCCTGGATCTGCTCGGCAAGCCACAGGCGAAGGTGCACCTTGCCCGACCGTGGGTAAGTTCCCGGGACTACTTTTCGCAGCAGGATCCGGGCCGCCGCTATGGACAGTCCCATTCTGCCTGGCGGGCTGACGAACACGAGCCACGATGCCGCGACCCACCACCAGGAAACTGTTGGAGCCGCCGTGAACCCGGCCAGCCCTGCGAGGAGGTTGTTCCCCGCCATGAGGTAGGTCAGCCAGCGCATGCCCACCAGGATGTGCAACGGGACGCCCATGAAGGTCTGGAAAACCTGGGACTTCCGTGCCGTGGGCCGGACGGTGCGTTCCCTTGCCGGCCCGGCCGCAACGCCGTCGGGCAGCGACTGGCGGGCCGCGTCGATCAAGGCTCCCATCCGTGGTGTGGCATAGATGTCAGCGACGGTGATGGTGGGGTAGCGCAGCCGGAGGGCGGAAACGAGTTGCGCCGCGGCAAGCGATCCGCCGCCGTGGGCGAAGAAGTCAGCATTCAGGCTGGCGGCAGGACTTCCGAGCACGGCGGCCCATTGTTCGACGATCCAGCGGGCGTCATCCGGCAGATTCAGCGGGGCGTTGTCGGCGTCTGCCAGGCCGGCTCCGGTCAGCGGCCAGGGAAGGGCATGCCGGTCCACCTTGCCGCTCGTTTTCGTCGGCAGCGAATCGACGACTGTAAGCAGCGGGATGAGCGCGGCTGGAACGTTCGCTGCCAGAAGTTGACGGGCGGCGGCGAGGTCCGGATCAGCATCCGCGGCAAGGGCGAGGTATCCCACCAGGATCTGGTTGCCGGCGGCAGTGGTCCGGACCGCCGCAGCAGCCCCCGCAACGCCGGGGAGGGCCTGCAGCGCGGCGTCGATTTCCCCGAGTTCGATCCGGCGGCCGCCCAGCTTCACCTGTTCGTCGGCACGGCCCACAAAAACGAGCCCGGCGGCTTCGAACCGAACCAGGTCCCCTGACCGGTAGGCGCGCTCCCACCCCAGTGCGGGCATCGGAGCGTACTTCTCAGCATCTTTCGCGGGGTCGAGGTAGCGGGCCAGCCCCACGCCACCGATGATGAGTTCACCCACGCCGCCTTCAACGACCGGAACGCCGAGGGAATCGACCACAGCCAGGTCCCAGCCGTCAAGCGGCAGGCCGATCCGGACCGGCCCGGGGCCGCCCAGCGGCGCAGCGCAGGCCACTACCGTCGCCTCGGTAGGACCATAGGTGTTCCAGACTTCGCGGCCCTCCACAGCGAGGCGCTCCGCAAGCTCAGGAGGGCAGGCCTCGCCCCCGAAGATCAGCAGCCGGACGTTCTCCAGTGCCTCTGCCGGCCACAAGGCGGCCAGCGTGGGAACAGTGGAGACCACAGTGATCCCGTGACTGATGAGCCAAGGGCCGAGGTCCATTCCAGTACGCACGAGGGTGCGGGGCGCGGGCACGAGGCAGGCCCCGTGCCGCCAGGCCAGCCACATCTCCTCGCAGGAGGCATCAAACGCCACGGAGAGTCCGGCCAGGACCCTGTCCTGGGGGCCGATGGGCTCGGCCGCCAAGAAGAGGCGTGCTTCTGCATCGACAAAGGCAGCCGAAGACCGGTGCGTGACTGCGACGCCCTTGGGGGTGCCGGTGGAACCCGAGGTGAAAATTACCCAGGCATCATCGTCAGGAGTGGCGGCCCGCGGCGCCGGGAAGGGCGCGGGCCGCACGCCCGTCAGGGTGAGGCCCGTCGCGCTCAGGATGGCCGACACTCCTGCCTCAGCGAAGACCAGGCGTGCCCGTTCGTCGGGGTCGTCGGCATCCACCGGGACGTAAGCAGCCCCAATGTGGAGGACCGCCAGAATGGAGATGTACAGCTGGTTGGTGCCGGAAGGGATCCGCACGCCGATCTTGTCACCTGTTCCAAGCCCGGCAAGATGCAACTGCCTGCCTGCGGACCTGACGGCTGTCAGAAGCTGGGCGTAACTTAGCGACTGACGTCCGTCGTCGAGGGCTGATGCGTCCGGATGGAGGTCGGCAGTTGCCTCGAGGATCTCCACCAATGTCCTCACAGGCGGAGATGCGGCGGCCCGGGGCAGCTGGGGCTGATATTCGGCATGGCAGTCTGGTGCAAGGCCGCTGAGTTGTTGCTCGGTCACCCCTGCAGTCTCTCTGGACAAGATGAACGGAAAGTGTCGCGGTTTGCCGGCCGTCCACCGCGGGTTCGCCTGCGTTTTTCCCGGCCGTAACCTCTGGGGCGCGGAATGGGAGTTGTTCCCCTGCAGACAAAGTCGCACCTAGGGGATCAGCAGTACCTTGCCCGTGGTGCGCCGACCTTCAAGGTCCTCGTGGGCCTGCCGGGCGTCTGCAAGGGGATACGTGGACCCCACCCTGACTTTGAGGCTTCCGTCAGCAACCGCGCCGAAAATTTCTGTGGAACGCCACCGGCGTTCCTGCTGGTTCAGGAGGAAGTGCCCCAGTGTAGGACGGGTCAGGGTCAACGATCCTCCAGCATTCAGCCGCTGCGGGTCGAAAGCCGGGGCGGGCCCGGAAGCCGCACCGAAAAGGACCAGGAAACCCCTGATGCGCAGGCAGGAAAGGGACCCGTCAAAGGTGTCCTTGCCGACGCCGTCGTACACCACGTCCACACCCTTTCCGTCAGTCAGGTCACGGACATGATGCGGGAAGCCGGCATAGCGCAGCACATGGTCGGCCCCGGCTGCCCGGGCCAGCTCCTCCTTGGTACCGGAGGAGACCGTGGTGATGACGCGTGCGCCGCGAGCCTTGAGGAGCTGGATCAGGAGCAGTCCTACGCCGCCGGCACCTGCGTGGACGAGGGCGGTGTGGCCTGGCTCCACCCGGAACGAGGAATTGATCAGATAGTGCGCGGTCATGCCCTGCAGCGGGAGCGCCGCCGCCGTCAGGTCGTCCACGCCCTCCGGCACTGGGAGGGCCTTTGCGGCGTCCACGACGGTATAACCCGCATAGCACTTTGAGCCTTCGGCGGTGGCCACGCGGCTGCCCACCGTGAAATCCTCGACCCCGGCACCAAGCTTCTCAACCGTTCCTGCGGCTTCAGACCCGGGTGTGAACGGGAATTCAACCTTGTACACGCCGCCGCGCTGGTAGGTATCAATGAAGTTGACGCCGGCGGCGGCCACCTTGATGAGCACCTGGCCGGGCCCGGGAACGGGCGGCTCAACCTCTGCGTACTCCAGTACTTCGGGGCCGCCCTGCTGCCGGGCGACGATTGCATGCGTCATGGCTGCTCTCCTCCTCCGGCACGGGATTTCCTGCCCGGATCCTCAGACCATCCTAGGGACACCCGGGCGGAACGCCAGCCTCGCTCAGTAGCGGCGGGTAACCGTGGCCATCGGGCACTCGAAGTGGCGTCCGGCGGCAAGCCCCACGTCATTGAGGTAGCGGACGATGATGCCGTAGGACTGCAGCAGCGTCGTTTCCGTGTAGGGGACCTGGTGCTTGTGGCAATACTCACGGACAATCTTTGCAGCCTTGTCCAGCTGCGGCCGGGCCATGTCCGGGAACAGGTGGTGCTCGGCCTGGCGGTTCAGGCCGCCCAAGAGGATATCCATAAAAAAGCCGCCCGAGATGTTCCGGGACGTCAGCACCTGACGGCTGAAGAAATCCACCCGGCTATCTGCGGGAAGGACAGGCATGCCCTTGTGGTTGGGTGCAAACGAGGCACCCATGTAGAAACCAAAAACGGCGAGTTGCACGGCGATGAAGGCAAAGGCCATCCCCAGCGGCAGGAATGAAAAGGCGAGGATGGGCAGGATGCTGAGCCGGACGACGAGGATGGGCAGCTCAACCCAGCGGTGCGTGACCTTGGCGCGGCGAAAGACGAACTTGACGGAATCGATCTGGAGGCCCAGGCCCACGCCCAGGAGGAGCGGGAAGAAGAACCAGCCCTGCTTTCGCGTCAGGACGGACGAGAGCCATCCTTGACGGGCGGCCGCGGTTTCGGTGTGGAAGGCGATGGGGCTGTCCATGATGTCCGGATCCTTGGAGATCACGTTCGGGTGGTTGTGATGGGCTCCGTGCTTCTGCTCCCACCACGAGTAACTCATCCCGGCCACAGAGGTGGCGAGCAGCCTGGCGGACCAGTCGTTGGCGCGGCGTGAAGCGAAGATCTGGCGGTGCCCGGCCTCATGGGCCAGGAAGCTCAGCTGGGTGCAAAGGACTCCCAGGGCCGCAGCGATCAGGAGCTGGAACCAACTGTCACCGATCAGGGCGAAACCGAACCAGGTGGCCGCCATCAGGAGCACCAGGCTGGCAAAGACAGTGACGTAGAAACCAACCCGGCGTTCCAGCAAACCCGCGGCCTTGACGGACTTCAGCAGTTCCGAATAGCTCAGGACGACGGCGTTGGGCTGGCGGATACGCGATTTAGGGCGTTCAGTTGTAAGGAGGGTGGCGGTCATGTAACGGGGCCTCGTAACAGTTACGGGCAACGCTGCAGCCGACACTCGGACTGCACGGTCAGGATCACCCTTTGTCCAGCATACGGCAGGGGTCGCGCCGTTCTTTATCCGAGCAACTCCAAGGTCATGCATAATTATCGGACAGCATGAATACTTTTGCTGTTTGCTGTATGATTCAAGGCATGACTATTTCTGTTGCCGTTTCCGGGGCGAGTGGCTACGCCGGGGGAGAGGTGCTGCGCCTCCTGGCGGGACACCCGGACGTGACCATCGGCGCCATCACCGCGCACAGCAATGCAGGATCCCGCCTCGGCGAACTGCAGCCCCATCTGCTGGGGCTGGCGGACCGGCTCCTGGAAGACACCACCGTGGAGAACCTGGCGGGCCACGATGTTGTGTTCCTCGCCCTGCCGCACGGCGCCTCCGCCGAGATTGCCGCGCAGCTCCCCGAAGGCACGGTCGTAATCGACGCCGGGGCGGACCACCGGCTGGAGGATCCTGCCGCCTGGGAAAAATTCTACGGCTCGGCCCACGCCGGAACCTGGCCCTACGGCCTGCCGGAACTTCCCGGCCAGCGCGAGGCGCTGAAGGGCGCCACCCGCATCGCCGTTCCCGGCTGCTACCCGACGTCGGCCCTGCTGGCTTTGACGCCTGGCTTCACAGCCCAACTGCTTCAGCCCGAAGATGTGGTGATTGTGTCCGCCTCCGGTACGTCCGGTGCGGGCAAAGCGGCGAAGGTCAACCTGATTGGATCGGAAGTGATGGGCTCGATGAGCCCCTACGGGGTGGGAGGCGGACACCGCCACACTCCGGAAATCGAGCAGGGCCTGTCCAATGCCGCCGGTGGACGTGTGACTGTTTCCTTTACCCCTACGCTGGCACCCATGAGCCGCGGCATCCTGACCACGGCAACAGCCAGGGTGAAGGCGGGAACCACAGCAGCCGACGTCCGCCAGGCCTGGGCCGACGCGTACGACGACGAGCCGTTTGTGCACCTCCTGCCGGAAGGGCAGTGGCCCACCACCAAGTCCGTTGTTGGATCCAACCACGCCGCCATGCAGGTGGCATTGGACGAACACACTGGCCGCGTCATCGTCACGTGTGTCCTGGACAACCTCACCAAGGGGACTGCAGGCGGCGCTGTGCAATCCATGAACATCGCGCTCGGGCTGGCAGAAACCGCCGGCCTCAACCTGCAGGGAGTTGCCCCGTGACCGTTACAGCCCCCCTCGGATTCCGGGCTGCCGGCATCACTGCCGGACTGAAGGCATCCGGCAAACCCGACCTCGCCCTGGTAGTCAACGACGGACCCTCCAAGGCAGCCGCCGCCGTCTTCACCAGCAACCGGGTGGCAGCCGCTCCCGTCCACTGGTCACGCCAGGTTGTCTCCGACGGCCGGGTGGACGCCGTTGTCCTCAATTCCGGCGGTGCGAATGCCTGCACCGGGCCCGAAGGATTCCAGAACACCCACAGCACCGCCGAAAAAGTGGCCAAGGTGCTGGAGATTTCGGCGACCGACGTTTTGGTATGCTCCACTGGCCTCATCGGCGAGCAGCTGCCGATGGACAAGATCCTGCCAGGCATCGAGGCAGCCTCGACGGCGCTCAGCACGGATGGCGGCCCCGAGGCGGCCCTTGCCATCATGACCACTGACTCCGTACCAAAGGCAGCTCTGTTCATCGGCATGAACGGCGACGGCCAGGAGTTCACCATCGGCGGCATCGCGAAGGGTGCAGGCATGCTGGCCCCCGGCCTGGCCACCATGCTGGTTGTGCTCACCACTGACGCTGAGGTCGCTCCCGAACTGCTTGACCTCGCCCTTCGGGACGCCACGCGGGTCACCTTTGACCGTGCCGACTCTGATGGCTGCATGTCAACCAACGACACTGTGGTGCTGCTGGCTTCCGGTGCATCCGGCGCCGTGCCCTCTGCCGAGGCGTTCGGTGCCGGCCTCACCCAGGTGTGTGCCGAACTGGCGCGCAAACTGATTGGCGACGCCGAAGGTGCCAGCCACGACATCGCCATCCGTACGTTCAACGCGGCCAGCGAACGGGACGCCGAAATTGTCAGCCGTTCCGTCGCGAGGTCCAACCTCTTCAAGGCGGCCATCTTCGGCAAGGATCCCAACTGGGGCCGGGTCCTGTCTGCTGTGGGAACCACTGACGCCGTTTTTGAGCCGGACAAGCTCAATGTGGCCATGAACGGGATCCAGATCTGCCGCAACGGCAGCATCGGCGATGACCGCAACCTCGTGGACCTGGAACCGCGGGAAGTGCACGTGGAGATAGACCTTCAGGCCGGCGACGCGGAAGCCACCATCTGGACCAACGACCTCACGCATGATTACGTGCACGAAAACAGCGCCTACTCAAGCTAGATCAACCAGCCAAACCTGGAGATGCTGCACCCCATGAACACCCAGACCCGTGAGACCACGTCCATGACTGACGCCCGGAGCAAGGCCGGCACCCTGATCGAGGCCCTGCCGTGGATCCAGCGCTTCGCCGGAACCACCATGGTGATCAAGTACGGCGGCAATGCCATGGTCAACGACGAGCTGCGCCGTGCTTTCGCCGAGGATGTGGTCTTCCTCCACCATGTCGGGATCCATCCCGTGGTGGTCCATGGCGGCGGTCCCCAGATCAACGCCATGCTCGGCCGCCTGGGCATCGAATCCGAATTCAAAGGCGGGCTCAGGGTCACCACGCCGGAGGCCATGGACGTGGTCCGGATGGTCCTCACCGGCCAGGTGGGACGCGAACTCGTCGGCCTGATCAACTCCCATGGACCCTACGCCGTCGGAATGTCCGGTGAAGACGGCGGGCTCCTGCGCGCCGTCCGGACCGGCACCGTCATCGACGGCGAGGAAGTTGACCTGGGCCTCGTGGGCGAAGTGGTGGGCGTCAACCCCGAAGGCATCCTGGACATCCTGGCGGCCGGACGCATCCCCGTGATATCCACCGTCGCACCGGAAATTGAGGACGACGGCGGGGCCGGCCAGGGTTTCCAGCCGGACCAGCGCGTCCAGACCACCGGGCAGGTACTCAACGTCAACGCGGACACGGCAGCCGCTGCCCTTGCCGAGGCACTGAACGCGTCCAAGCTGGTCATCCTGACAGATGTTGAAGGCCTGTACGCCAACTGGCCGGACCGGTCCTCGCTCATTTCCTCGCTCACAGCCTCCGAACTGCGCCGGCTGCTGCCATCACTGGAATCGGGCATGATCCCCAAGATGCAGGCGTGCCTGAAGGCCATTGACGGCGGCGTTGAACAGGCGCACATCGTGGACGGCCGGCTCCCGCACTCCATGCTCCTGGAAACATTCACCACCGCGGGCATCGGCACGCAGGTGGTCCCCGACGGAGACGTACTCAACGAAGCAGCAGGAGTAACCCCATGAACCAGACACGCACCGGAACCCACGCGGCCGGAACACTTGAGAAAACACCAGTCGGAGACCTGGTCGACGGCAAAGGCCACACCAGCGGTGCCGACTGGCTGGCCCGCTATTCCACATCCCTGATGGGCGTCTTTGGCACACCGCAGCGTGTGCTGGTGCGCGGTGCCGGCTGCCTGGTCTGGGACGCCGACGGCAAGGAGTACCTGGACCTGCTCGGCGGGATCGCCGTCAACGCCCTGGGTCATGCCCACCCTTTTGTCACCTCCGTGATCTCCAGCCAGCTGGCCACACTGGGACATGTCTCCAACTTCTTCACCAGCCCCACCCAGATCGCGCTGGCAGAGAAGCTGCTGGACCTGACGGACGCCCCCGCGGGCTCGAAGGTGTTCTTCACCAATTCCGGCACCGAAGCCAATGAAGCCGCCTTTAAGCTGGCCCGGCGCAATACGGGCGGCAGCGACAAGAAGCGGACCAAGATCATTGCGCTTGAGGGAGCCTTCCACGGCCGGACCATGGGCGCCCTTGCCCTCACCGCCAAGGAAGCCTACCGGGCACCGTTCGAGCCGCTGCCCGGCGGCGTGGTCCACATCCCGTTCGGCGACGTGGAGGCACTCAAGGATGCTGTGGACGAAAGCGTGGCTGCGGTCTTCCTGGAGCCGATCCAGGGCGAGGCGGGCGTGCGCCCCTTGCCGCCCGGATATCTCCGGGCAGCACGGGAGCTGACTGCCAGGGTAGGGGCGTTGCTGATCCTGGACGAGGTGCAGACCGGAATTGGCCGGACCGGCAAGTGGCTTGCCAGCGAGGACTCCGGGATTATGCCCGATGCCGTCACGCTCGCCAAGGGCTTGGGCGGCGGCTTCCCCATCGGGGCCCTGATCACCTTCGGTGACGGAACGTCGTCGTTGTTGTCTGCAGGCCAGCACGGCACCACCTTCGGCGGCAATCCGGTTGCGACGGCAGCCGCACTGGCCACGCTGCACGCCATCGAAAGCCAGCGAGTGCTGGAGAACGTTGACGTGGTGGGGGAGCACCTCCGGGCCCGGCTGGCCAGCATTGAAGGCGTCACCGAAGTCCGGGGGGAGGGCCTGCTGATCGGCTTCGACCTCGACGCCGACGTCGCTCCTGCCGTGGTGACCGCCGGCCTGGAAGCAGGGTTCATCGTCAACAGCCCCGGGCCGCGCACGATCCGGCTCGCTCCGCCCCTGGTCCTGACCAAGGACCAGGCCAGCACGTTCCTCGCGGCCTTCCCGGCCATCCTCCAAACAGCCAAGGACGCCCAGTGACGACCGCAGATTCCTCAATCACCACAGTTCCTTCAGCCATCACAACCCGGCATTTCCTCAAGGACACTGACCTCAGCCCGGCCGAGCAGGCCGAGGTGCTCGAGCTCGCCGTCAGGATGAAGGCCGCACCGTACAGCGTCCAGCCGTACGCCGCAGACGGGAACGGCCGCAGGACGGTGGCTGTCATCTTCGACAAGACCTCCACGCGCACCCGGGTATCGTTCGCCACCGGAGTGGCTGACATGGGCGGCAATGCCCTGATCATCAATCCGGGCGAGGCTCAGATCGGGCACAAGGAATCCGTGGAGGACACCGCGAAGGTCCTGGAGCGTATGGTCTCCACCATCGTGTGGCGCACGGGGGCGCACTCCGGGCTCGTGGCAATGGCGCAGAACTCCAGGGTGCCTGTCATCAACGCTCTCTGCGACGATTACCACCCCTGCCAGCTGCTGGCAGACCTGCTGGCAGTCAAGGAGCACAAAGGCGAGCTCAAGGGCCTCACCATGAGCTACCTCGGCGATGCCGCCAACAACATGGCCAACTCCTACCTGCTGGCTGGTGTCACGGCCGGAATGCACGTCCGCATCGCCGGGCCTGAGGGCTACCTGCCGGCCCCGGAGATCGTGGCAGCAGCCGAGTCACGGGCCGCCGAAACAGGCGGTTCGGTGCTGGTCACCACCAATGCTGCCGAGGCCCTCAAGGGCGCCGACGTCGTGGCCACCGACACGTGGGTGTCGATGGGCCAGGAAGCCGAAAAGGAAGCCCGGATGCAGCTGTTCCGGGACTATTCCGTCGATGAGGCGGCCATGGAACACGCGGCGGATGACGCCGTCGTCCTCCACTGCCTGCCCGCCTACCGGGGCTATGAGATCTCGGCCGGCGTTATCGACGGCCCGCAGTCGATCGTCTGGGACGAGGCCGAGAACCGGCTCCATGCCCAGAAGGCACTGATGGCGTGGCTCATGCACCGCTCCGGCCTGGCTTTCGTGGACGGACTTTCTCCTGTCGAAGGCACCGGGGAGAGCACGTTCTAGTGTCCGTCCAACCTGCACAGCCGGGCTCAAGCCCGGCCACCAAGACCGCCCGCCAGGCGCGGATCACCGCCATCCTGACGGGTGAATCCGTCCGCTCCCAGGCGGAGCTCGCGGCATTGCTGGCGGACGACGGCGTGCAGGTCACCCAGGCGACGCTGTCCCGGGACCTTGTGGAACTTGGCGCCGTCAGGGTACGCGGCAAGGAAGGCGTCCTGGTCTACGCCGTTCCGGGCGAGGGCGGCGAACGCGCCGCCAAGAGCGGTGTGAGCCAGGAAATCCTTGACGCGAGGCTTGCCCGGCTGTGCAGCGAACTCCTGGTCACGGCGGAAGCCTCGGCGAACATCGCGGTCCTGCGGACTCCGCCGGGGGCGGCCAATTTCCTGGCCCTGGCCATCGACCATTCCGTGATGCCTTCGATCCTGGGGACCATCGCCGGGGACGACACCGTGCTGCTGGTCTCCCGGGACCCCCAGGGCGGACAGGACCTGGCTGCGCGGTTCCTGCAGCTCGCAGAGGAAGCCGGCGGCCAGTAATGGCCCGCCGCCGTCTGTGACAGGCTTTCAGTAAAGAATTCCCCTAGAACGTCCGAGACAATCAACTACCAACCCAACATGAGGAGCATTTTCCGTGACTGAGCGTATTGTTCTGGCCTACTCCGGCGGCCTGGATACTTCCGTAGCCATCGGCTGGATCGGCGAAGCGACCGGCGCCGAGGTCATCGCCGTGGCTGTCGACGTCGGACAGGGCGGCGAATCCCTGGAGACCATCCGGCAGCGCGCCCTGGGCTGCGGCGCCGTCGAAGCTTATGTGGCCGACGCGTCCGACGAGTTCGCCAACGAGTACTGCGTCCCCACCCTGAAGGCCAACGCCCTCTACCAGGGCCACTACCCGCTGGTCTCCGCCATCTCCCGCCCCGTCATCGTCAAGCACCTGGTCAAGGCCGCGCGCGAGTTCGGCGCCACCACCGTCGCGCACGGCTGCACCGGCAAAGGCAACGACCAGGTCCGCTTCGAAGTGGGCATCCAGACCCTGGGCCCGGACCTGAAGTGCATCGCCCCGGTCCGCGACCTCGCCCTCACCCGCGACAAGGCCATCGCCTTCGCCGAGGAAAAGGGACTGCCGATCGAGACGACCAAGAAAAATCCGTACTCCATCGACCAGAACGTCTGGGGACGCGCCGTCGAAACCGGCTACCTCGAGGACATCTGGAACGCGCCCACCAAGGACATCTACGACTACACGGCCACGCCGGAGTTCCCGCCGGCACCGGACGAGGTCACCATCTCCTTCGAAGCCGGTGTCCCGGTCGCGATCGACGGCGTCAAGGTCACCCCGCTTCAGGCCATCAAGGAACTCAACCGCCGGGCCGGTGCCCAGGGCGTGGGCCGCATCGACGTCGTCGAGGACCGCCTGGTGGGCATCAAGTCCCGCGAAATCTACGAGGCCCCCGGAGCCATGGCGCTGATCACCGCCCACAAGCACCTCGAAGACATCACCATCGAGCGCGAGCAGGCCCGCTTCAAGGCCACAGTCGGCCAGCGCTGGGCCGAGCTGGTCTACGACGGACAGTGGTTCTCCCCGCTCAAGCGCTCCCTGGACGCCTTCATCGAAGACACCCAGAAGTACGTTTCCGGCGACATCCGCATGGTGCTGCACGGCGGCCAGGCGATCGTCAACGGACGCCGCTCCGAGACATCGCTGTACGACTTCGACCTCGCCACCTACGACACCGGCGACACGTTCGACCAGTCCATGGCGCGCGGCTTCATCGAGCTGTGGGGCATGTCCGCCAAGGTTGCCTCCGGCCGCGATATCCGGGTCGCAGGACAGTAGCCCCGGTGGCTGAGCAAAAGACCGAAGCTACCAACACGGGTGCTCTGTGGGGCGGCCGCTTTGCCGGCGGCCCCGCGGATGCCCTCGCGGCGCTGAGCAAGTCCACGCATTTCGACTGGCGGCTGGCCCGCTATGACATCGCCGGGTCCAAGGCGCACGCCCGTGTGCTCCACAAGGCAGGACTGCTGGACGATTCCGAGCTTGAGGGCATGCTCTCCGCCCTGGCGCAGCTGGACGAGGACGTGGCTTCCGGTGCGTACCTGCCGGCGGAGTCCGATGAGGATGTGCACGGCTCGCTGGAACGCGGACTGATCGAACGCGCCGGGACACAGCTGGGCGGCAAGCTCCGCGCCGGCCGCTCCCGCAATGACCAGGTGGCGACCCTCGGCCGCATGTTCCTGCGGGACCACGCCCGGATCATCGCCCGCGGCGTGCTGGCAACCATCGAGTCGCTGGTGGAGCAGGCCAGGGCGCACCAGGGTGTGGCCATGCCAGGCCGCACGCACCTGCAGCATGCCCAGCCGGTCCTGCTCAGCCATCACCTGCTCGCCCACGCCTGGGCACTGCTGCGCGATGTGCAGCGGCTTCAGGACTGGGACAAGCGGGCCGGTGTTTCGCCATACGGTTCAGGTGCCCTTGCCGGGTCTTCGCTGGGACTGGACCCGGAGGCGGTTGCGGCTGACCTCGGCTTTTTCTCGGCGACGCACAACTCGATCGACGGCACGGCCTCCCGCGATGTCTTCGCCGAGTTCGCCTGGGTCACGGCCATGATCGGGGTGGACCTGTCCAGGGTCTCCGAAGAAGTCATCCTGTGGGCCACCAAGGAGTTCTCCTTCGTGACCCTGCACGATTCCTACTCCACCGGATCGTCCATCATGCCGCAGAAGAAGAACCCTGACGTGGCGGAACTGGCCCGCGGCAAGGCAGGGCGCCTGATCGGCAACCTCACGGGGCTGCTGGCAACCCTCAAGGGCCTGCCGCTCGCGTACAACCGCGACCTGCAGGAGGACAAGGAACCCGTCTTTGATGCCGCGGATACGCTTGAGCTGTTGCTCCCGGCTGTCTCCGGCATGCTCGCCACCCTGACGTTCAACACGGAGCGGATGGAGTCCTTGGCGCCCCAGGGCTTTGCACTGGCGACTGACATCGCCGAATGGCTGGTACGCCAGGGTGTCCCGTTCCGCGAGGCGCATGAGCTGTCCGGTGCCGCCGTCAAACAGGCCGAAAGCCGTGACGTCGAGCTGTGGGACCTGACGGACGAGGAATTTGCCGCGATTTCGGATCACCTCACCCCCGAGGTGCGGACAGTCCTGTCCACCGAAGGTTCGCTCAACAGCCGCAACTCCCAGGGCGGCACGGCGCCCGCCGCCGTCGAACGCCAGCTCGTCGCACTGGAAGCCGAGCTCGCGGGTGTGCGGGAGTACGCCGGATAGGGGATCGCCGAAACGAGCCTAACCCGCTGAAGGCCCCTGACCAGTAGAAGCTGGTCCGGGGCCTTCTCGTGTGTGGCATCGGATCTTCTGATGCACTCATGTTTCAAGAACGACGGCGGCGTTATCCGCAGACGCCGGCACGTCACCGTGACGAACGCGGAGAAACGGGCAACACCCACAGGACTTTCCAGCGCCGGGACTTCCCTGATTTACCGGGCAGGTGCAGCGTGTTTGGCCATTATCGAACGACGGCGGCGACTGCACCGATCTCGACCAGCGCCCCCGGAACGCCCAGCCCGGCGACTCGAGCCCCCGTCACCAAGGCGGGCTCGTCCGAAGCAAGCTCCGACCCGATGGCGTTGTATGCCGCCGCAAGGTCGACCCCGTCAACGAACAGCACCGTCCACTGCACGACGTCGTCGATGGTGGCGCCGGCGGCGGCCAGCGCAGTTTTGACGTTCTCCAGGGCGCGGGTGGACTGTGTCGCGACGTCGCCTTCCCCGACGAGGGAACCGTCGGCAGCGACGGAGTTCTGGCCACCAACGTAGATGGTGGTCGCACCCGGCGGCACAATGGCGACGTGGCTGAAGGCTGGACTGCGGACAAGCCCCTCGGGGCGGATGCGTTCAATGGTCATGCCTCACGATGGCATGAGCCGCTGACATTGGCCACCCTGAGCCCGGTCCCTGCCGTGCAAAGGACATTGCTGATGAACCCACCCGCGCGAAGTCAGGCTGACCCCTTTCGCTAGGCTTGGGGAATGAGTGATGCCTTCCGCAGCCAACTCCGGGCCCTGCCCGACTTTCCTCCCGACCTGCCGGACTTTGACCCGGCCACAGCCCCCTCCGATCCGGCAGAGCTGTTCAAGCAGTGGCTGGATGAGGCCCTGGCTGCCGGTGTGCAGCAGCCGCACGCCTGCAGCCTGGCGACCGCGGACGGAAACGGCCAGCCGTCCGCCCGGATGCTGATCCTGAAGAACATCGACGACGACGGCTGGCACTTCGCAACATCCCGCACCTCGCGGAAGGGCCAGGAACTGAGCGCAAACCCGCAGGCAGCACTGAACTTCTACTGGCCACAGCAAGGGCGTCAGGTCAGGGTTGCCGGCGCGGTAGTGGAGTTGTCCGCAGAAGCCTCAGCGGCTGACTGGCAGGCGCGCCCGGCAGCTGACGGCGGACACAATCCGGACTGGCAGCTGTACTCCATCCGTGCCGCGGAAATTGAATTCTGGCAGGCCCGCCACGACCGGCGGCACATCCGGCACCGCTACGGCTCCTAAAGCATGCGGGCACCCGGCTCGGAGACGCAACCTCCGTTAGGATGAGCGCCATGACAGCTCCTGCACCCGACGTCCTGCTGGCCCAACTCCACAAAGCCGCCGACGTCGCTGCTTCCACCGCTTCGAAGCTCACTGACGCGGACATCCCGGCTGCGTCCGCCCTGCCCGGCTGGACCCGTGGCCACGTCCTGGCCCACCTCACCGGGATCTGCAATGCCATGGCCAGGCAGCTGGAATTTGCCAGCCGTGGCGAGACCGTTGAACTGTATGACGGCGGCCAGGAGGGGCGGAACAAGGCGATCGACACGGCAGCCGGCCACGACGCTGCTACCCACCTCGCAGACCTCAACACCGCCCTTGAGCGGGTGTTGAAGGCCTTTGATTCCTTGAACGTTGCGGAAGCTGCGGCCACGGAAAGCAGCACCGAAGCGTCCGCGGCAAGCGGCGCCACCTGGCAGACTCCCATCTCGTACCGAGGGGGAGTGGTGCTCGACGGCGGCCTGGCCCTCTGGCGCGAACTGGTGATCCATACCGCGGACCTTGGCACCGGCTATGGTCCGGAGGCTTGGAGCAGGCAGTTTTGTGAGCACCTGTTCGAGTTCCTGTCAGCCAGGGTTCCCGAGACCCACAGGCTGGTGCTGCAGCCGCTCGGACTGGCACCGGTGACCATCGGAAACGGCGGCCGTTCCGTCGTCGTCAGCGGCATGATCACGGACATTGCGGCGTGGCTGGCCGGCCGCGAACCATCCCTGGGCAGCCTTCGCGCTTCGGCAGCGGCTGATGACGTGGACCTCCCGGAGCTCCTGCCCTGGCCTGCCGGGACGCCGGCGAAATAGAGCTGCACTGACGCGGACGGGGGCCTAGGAAGCCTCCCGGGCGAGCAGGCTCTCCTTGATGGCCATGCCCCAGCGAAAGCCGCCCAACGATCCATCGGTACGGATCACCCGGTGGCACGGCACGAACAGGGCGGCGGCGTTGAAGGCACAGGCGCTGGCCGCAGCCCTGACAGCCTTCGGATTACCCGACAGCTCGGCATACTGGCTGTACGTGACCGGAAACCCGGGCCGGACGGTCCTCAGGACGTCCCAGGCACGGGCGCGGAAAGGTCCGGACTTCTGCATGACGGGAACGTTCATGGCCGGTACCGGGTCTCCTGCGTAGAAGGCTTCCACTGCCTGCGAAATCGGCCCAAGGTCCGCCACCACTTCAAATTCGGCCGGCCGCAGCCCGGGGTTGATCTGGCCGGTCAAATCACCGGGATCAGTGGTCCAGCCGGATGCCAGGACCATTCCGTCCCGGGCAATGATGGTAAACGGGCCATCAGGGGTGGACATCAGTAACAGCTGGGCTTTCATCGCATCGCTTTCTCTGGAGCATTGGCTTTCATCATGGCGGCGGCGCGCCAAAGGTGCATGGTGGCGTAGGAGCGCCAGGGGGTGGCTTCACGGAAGTCGGTGCTGACAGTTGGCCCGGCCCGGTCCGGAAGCGGGCCGAGCGCGTGGATTCCGTTCCGCACCGCCGCATCATTGGACAGGAAAACATCCGGGGCACCGAGTACACGCATCGCCACGTAGCCCACGGTCCAGGGTCCTATGCCGGGTAGCGGGAGCAATTTGGCCGACAGCCCGGGCAGATCGTCGCCGTAGCCAAATTCGAGCTCCCCGGCCGCAAGGGCCCGCGCAACTGACCGGAGGGCGTCAAGCCGTCGCTTGGGACCGCGCAGAAGTGCATGTCCGGTCTCCGCAATGTCGGCTGCGGTGGGGAACAACCTGTTCAGGCCGTTGCCAGGTAACAGGGCAGCGCTTCCGACGGCGGATAGCTGGGTCAGGGCCGTCCTGGCGGCCGCGACGGTGATCTGTTGCCCGATCATGGCCCTGATCAGCAGCTCCTGCGGATCCAGGGCGCCGGGCAACCTGATGCCCGGGGCCGCGATGACGGCTGGAGCAAGCCGGGCATCTGCTGCCAGGGCAGTGTCGATCGCCACGGGATCGGCGTCGAGGTCAAAAAGGCGCCGCACCCGGCTCAGCAGTGCAGGCAGGTCGCGCAGGTCCACGGCACCGACGGCGAGGGTGAGCGGCCGCCCGGGAGTGTCGGCGTCGTAATCAACGCTGAAGCGGGCATCGCCGTGGGGCAGCCTCAGCGTGCGGGCGTACGACGTCGGCGTCCCGGCCTCTATGCCGGGGATGGCCCGAGCCGCCAGGAAGGAAAAGATACCCGGGTCGAACGGTTCGCGGTACGGCAGGCTGAGTGTGAGGGCAGTGGCAGCGGCGGCAGGCTTGGAATGTTTTGCCGTGGCCCGCAGCGCGGTGGGTGTCATGGCAAAGACCTCCGCCACCGTCTCGTTGAACTGGCGGACACTGCTGAATCCTGCGGCGAAGGCGATGTCGGCCAGCTTCATGGATGTCGATACCAGTAACGTGCGGGCTGTCTGGGCGCGGCCGGCCCGTGCAAGCGACAGGGGTCCCGCGCCAAGTTCGTGGCTGAGGATCCTGTTGAGCTGGCGGGCCGAATAACCCAGCCGGGCCGCGAGGCCGTCAACACCTTCCCGGTTGACCACGCCGTCGTTGATCAGGCGCATGGCCCTGCCCGCGATGTCCTGCCGGATGTTCCATGCCGGCGTGCCGGGGACGGCTTCCGGGAGACAGCGCTTGCAGGCCCGGTAGCCGGCGTCGTGTGCTGCGGCGGAGGTTTCGTAGAACGTGACGTTGGAGGCTTTGGGGGTCCTGGCAGGGCAGGAGGGCCGGCAGTAGATACCGGTGGTCCGCACGGCAGTGTAGAACTGGCCGTCGAAGCGGGTATCGCGTGCGTCGATTGCACGGTAGCGCTGCCAGAAGTCCATCCCTTTATCCTGCCAGTCCCGGAAGGTGGCTGCTAGCGGAAATCGGACATGACCGTGGTGCCTGCCGGCACGGGCGGCGTCGGCTTGGATAGAGTCGGAACATGCGCAGCAAAGCCCTGCCGGGGGAGGCACCGCTCCGGGAGATCCTCTCCGGCGACGCCCGCGAGGTGGCCGAACTGCTGCTGGGTGCCGTCCTGACCCATGACTCCAGGGAAGGGGCAGTGTCCGTCCGGCTGACGGAAGTCGAGGCCTACCTGGGTCCGGCGGACTCGCTCCACCCGGATCCGGGCTCGCACACCTTCCGTGGGCCCACGCCGAGGAATGCGCCCATGTTCGGTCCCGCGGGGCACCTGTATGTGTACTTCACGTATGGTCTGCACCATTGCGCCAACATCGTCTGCGGCCCTCCTGGAGTGGCGTCCGCGGTGTTGCTTCGGGCCGGTGCCGTGACAGCGGGACAGGCGCTGGCGGCTCACCGGCGGCCGACGTCGAAGTCGCCCGCAGACCTGGCCAGGGGTCCCGCGAGGCTGGCCAAGGCGCTGGGCCTCACCACGGCTGACAGCGGCCGGGATGCCCTTGCTGAACCGTTTAGCCTGGTGCTGCCGCCGTCGCCGGTCGGAGGGATCAGCTCGGGGCCGCGCGTGGGAGTCGCGGGCGCCGGCGGGTCGGACCAGTATGCGTGGCGGTTCTGGATCACCGGAGACCCCACAGTTTCCGCATATAAGGCCGCAAAACCCCGAAGGGCGGGATGACAGTGCCTAGGAGAACACGTGCGCCAGCCGAAATGGTTGTAGAATGGACGGTCTGTCTTTTGCGATAGGGGAAACGTTTAATGCTCGACGCCGATTTGGCCCACGAACGGGAGTATGTTGCCGGCCTGTATGCGCGGCTTGAAGAGCTCCGCGAGGAAAAGCGCAAGCAGTTGGCGCAGGTCCGCCGGGCAGGTGCCGTGGGCACCATGCAGAATGTTTCCGAGCGCGACGCGTTTGCCGCACTTTATGAGGACCGCCTGGCGCAGCTCGATGCCGTTGATGACCGGCTGGTCTTCGGCCGGCTTGACCTTGATTCCGGCGAGGCGCAGTACATCGGCCGTATCGGCCTGACCACTGATGATCTTCAGCGGCTCATGGTTGACTGGCGTGCACCGGAGGCGGGGCATTTCTACCAGGCGACGGCGTTTGACCGGCAGGGTGTCCGCCGCCGCCGGCACTTGATTCTGCAGGGCCGCGTGGTGAAGGCTATCGAGGACGATGTCCTGGATGCCGGGATGCTGGCCGACAACGCGTCGCTGCAGGGCGAAGGAGCGCTGCTTGCGGCATTGGACTCCAAACGCACGGGCAGGATGTCCGACATCGTCGGCACCATCCAGTCGGAACAGGACCGCATCATCCGGTCCTCGATCTCCGGCGCGTTGGTGGTCCAGGGCGGCCCAGGCACCGGCAAGACGGCGGTTGCGCTGCACCGGGCGGCCTACCTGCTTTACACCCACCGGGACCGGCTCAAGACCGCAGGCGTCCTGCTCGTCGGCCCGTCGTCGTCGTTCATGAAGTACATCGAGCGGGTCCTGCCCTCGCTGGGTGAAACCGGAGTGGTGATGGCCAGCCTCGGACGCCTGATGCCCGGCATCAACGCTGTGGCCGAGCCCGAGGCCGATATCGCGGCCATCAAGGGCCGGCTGGACATGGCCGCCGTCGTGGCCAATGCGGTGGCCAACCGGCAGCGGATTCCCGCGGAGGACCGCATCCTGGAAGTCGACGGCCGCAAGCTGGTGCTGACGCCGCGCCAGGTCCGGCGTGCCCGAGAGCGTGCCCGTTCCACCGGCAAGCCGCACAACGAGGCCCGCCTGACCTTCGTCAAGATCCTGCTGCGGGAACTGACGGAGCAGATGACCGAGCTTGTGGAGGCAGGCAGCATCGGAAACAACGCCGACCGCTCTTATCTGGCCGAGGACGTGCGTACCGCCCGGGATGTGCGGATCGCTCTCAACCTGTGCTGGATGCCCATGACTCCGGAGAAACTGATCACTGAGCTCCTGAGCAAGCCCGCCGTGCTGGAAGCCTGCACGCCGCAGCTGACTGCGAAGGAACGTGCCCTGCTGCTCCGCCCTGCGGGCGCGCCCTGGACGGAATCCGATGTCCCTCTCCTGGACGAAGCCGCGGAGCTTCTGGGCGAGCTGGATCCGGCCGCCGGCCGCGGACTAGCGCAGCAGGAACACGACCGCGCCCGCGATCTCGCCAACGCCAAGCAGACCCTGGTGAACATGGAGGCCGCCGGCGTGGACGCGCTGATGTCCGCCGAAGAGCTCGTCGACCAGAACCAGGAGCGGGAGGGCAGGCTGACTGCCGCCGAGCGCGCCACCAGCGACAGGACCTGGGCCTTTGGCCACATCGTGGTCGACGAGGCACAGGAACTCTCGCCGATGCAGTGGCGCCTCCTGGTCCGCCGGTGCCCGCTGAAGTCCTTCACGATTGTGGGCGACATTGCCCAGACCAGTTCAGTTGCCGGGGCCAACTCCTGGCAGGGGGCGCTCGGTCCGATGTTCGGGGACCGCTGGCAGCTGGAGGAGCTGACGGTCAACTACCGCACCCCGTCCCAGATCGCGGAAGCGGCGGCGCGGATGGCCAACGCGGCCGGACTGGTGGTTTCGGCGCCCAAGGCCGTCCGGGAGGGGCGCTGGTCGCCCATTATCGACAGGGTCGATACGGGTGCCATCGTCAACCGTCTGGTTGAGGTCCTGCCGGAGGAACTGGAGGCGCTCGACGGCGGCCTGCTGGCCGTCATCGCGGACGGCCACGTCCTGCCCGAAGCCACTGCAGCCCTCCGCGCTGTCTATGGCAGGCGCATTGGCAATGGCGCGGGAAGTTACGAACAGGACATCGTGGTCATCAGTCCGCGCGAGGCCAAGGGCCTCGAGTTCGACGGTGTTGTGGTGCTGGAGCCGTCCATGATGCTCAACCATGAGCATGGCCGCGTGGGGGACCTGTATGTTGCCATGACCCGTCCAACCCAGCGGCTCAGGCTGATCGCGGCCGAGGGCATTCCGGCGGGTATCGAACGCTGAGTTTGTTGGGGCGCAGGGTGGCGGACATGTCGCCCTGCGCCACATGGCATGTAATGCCTCCGGTTGGTCGATTCGGCGCTTGAGACCTGCAATCCTGCTAACTTAGAAGGCGTGTCAGAACTCAACGATCTCGAATCCCAGCAGAACGACCCCTCCTTTGCCAACATCTGGCAGGAGCTCAAATGGCGCGGTCTTGTCCATGTCTCCACTGACGAAGCGGAACTGGAAAAGCTCCTCGCCGGCGAGCCGGTCACGTATTACTGCGGCTTCGACCCCACGGCACCCAGCCTGCACCTGGGGAATCTGGTCCAGTTGCTGCTGATGCGGCGGCTGCAGCTTGCCGGGCACAAGCCGCTGGGCCTGGTGGGCGGTTCCACTGGCCTGATCGGTGACCCGCGTCCCACGGCCGAACGGACGCTCAACACCAAGGACACCGTGACGGAGTGGGTGGGTTACCTGCAGGCGCAGGTCCGACGGTTCCTGAGTTTCGAGGGGCCCAATGCTGCCCGGATGGTTAACAACCTTGACTGGACCGCTCCCTTGAGTGCCATCGATTTCCTGCGTGAAATCGGAAAACACTACCGGGTGGGAACAATGCTGCGGAAGGATGCCGTTGCTTCCAGGCTCAACTCCGAAGAAGGCATCAGCTACACCGAGTTCAGCTACCAGATCCTGCAGGGCATGGACTACCTCCAGCTCTTCCGCGATTACAGCTGCGTGCTGCAGACCGGCGGATCGGACCAGTGGGGAAACCTGACCAGCGGCACCGAACTCATACGGAAGGTTGAGGGCAAGAGTGTGCACGCCCTGGGAACTCCGCTGATCACCAATTCCGACGGCACCAAGTTCGGCAAGAGTGAAGGCAATGCAATCTGGCTCGATGCCGGAATGTGCAGCCCCTACGCCTTCTACCAGTTCTGGCTCAACACCGCCGACGCGGATGTAGTCAACCGTCTCAAGGTCTTTACGTTCCTGAGCCGGGCAGAGATTGAAGAGCTTGGCGCCGCGGTGGCGGAGCGTCCGTTCGCACGCGAAGGCCAGCGGAAGCTGGCATTCGAGGTGACCTCCCTGGTCCACGGCGTGGACGCGACAGAGAAGGTCATTGCTGCTTCGGCTGCCCTGTTCGGCAACGGAGACCTGACGGCGTTGGATAAGCAGACTCTTGAAGCAGCCACGTCTGAACTTCCCTCCGCCACTATTCAGGTGGACGGAATGGGCATTGTGGATCTGCTGGTCGCCTCAGGCCTGTCAGAGAGCAAGTCCGCCGCCAGGAGGACTGTCGGTGAAGGCGGTGCCTACGTGAACAATGAGAAGGTATCCGACCCGGAAGCCGTGATCTCTGAATCAGAGCTGCTTCACGGCCAATACCTGCTGCTGCGCCGCGGCAAGAAGAACCTGGCTACCGTGGAAGTACTGGTTCCGTAGCCCTTTTTGCACCGCTTGCACGCTCCTCCGCAGCCGATTTGCACGGCCGCGGGGGAGCGTGTATTGTTTTCTGAGTCGCCGCCGGTGAGTGGTGACAAACCCCCTTCACAAAAGAAGCGATTCTTCGTGTGCACAGCACGGAAATGAAGAAAAGCTTCATTTTTTGATGGGCGGATTCATGCCGCAAAGTGAATATCGGGAAAATAACCCGGATTTGCAAAGTGAATATGAATGAAATAAGCTAGAAACATCGCAGCGAAGAAATACGGAATAAGAATTCATTGAATATGAATTGTTTCGGGAATATTCGAATGCGTCTGTTGTTTGAGAACTCAATAGTGTGCCAAGTTTGTTGATACCAATTGTTTTATTGATTGGTTGTTTTGGCCGGGTCCGCCACTTCGTGGTTGGGTCTGGTTTTTACAGCTGGTTTCAAATTTTTGCAGTGTGGTTGCCGCGTTTTCCCGTGGTTTCCATGGTGTTTTCGTTTTTGTTTTACTTCAACGGAGAGTTTGATCCTGGCTCAGGATGAACGCTGGCGGCGTGCTTAACACATGCAAGTCGAACGATGAACCTCACTTGTGGGGGGATTAGTGGCGAACGGGTGAGTAACACGTGAGTAACCTGCCCTTAACTCTGGGATAAGCCTGGGAAACTGGGTCTAATACCGGATATGACTCCTCATCGCATGGTGGGGGGTGGAAAGCTTTTTGTGGTTTTGGATGGACTCGCGGCCTATCAGCTTGTTGGTGAGGTAATGGCTTACCAAGGCGACGACGGGTAGCCGGCCTGAGAGGGTGACCGGCCACACTGGGACTGAGACACGGCCCAGACTCCTACGGGAGGCAGCAGTGGGGAATATTGCACAATGGGCGCAAGCCTGATGCAGCGACGCCGCGTGAGGGATGACGGCCTTCGGGTTGTAAACCTCTTTCAGTAGGGAAGAAGCGAAAGTGACGGTACCTGCAGAAGAAGCGCCGGCTAACTACGTGCCAGCAGCCGCGGTAATACGTAGGGCGCAAGCGTTATCCGGAATTATTGGGCGTAAAGAGCTCGTAGGCGGTTTGTCGCGTCTGCCGTGAAAGTCCGGGGCTCAACTCCGGATCTGCGGTGGGTACGGGCAGACTAGAGTGATGTAGGGGAGACTGGAATTCCTGGTGTAGCGGTGAAATGCGCAGATATCAGGAGGAACACCGATGGCGAAGGCAGGTCTCTGGGCATTAACTGACGCTGAGGAGCGAAAGCATGGGGAGCGAACAGGATTAGATACCCTGGTAGTCCATGCCGTAAACGTTGGGCACTAGGTGTGGGGGACATTCCACGTTTTCCGCGCCGTAGCTAACGCATTAAGTGCCCCGCCTGGGGAGTACGGCCGCAAGGCTAAAACTCAAAGGAATTGACGGGGGCCCGCACAAGCGGCGGAGCATGCGGATTAATTCGATGCAACGCGAAGAACCTTACCAAGGCTTGACATGGACCAGACCGCTGCAGAGATGTGGTTTCCCCTTTGGGGCTGGTTCACAGGTGGTGCATGGTTGTCGTCAGCTCGTGTCGTGAGATGTTGGGTTAAGTCCCGCAACGAGCGCAACCCTCGTTCTATGTTGCCAGCGCGTTATGGCGGGGACTCATAGGAGACTGCCGGGGTCAACTCGGAGGAAGGTGGGGACGACGTCAAATCATCATGCCCCTTATGTCTTGGGCTTCACGCATGCTACAATGGCCGGTACAAAGGGTTGCGATACTGTGAGGTGGAGCTAATCCCAAAAAGCCGGTCTCAGTTCGGATTGGGGTCTGCAACTCGACCCCATGAAGTCGGAGTCGCTAGTAATCGCAGATCAGCAACGCTGCGGTGAATACGTTCCCGGGCCTTGTACACACCGCCCGTCAAGTCACGAAAGTTGGTAACACCCGAAGCCGGTGGCCTAACCCCTTGTGGGAGGGAGCTGTCGAAGGTGGGACTGGCGATTGGGACTAAGTCGTAACAAGGTAGCCGTACCGGAAGGTGCGGCTGGATCACCTCCTTTCTAAGGAGCACCTACGGATTGTTCATGCCATGTATGTGGTGTGGGGGTTTGTCAGGAGTATATGCCCGTTGCGCAGACGCAAGTTCTGCGGCGGGTGCTCAAGGGTGGAATATCAACGAATAGCGGCTGCCTGGTTTATGCCTTGTCTAGTACGGATGTTTTGTTCTTCCTTTGGGGAGTGCGGGTGTCCTGGAACGTCGGGGTGTGGTTTGGGTGGTTTAGTGTTTGGCACACTGTTGGGTCCTGAGGCAACAGGGCCGGTGGGATGCGTCATGGCTTACGGGTTGTGGTGTGTTTTTCCGGGTTTGTTTGTTTCTGGTTTCCTGGCTGCACTGATCGCACGGTTTGCTTGTCCTTTGGGGCGGGTGGTGTGTGGGGTGTGTGGTTTGGGGTTGTTGTTTGAGAACTACATAGTGGACGCGAGCATCTTTTATAAGAAGCAATTTCCAAGAATATGAACCTGGATCTGTCCGGGGTGCTGTTGCTGTGGCTCTTTTGGGTTGTGGTGGTGGTTCCCGGGTGGTTTTCGTGGTTCTCTCGTGAATTAGTTTTTTGATCTTTTGTGGTCAAGTTTTTAAGAGCACACGGTGGATGCCTTGGCATTAGGAGCCGAAGAAGGACGTAGGAATCTGCGATAAGCCTGGGGGAGTCGATAACCGGACTGTGATCCCAGGGTGTCCGAATGGGGAAACCCCGCCAGACGCGCGAGTGATCTGGTGACCCGCATCTGAACACATAGGGTGCGTGGAGGGAACGCGGGGAAGTGAAACATCTCAGTACCCGCAGGAAGAGAAAACAATAGTGATTCCGTTAGTAGTGGCGAGCGAACGCGGATCAGGCTAAACCGTTCCATGTGTGATAGCCGGCGGGCGTTGCATGGTCGGGGTTGTGGGACTTTCCATACTGGTTCTGCCGGACCGGTGGGGTGTGATGTGCAGGCATAGGTGAACGGTCTTGAAAGGCCGGCCAGAGAGGGTGTGAGCCCCGTAACCGAAATGTTGTGTACCGCCTGTGAGAGTATCCCAAGTAGCACGGGGCCCGAGAAATCCCGTGTGAATCTGTCAGGACCACCTGATAAGCCTAAATACTCCCTAATGACCGATAGCGGACCAGTACCGTGAGGGAAAGGTGAAAAGTACCCCGGGAGGGGAGTGAAACAGTACCTGAAACCGTGTGCTTACAATCCGTCGGAGCAGCCGTGAGTAATCACAAGTAGCTGTGACGGCGTGCCTTTTGAAGAATGAGCCTGCGAGTTAGTGTTACGTCGCGAGGTTAACCCGTGTGGGGAAGCCGTAGCGAAAGCGAGTCTGAATAGGGCGTTGCAGTGGCGTGATCTAGACCCGAAGCGAAGTGATCTACCCATGGCCAGGTTGAAGCGACGGTAAGACGTCGTGGAGGACCGAACCCACTTCAGTTGAAAATGGAGGGGATGAGCTGTGGGTAGGGGTGAAAGGCCAATCAAACTTCGTGATAGCTGGTTCTCCCCGAAATGCATTTAGGTGCAGCGTTGCGTGTTTCTTACCGGAGGTAGAGCTACTGGATGGCTAATGGGCCCTACAAGGTTACTGACGTCAGCCAAACTCCGAATGCCGGTAAGTGAGAGCGCAGCAGTGAGACTGTGGGGGATAAGCTTCATAGTCGAGAGGGAAACAGCCCAGACCACCAACTAAGGCCCCTAAGCGTGTGCTAAGTGGGAAAGGATGTGGAGTTGCGAAGACAACCAGGAGGTTGGCTTAGAAGCAGCCATCCTTAAAAGAGTGCGTAATAGCTCACTGGTCAAGTGATTCCGCGCCGACAATGTAGCGGGGCTCAAGTACACCGCCGAAGTTGTGGCATTCAGATTTTTGCTAAGCCCTTGTGGTTCAGGCGTCTGGATGGGTAGGGGAGCGTCGTGTGGGCGGTGAAGTCGCGGTGTAAACCAGCGGTGGAGCCTACACGAGTGAGAATGCAGGCATGAGTAGCGAAAGACGGGTGAGAAACCCGTCCGCCGAATGATCAAGGGTTCCAGGGTCAAGCTAATCTGCCCTGGGTAAGTCGGGACCTAAGGCGAGGCCGACAGGCGTAGTCGATGGACAACGGGTTGATATTCCCGTACCGGCGAAAAACCGTCCATGCTGAACAGGGGATACTAACTGCCCGAGACCTGCCCGATCACCCTTGTGGTGTGAGGGTTTTGGTGGAGCGCGGGACCTGATCCTGGGAGGTAAGCGTATTAACAGGTGTGACGCAGGAAGGTAGCCAAGCCGGGCGATGGTTGTCCCGGTCTAAGGATGTAGGGCGAACGGTAGGCAAATCCGCTGTTCATGATGCCTGAGATCTGATGGGACCCCCTCACGGGGGGATTTGGTGATCCTATGCTGCCGAGAAAAGCATCGACGCGAGGTTTTAGCCGCCCGTACCCCAAACCGACACAGGTGATCAGGTAGAGAATACTAAGGCGATCGAGAGAATTATGGTTAAGGAACTCGGCAAAATGCCCCCGTAACTTCGGGAGAAGGGGGGCCCCAACCTTGATGGACACACGCTGTCCGGAGGGGATCGGGGCCGCAGAGACCAGGGGGAAGCGACTGTTTACTAAAAACACAGGTCCGTGCGAAGTCGCAAGACGATGTATACGGACTGACTCCTGCCCGGTGCTGGAAGGTTAAGAGGACCGGTTAGCCGCAAGGCGAAGCTGAGAATTTAAGCCCCAGTAAACGGCGGTGGTAACTATAACCATCCTAAGGTAGCGAAATTCCTTGTCGGGTAAGTTCCGACCTGCACGAATGGAGTAACGACTTCCCCGCTGTCTCAACCATAAACTCGGCGAAATTGCAGTACGAGTAAAGATGCTCGTTACGCGCAGCAGGACGGAAAGACCCCGAGACCTTTACTATAGTTTGGTATTGGTGTTCGGAGTGGCTTGTGTAGGATAGGTGGGAGACGTTGAAGCCCGGACGCCAGTTCGGGTGGAGTCATCGTTGAAATACCACTCTGGTCACTTTGGACATCTAACTTCGGCCCGTAATCCGGGTCAGGGACAGTGCCTGATGGGTAGTTTAACTGGGGCGGTTGCCTCCTAAAAAGTAACGGAGGCGCCCAAAGGTTCCCTCAGCCTGGTTGGCAATCAGGTGTCGAGTGTAAGTGCACAAGGGAGCTTGACTGTGAGAGAGACATCTCGAGCAGGGACGAAAGTCGGGACTAGTGATCCGGCGGTACATTGTGGAATGGCCGTCGCTCAACGGATAAAAGGTACCTCGGGGATAACAGGCTGATCTTGCCCAAGAGTCCATATCGACGGCATGGTTTGGCACCTCGATGTCGGCTCGTCGCATCCTGGGGCTGGAGTAGGTCCCAAGGGTTGGGCTGTTCGCCCATTAAAGCGGTACGCGAGCTGGGTTTAGAACGTCGTGAGACAGTTCGGTCCCTATCCGCTGCGCGCGCAGGAAATTTGAGAAGGGCTGTCCTTAGTACGAGAGGACCGGGACGGACGAACCTCTGGTGTGTCAGTTGTACTGCCAAGTGCACCGCTGATTAGCTACGTTCGGATGGGATAACCGCTGAAAGCATCTAAGCGGGAAGCTCGCTTCAAGATGAGATTTCCATACACCTCGTGTGTGAGAGGCCCCCAGCCAGACCACTGGGTTGATAGGCCGGATGTGGAAGCGAGGACTAACGACTCGTGAAGCTGACCGGTACTAATAGGCCGATAACTTACACCACACACCACCCCGCAAACGAACTTCAAAAGCGTTTGCACCACGGGGCTGGTAAAAAGAAACAAGACTGCTTGCGTCCACTATGTGGTTCCCAAACAACAAACCAAACCGGTTAGTTGCAGGGAACAAAACCACAACTACATAACAACACCACAACTGCCCCTTAACACGGGCACGAATGTTGTAACCAATGATTTCCCCACCCCGCGGCACAGCCAACGGGTCCGGGTACAAGGGTTACGGCGGTCATAGCGTGGGGGAAACGCCCGGTCCCATTCCGAACCCGGAAGCTAAGACCCACAGCGCCGATGGTACTGCACCCGGGAGGGTGTGGGAGAGTAGGTCACCGCCGGACAACCATTAGGTCGAGAGCCCCCCAACACACACGTGTTGGGGGGCTCTCCCACATTAACCACCACACACAACCCCCTCCCACCACCCGCAGAAACCCGCGACCCTCACTCACTACCCGCACCTTAGGGTGCACGGGCGCCGGCGGGCATCACGCGGCGCAGGCTTCTGAACAGCGGACGACGGCGGCATCCCGGTTTGGCGAACCAGCGGCACCAACGTTGGGCAAAAAGGCTGCCTGGCGTGACGCCGTCGTACGTCCATCCCGAACGCTGCCTCACCTGAGGCCCCGACCGGGGCAACAACTGCGAGAGCGTCCGGCATGAACCACGGAAAGTGAGAGAGCGCTGCTCATTTTCCTGCAGGAAGTGAGAGAGGGTCCTGGGTGTGAAGAATTTCACGATAACGGCCTGGACGGGATACCTGTCACGCACCATAGGGCCACTCGCCTAGAATTGATGCAGATGTACGGACTTGGAAGCGCTTGATTTCGGGTTGCGTAGAAGACGAAACACCGAGAAGAGCGGCTGCGATTGCGCCAGTGGTCGGCTCGCAACAGGAGGAATCCCACATGGCTGAGCACAACGGCGGCAACCGCGGCGGAAAAGACCGCGGACCGTTCCGCGGAACCAATAACTCGGGCGGAGAGCCCCGCGGCTTCCGGGCCCGGGAGAACCGGGACACGGACGGGCCTCGACGTGCTGCCGGTACCGGTTCCGGCGAGCGTAAGCCCTTCAGCGGTGGCGGAGAGCGGAAGCCTTACGGTGACCGTGAAAACAAGCCGTACGGTGAGCGTCCGCGCCGCGAGGGTGATGGCGAACGCCGCAGCTTCGGGACCGGCGAGCGTAAGCCCTACGGTGGTGGCGCCGGCGGTGAACGCAAGCCTTACGGCGACCGGAAGCCTTACGGTGACCGTGAAAACAAGCCGTACGGTGAGCGTCCGCGCCGCGAGGGTGATGGCGAACGCCGCAGCTTCGGCGCCGGCGAACGCAAGCCCTACGGTGACCGTGAAAACAAGCCGTACGGTGAGCGTCCGCGCCGTGAAGGTGATGGCGAACGCCGCAGCTTCGGAGCCGGCGAGCGGAAGCCCTACGGTGACCGTGAAAACAAGCCGTACGGTGAGCGTCCGCGCCGTGAAGGTGATGGCGAACGCCGCAGCTTCGGAGCCGGCGAACGCAAGCCCTACGGTGGTGGCGCCGGCGGTGAACGCAAGCCTTACGGCGACCGGAAGCCTTACGGTGACCGTGAAAACAAGCCGTACGGTGAGCGTCCGCGCCGCGAGGGTGATGGCGAACGCCGCAGCTATTCGGGGGGCGAAAACCGGAAGCCCTTTGGCGACCGCCAGGACAGGGCACCGCGCGGTTTCGATCGTAGCGATTCAGGCCCCCGCCAGTTTGGCCGTGACCGTCCGGAAGACCGCCCGGCACGCGTGCCCAACGCGCGTGACCTCCGCAGCGCCAACCGCCCCGACCGCGAACGCTCTCCGGAGATCGACGATGACGTCACGGGCAAGGAGCTTGACCGCGCCACCCAACACCAGGTTAAGACCCTCGAAGACAAGAGCGCGGAGTGGGTGGCCCGTCACCTGGTGATGGCCGGCCGGCTGATCGATGACGAGCCGGAGCTTGCTTTCCAGCATGCCCTGGCAGCGAGCCGTCGTGGCGGCAGGCTGGCCGCCGTCCGCGAGGCTGTTGGCCTCACGGCCTATGCAGCAGGGCACTACGGTGAAGCGTTGAGGGAATTCAGGACCTACCGCCGCATCAGCGGCTCAAACGTCCACTTGCCGGTGATGGCAGACTGCGAACGCGGCCTGGGCCGCCCGGACCGCGCCCTCGATGTGGTGCGCTCCGAGGAAGCCAAGGACCTCGACGCTCCGGGGAAGGCCGAGCTGGCTATCGTGGCTGCCGGAGCACGCACCGATCTTGGCCAGCTGGATGCCGCCGTTGCTGAGCTGGAGATTCCGCAGCTTGATATCAACCGCGCTTTCTCCTACAGCCCCCGGCTATTCCGTGCCTATGCGAACGCTCTGTCCGCGGTGGGCCGCGAGGCCGAGGCGGCTAAGTGGGAGAAGCAGGCCATCGTGGCCGAAAACGCCCTGGGCCTGGGCGCAGACGAAGAGCCGGACATCCTGGACCTGGGCTGGGACGAGGAAGAAGAAGCCCGTGAGGAGGCGGACCGCCGTCGCCTGCTGGAACGCGCTTCAAGCGAATCCGGCACCGCAACCGCATCCGCCACCCGCTCCGAGGCAGTGGAGCCCGTTCCCGCTCCGGAGCCAACCGGCGTGGACTCATCGGTTGATGACGCCGAATCAGACTTCTTCGAGTCGGATGACGCGGAATCGGATGAGGACTCCCTTGAATCAGAAGAGCTCGAGTCCGACGAACTTGAATCAGGTGAACTCGAGTCGGATGAACCGGACTTCGAGGGATCGGGATCTGGCGATGAAGCTGAACTCATTGAAGCCGGACAGGCCGATGGCGAGGCTGCAGGTAACACCGAGAGCCGGGAACAGTAGTCCGGATGGCCGCCGCTTCTCTGATTTCCCGTTTCGACGCCTTGTTGGCAGACCTGGACGGGGTGGTCTACGCCGGCCCGCGCGCGGTTCCGGGATCTGTTGATTCGCTTCAGCAGCTGGCCGGACTGGGCGTGGGCCTTGGTTATGTCACCAACAACGCTTCGCGTACGCCTGCCCAGGTTGCCGCCCACCTCAGGGAGTTGGGCGCGCCTGCCGAAGACGAGCAGGTGGTCAGTTCCTCGCAGGCCGCGGCGGAATTGCTTGCCTCGGTGCTCGCCCCGGCTTCCCGCGTCCTGATCACGGGAAGCCCGGCGCTTGCCCAGGAAATTGAACTTGTGGGCCTGACCCCTGTCTGGAGCCAGGATGAGGACCCCGTTGCGGTGGTCCAGGGCTTCAACCCCGCTATCGGCTGGAAGGACCTCGCCGAGGCCGCCTACGTGGTTGCCGCCGGCGCCCTCTGGGTGGCGACCAACACTGACATGTCCATCCCGCAGGCACGCGGCATAGCTCCCGGAAACGGCACGCTGGTAGCCGCGGTAGCCGCTGCGACGGGCCAGAGGCCACGAGTCGCCGGTAAACCGGAGGCTCCGCTGTTCCACGCCGCCGCGAAGCGGCTTGCCTCTGACCGCCCGCTGGTGGTGGGCGACCGGCTGGACACCGACATCCTTGGCGGCAACAACGCAGGCTTTGCCACGGTGGCCGTCCTAACCGGCGTCGATACGAGGGAGACAATCCTGGCCGCCAGGACTGCCGAACGCCCCAACTACCTGATCAACTCGCTTTCGGACCTGCACCAGCCCTATCCCGTAATTGAAAACGCCGACGGCGTCTACCGGTGCGGCGCCTCCAGCGCCGTGGCCGGCGACGGCACAGTGAAGGTCACGGGCAACGAGGATGACCTGGACTCCTGGCGGGCCGCCTGCGCCGCGTGGTGGGCCGCCGTGCCGGAGACCGCAGAGGCACAGGCGCCAAAGCTCGAGTGGGTGGGTCACTAGACTGGTGCCATGACTGAGCTGAACGAAGAGCACCAGGCAGCCCAGCCCACGCCGCAATGGCCGGAAGTACGGGCCGATGACATCGGCGATCCGTCAGTTGAGGCTATCGTCGCCGCGCTGGACGGCCTGAAGGCCCTGCCGGTGGCTGAGCACGAGGCCGTCTATGGCCAACTCCATGATGCGCTGCTCGAAGCACTGAATGAGGACGCCCCGTCAGGGAACGGCGGATCCTGAGCATGGCACGACTCGACCAGGCACTCGTTGCCCGTGGCCTGGCACGGTCACGCACCCACGCCGCCGCCCTGATTGCCGAAGGCAAAGTGAGCTCCGCAGGGCAGATCCTGTCCAAAGCGTCCCTCCAGGTCACTGACGGCAGGGACCTGGCCGTGGAGCACACCGAGGAGGACATATACGTGAGCCGGGCCGGCCACAAACTGGCCGGCGCGCTGGATGCTTTTCCATCGATCGCCGTGGCCGGGAAACGCTGCCTTGATGCCGGCGCGTCCACCGGCGGCTTCACTGAGGTGCTCCTGAGGCGGGGTGCCGCCCATGTGGTGGCCGTCGACGTCGGACATGACCAGTTGGTCCCCCAGCTCAGAAACGATCCCCGGGTCGCAGTTCATGAGGGCCTGAACGTGCGGTACATGTCGCCTGAGGATATCGGCGGACAGGCCGCCTTGACTGTGGCTGACCTGTCCTTCATCTCACTGACCCTGGTGGTCCTTCCCCTGGCTCTGTGCACCGAACCCGGCGGGGATCTGGTGCTGATGGTGAAGCCCCAGTTCGAGATCGGCAAGGACCGCCTGGCCCGTACCGGCGTAGTGAATTCCGAGCGGGAACGCCGGATGGCGGTGGAAAAAGTAGCCATAGCAGCAGTTGAGGCCGGGCTCGACTTATGCGGTCTGGCGGCGAGTCCTTTGCCGGGCCAGGACGGAAATGTCGAATACTTCCTGTGGATAAAGCGCAGGATGACCCAAGACTTGCCTAAGATCGAAGAGCGCGAAGCAGCCATAGCTGAGTTGCTTGGACGTATCTGGCCGAACCACTAGAAAGCGGAACCCGATGAGCAGGCGAGTATTAGTCCTTGCCCACACTGGCCGCGAGGAATCACTGAAGGCCGCCTGGGAGGCCTGCGCCCAATTGCATGGCTCCGGAATTGTGCCCGTCATGCAGGAGTCCGAGCTGGGCGACATGGAACGGTTCTTCGGACACCTGACCCAGCCGGTGGAGGTCCTGCATGACCATGTGCAGCTGCCGGACGTTGAGCTGGTCATGGTCCTGGGCGGCGACGGCACCATCCTGCGCGCCGCTGAACTGGTGCGGGAAGTCGATGTGCCGCTGCTGGGTGTCAACCTGGGCCACATCGGATTCCTGGCAGAGAGCGAACGGGCGGACCTCGCGCAGACCGTCGAGTGGATTGCCCGCCGGGACTACACAGTGGAAGAGCGGATGACCATCGACGTGCAGGTCTGGGTGCGCGGGCAGAAGATCTGGCACACCTGGGCCCTGAACGAGGCCGCGATCGAAAAAGGCAACCGGGAACGGATGCTGGAGGTGGTCACGGAAGTGGACGAACGCCCGCTGACCTCGTTCGGCTGCGACGGCGTCGTTCTTGCCACCCCCACCGGCTCAACCGCCTATGCCTTCTCCGCCGGCGGACCCGTGGTCTGGCCGGAGGTCGAGGCCCTGGTCATCGTCCCCATCAGCGCGCATGCGCTCTTTGCCAAACCGCTGGTGGTATCGCCGCGGTCAAAGCTGGCCGTGGAGGTGCTGAACCGGACCGATGCCCAGGGGGTGCTCTGGTGCGACGGCCGCCGGTCCGTTGACCTGCCGCCCGGCGCGCGTGTGGAAGTGACGAAGTCAGCCATCCCGGTGCGGCTGGCGCGGACGCACCAGACGCCATTTTCCGGCCGGCTGGTCCGCAAATTCGAGCTCCCGATCCATGGCTGGAGGGGCCCGGTACCCAAGGCCGAGGCCATCCATACGGGGCCGATTCCCATTATCAGGACTCCAAGGCCGATGGCACCGCTGCAGGTCTCCCATGGCGACCAGCCCGAAGAAGATTCCGATCCGTCAACAGCAAAGTGAACCATGCTTGAAGAACTGAGAATCCGCGATCTGGGCGTCATCACTGACGCCACACTGCCGCTGGGCCCCGGGCTGAGCGTGGTGACCGGCGAAACCGGTGCCGGCAAAACGATGGTGGTCACCGCCGTCGGGCTTCTGCTGGGTGCCCGGTCCGACGCCGGCGCCGTCCGCAGCGGCGCAAAGAGCGCCACTGCCGAGGCGGTCCTCAGGCTTGAAGCCGGCCATCCGGCGGTTGCCCGTGCCGTTGAAGCCGGGGCCGATGTGGAGGAGTTCGACGGCGGTGCAGAGCTCATCCTCGCCCGTCGGCTTGGCGCTGACGGCCGCAGCCGTGCCTTCCTGGGCGGGCGGGCGGCTCCGGTGGGAGTCCTCGGGGAGATCGGCGAAACCCTCGTGGTGGTCCACGGCCAGTCGGACCAGATCCGGTTGAAGGGGGCCACCGCCCAGCGGGGCGCGCTGGACAAGTTTGCCGGCGAGGCGCTGGCAGGTCCGCTCGAGGCGTATCAGGCCCTGTACGGCCACTGGAAGTCCATCCAGGCGGAGCTGGACACCCTGCGCGGCGCCGCCCGGGACCGGCTCCGTGAAGCCGAGTCCCTGGAGACCGCCCTTGCCGAGATCGATGAGGTGGACCCGCAGCCTGGGGAGGATGAGACCCTCAAGGCGGAAGCTGTGAAACTCGCCAATGTTGAAGAGCTGAGGATCGCCGCCAGTACAGCCCACCAGGCACTCATCGCCGAGGATTTCGGTGATGCCGGGGATGCCACCACCCTGGTGGATGCCGCGAAACGGACCCTTGAGCATGTCGCGGAGCACGACGGCGAACTGGGTGCCGCCGCTGCCCGGCTCGCCGAAGTGGGCTTCCTGCTCAATGACATCGCCACCGAACTGGCAAGTTACCAGGCCGGGCTGGATTCTGAGGGGCCTGAACGGCTGGCCGAGATCGAGGACAGGCGGGGTGCCCTGGCAAAACTGGTGCGCAAGTACGCGCCCAGCATCGACGAAGTCCTGGCCTGGGCCGATAACGCCCGGGTCCGGTTCGACGAACTGCAGGACGATTCCACCCGGATCGAGGCCCTCGACGCGGAAGTGGTCCGCGCGGAAGCGGAGCTGCAGAAGCAGGCCTCGGCGATCAGCAAGATCCGCGCGAAGGCCGCCAAAGACCTGTCCGCCCGTGTCAGTGCCGAGCTTAAGGCCCTGGCCATGGCGGAGGCCACCCTGGTGATTGCGATCGAGGCCGCCGGCCGGCTCGGACCGCACGGCCGGGATGAGATTTCGTTCCTGCTCCAGCCGCACTCCGGGGCCCCCGCGCGGCCGCTTGGCAAGGGTGCGTCCGGAGGTGAACTGTCGCGCGTGATGCTGGCCATCGAAGTGGTCCTGGCCGCCGTTGACCCCGTGCCCACCTTTGTTTTCGATGAAGTGGATGCCGGCGTGGGCGGACGCGCCGCCGTCGAGATCGGCCGCCGGCTTGCCATGCTGGCGCAGCACGTCCAGGTCCTGGTGGTCACGCACCTGCCGCAGGTGGCTGCCTTCGCCGACCAGCACATCACGGTCACCAAGACTTCCGTCAGGGGAGCCGACGGCGGCACCGCCACGGGGTTCACTTCCAGCGATGTCCGGCTGCTCAGCGGTCCCGAAAGGGTCCGCGAACTTGCCCGGATGCTGGCGGGCCAGGAAGATTCGGAATCGGCGCAGGCCCACGCCCAGGAACTGCTCGACGACGCAAAGCTGCTGCCCCAGCGGGCCTGACAGCCACTGGATTTCAACGTCAGATATCAGCTGCCGGTTCTCATTGCCGGCTTGCCGGGACCTGGGTGAGGCGGCGGACGGCCCGTGCCATCATTGCGTGCACCACCAGTGGATGCAGCAGCCGCACGGGGAAGAAGTACAGCCGCCCCCGCCAGCCCTTCAGGCGCACGGTGGTGGTGACCCGCAACAGCCGCGCACCGGCGTCGTAAGCCACTCCGCAACGGAAATCCAGGTGCCGGTCATCGGTACTGATGAGGGCTTCCTCGCCACGGACTTCCGAGACGGCAAATACGCCCGCTGTCGCCCGGCTGGCGCCGATCAGACCAACCACGGTTTGCCGAAGCCCCATCAGGGCAACCACCCAGGCCGGCATGGACTTTGCTGAGAACAGCGCCTCCGCCCAGACGCGCGGATCTTCAATGGCACCTTTTTCACCGCCATCGCCATTGTGTAGCCCGTCAGGGACTGGGAGGACAATCACATCGGCGTAGTCAGGGAACGGGATGGAATCCAGCGCGAGGGACCGGAAGGCCGGCAACGATCCTTCGCCGGCGGAGCGGGGCAACGGATTTTCCTGGTCTGGATACATGGCCATCCCTTGATCCTAGGCCGGCAGGACTGCACACTGGATCATTTGGGGAACAGTTTCCGAACCCGTGGAAGGCGCATTTGATGATAGGCTCAAATTCCGTGGTGCAGCGATCAAATTCCCGTGTAAATTCCCGGTTCCCGGGCTCGTCCAAGACGACCAAACACATCTTCGTCACCGGTGGTGTGGCGTCCTCGCTCGGTAAGGGACTGACGGCTTCGAGCCTCGGTCACCTCCTGCGGGCACGCGGCTTGTCTGTAACTATGCAGAAGCTGGATCCCTACCTGAACGTGGATCCGGGCACGATGAACCCCTTCCAGCACGGTGAAGTCTTCGTGACCGACGACGGCGCCGAGACGGACCTGGACATCGGACATTACGAGCGCTTCCTCGACGAAAACCTCGAGGGCTCGGCCAATGTGACAACGGGCCAGATCTATTCCACGGTCATCGCCAAGGAGCGCCGCGGCGAATACCTCGGCGACACCGTCCAGGTCATCCCACACATCACCGATGAAATCAAGCGCCGGATGCGGCTGCCCGCCGAGGGCAAAAACGCGCCCGACGTCATCATCACCGAGATCGGCGGCACGGTGGGCGACATCGAGTCCCAGCCGTTCCTCGAATCAGCCCGCCAGGTCCGCCAGGACATCGGCCGGGGCAACGTCTTCTTCCTCCACGTCTCGCTGGTTCCCTACATCGGCCCCTCGCAGGAGCTCAAAACCAAGCCGACGCAGCACTCGGTAGCTGCGCTGCGCTCTATCGGCATCCAGCCTGAAGCGATCGTGATCCGCTCAGACCGTGAAGTCCCGGACGCCATGCGCGAAAAGATCGGCCGCATGTGCGACGTCGACATCGACGCCGTGGTCAACGCCGCCGATGCGCCGAGCATCTACGACATCCCCAAGACCCTGCACTCCCAGGGCCTGGACTCCTACATCGTCCGCGCCCTGGACCTGCCGTTCAAGGACGTCGACTGGACCAGCTGGGACAAACTTCTCGAAGCAGTCCACAACCCCAAGCACCACGTGGAGATCGCGCTCGTGGGCAAGTACATCGACCTGCCGGATGCCTACCTGTCGGTGACTGAAGCCCTGCGTGCCGGCGGTTTCGCCAACGACACCAAGGTCAAGATCCGCTGGGTCCCGTCCGACGAGTGCGAAACCCATGAGGGAGCTGTCGCTTCCCTCGACGGAGTGGACGCGATCTGCGTACCGGGCGGCTTCGGGATCCGCGGGCTCGAAGGCAAGCTGGGCGCACTCAAGTTCGCCCGCGAAACCAAGCTGCCCGTCCTGGGCCTGTGCCTTGGCCTTCAGTGCATGGTGATCGAATACGCCCGCAACGTGGTGGGCCTGGAAGGTGCCTCCTCCAGCGAGTTCGAGCCCGACTCCAAGTACCCGGTCATCGCCACGATGGAAGAACAGCTGGATATTGTCGAGGGCAAGGGCGACCTGGGCGGCACCATGCGCCTGGGCCTGTACGAAGCCAAGCTCGACGCCGGTTCAGTAATCGCCGAGACCTATGGAAAGACCACTGTCAGCGAACGCCACCGGCACCGCTACGAGGTCAACAACAAGTACCGCGAGCAGATCGCTGCGCAGGGCCTCGTCTTCTCCGGAACGTCCCCCGACGGCAAGCTGGTGGAGTTCGTGGAGCTGCCCGCTGAGGTTCACCCTTACTATGTCGCCACGCAGGCGCACCCGGAACTGAGCTCGCGCCCCACCCGGCCGCACCCGCTCTTTGCCGGTCTGATCAAGGCTGCCTTGGATCACCAGCAAGGACCCGACCTGGCGGATGCCCCCACGGCGCCTGCCGCCGTGGCGGAAGCGGCTGCTGCCGGGCAATCGCGTACGGTTGCCGCTAAGTAGTTCAACACACGCAAAGGACGGCGCGATGCCCGGTATCCCTGAAACCCCCCACGCTGCACGGCAGGTTTCGGACACACCGAGCCCGCGCCGTCTTTTATCTACCGAGAAGGTCTACGAAGGCCGGATCTGGGACGTGGTCAGTGACAGCTTCCAGTTGCAGGACACAGGCGATGCGCTGACCCGGGACTACATCGAACATCCCGGCGCCGTGGCGGTCCTGCCGATGAACGACGCCGGTGAGATCCTGCTCCTCAAGCAGTACCGCCACCCGGTGGGCATGGACCTGTGGGAAATCCCGGCCGGCCTGCTGGACGTGGAGGGTGAGGACTTTGTGGCCGGTGCCGCCCGTGAGCTCGCGGAGGAAGCGGACCTCGCGGCCGGCACCTGGAATGTCCTGGCCGATTTCTTCAATTCGCCCGGATCCTCCAGCGAGGCCATCAGGATCTACCTCGCCCGGGACATCGCCTACGTTCCCCATCACGAACGCCATGAGCGGATGGATGAGGAAGCGGAAATCGAATTCCACTGGATAGCCTTGGACGACGCCGTGGACGCTGTCCTGGAGGGGCGGCTGCACAACCCGTCCGCCGTCGTCGGGATCCTTGCCGCCGCTGCTGCCCGGACCCGCGGCTATGCTGACCTCCGGCCGGCGGATGCTCCGTGGCCCGCGCACCCCAGCCAGCGCTGATGGCCGTAGCGACTTCGGAGGAACTTGCAGCCGGGAGCGCCGCGACAGATCCCGCTGAACCTGACACCCGGCAGCCCACTGCCATCGACCGCGCCATCACCGAATATCTTCAGCACATGGGCGTCGAGCGGGGACTTGCGGCGAACACCCTCTCGGCATACCGGCGGGACCTCACCAGGTACTCCCGCTACCTGGCCAAGGCCGGTTGTCTACGCCCGGACCAGGTCACCCGGCACCATGTGACAGGGTACGTCCGGGCCCTCACCGACGGTTCCGACGGCGGCACCGCCCTGGGCGTAAGGTCGGCGGCCAGGACAGTCGTGGCGGTCCGCGGGCTGCATAAGTTCTGGGCCCTGGAAGGACTGACGACCACTGACCCCGCCAGTGATGTCCATCCGCCCATGCCCGGCAAGAGGCTGCCCAAGGCGATCAGCGTGGACGAAGTCACCAGGATCCTCGAGGCAACCGGAACGGATACGGCGACCGGCATGCGCGACCGGGCCCTGCTCGAATTCCTCTACTCCACCGGGGCCAGGATCAGCGAGGCCGTGGGCCTGGATGTAGACGACATTTGGCTGCAGGAAGCCGAGGCCGGCCCCGCGATCGTCCGTCTTTTCGGCAAGGGCTCCAAGGAGCGGCTGGTGCCCCTCGGATCATACGGAGCCAGGGCCCTGGATGCCTATCTGGTGCGTGCCCGTCCACTGCTGGCGGTCAAGGGTAAGGGCACACCGGCGCTGTTCCTCAATGCCAGGGGCGGAAGGATCAGCCGCCAAAGCGCCTGGACCATCCTGAAGGCCGCGGCGGAGAAGGCCAACATCACCAAGGATGTCTCGCCGCACACGCTGCGCCACTCCTTCGCCACGCACCTTCTGGAAGGCGGTGCGGACGTACGCGTAGTCCAGGAGCTTCTGGGCCATGCTTCCGTGACCACCACACAGGTCTACACGCTGGTTACTGCCGACACCCTCCGTGAAATCTACGCTGCCGCCCACCCCCGGGCGCTGGGCTGACTGCCGGGCCGAATCCGCGCTTAACGGTCCGGCAAAAATACCTTTGCCCGGGTGTAAGAAACACGGCGCCACGGGACACTAGTTGGTTAACAACCAAGGTCATCCGATGCCGGGGGGAACACTATGTTGGCAGCCAGTGAACATGACTTTATCGACCTGCACACCCAGCACTTCACGCGCGTCTACCGCTATATCGCCTACCGGATTAATGACCTGCCCCGGGCGGAGGAACTGGCGGCGGATGTCTTCAGGATCGCCTGGGAAAAACAGCCGGCCGAACCCCCCGGCATTGGCTGGCTGCTCGCCACCGCGCGGAAATTGCTCAGCAACGAATATAAGGGCCGCCGCCGTCGCCTCGAACTTGTCGACCGGCTGAAGGACCAGGCCTGGAGCCAGGCCCCGGGCTCCAACGATGAAGAGCAGGCCGCCGTGGCCGAAGTCCTGCTGCGGCTGAAGGAGCGGGACCGGGAGGTCCTCATGCTCAGCTACTGGGACGACCTGACCACCGCGGAACTGGCCCAGACACTGGGATGTTCCCCCTCCGCCGCCGCCGTGCGCCTTCATCGGGCACGCAAGGCGTTTGCCAGTGTGGCCCCCGCACAACTCATGACCGAACGGAAGGGTTAGCCATGGACCGGATCGAACAGCTCATGAAGGATGCCAAACCACAGGTCGCGGAACCACGCGCCGCCTCGGCCGCCGCTGCACGCTCCATCGTCCTGTCCGATCACGCCGATGTGGTCCCCTTTTCAAGGCACAGGTCCGCTCGCCGGACGGCTGCCCGAGCGGCAGTCGTCGGCCTTGCCGCCGCCGCCGTGGTCGGGGCCGTCGTGGTTGCCAGCGGGATGGGGGCACCGCAACCCCAGCCTGCACCGGCGGCCAGCACCCAAGCGCCTCCTGCCCCGAGCCCAGGCGCCACCGAACCGTCGCCGTCACCGTCGCTCAGCCCCACTGCAACCTCACCCGCAGCCCTGAGCACGGGCGGCGTTCCCTGCATCGTGGCCAACATTGACCAGCTCATGAACACCCGTACCCCTGTGATTGAGCCGATTGCCGCAGCCGAGCAGCACTATTACACGGTGCTTGGCTGCGCTGACGGCTGGCTGGCTTACTCGATTTCGGACGAGGGCGCCAGGGACCTTCAGCTCGATGGGGGAAACGCTTGGTATTACATTGCCAGGCTGCAGAACGGACGTTTCCTCTTTGATGTGCAGGCGCCGTGGTCCACGGTTTTCAGTTGGAAATTCCAGGCCTTGAACAACGACGTCTCGCAGAACGGCCAACGGGCGACTGCGCAGGAAGCGATGGACAAGGAATTCGCACAGAAAGGGATCCCTGTTGAACTCCGGCGGCAGCTGGTTGGAGAAGGCCCGACAGACGCCTCCTGAGCAAGTAATCCGCCCCGAGCAAGCAACCACCCGAGATGGCATGCTGCCAGGCGATAGTGTGAGGGCATGACGTTCACCCCTGTCACGCTGTGCTTTCTCACCCGTGAGTACGGCGGCGTGCCCCAGGTCCTGCTGGGACTTAAGAAGACCGGCTTCGGGCGGGGGAAAATCGTCGGGCTGGGCGGCCACGTTGAACCGGGTGAAACGGAGGCGGAGGCCGCCTGCCGCGAGGTCCACGAGGAATCCGGACTGGTGGTCCGGCAGCAGGATCTCCGCGATGCGGGTCTGGTGATGTTCGATTTCCCGGCCCGCCCGGCATGGAACATGACAACGCGGTTGTTTGTCGCGGCACGTTGGAGCGGCGAACCGGCCGAAAGCGCCGAGATCCTCCCGGAATGGTTCGACGTCGGATCCCTTCCCGTCGACCGGATGTGGCAGGACGCAGCCCATTGGCTCCCGCTGGCCCTGCAAGGCGCCGTACTTCAGATCACAGTGGTTCTGAACGATGACAACGAGACTGTGCGCGAAGTGCTGGACTACACCACGCGCTGAAGCGGAATTTTGGCCTGGGGAGAGTCGGTGTAACCTCTGCGGGCTGGGCGGAAACTATAGGGTTACAGGCTAGACCGGGACGAGACAACTTCAGGGGGGATCGTGCTTTCAGAGCGCGAGCAGGCGTTTGTCGCCTTGTACAAGGACAGCTATCCGAGGATCCACAAATTCGTGCTTCGGCGGGTTGATGACGCCGAGCTGGCCCAGGAGCTGGCTGCTGATGTCTTCCGCGTTGCCTGGCAGAAGTGGGACGGCGCGGGCAGCACGGAGATTGCGTGGCTCTTTACCGTGGCCCGCAATCTCATTGGCAACGCCTATCGCGGACGGGACCGGCAGCACGCGCTGCACGACAAGCTCATGGTCTCCTCGGTGGAGGGTTCCTGGGACAACAGCGACAACGCCTCAGTGGAGGACGCCATGATGGCGCTGCGGGAAAAGGACCGTGACATTCTGCAACTGGCGTACTGGGATGAGCTCACCATTTTGGAGATCTCGCAGGTGCTCCATTGCACTCAGTCTTCGGCCAAGGTGCGGCTGCACCGGGCCAGGGAAGCGTTCCGTAAACTTCTTCCGGCCCTGTGCGGGCCGTTCGAACAGAAAGTGGGTGCCTAGCAATGGACGCCATCAGGAATCTCGTTGCGGGAGCTGACCCGATCGGTCCCGACCCCATCGTTCCGGATGCTGAGGAGGCCCTGGGCTCGATGTTTTCCCGCCCGGAGGTTTTCGCTGACCGGGTGTCCCCGGACATTCCGACCCTCGCGGAGCGGAGGCAGCGCCGCGGCAGGGTGCTGGGGCTGATGACGATAGCGGCAGCGGCCGTGACAGCCGGTGTCCTCGTATCCCTGAACCTTGGACCGCTGACCTCCGCACCGGCGCCGGCGGGCACATCCACACCGACTCCAACTGCCGGTTCCAGCGTTAGTCCAACACCGACCGCAACCGCGAGTTCAACACCATCGGCCAGCCCGGCCCCAACGCCCGCCGCGACTTTGCCCGTTACCCCTTCTGAACCGGCATCGCCGCCTGTCGCAGACTGGCGGCGGTTCTCAAGTCCCAGTGCCGGGGTTTCGTTCGAAGTGCCGGCTGGCTGGACTGCGAAGGATGTGCCGGCTGGAGCGCCTGACTACCCGGCCTCCGGCATAGAGGTGTCAGACGAGGCCGGCAAGACGGTAGCGACCCTCTACTACGGCACCGGTGGTGGCCTGGGAGGCGCCTGCGGTCCAGAAAAGTACACGCAAATCGAGCTGGACTCCGCGGAATATACCGCTGGGTGGGATCCAAACGCCGGCGTCCGCTTCTCCTACCGCCTCATTGACAGGACCTCGGTTGGCGGAGGCTTCTCCTACCAGGCGGGGCTGGTTGATGAGTCCAGCGGCCGGTTGACGAATAGCTGCCTGATGTACTCCGTAGTCCACGGCGTGCCGCGCGGCACGCTCTACTTCGCCGACAGGGCGTGGAATGCCCCCGATGAACCCGTATTCCAGACCATGGCCGAAGCCACCGCATACATGAGCACCGACGAGTACCGGAACCTGAAGAAGATGATCTTGACCCTGTCGCTGCCCGGGTAGGGTGCGGACGACGGCGGCCCGGTCACCCTCAAGGTGACCGGGCCGCCCGTTGTGCCCGTTGAGCCAGACTGTTGATCCTGCTCTTGGCCTGGCGGACGCGCGGGCTAGGGGAGGTGCCTTTCCTCGGGGCCGTTGTATTCGCTGAGCGGGCGGATCAGCGAGTTCGAAGCCAGTTGCTCCATGATGTGCGCAGTCCAGCCCGTGATCCGGCTCGCTACGAACAGGGGAGTGAACGTGGCGGTGTCGAATCCCATGAGGTGGTAGGTAGGCCCGGTGGGGTAGTCGAGGTTCGGCTTGATCCCCTTAGCCTCGTCCATGGCCGCTTCCAGCCCGTTGTAGAGCCCCAGCAGTTCGGGCCGGCCGTAGTGGGCGATCATCTTGTCCAGTGCGGCCTTCATGGTGGGGACGCGGGAGTCGCCGTGCTTGTAGACGCGGTGGCCGAAGCCCATGACCTTTTTCTTCTGTTTGAGGGCGTCTTCCATCCATGTCTTGGCGCGCGCGGCGGCGTCCTCCAAGGATTCCTCCGGCCGGATGCCGATCTCGTCGAAGGTGTGCATAACGGCCTCGTTGGCGCCGCCATGAAGCGCTCCCTTAAGCGCCCCGATGGCGCCCGTCACGGCCGAATGAAGATCCGAGAGGGTCGATGTAATCACCCTGGCTGTGAACGTGGAAGCGTTGAACGAGTGCTCCGCGTAAAGGATCATGGACACGTTGAACGCCTCCACAACCTCCGGGACCTGTTCCTCGCCGAAGGTCATCCACAGGAAGTTGGCGGAATAGTCCAGGTCCTCACGGGGTGCCACCGGCTCCTGGCCGTGGCGGCGGCGCTGGTCATAGGCAACGACAGCCGGCATCGCGGCGAACAGGTCAATGGCCTTGGCCAAATTCGCCTCGCGGGAGGAGTCCTCCGCCAGAGCGTGGCGTGCCCCCATGACGGATGCTGCGGTACGGCATACGTCCATGGGGTGGGAGCTGGCGGGGAGCGCGTCGATGACCTGCTTGACCACCGGATCCAGTGCCCGTCCTGCCCTTTCCCGGGCAGTGAAGTCCGCGAGCTGCCCGGCGTCGGGAAGCTCGCCGTTCCAGAGCAGGTAGGCGACTTCTTCAAAGCTGCACCTGGCGGCCAGCTCCTGGACGGGATAGCCGCGGTACAGCAAGGAGTTCGTCTCCGGGTTGACCTTCGAGACGGCGGTGTAGTCCACCACGACGCCGTCGAGGCCCTTTTTGATGTCCTGTTCAGCCATGCTGAGACTCCTTCGTTCCTGTCGCCTGGTGAGCCGGCCGGAGCCGGATTTTGTGGGTGGACTTTATGTGCCGGGGATCTGGAAGTTAAAGATTCCTGTGTCAAAGCGGTTATAGGCCTCGTAGTCCACCAGGTCATACAAACGCGCACGGGTCAGCATGCTTCCGACCTGTGCCTCCTGGGTTCCATCAGCCTTGATCGATTCCAGCGTACGCTCCGCGGCGCCCATGGCACTACGGAGCAGGGTCACCGGATAAATAATCATGGAGACTCCGACGGCGGCCAGCTGATCCACCGTGAACAGTTCGCTTTGGCCGAACTCTGTCATGTTGGCCAGGATGGGGACGTCTACGACTTCCCGGATGGCCTGGAATTCGGACAGATCCTTCATGGCTTCGGGGAAAATGGCGTCGGCTCCCGCTTCGACGAGGGCTTTGGCCCGGTCCTGGGCTGGCTTCAGACCCTCCACGGCACGAATGTCCGTGCGTGCCATGATCAGGAAGTTCGGATCCCGGCGGGCGTCCGCTGCAGCGCGGATTCGCTTGGTGGCGGTGTCCAGGTCCACGACGTTCTTGCCGTCCAGGTGGCCGCAGCGTTTCGGGTTGAACTGGTCCTCTATATGCAGGCCGGCCAGCCCGGCGTTCTCGAGTTCCTGCACTGTGCGGGCCACGTTCATGGGCTCGCCGAAGCCTGTGTCGGCGTCCACTATCGAGGGCAGGTCAGTCATCCGGGCGATCTGCCCGGCCCTGGTGGCCACTTCGGTGAGGGTGGTGAGCCCGATGTCGGGCAGCCCGAGGTCGTTGGCGAGCACGGCGCCGGAGATGTAGACGCCCGGGAAGCCCTTTTCCTCGATCAGCCGCGCGGACAGCGGGTTGAAGGCGCCGGGGAACTGCTGGATGGTTCCGGACGCCAGCATCTCCCGCAGTCGGATCCGCTTCTGCTCCGGCGTGGTCTTGGAGTACAGCATCTAGAACAGTCCCTTCGGTGCGGTGGCGAAGTCAATGATGCCGGAGGCTGCCGTGATGTTCAGCTGGTCCAGCTCACCGGGCTCCAGCTCGGGAAGCCGAGCAGCGGCGGCGAGGAACCGTTCGATTTCCGCTTCCTCTACCAGACCCGCCGCAAGCGTGCGGAACTTGTTCACGTACTGTTCCCGGGCGAAGGGGCGCGCGCCCAGCGGATGGGCATCGGCCACGGCAATCTCATCAGTGATCACAGTGCCGTCGGCCAGGGTGATCTCAACGGAGCCGCCGAAGGCCTTCTCGGCCATGTCGAGCGAATGGTAGCGGCGGGTCCATTCCGGGTCTTCCTCGGTGCTGACCTTGTGCCACAGATCCACGGTGTCCGGCCGTCCGGCGCGTTCGGGGGAGTAGGAATCGACGTGGTGCCATATGCCGTCCTGGAGGGCCACGGTGAAGATGTAGGGGATGGAGTGATCCAGGGTTTCACGGCTGGCGGTCGGGCTGTACTTCTGGGGATCGTTGGCACCGGAACCGATCACGTTGTGCGTGTGGTGGCTCGTCCTGATCAGCACTGACTTCACGTTGGCCGGATCGGTGGCCTCGGGGTGCTCGCCGTGCAACCGGCGCGCCAGGTCGATCCACGCCTGGGCCTGGTATTCAGCTGAGTGTTCCTTGGTGTAGGTGTCCAGGATGGCCCGTTTCGGCTCACCGGACTCCGGAAGGGGGACGCTGTAGGAGGCGTCGGGGCCGTCCAGCAGCCAGGCGATCACACCGTCTTCGCCCTCATAGATGGGTACGGGGGAGGTCTGGCCGCGCATGGAGCGGTCCACCGCTTCGACTGCCATTTTGCCCGCAAAGGCCGGGGCGTGTGCCTTCCAGGTGGAGATCTCGCCTTTTCGGGACTGCCGGGTGGCGGTGGTGGTGTGGAGCGCCTGGCCCACTGACTGGAAGATCGTCTCGACGTTGAGTCCCAAAAGAGTGCCGATGCCGGCGGCCGCGGACGGACCAAGGTGGGCGACGTGGTCGATTTTGTGCTTGTGCAGGCAGATCGCCTTGACGAGGTTCACCTGGATCTCGTAGCCGGTGGCGATCGCCCGGACCAGGTCCTTGCCGCTGGATCCGACGTGCTGGCCGACGGCGAGGATCGGCGGGATGTTGTCGCCCGGGTGTGAGTAGTCCGCCGCCAGGAAGGTGTCGTGGTAATCGAGTTCACGGACGGCCACACCATTTGCCCAGGCGGCCCACTCGGGGGCGACGCGTTCGCCGATGCCGAAGACCTTGGCGCCCTTGCCCCCGGTGCTGGGCCCGTGACTGAGCGCCTGGGCCCTGGCCGCAACGATCGGGGCACGGTTCAACGATGCGATGGCCACCGAAGCATTGTCGATGACCCGGTTGATCACCATGTTCGTGACCTCATTAGTCACCTCGACGGGGTCCGCGGCGACAACGGCGATCTTGTGTGCCAGCTGGTCCTCCCGGGCCAGGTTTTCCTCGCTGCGGAAGACACGGACGTGGTGTTCCTTAACCATGGGGCTCCTTCTCATAAGGCGTATGGGTTGCTTTGACGTGCGAAAGACTGCGGTGCAGGTGCACGGTGGTGGCCGCTTCGGCCAGTCGTGGATTGCGGTCGGCGATGGCCTCGGCGATCGCTGCATGTTCGGACGCTGCGGCCGTAAGGCGGGCCGGATCGTCCACGGCGAGCCGGCGGATGCGGACCAGGTGGACCCGGAGGCTGCCCATGGCCTGCGCCATGTAGGCGTTTGAGACCGCGGCATCGATGGCCGCGTCAAACCGCGCCACCAGACCGTAATAGCCGTGCCGTGCGGGATCGTCCCCGCTGAGTAGATCCGGGGCAGCCAGCAGCTCACGGTGCAATTGCCGGAATTCCTCGGGATCGCCCCGCTCGGCGGCCAGCGCCGCTGCCTTGCCCTCCAGCGTCTCGCGGAGCTCGAACAGTTCGTCGATGTCCTCGAGGGAGATGGCGGTGACGACGACGCCGCGGCCGCCGGCCGCCGTCGTAAGCCCCTCGGCTGTAAGCCGTCCCAGGGCCTCCCTCAGTGGAGTGCGTGAGACACCCAGCCGCTCGGACTGCTCCACTTCAGCGAGAACGGTGCCGGGGCGAAGGCGCCATTCGACAATGTCGTCGCGGAGCACGGCGTAGGCCCGGTCACTGGCGCGCATTCCCGTTCTCCTTCGCTGGATCTCAGCTCCACTGTATACACCAATGGGCAGTTTGCCTACCAAAGGGACGAGTACGTCAGGAAAAGCGCGATCTGTGTATACAAATACGCTTGGAAGCACTATCGGCCGCTCCACCGGTATTCATTTTCCGGTCTGCCGGGAGTCCCATAACGGGCGGTCCGGGAGACCGTGCCGGCGTCGGCAAGGTATTCCAGGTACCGCCGCGCAGTGACCCGCGACATGCCCAGCGCGTCCATGACTTCCGCCGCTGAAACGGCCTGGGGATGCTGTTTCATGTACTCCTGGACGGACACAAGAGTTGAGGCGGACAGGCCCTTGGGCAGTGGCATTTCCGATGGCGCCCGCAGGCTGGCGAATGCCTGGTCCACATCACTCTGGGATGCCCCGGTCCGGCCTGAGCCGGCTTCGGGTGATGCAAGCTGCTGCCGGAACAATCTATAGCTCGCGAGCTTGTCAGCAAAGGTGGCGTAGGTGAACGGCTTGATCAGGTACTGGACCACTCCGATCGCCACGGCACTGCGGACAATGGCCAGTTCGCGGACGGCGGTGATGGCGATGATGTCCGCCAGGATCCCGGATGCACGCATGCGGCGGGCGATGTCCAGGCCATGGAGATCGGGAAGGTTCATGTCGAGAAGGACGAGTTCCACGGGGTCGCCTGAAGCTGCGAACTCCGTGAGAAGCCGCAGCGCCGACTGGCCGTCCGGAGCGGTTCCGGCGAGCGTGAATCCCTCAAGCCTGCCCACATAGGCGGCATGCGCTGCTGACGCCACCTGCTCGTCCTCCACGACGAGGACGCGGATATCACTCACTGGTACTGCTCCTCTTTGTCGGTTCCCGGCGCCATTGCCGGCAGGAAAACGTGGAACTGTGTTCCGCCAGTGCCTGTGATCGTCATCGTACCGTCCAGCCGCTGCACCGCCTGCCGGACGAGGGCCAGGCCAATGCCGCGGCCGAAGGCCCCCGGTTTTTTGGTGCTGAACCCGTGCTTGAAGATGTGCTCGACGGCGGACGGGTCCACTCCGGGCCCGGAATCGCGGACCGTAATGTCCAGGCCCTCGGAGTCGGACTCCACTGTCAGCGACACCTCCTTGGGTACCTGGCCTTCGGCCGCCGCATCAATCGCATTGTCCAGGAGGTTGCCCAGGATGGTCACGAGGTCCTGGACCGCCACGCCTGTGACGGAGGCGGAACCCAGCGTCGTGAGGGTCAGCTTCACTCCCCGTTCATTGGCCTCTGAAGCCTTGCCCATGATGAGCGCGCTGAGCACCGGCTCGTCCACGGAGCTGACCATTTCATCCGTGAGCTTCTGGCTGAGTTCAAGATCCTTGGTGGCGAACTCCAGGGCTTCGCCGGTCCGGCCCAGCTCAAGCAGGGACACCATGGTGTGCAGCCGGTTGGCATGTTCGTGGGTCTGTGCCCGGAGTGCATCGGAGAGCGTCCGCATGGTTTCGAGCTCACTGCCAAGGGACTCAATTTCCGTGCGGTCACGGATGGTCGCCACCGTCCCGAACACGGCGGGGCGGCGGCCGCCGGGGGAGCCCGGCGCAAGGGCCGGCCCCTGGTTCACCACGACAATCCGGGGCCCGGTCAGATGGATTTCGTCATGGGCTTCGCGGCCGGATTCAAAGAGGTCCTTCAGGCTCGCGGCCAGAGGGAGCTCTGCGAGGTGCGGCGGGTGGGATGGATCGTCCAACGACCTGCGGGGCTCAAGCCCAAGCAGCTCGGCAGCCTGGTCGTTGTACATGACCACCCTGCCTTTGGTGTCGATCAGGATCAGCCCCTCGCGGACGGAGTGCAGAACAGATTCGTAGTAGGCAAACAGCTGAGCCAGTTGTTCGGGGCCCCATCCCCTGGTAACCCTGCGGAGGTACCTGCCCAGCAGCCAGGAAGCCACCGAGCCTCCCAGGAGCAGTGCCAGTGCAATGGCCAGGAGTACGGGCAGCCGGCCGGAAAAGGCCACATCAACCGTGCGAACGGTGACACCGGCGGCGACCAGGGCCTTGACGTTTCCGTTCGCATCCTTGACCGGGACGATCGTGCGCACCGACGGGCCCAGCGTTCCGGCCGTGACTTCGGTGAACACCTCACCGCGGAGCGCTGCATCGATCGAGCCGATGTACGGCTTGCCCAGTTCCTCCTCCCGCGGGTGTGTCCAGCGGGTCCTGTCGGGCGCCATGATGGTGACGAAGTCCGCGCCGGCGTTCGCCATGACCTGCAGCGCATACGGCTGAAGTGTGGCTGAGGGGTCAGGTCCTTCCGCGGCCTGGAGCACCAGGGGATTGGCGGCAACGGCTGCTGCCACGGCCGTCATCCTCCTGCCGGCTTCCTCGTAGGCGTGGTCCCGGGCATCGATGAATGTTGCGGTGCCCACGATGGCGGTGAAGGCCAGCACGATCAGCAGGTTCGCCACAAACAGCCTTCGGGCGATACTCCAGCGGTGCATCATCTGTGCCTTTCATGACCAATATGAACGCAACGGTGATCTGAGTCACTGTGTACCCAATGATGGATATCACACCGGACGGACGTGATGAGCCCAGAGACTGTGCCGCAGCGTCTACCAGATTATCTATAAGGAGACACATCATGGCTTCTCAACGAGGAGAGTCACCAGCGCCTGCCAAGGCAGGCCGCAAGGGCCTCGACAAATCCCACTACCTCTACATGGCAGTCATTGCCGCCGTGATCCTGGGCGCCGTGGTTGGCCTGGTGTTCCCGGAGGTCGGCAAGAACCTCAAGCCACTCGGTGACGGGTTCATCAAACTCATCAAGATGATGATCGCGCCGATCATCTTCTGCACCATCGTGCTCGGCATCGGCTCCATCGCCAAGGCCGCCACGGTGGGCAAGGTCGGCGGACTGGCCCTGGGCTACTTCATTGTCATGTCCACCTTCGCCCTGGCCATCGGCCTGGTCGTCGGCAACATCATCCACCCGGGTGAGGGCCTCAAGCTCGCCGCGTACGATCCGAACAAGAAGGCCGCCACGGACAGCACCGTGGACTTCCTGCTGGGCATCATCCCCAGTGACATCCCCGTGCTGCCCACGCTGCTGGCAGCGATTCTCGTCGGCTTCGCACTGCAGAAGATGGGAACCCAGGGCGCGCCGATCCTCAAGGCCATCGGCCACGCCCAGGCGCTCGTGTTCCGCATCCTGATCATGATCATGTGGCTCGCGCCGGTCGGCGCTTTCGGTGCCATCGCAGCCGTCGTCGGAGCCACCGGCGTAGCGGCAATCGTGAGCATGTTTACCCTCATGGTGGCGTTCTACATCACCTGTGCCCTGTTCATCGTCGTGATCCTCGGCGGACTCCTGCAGGTTGTTGCCGGTGTGAACATCTTCAAGCTGATGCGGTACCTTGCCCGCGAATACCTCCTGATCTTCTCCACGTCCTCTTCCGAGGCCGCACTCCCGCGCCTCATCGCCAAAATGGAGCACCTGGGTGTGTCCAAGCCGGTCGTCGGCGTCACCGTCCCCACGGGTTACTCCTTCAACCTGGACGGCACCGCCATCTACCTGACCATGGCCTCCCTGTTCGTGGCCAACGCCATGGGCACACCGCTTGACCTTGGGGCACAGATCTCCCTCCTGATCTTCATGATCATTGCCTCCAAGGGCGCCGCCGGCGTCACCGGTGCCGGACTGGCAACCCTTGCTGCCGGCCTGCAGGCCCACCGGCCCGAGCTCCTCGGCGGCATGGGCATCATCGTCGGAATCGACCGTTTCATGTCCGAGGCCCGCGCCCTGACCAACTTCACCGGCAATGCAGTAGCCACCGTCCTCGTCGGCACCTGGGTGAAGGAAATCGACGGCGAACAGGTTGACCGGGTGCTGTCCGGCCAGGAGCCCTTCGATGAACTGACTATGATGGCCGGCCACAGCGACCACTTTGGCAGCACGTCGGAGACCGGCACGCTGCCCGCCCACGCCTAGATCGGCGGGGATCGCAACGCATCCCTAAAACCGCCCGTGCAGCCCACGCTGCACGGGCGGTTTTGTTCTGAATCGGCCCAACCTTGCACCTCAACTAGAAGGTCAAGGCTCAGGAGGCAAGCAAAGTCAAGTTCCGGCAAATACCGTGTCGGGCGCTGTAGCCTAGGTGGAAAGTAACTTCGGGCGCTGGATATCCAGTCAAGAAGGTGTCAAGAAGTTGGCAAGAAATGTGGCAGGAAAATCACCGTCATCGAAAGTGTGGATAGATACGTGAGCAGCGAACAGGGTTCAGCAACTCTGGAAGGCACGGAACTCGACCTGGAAGACGCCGTGATGGGTCCTACCGGCCGTCCCTACCGCGAATTTCCGGAGCCAGCGCCTTTGTCGTCCCACGGTCCGGCCCGCGTCATTGCGATGGTCAACCAAAAGGGCGGTGTCGGCAAGACCACGTCCACCATCAACCTGGCTGCGGCACTGGCGGAGTACGGACGCCGGGTCCTGCTGGTTGATTTCGATCCCCAGGGCGCACTGTCGGCTGGCCTGGGCGTGAACCCGCACGAACTCGACCTCACGGTCTATAACGTCCTCATGGACCGCAAGGTTGACATCCGCGACGCCATCCACCAGACCGGCGTTGAGAACGTGGACCTGCTGCCTGCGAACATCGACCTCTCCGCGGCGGAAGTCCAGCTGGTCAACGAGGTAGCGCGGGAACAGGTCCTGGACCGCGCGCTGAAGAAGGTGGAGGACGACTACGACGTCGTCCTCATCGACTGCCAGCCCTCGCTGGGCCTCCTGACGGTCAATGCCCTGACCGCCGCCCACGGCGTCATCATTCCCCTGATCTGTGAATTCTTTGCCCTCCGCGCCGTCGCCCTGCTGGTGGAGACCATCGACAAGGTCCAGGACCGCCTGAACCCGCGGCTGCAGGTGGACGGGGTGCTTGCCACGATGTACGACGCCCGCACCCTGCACAGCCGTGAAGTCATCACCCGCCTGGTTGAAGCCTTTGGTGACAAGGTCTTCGAGACCGTCATCAAGCGGTCCATCAAGTTTGCCGACGCGACAGTGGCCGCCGAACCGATTACCACCTACGCAGGCAACCACATCGGGGCAGATGCCTACCGCCGCCTGGCCAAAGAGCTGATTTCGCGCGGCGGCGCACCGTAGCAAGCAGTGGCTGAAACCAGGCCAGGTTTTGAGGTGCGGCTGGCTAACTTCACCGGGCCGTTCGACCTCCTGCTTGGCCTCATCGCGAAGCACCAGCTCGACATCACCGAAGTGGCCATCGCCACCGTCACCGACGAGTTCATCAAATACATCAGGAAACTCCAGAAGCTGGGCGAGGAGTGGGCCCTGGACGAAGCCAGCGAGTTCCTGGTTATCGCCGCCACCCTCCTTGACCTGAAGGCTGCCCGGCTGCTGCCCGCCGGCGAAGTCGAGGACGATGAAGACATCGCGCTACTGGAAGCCCGCGACCTGCTTTTTGCCCGGCTGCTCCAATACAAGGCCTTCAAAGAAGTGGCGGGCCTTCTTGGTGCCACGCTGGAGCAGGAGTCGAAAAGGTTTCCGCGTCAGGTTGCGCTGGAAGAGCATTTCGCAGCCATGCTCCCCGAGCTGGTGTGGAAGCACACGCCGGAGCAGTTTGCCAGGCTGGCGGAAACTGCGTTGAAACCCAAAACTCCCCATCCCACGGAAGTGGGCCTGGGCCACCTGCATGCCAGCGCGGTCAGCGTGAAGGAGCAGGCCGAGATCCTTGGCCTCCGGCTGCAACTGGGGAAGCCGTTGTCCTTCCGTGCGCTGATCGCCGATGCCGCGTCCACGCTGGTGGTAGTTGCCCGGTTCCTTGCCCTGCTGGAGATGTTCCGGGACAAAGTCGTGTCCTTTGACCAGCTCTCCCCGCTTGGCGATCTCACCGTGCACTGGATAGCAGAAGGCCAGGACTGGTCCACCGGGAATCTGAGCGAAGAGTATGAGGAGCAGCCATGAACAATGACCTTCCCCTTGCTGATCTTCCGCCTGACGGCGCAGCAAGTGCCCTGGCAGAAGGGCATGATGTCCGGGACCTGCCGGGCGGGGCCAAGGCCGCCATTGAAGCGGTACTGATGGTGCTGGACCAGCCGGCCACCGCCACCGAACTGGCCGCTGGCCTCAACCTGACAGTCGCCGTCGTCGAGCAGCTGCTGGCGGAACTGCAGCGCGAGTATAGCGGCTATACTGTTAAAGCCCCGGACACGGACGTTGCCAGCGATGCCGGCTTCAGCTCCAGCCCCCGGGGTTTTGAATTGCGGAACATCGCCGGTGGCTGGCGGATCTACTCACGCACCGATTTTGCCGACGTCGTCGGCCGGTTCGTGCTGGAAGGTCAAACAGCCAGGCTCACGCAGGCGGCCCTTGAGACATTGGCCGTGATCGCGTACCGGCAGCCAGTTTCGAGGGCCCGCGTGTCCGCGATTCGTGGAGTCAACGTTGATTCGGTCGTACGGACACTGGCCCAGCGCGGACTGATCGAAGATTCGGGAACCGATCCTGAGTCCGGAGCTATCCTCTACCGGACCACGTCGTATTTCCTTGAACGGATAGGCATCGGCTCCGTGGCCGAACTTCCTCAGCTCTCTCCCCATCTTCCGGGGCTGGAAGGCATCGAGGAGTTCTACGACGCCGGAAGAATGTAGGCGGGAAAGCCCGCCTGCTGCAAGAGTATTCATAAGGGCAGATATATTCTGCATGGCTGGTTAAGGTTGTTCTTGGACAACTTGCCGCCACATATCGAAGGACGGGTCATGACACAGGCGGGACGCCAGGGTTCACCACGTAACAGTTCAGGACGCAACAGTTCAGAACGCAACTCAGCTCAGGGCGCCTCACACGCCGGCGGCAGCCGCGGGGGCACGCAGGGCGGATTCCGCGGCGCTGCAGGCAAGCGCGCCGGCTTCGGCGGCGGCGACCGGCCGCATAAAGCACCGAAGGCCCGTGAGGAGCGCTTCGTTGATCCGGATGAGGCACCGGCTGCCCAGGAGGTACGGGCCACGTCCGATTGGAAGCCCGGCGCAAAGCCTTCCTCACGTAAGCCGGCTGCCCGCAAACCGGGCGCCAAAAAAGCGCCGGGAACTCCCGGAGCCCTCAAGCCCAAGCCGCGCACCGGTGCTCCCGGCGCCGCAGCATCACGCGCCTTCGGCAGCGAACGCTTCGGCCAGAACCTGGGCCCGGTCCGCAAGCCCACGCGCAAGCGTGGTCCGCGCGGCGATGTTCCGCAATCTGAACTGCACGATGCCGACGGAGTCCGCCTGCAAAAGGTCATGGCCCAGGCCGGCGTGGCTTCCCGCCGTGTCTGTGAAGAGATGATCGCTGAGGGCCGCGTGGAAGTGGACGGCCAGGTGGTTACCGAATTGGGTGTACGCGTTGACCCCAAAACGGCTGTCATTCACGTCGACGGCCTGCGGATCCAGCTGGACGACAACCTTGTCTACATGGTCTTCAACAAGCCCAAGGGTGTGGTGTCCACCATGGAGGACCCCGACGGGCGCCCCTGCATCAGCGACTTCGTGCGGAAGACCCACCAGGGAGAACGCCTGTTCCATGTGGGCCGGCTGGACGTTGCCACCGAGGGCCTGCTGCTGCTGACGAACGACGGCGAACTGGCCAACCGTCTGACGCACCCCTCGTATGAAGTGCCCAAGACATACCTGGTCCAGGTCCGGGGACCTTTCCCCCACGGCGTTGGAGCGCAGCTGAGGGCAGGTGTGGAGCTGGAGGACGGCATCGCCTCTGTTGACTCCTTCAAGCTGGTGGACTCCACCCCCGGCCACGTGCTGATCGAAGTGGTGCTGCACTCGGGCAAGAACCGGATTGTCCGGCGCCTGTTCGATGCTGTGGGTTTCCCGGTCCTGCGCCTGGTGCGTGTGAAGGTGGGACCCATCGGCCTTGGCGACCAGCGCCAGGGCAGCATCCGCAACCTGGGCAAGCAGGAAGTCGGCCACCTGCTGGCATCCGTAGGGCTCTGAGGCATGTCCGCATTTCGCACGCACGGCCGCGGACACCTGGACGGGCCCGTGGTAGTGATCGGCACCGGCCTGCTCGGCGCCAGCATCGGGCTGGGGCTGCGGGGCCGCGGCGTGCCCGTGTTCCTGTCTGACCCTTCGCCCACCAACCAGGCTGTTGCCGTCGATATTGGCGCCGGCCTGCCTTTAGCCGAGCTCGGAGACGGGACGCCCGAGCTGGTGGTGGTGGCTGCACCGCCGGACGTGACGGCCGACGTGGCGGCGAAGGCGCTGGCCGACTACCCGGAGTCCGTGGTGGTCGATATTGCCAGCGTCAAGGCTGCCATTCTTGACGACCTGCGGAACCGTGGTGCGGACCTTACCCGTTATGTGGGTACCCATCCCATGGCAGGCCGGGAGAAATCGGGGCCTGTCGCTGCCCGCGGTGAACTCTTCACATCCATGCCGTGGGTGATCTGCCCGGCCGAGGAAACCTCACCTGATGCCCTCCAGGCGGCCCAGGCCCTGGCAACGGATCTTGGCGCCGTTGTTTCGCAGTTCACGCCGGAGGAGCACGACGAGGCGGTGGCTCTGGTGTCGCACCTGCCCCAGGTCATGTCGTCACTACTGGCCAGCCGCCTCCAGGGAACACCGCTTCACGCGCTGTCGCTGGCAGGCAACGGGCTGCGGGACGTCACCCGGATTGCAGCAAGTGATCCCACTTTGTGGGTCCAGATCCTCGGTGGCAACGCACAGAAGGTGGTGGAGATCCTCTATCACGTACGTGAGGACCTCAACCGCCTCATCGGCACGCTCGAGGCACCGGCGGCACCCGGAGCCCGGCTTGACCTTGCCCAGCTGATCAGCGAAGGCAACGCCGGCCAGGCCCGCATTCCGGGCAAGCACGGCGGACCTCCGCAGGCGTACTCCTGGCTTACCGTCCTGGTGGATGACAAACCCGGTCAGATCGCACTGCTCCTCACTGAAATTGGTGAGATCGGCGTGAACGTAGAGGACCTTCGGCTTGACCATTCGTCCGGCCAGAACGTGGGCATGGTGGAGCTATCCGTGCTGCCCGACAAGCACGACCACCTGATCGAAGCACTCAACGACCGCGGATGGCGGGTACTGCAGTAATGACACAGGAACTCCTTGACACCCTGCCCGCACTGCGCGTCGGCAGACCCCTCGTGGTGGCCATCGACGGCCCTTCCGGCTCGGGCAAATCCAGCGTCAGCAAGGAAGTGGCCCGCAGGCTCCGGCTCGCCTACCTGGACACCGGTGCCATGTACCGGGCACTGACCTGGTTTTGCATCAACACAGGCATCGACCTCAATGATGCAGCTTCCGTCGAGCAGGCCGCCAGGGACCTTGTCCTGGACGTGAGCACCACCCCGCAGGAGGAATACGTGCGGGTGGACGGGGCAGACGTCACGGCTGCCATCAGGGAACCGGAGATTTCCTCGGCAGTAAGCATCGTCGCCACCACCCTGGGCGCCAGGACGGAGCTGATCCGCCGCCAGCGGGAACTGATCGAAAAGCACCACCGCCGGATGGTGGTGGAAGGACGGGACATCACGACCGTCGTCGCGCCCGGGGCCGAAGTCAGGATGCTGCTGACAGCCAGCGAGGAAGCACGGCTCCGGCGCCGGGGCATCCAGATGGGCGGAACGCAGAACGCGGAGCAACTGGCTGCCCAGGTGACCCAGCGCGATGCCAAGGACTCCACGGTGGTGAATTTCACCCAGGCCGCCGACGGCGTCGTCACGCTGGATTCCTCTGAACTGGATTTTGATGAAACGGTGGATGCCGCCCTGGTGATCGTCACGAAGGTCCTCAACCGTGACTGATCGCGCCGCCAGGCTTCCGTCCGGCTGGACCATGACCTGGAGCCGGCCCGTGGGCTGGGTCCTGAACCACCTGGTGTACAGGACGTCCATCACCGGCCGGGACAACGTTCCGAGCGGCGGCCCGGTGATCTTTGCCGGGAACCACATCAGCTTCCTGGACGGGCCGGTCATGTTCGGCGCTTCGCCTCGTCCCATGCACATCCTCGTCAAACAGGAAATGTTCAAGGGATTCCTCGGACGGGTGCTCAGGGCCTCCGGGCAGGTCCCCGTGGACCGTTCCGGGGACCGTGCAGCGCTGCTGCTCAGCAAGCACGTGCTCGACGCCGGCCGTTGCGTCGGGATCCTCCCGGAAGGCAGCCGGGGGAGCGGGCAGGCTACGGACATCAACAACGGGGTGGCCTGGCTGGCGCTGAACTCGGGAGCGCCCGTGGTTCCGGTCGCGATCCTCGGCACCCGGACCGGCAGCGAGCACCTCGACACAGTGCCCAGGCCTGGCCGGCGCTTCCACATCAGTTTCGGCAACGCCCTGACGATCAGCCGAAATCCCGGCGAGACAGGCCGTGCTTCAATGGACAGGGCGGGAATGGAAATCCGCGCTGCCCTGGCCGGGCATGTCCAGGACGCAATCCAACACAGTGGGCAGCCTTTGCCCCACGCGGATTTCCCGCATGAATTTCACAGCAGTAGCCGGGACGCCGGCAGATCACCACTAAGGAAAGTGCAATGAGCGATACGACTCAAACCTCCGGCCATTCCGGCGCCGGCGAAGACGAATACACGCCCACCGGCACGGACCAGGTGGCCGAACGGCTGGCTGCCCTTGACGACGACGAAGCGGAGATGCGCGCCGCGTCCCTCCGCGCGGGCCTTGAAGACTACGAACTCGATGAAGACGATGCCGCGCTGCTCAGCGGGGAGTACAGCGACGAGGACTTCGACGGTCCGGTCAAGCTGGACCCGGTCCTGGCAATCATCGGCCGCCCCAACGTCGGCAAATCCACCCTCGTGAACCGCATCCTGGGCCGCCGCGAAGCCGTGGTGGAGGATACCCCCGGCGTCACCCGCGACCGCGTGATGTACTCGGCGCACTGGAACGGGCGCAACTTCACGCTGGTGGACACCGGCGGATGGGAGCACGACGCCCGCGGCATCCACGCCCGGGTAGCCGAACAGGCTGAGATGGCCGTGGAACTGGCCGATGCAGTTCTCTTCGTCGTTGATTCTGCCGTGGGAGCAACCGCGACGGACGAGGGCGTCATGAAGATGCTCCGCAAGAGCAAGAAGCCGGTCATCATGGTGGCCAACAAGGTGGACGACTTCGCCCAGGAAGCAGACTCGGCCACCCTGTGGGGCCTTGGCTTCGGCGAGCCGTACCCGGTTTCGGCCCTCCACGGGCGCGGGGTCGCTGACCTCCTGGACCATGTGATGGACACGCTGCCGGAATTCTCCACCATCGAGGGCCTCGAGCGCTCCGGTGGTCCGCGGCGCATCGCCCTGATCGGTCGCCCAAACGTGGGCAAGTCCTCTCTGCTGAACAAACTCGCGGGCTCGGAGCGGGTTGTCGTGGACAACACGGCCGGCACTACCCGCGACCCCGTGGACGAATTCATCGAACTGGGCGGCCGCACCTGGCGCTTTGTTGACACTGCCGGAATACGGCGCCGCCAGCATATGGCCCAGGGCGCGGACTACTACGCCTCGCTCCGGACCCAGGCCGCGCTGGAAAAGGCGGAGGTCGCCGTCGTGCTCCTTGCCGTCGACGAAGTCCTGAGCGAGCAGGACGTCCGGATCCTTCAGCTGGCCATCGAATCCGGCCGTGCCCTGGTCCTTGCCTTCAACAAGTGGGACCTGCTGGACGACGAACGCCGCACCTACCTGGAGCGGGAGATTGAGCAGGACCTGGCCCACGTGGCGTGGGCCCCGCGTGTCAACATTTCGGCGCTGACGGGCTGGCATAAGGACCGCCTGGTTCCCGCCCTGGACCTGGCCCTGGAGAACTGGGACAAGCGCATCCCGACGGGCAGGCTCAACGCCTTCCTCGGCGAGCTCGTGGCCGCCCACCCGCACCCCGTGCGCGGCGGAAAACAGCCGCGCATCCTGTTCGGAACCCAGGCATCGAGCCGTCCGCCGAAGTTCGTGCTGTTCACCACCGGCTTCCTGGACCCCGGCTACCGCCGGTTCATCACCCGCCGGCTGCGTGAAACGTTCGGTTTCGAGGGCACCCCCATCGAGGTCAACATGCGGGTACGCGAAAAGCGCGGCAAGAAGCGTTAATTGGGACACACCATGCCTGTGGTGCTTCGTAAATGTCACAGGCACCCTCCGGAATCGTGTAAGCTTTTGGAGGTGGTTCGGCCGGACTGCTGAGTGAAATTGCTGGAGGTTTCAGCGATGACATGCAGCGGAGAACGGCAGAACTGACGGGCTGTAGCGCAGCTTGGTAGCGCACTTGACTGGGGGTCAAGGGGTCGCAGGTTCAAATCCTGTCAGCCCGACCAAAACAGAAGCGCCCCGGAGAATTCTCTCCGGGGCGCTTCTGTTTTGGCTTCTCTTTCTGCTTCTCTTTTCCGCTATTTCAGGAACTTCGACGTCCGGCGGTCCGCGAGGATCTTTCCCTTGGTCTGGCAGGTGGGGCAGTACTGCAGGGCCGTGTCTGCGAACGACACTTCACGGACCGTGTCGCCGCACACCGGGCAGGCCTGGCCGGTCCGGGCATGGACCCTCATATGGCTCCGCTTAGTGTCCTTGAGCTCGCTGGGAGGCTTGCCGTGCGCTTCCCTGAGCGCGGTTCCCAGGATGCTGTGGATCGCGTCGTAGAGGATCTGCACTGAATCCCGGTCCAGTGACTTGGAAATCGCAAAGGGGGAAATCCTGGCCGCGTGCAGGATCTCGTCGCTGTAGGCGTTCCCGATCCCGGCGATAACGCTCTGACTCCTCAGGAGCCCCTTGATCTGCTGGGAACTGCCGGCGAGGATCTCCGCCAGCATGTCGGCGTCGAACGCCTCGGTGAACGGATCCGGGCCCAGCGTGGCGATGCCAGGAACATCCTGCGGGTCGCCCACCACATAGACGGCCAGGCTCTTCTTGGTTCCGGCCTCGGTAAGATCCATGCCGTGAGGGCCCGTCTCGCCGTTGAAGGACAGACGGGCGGCAATGTGGCTCTTACCCATTCTCAGCTGGGTGTCGGTAGGGGAGTCGGTAAACCGGACCCAGCCGGCCTTGGCGAGGTGGAAAACGAAGGACAGGCCGCCGGCATCAATGCTGACGAACTTCCCGAAGCGCCGCACCCCCGTCACGGTCCTGCCCTGCAGGGCGGAGTACGGCGGATCCGCCGTCTTCAGCACGGCGAAGGAGACGATCTGGACTTTGCTGAACACGCTTCCCCTAAGCTGCTCATCCAGGAAACCGGCCAGGCCTGCGACTTCGGGAAGTTCGGGCATGGATTACCTGCTGCAGTCCCGGCTGTCGGCGCCCGCCGGGGCCTGGCCGTTAGCATGATCTCTCATCCGCCCATCATGTCAGAATCCTCCTCGAACGCCCGCCGAGTTGTGCCTATACTTTCAGCGGCGGCTTGTTTCCCAGGCCCCGTTGACATTGGTGTTTGACCCGATGAAAGGCCCCTGATGAGCAACATTCCCGAAGACCTGTCCTACACGGCCGAACACGAGTGGGTATCAGCCCCGAATTCCGACGGCGTGGTCCGGGTGGGCATCACCGACTTCGCCCAGGACGCACTCGGAGATGTTGTTTACGCGCAGATGCCGGAGATCGGCACGAAGATCACCGCGAATGAAGTCGTGGGCGAAGTGGAATCCACCAAGAGCGTGAGCGACATCTACGCCCCGGTCAGCGGCGAAGTAGTGGCCCGCAACGATTCGCTGGACACCGATTCGGCACTGATCAACACTGATCCGTACGGTGATGGCTGGCTGATCGAAGTCAAACTCGCCGAAGCCGATGCCGTGGAGTCGCTGCTCAGTGCATCCGAGTACGAACAGCAGGTAGGCTAAAGCTAACCGGTTCATCCGGTCCGGCCGCGAAGCGTCTTCGCACGTCAGCGGCTGGATCGCTGGCCCGGCACCGGACGTGCGAGGCTTGTCCGGAGGGTACATGTCGAATGCGGGCGCGAGCTGCAGCGGAAGAGGAGGAATCCATGGTTGGCCACAAACATCACCCTGCCGATGGTGATTACGGTAAGGGTACGGCCAGGGCCTCCGAGACTACTTCCATCAATCTCACGCCCGTCGCCGACGAGCCCACGATTGCCCCCAGGCTTTCAAGGGACGAGTACGCGTCCGTTGAGGCCCTTCCGGCCGGATCTGCGCTCCTGGTCGCCCATAGCGGCCCGAACGCGGGTGCACGGTTCCTTCTGGACTCGGACGTCACCACGGCCGGACGCCACCCCGACGCCGACATCTTCCTCGACGACGTGACAGTTTCCCGCCGTCACGTTGAATTCCGCCGCACCGCACGGAGCTTCGAAGTGGTGGACACCGGCAGCCTCAACGGCACCTATGTCAACCACGACCGCGTGGACAGCGTGGAATTGAAATCCGGAAGCGAAGTCCAGATCGGCAAATTCCGTCTCACCTTCTACCTGAGCCCTGCCCGCGCAGCAGGCCGCGCCTGATTCCGGGGCAATTGCCTGTGGCAATGGCACAAGCGGAACGCCGGGGGCCCCAGGTCCTGAACATCGGGGAAGTCCTCGCCCAGTTAAGCGGCGACTTTCCCGGAATGACCGCGTCGAAGATCAGGTTCCTTGAGGAAAAGGGACTGATCAACCCGCGCCGTACTCCGGCTGGTTACCGGCAATACTCAGACAGCGATGTCGAGCGGCTCCGTTTTGTGTTGGCCCTGCAACGCGACCAGTACCTTCCACTCAAGGTGATCAAGGACTACCTTGATGCGATCGACAGGGGAGAGCGCCCGGAGAACCTGCCTCCCGGCGTCGTGGTTTCGCCACGCATCGTCTCCGACGAACTGGCGGCCGAACTCCAGAACCGCGGGCGGAGGCTTAGCGAAGAGCAGCTCCGGACCGAGTCCGGGGCAAGCGTCCCGTTGCTCCAGTCTTTGCTGAGCTTCGGGCTGATCAGCCACAGCAACGGCCAGTTCGATGAGCATGCCCTTCAAGTGGCCCGGGCCTGCGTGCAGTTGGAAAGCCATGGCCTGGAGCCGCGGCATCTCCGGCCGTTCCAGGCAGCAGCTGAACGCGAGTTCGGACTTGTGGAACGTGTGGTTGCCCCGCTGGCTTCGCGCAGGGATTCGGCATCCCAGGCGCGGGCGGCGGAAGCTGCCCGCGAAATCAGTGACCTCTGCCTTACACTGCACCGGGCCCTGGTGCAGGACCATATCTCACGCATGGACATCTGATGATCGAAGTAGAGATCGTAGGCGTTCGGATCGAACTGCCGTCGAACCAGCCCCTTGTACTCCTTCGCGAGATCCACGGTGAACGCCATGTGCCCATCTGGATCGGCACGCCGGAAGCCAGCGCCATTGCCCTGGCCCAGCAAGGCGTAGTGCCGCCCCGCCCCATGACACACGATCTCCTGGTGGACGTCGTGGAATCACTGGGCCACTCAGTGGTGAGCGTCAATATCGTGGCGGTGGAGGACAACATCTTCTACGGCCAGCTTCAGTTCGAGAACGGCACCACCGTCAGTTCACGGGCATCCGATGCCCTGGCCATCGCGCTGCGGGCAAAGTGCCGCATCTGGTGTGCCGACTCGGTCATGGACGAGGCCGGCGTCCGCATCACGGAGCATGACGAAGGCGAGGACACCGAGCCTGGCCCCACCGTGGATGAGGAGCGTGAACTGCGCCGTTTCCGTGAGTTCCTCGACGACGTGGAGCCTGAGGATTTCGACGGCTAAGGTCACGCTAAGGTTAAAGTTGAGCATGAAAGTTTCGACACGCCCCTCCCAAGGGCCCTAGATCTTTGACCTTGGGACCCGGCAGGCCTAACGTCGAAGATATCAAGCTCCCATTGCTTACGGCAGCCGCGCAAGTCACACTGTAAAGTGCGACCCCGCGAAATTACATGCATGGACTTCATGCCTGCACCGGCTGTTGCAGTTTTCCCGGGAGTTTAAGACAAGGAGGATCCAGGTGAGTCCCAAAGGCGAAGCAGGCGAGCTGAAACAGCCCACCACGGCTGGTGTTGCTGTGCCCGCGAGCGGTGCCCAGGGCCTCCTCTTTACCGAGGACCTTCCCGTACTGGACGAGGACGCGGGCTACCGCGGACCCACGGCCTGCAAGGCGGCCGGCATCACCTACCGCCAGCTGGACTACTGGGCCCGCACCGGCCTCGTTGAACCTGCCGTTCGGGGAGCCGCCGGATCGGGTTCACAACGTCTCTACGGCTTCCGGGACATCCTGGTCCTCAAGGTCGTCAAGAGGCTCCTGGACACCGGCGTATCCCTCCAGCAGATCCGCTCCGCGGTGGAACACCTGCGTGAACGCGGCGTGGAGGACCTGGCACAGATCACCCTCATGAGCGATGGCGCCAGCGTTTACGAATGCACCTCCGCTGACGAAGTCATCGATCTGGTGCAGGGCGGGCAGGGCGTCTTCGGCATCGCCGTGGGCCGCGTCTGGCGAGAGGTGGAGGGCAGCTTGGCTTCCCTTCCGAGCGAGCACGCCGCGGAGCAGTCCTTTCCGGACGACGAACTGAGCAAGCGGCGCGCCGCACGCAAGATCGGCTGATTTCCGCCAGGGCCGTTCCGAACCCGGCCGGCCCCTGAACACGATTAACAGCGGAGGCCACCTTCCCCGGGAAGGTGGCCTCCGCTGTTTCGATCGGTCCGCTGCGGTTAGCGGGCGCTCCGGGAGCGGAGTCCGCTGCCGACTGCGAGAAGGTTGGCCAGCAGGTTATCAAAGAGGACGGCAGCTGACTTCGCGGAGTCGCCGGGCCAGTGGTGCACGGGGTGGGCGGCGCCCTGGATCTGCTGCCAGTTGGCCTGCTCCGGGATCCTGGGACTCAGCAGGAGATCGCCGAACATCGATTCCATTTCGGCCAGCCGGTAGGTGTGTTCCGAAGACCCGCTGCGGACGCGGTTGGCCACAATTCCTGCAGGCGAAAGATTGGGCGCGAATTCCTGCCGGAAGAGCTGGATAGCCCGCATGGTCCGCTCCGTCCCGGCCACGGAGAACAGGCCAGGCTCGGCGACAAGGGCCACCTTGTCGCTGGCGGACCATGCCATCCGGGTCAGGCCGTTAAGCGAGGGCGGACAGTCGATCAGCACCAGCTGGTATTCCTCGGCTCCGGCCAGAACCAAGGACAGCCGGCGGAGGTCGCGGCGGCCCAGGTCGGGCCGGTCGTAGATTCCGGTGTAGGCCGAACCCACTGCCACGTCCAGGACGGCGGGACCGGACCCGTTTGAATGTGCGCGGGCCGTCCAGCTGCTGCCCACCACGTTGTCCGCCAGCTTCGCCCTCCGCGGGCTCTTGAGCATCCGGCCGATGTCCAGCTGCTCGCCGGGCTGAACGCCCAGGGCGGTGGTCGCGTCCGCGTGGGGATCCAGGTCCACCACCAGGGTGGGGATGCCTGCGGCAAGCGCCGCAGAGGCTAATCCGGTGGTAACGGAAGTCTTGCCGACTCCGCCTTTAAGGCTGCTGATGCTGACTACTTGCACTTGAGAGACCAAAACCTAACGCCGGCTGCCGTGGTGGGGGTAGTGTTTGCTCCGGCAGTGCCGAAGCCGGGCGGCTCCTGCCGCCCTACTCATCATATGTTGATGCGCCTGTGAATCCCGCCTTATCGGGCTCCGGCATGGCACTGCGGACGATGCGTGCGGCTGGTTTCGTCAGGTCATGCTTTGACCGTGCTGGACATGACGGACGATTCTGTGATGGTGGCCACAATCGTTTGTGTTTGTCAGCGAACGTCTTAGACACTGTGACCACTTACCGATACACCCGCAATGATGCAGGAGAAGTATGTTTTCCAAGATTCTGGTGGCCAATCGCGGCGAAATCGCGATCAGGGCCTTCCGCGCCGGCTACGAGCTGGGCGCCAAGACGGTTGCCGTTTTCCCCCATGAGGACCGAAACTCAATTCACCGCCAGAAGGCCGATGAGGCATATCTGATCGGCGAAGAGGGCCACCCCGTGCGGGCCTACCTGGACGTGGCTGAGGTAGTGCGCGTGGCCAAGGAGTCCGGCGCGGACGCCATCTACCCGGGATACGGGTTCCTGTCGGAGAATCCGGACCTGGCAAGGGCGGCGAAGGAAGCTGGCATCACGTTCGTCGGCCCGCCGGCTGAGGTGCTGGAGCTCGCCGGAAACAAGGTCGCAGCGCTGAAGGCTGCACGTGAGGCAGGCGTCCCCGTCCTGAAGTCGAGCCAGCCCTCCAAGGACCTCGACGAGCTGATCGCTGCTGCCGACGTCATCGGATTCCCGATCTTTGCCAAAGCCGTTGCCGGTGGTGGCGGGCGCGGCATGCGCCGGGTGGACACCCGCGAAGCCCTTCCGGAAGCACTCCAGTCGGCTATGCGCGAGGCGGACGCCGCGTTCGGTGATCCCACCATGTTCCTGGAACAGGCCGTCCTCCGCCCGCGGCACATCGAGGTCCAGATCCTGGCCGATGCCGAAGGCAACGTCATCCACCTGTTCGAGCGTGACTGCTCCATCCAGCGGCGCCACCAGAAGGTCATCGAGATCGCGCCCGCCCCCAATCTGGACGACGGCATCCGGCAGGCCCTCTACCGCGACGCAGTCAAGTTCGCCAAGGCCCTGAACTACGTGAATGCCGGTACCGTCGAGTTCCTGGTGGACACGGTCGGCGAACGGGCCGGCCAGCACGTGTTCATCGAGATGAACCCCCGGATCCAGGTGGAGCACACCGTCACCGAAGAAGTGACGGATGTGGACCTGGTGCAGGCCCAGTTGCGGATCGCGGCCGGTGCGACCCTTGCGGACCTGGGCCTGTCCCAGGAAACTGTCCAGCTCAAGGGAGCGGCGCTGCAGTGCCGCATCACTACCGAGGATCCGGCCAACGGCTTCCGGCCCGACGTCGGCAAGATCACGGCCTACCGGTCCGCCGGCGGTGCCGGCGTCAGGCTCGACGGCGGAACCGTCTACTCCGGAGCCGAAATCAGCCCGCACTTCGATTCCATGCTCGTGAAGCTGACCTGCCGCGGACGCGACTACCCGGCCGCCGTCGCACGGGCACGGCGCTCCCTGGCCGAATTCCGTATTCGTGGCGTTTCCACCAACATCTCCTTCCTGCAGGCCGTCCTGGACGACGCCGACTTCATCGCCGGCGACGTTGCCACGTCCTTCATTGACGAACGCCCGGAGCTGCTGAAGGCCCGTGTCCCTGCTGACCGTGGCACCAAACTGCTCACCTGGCTGGCCGAAGTGACGGTGAACAAGCCCAACGGCGAGCTCAAAGTCCATTCGGATCCGGCGGCAAAGCTGCCCGCGGTCCCGGACCGACAACTGGCTCCGGGATCGCGGCAGCGTCTGCTGGAGCTGGGACCCGAAGGCTTTGCCAGGGCGCTGCGTGAACAGAACGCGGTGGCTGTCACCGACACCACCTTCAGGGACGCGCACCAGTCGCTGCTGGCCACCCGGGTCCGGACCCGCGACCTGGTGGCTGCCGGCCCGGCGGTCTCGGCGCTGCTTCCCGAACTGCTCTCGGTCGAGGCGTGGGGCGGTGCCACTTATGACGTCGCGCTGCGATTCCTGGGCGAGGACCCCTGGGACCGTCTGGCCGCCCTGCGGAAGGCGCTGCCCAACGTCTGTCTGCAGATGCTGCTCCGCGGCCGCAATACGGTGGGCTACACGCCGTACCCGGAGGAAGTCACCGAAGCCTTCGTCAATGAAGCAGCCGCAACCGGCATCGACATTTTCCGTATTTTCGATGCGCTCAACGACGTCAACCAGATGGCTCCGGCCATCAGGGCCGTTCGCGCGACCGGTACAGCCGTGGCGGAAGTGGCTTTGTGCTACACCGGGGACATGCTGGACCCGGACGAGAAGCTCTACACGCTGGACTACTACCTGGAGCTGGCCCAGAAGATCGTTGACGCCGGCGCCCATATCCTGGCAATCAAGGACATGGCCGGCCTGCTCCGTCCGGCCGCGGCAGCCCGGCTTGTCGCCGCGCTCCGTGATCGGTTCGACCTTCCGGTCCACCTCCACACCCACGACACCGCAGGGGGCCAGCTGGCCACGCTGCTGGCCGCCGTGGAGGCTGGGGTCGACGCCGTGGACGTCGCCGCCGCTTCACTGGCAGGAACCACCAGCCAGCCGTCTGCTTCCGCCCTGGTGGCAGCACTGGCCCACACCCCGCGGGACACCGGCCTCAGCCTGGCCGCCGTCAGCTCACTGGAGCCGTACTGGGAAGCCGTGCGGCGGGTCTACGCGCCGTTCGAGTCAGGGCTGCCGGGCCCCACAGGCCGCGTTTACCAGCACGAGATTCCGGGCGGACAGCTCTCCAACCTGCGCCAGCAGGCCATGGCCCTGGGCCTGGGCGAACGCTTCGAGGCCATCGAGGACATGTACACCGCTGCGGACCGCATTCTGGGGCGCCTGGTGAAAGTCACCCCGTCCTCAAAGGTGGTGGGCGACCTCGCCCTGCACCTGGTGGGCCTCAACGCCGATCCCGCTGATTTCAACGAGAACCCGCAGAACTACGACATCCCCGATTCGGTCATCGGCTTCCTGTCAGGCGAACTGGGCGATCCTCCGGGCGGCTGGCCCGAACCGTTCCGTACCAAGGCGCTCCAGGGCCGGAGCATCAAGGTGCGGGATGTCGAGCTCAGCCCGGAGGACAGCGCCGCCCTCAAGGGCGACTCGAGGACCCGCCAGCGGACGCTGAACCGGCTGCTCTTCGATGGCCCCACCAAGGATTACCTCAAGAGCGTCGAAACGTACGGGAACATCTCCGTCCTGGACACCCGGGACTACCTGTACGGTTTGCAGCGCGGGGCTGAGCACGAGATCCAGCTGGAGAAGGGCGTCCGCCTGATCGCTTCGCTGGAAGCCGTCTCGGAGCCGGATGAAAAGGGCATGCGCACCGTTATGTGCACCCTGAACGGTCAGTCCAGGCCGGTAGTCGTCCGGGACCGTTCAGTCGTCAGCAACGTCAAAGCTGCCGAGAAGGCGGATCCCGCGCAGCAGGGGCACGTGGCGGCGCCGTTCGCTGGGGCGGTCACCGTCACTGTCAAACCCGGCGATACCGTCAACGCCGGCGATACGGTGGCCACCATCGAGGCGATGAAGATGGAAGCATCCATCACGACGCCGGTGGGCGGCAAGGTCACCAGGATCGCCATTTCCGCGGTGGAGCAGGTCCAGGGCGGGGACTTGCTGCTCGTAGTGGAGTAGGACAACAGCAACGCGGGGTCACTTCCCGCCCATCCGAAGGCCTCGGACGGGCGCGAAGTGACCCCGCGTTGCTGTTTTAGCGGTTGGCTGGGCGACGCGCGGCGTACATTTCCTCGATGACCGCGTCAAAGTCCTTCATCACCTGCGCCCTCTTGACCTTCATGGACGGGGTCAGGTGGCCTGACGCCTCCGTGAAGTCGGAGGGGACGATCCGGAATGATTTGATGGCTTCAGCCTGTGAAACGGAGGCATTGGCACGGGTGATGAGGTCCTGCACGGCCGCGTTGACGACCGGATTGCTCGCCGCTTCCTCGGGCGACCCGGCGGCGGGCAGCCCGTGCCGCTGCATCCAGCCCGGGAGCGCTTCCTGGTCAAGCGTCACCAAGGCGCCGATGAAGGGCCGGTTGTCTCCCACCACCAGGACTTGGGAGACCAGGGCGTCGGCGCGGATCTGGTCCTCCAGCAATGCAGGGATGACGTTTTTGCCGCCCGCGGTGACAATGATCTCCTTCTTTCGGCCGGTGATCCACAGAAAGCCGTCGTCGTCCAGGCGGCCGATATCCCCGGTCCGGAACCAGCCGTCGGCGAAAGTCTCCGCAGTGAGGTCCTCCCGTTTGTAGTAGCCGCGCATGACGCAGGCTCCCTTGGCGAGGATCTCGCCGTCCTCGGCAATCCGGACAGCGTTCCCCGGCAATGGCTTGCCCACCGACCCGATCTTGATCAGCGACGGCGTATTGACGGAAATGGGGGCCGTCGTTTCGGTGAGGCCGTAACCCTCCAGGACCTGCAGGCCGATGCCTTGGAAAAAGTGGCCCAGGCGTTCGCCCAGCGGGCCGCCTCCTGATACTGCGTGTGCGACATGTCCGCCCATGGCGGCGCGCAGTTTGCCGTACACCAGCCGGTCAAAGAGTGCGTGGCGGAGCTTCAGGCCCAGTCCCACCCTGCCCTCCTGGCGTGCCTTGGAGAAAGCGATGGCGGTCTCGGCAGCTTTGTGGAAGATGGCTCCCTTGCCGCCGTCCTCTGCTTTGGTCAGTGCCGAGTTGTAGACCTTCTCGAAAACGCGCGGCACGGCCAGGATAAACGTGGGCTCGTAGCTTTGCAGGTCAGCCAGCAGGTGCTTGATGTCAGGGGTGTGGGCCACAGTGGTGCCCGCGGCCATGGCCAGCACGGAGATGAAGCGGGCGAAGACGTGCGCGAGGGGCAGGAACATAATGGTCTTCGCGTTTTCATGGACGATCTCGCCGATGATGGCCAGCGCGTTATCGGAGAGTTCCACAAAGTTGCCGTGCGTCAGCTCGCAGCCCTTGGGCCTGCCGGTAGTACCGGATGTGTAGATGATCGTGGCAACGTCATCGAGGTTGGCGAGGCTGCGGCGTTCCTCGAGATAGGCGTCGCTGACGTCAAGTCCGGCCTGGCGAAGGGCCTCAAGTCCCTGGCCTTCCAGCTGCCAGACGTGGCGGAGGCCGGTGAGCCCCTCAGACGCCGCTGCCTGGCGGATGATGTCCTCGTGATGGGCGGCTTCGCCGAACGCGGCGACTGCTCCTGAGTCGCCGAGGTTCCAGGCAACCTGTGAGGGGGACGACGTCTCGTAGATGGGAACGGAAACGCCTCCGGCGAACCAGATGGCGAAGTCGACCAGTGCCCATTCATACCGGGTGCGGGACATGATCCCCACGCGCTCTCCGGCGCCCACACCACTGGCTATGAGGCCTTTCGCCAGCGCTTTCACGTCAGCCAGGAAATCGGTGGCTGAGACGTCCTGCCAGGTGCCTGAGGCATCGAGCCGCGAAAAAAGCGCCGGATTGCTGGGCTTAGCGGCCTGCCGCAGTACAAGGTCAGTGATGTTGGTTTCCGGTGGGACAACAACCAGCGGCGGAACACTGAATTCGCGCACTATAGCTCCTTTGATATCCGAAGACCCGCACGGGGTATGTCTAAGACTAGTACGCCCGTTTTTCAGGCCGTGCAGTATCAAACCTACTGGCGGGTAACTTAGTAGTCAAAGAGCAGGACGGGCCTTGCCCGGAGTGCCTGCGGGGGCGTGCCTCCCGCCCGCCTAGAATGAGGAACTATGTATGCACCGCCGCCCGGCGAACAGGCCGGACCTCTCAGGCGGCCGGCTCCGTGGCGCCGCCGGCCTCCGACTCTTCAGGCCAGGCAACGGCACGGGGAAGGGTTCCGCGAGCACCTCCGGCTCGGCCGGAAAGGCCTGGCCATCGGCATCGATATCGGCGGGACAAAAGTTGCGGCCGGCGTGGTGGATGCGGACGGGAGGATTCTCAGCGAAGCGCGTCGCTCCACTCCCGGAAGCGATCCGCGCGCCGTCGAACGGGTGATCGTTGAACTGGTGGAGGAACTCGGCGCCGGCCATCGCATCTGGTCCGTGGGAATCGGGGCGGCAGGGTGGATGGACCTCGACGGCGGCACGGTGCTGTTCAGTCCGCACCTGGCCTGGCGCAACGAGCCGTTGCGGGCCAACCTGCAGCGCCTGCTGCGCCGGCCTGTGCTCCTGACCAACGACGCCGATGCTGCCGCATGGGCGGAATGGCGCTTTGGGGCGGGCCGGGGCCAGGACCGTCTTGTCTGCATCACTCTCGGCACCGGAATCGGCGGTGCCATGGTGATGGACGGGCGCGTCGAGCGCGGCCGCTTTGGCGTTGCCGGGGAATTCGGGCACCAGATCATCATGCCTGGCGGCCACCGCTGCGAGTGCGGAAACCGGGGGTGCTGGGAGCAGTACGCATCGGGAAATGCGCTCGGGCGGGAAGCGAGGATCCTGGCACGCGCCAACTCGCCCGTGGCCCAGGAGCTCCTTGTAGCCGTTGACGGAGACACCGAAGCGATCACCGGAGCCATTGTGACCGAGCTTGCCCTGGCTGGCGACGCTGCCTCCCGTGAGCTTCTGGATGAAGTTGGCGAATGGCTGGGGCTGGGCCTGGCGAACCTGGCGGCGGCTTTGGACCCGGGTCTGTTCGTGATCGGCGGCGGTCTTTGTTCCGCCGGTGACCTGCTGGTGGAACCTGCCCGCAAGGCTTTCGCCAGGAACCTGACCGGCCGCGGCTTCCGCCCGGCAGCAGGCATCGCGCTGGCCGCACTCGGACCTAACGCGGGCCTGATCGGCGCCGCTGATCTTTCCCGGGTCAGCAGCCGGCTGCGCAGCTGACCCCGGGCCTTAAAATGAGGCCCCACACTGCGACGGGACCTACTTAGACGCGGGCGCCGTCGTCGTTGTCATCCTTCTCCTGCGGAAGCTTCATGATCAGGTAGACCACAGCGAGGACGAAGACAGCCACGATCCCCAGGACGGCAAGCAGCGGCGCCGAGCGCCAGAACATGGAGGACAGGAGCAGCGCCACCGGGCCGCCGAGTGCACCAAGCCAGGCAAGCATGGTCAGCGGATCGGTGCCTGCGAGGCTCGGAGGCTCCTCCGGGACAAAAGCGCCGTCGTCATCCTCGGCACTGTAGTCCCTGGGTCCTGCCGAGGGGGTCCCGGCCGGCTCCTCGCCTGCTTGACCGGAGCCGGCAGGTGAGGCCGCCTGCCGCTCGGCCGCTGACAGTTCGGTGGGGGCGGAGCCCGCCAGGCCGAGCGGATCGAAGTCCCGGAAACCGGCTGATTTTCCGGCGGTGTCCGAGGCTCCCGGTGACGTCTTGGACGTGCCCGGATCCTTCGCGCCCAACGGGTAGGTTGTGGCGGTGGCGTCTGCGCCGCCTGCCCCGTCAGGGGCATCGTTGATCCTCGGCGAGTCGCCTTCGAGGCGTGCCACGAGGTCCAGCCAGACGGCGTCGTCCTGGTTGGCGCTCTGGTCGGGGGAGCCTGAGTCTGGCCTAGGCATTGGCGGGGCCTTCCTGGGAGGTGGCGGCTGCATCAAGCGCGGGAGGAGCCTGGCTGGCCGCGGGCGGCAAGGCGCCGGAGACCACTGAGCGGATGAACCCGACGGATCCACGGAATATTTTACCTGCGTCGTTGTCCAGCGTTGCGACGTGGTAGCTGTTTTCCAGGCTCGTCAACTCCAAAGGCGCGTTCGTCAGTCCGCGGCGCAAGGCCGCGATGCTGGAGTCGGAGACCACATGGTCCACTGTGGAGCGGAAGACCCGCACCGGTGCCGTGACCCGGGGGAGAAGCCGGATAGTGTCCTTGAACATCTTGTTCATCTCATGGGCGGCGGCCACAGGGGTGCGCGGGTACGCGCCTTCGTCCATGCCTGGCTTCAGGATGTCGTTGGCGATGGCGGGGGTGCTTTTGAGCACCAGCTTGAGGATGCCGGCGAGGGGTGCTCGGGGGTCGTCGATGACCAGTGCGGGATTTACCAGGACTACGCCGCTGACCGGCCGTGTCGCTGCGATCCTTAACGCCAGGGCCCCGCCCATGCTCAATCCGGCAGCGAACACGGAATCACACTGCTCGTCCAGTTCCCGATAGCACTCGTCGAGTGCTTCGTGCCATTGCGCCCAGCGTGTCCGGGCCAGTTCCTGCCAGCTGGTGCCATGGCCCGGAAGCAAAGGCATTCGTACGGCAAAACCGGCATCGGCCAATGAGCGCGCCCAGGCGCGCAGGCCGTGCGGACTGCCCGTGAAGCCATGCGAAAGGACCACTCCGATCCGCGGCCCGTCGCCCCGGAAAGTGCTGCTGAAGGGGCTGTGGTCCGGAAGCTGCGTCATGGTGTCTCCGACCTGATGTTATGGCGTGCGGCGTTTGCGGACGCATGTTTGAGGAAGAACGCGGTGGATCTGGAAAAAATCTCGGGGGCATCAACGTCCAGCGTAGCCACATGGCCGCTCGCGGGGAGGTCCACTACTTCCTCCAAGAGCGGGCCAAGGCGCCGCGTCAGCAGCACTAGTGAGGTAGGCGGCACGACGGCGTCAGCACGGGACTTGAAAACCTGCACGGGCGCTGACACGCGGGGGAGCGCGCGGATGGCTGCGCCGAAGAGTTTCTTGAGCTGGTGCACGGCAGCGAGCGGGGTCCGCGAGTAGTCGCCGTCCTGGGTGGGGGGAGCGGTCGGTTGCTCCTCCTGGATGGGTAGCGTGGTGCGCTGGAAGTACTTGAGAACCCCGATCACCCGCACCCGGCGGTCATAGAAGCTGAGGCCAGGATTCACCACTGACACACCGGCGACAGGATGCTGGGAGGCCGTCAGCAAGGCAATGGCACCGCCCATGGACAGGCCAGCCACGAAACAATCATCAGTCCGTGCCGCAAGCTCAAGATAGGCGGCTTCGAAGGTTCCGTGCCAGTCATGCCAGTCGGAGAGCTCGAGCTGCTTCCAGTCCGTTCCGTGCCCGGGCAGGAGGGGGACTGATACTGCAAAGCCCTGGGCGGCAAGGTGTTCGGCCCATGGCAGGACACTGAGCGGGCTGCCGGTAAAGCCGTGGCAGATGGCAATTCCGGTCCTCGCATTGGATCCGTGGCCGGGGTAGCTGAAAGCGGCAGGCCGGGGCGGAATGCTGCTCTCTGTCATGACACCATCGTGTCACTGTTCGGGGCAAATCTCACTAGAGTAGGGTTGCACTGGAGTGCTGGTCAGGCCCGACGCAGGGCCCGTCAGGCGTCTTGGGGAGAGGTTCGTCACGTGTTCTATTGGGTCATGAAAAGGATCTTCCTGGGTCCGGTTTTGGGGCTTCTTTTCCGTCCTTGGGTTAAAGGCCTGGACAATGTGCCGGCGGAGGGCCCGGCGATTATCGCCTCCAACCATCTGTCATTTTCGGATTCAATTTTCATGCCGTTGATGGTGTCCAGGCCCGTCGTATTCCTGGCCAAAGCCGAGTACTTCACGGGCACCGGGCTCAAAGGACGCCTCACGGCACTCTTTTTCCGCCTGACGAACCAGCTGCCCATGGACAGGTCCGGCGGGGCAGCCTCGGCAGCTTCACTCGATGCGGGCATGGAGGTCCTCCGGGGCGGCGGACTGCTGGGGATCTACCCCGAAGGGACCCGAAGCCCCGACGGGCGCCTCTACCGGGGCAAAGTGGGAGTCGCCCGGCTCGCGCTGGAGGCGGGTGTGCCTGTCATTCCTGTGGCGATGATCGGGACGGACAAGGTCCAGCCGATCGGAAAGAGGCTGCCTAACATCCGCCGGATCGGCATGATTTTCGGGGAGCCGCTGGATTTCAGCAGGTACTACGGAGAAGCCGAGGACCGGCTGGTGCAACGCAAAGTAACCGACGAGATTATGTTCGAGCTCATGCGTCTTTCCGGCCAGGAATACGTGGACGAATATGCTGCGGTGGTGAAACTCCGGCTCGCGGGAAAGCAGCCGGAGCCGGAAAGCGGCGGCGAAGGCGGGGCCTCCGCCACCGGATGACTGTGACGGTCCTCTCCTGACGCGTGACGGCGAGGTGTCCCGTTGCCCCTGAGGCCCATTAGTCTTAGAGGGTGACTGAGCTATCTGCAAGACCCGCCTTCTCGCTGTCCAGCACGGCCCAGAGCGGAGCCGCCAACTATCCAGGCCTTGACGACTGGAGGGACCTTCCTGTTTCCCAGCAGCCCAGCTGGCAGGACAAGGATGTGTTCGACGCTTCGGTCAAGGAACTGTCCATCCTCCCGCCGCTGGTTTTTGCCGGTGAGGTAGACATCCTGCGTGAGCGGCTGGCCGCTGCTGCACAGGGCAAAGCTTTCCTGCTGCAGGGCGGTGACTGCGCGGAGACGTTCGATGCCGCGACCGCGGACAAAATCAGTGCGCGCGTCAAGACCATCCTGCAGATGGCGGTCGTGCTCACCTACGGTGCGGCGATGCCCGTCATCAAGATGGGCCGGATGGCCGGCCAGTTTGCCAAGCCGCGGTCCTCCAACGATGAGACCCGCGACGGCGTGACCCTTCCGGCCTACCGTGGCGACATTGTCAACGGCTACGACTTCACGCCCGAATCCCGAGGCCACGATGCCGCCCGGATGCTCAAGGCGTACCACACCTCGGCTTCGACCCTGAACCTGATCAGGGCGTTCACGCAGGGCGGCTTTGCCGACCTTCGCCTCGTGCACCACTGGAACAAGGGCTTCACCGAGAACCCGGCCCACGCCCGTTACGAGTCCCTTGCCCGTGACATCGACAGGGCAATCCAGTTCATGGCGTCCTGCGGTGCGGACTTCGAGGCCCTCAAGCGCGTGGAGTTCTTCGCCAGCCATGAGGCTCTGCTGCTGGACTACGAGCGGGCGCTGACCCGGATCGATTCCCGCACCGGGTTCCCCTATGACACCTCGGCGCACTTCCTCTGGATCGGGGAGCGGACCAGAGGGCTTGACGACGCCCACGTCGATTTCCTCTCGAGGGTCCGCAACCCCATCGGCGTCAAGCTCGGCCCTTCTACTACCGGCGACGACGCACTGCGCCTGATCGACAAGCTGGATCCGGAACGTGAACCCGGCCGCCTCACGTTTATCACCCGCATGGGCGCCGGAAACATCCGCGAGAAGCTGCCCGCGGTGGTGGAGAAGGTTACCGCCTCCGGGGCGCAGGTTCTCTGGGTGACGGATCCGATGCACGGCAACACCGTCACCTCACCCAACGGCTACAAGACCCGGAATTTCGACGACGTGATTGACGAGGTGCGCGGGTTCTTCGAAGTGCACCACGCCTTGGGAACGGTGCCTGGCGGCCTGCACGTCGAAATGACCGGCGACGACGTCGCCGAGTGCCTCGGCGGTGCGGACCCCGTGGACCAGGAGGCGTTCCTGGACCGCTATGAGTCGGTCTGCGACCCGCGGCTGAACCATATGCAGTCGCTTGAAATGGCTTTCCTGGTGGCTGGAGCCCTCGCCAAGAACTGAGCTACACCAAACCGTCCCGGTGGTGTGGCCGGTTGAGAACCGGCTACACCACTGTCAGGGTGATGACTGAGCCTTCGGGTACGGCTGTGTTGACGGGATCCTGGTCCCGGACAGTCCCGAAGAAGCCACCCAGAATGTTGTTCACCTTGACTTCGAATCCGAGCTTCTCGAGTGCTTTGCGGGCGTCGGAGGCCTGCTTGCCGATGTAGCTGGGAACATTCACGAGCTTGGGGCCGTCCGATACCGTCAGGGTCACCGTGCCGCCCTTGGTCAGCGTCCCGGATGCCGGCGACTGGCTGGCCACTGCCCCCTTGGGGATCTTCTTGTCATTCACTCTGTCCGGCGCGATGACCGCTTTGAGCCCGGCCGCTTCGATAGCCTGTACGGCGTCGTCCTGCCCCTGGCCGACGACCGAGGGAACGGGGATCGGCTGCGGTCCCTTGGAGACGGTGAGGTTCACCGGCGTTCCGTGCCTTGAAGGCGTTCCGGATGCGGGATCCTGGGCCAGCACAACGCCGGCTGCCGCCACCTCATCGAACTTTTCGGTGATTTTTCCCAGCGCCATTTCGGCCTTGTTGAGTGCGTCCTTGGCTTGATCCAGTGTCTTGCCCGTCAGTTCGGGCAGGCCAAACAGTTCAGGTCCCTTGGAGACAAGCAATGCCACGGGTTGGAATTTCCTGATTTCGGTCCCGGCTTCCGGTTGGGAACCGACGACGAGCCCGGACGGGACGACGTCGTCGAAAACATCGCTGGTCCGGGACTGGAAGCCCGCCTCAGCAAGCAGCTGCTGGGCCTGGGCCACAGTCTTGTTGGCGACAGCGGGAACCGTTGCGGGTGATCCCGGGCCCATGCCGAAGAACCAGCCGGCCCCCGTGGCGAGGAGGACGGCGATGATGAGAATCACCACCCAGAGCACACCGCGGCGGCGCGGGTTGCCTTCCCGGAGGCTCCGCACGGGGGTCGCGGCCGCCCTGGACCTGGCTCTCTCATCTTCCAGGTCGGCTTTGCGCCGGGCACGCTTACTCAGAGGCGCCGGCGTGGGCGGAATGTATCCGTCATAGCCCGAACCCTGCTGCGCCCCGGGATAGTCAGGACCGGGAAGGAACGACGTCGGCTGCCCGGCGGGCGGGGACTGCATCCCGGCCACCGGCTGCTGCCGGGGTTGGGCGAAGGGCGACATGACGGCGGTGGGATTGCTGGTGCGTGCAATTACTTCTGTGGGGTTCTGCGCGCCTGCCGCCAAGGCCGCCGGTGGCCGAAGATCCAGCTCGGAGTCAGTGAGGTTGGTGCGGATATGGCGCAACTCCTGAAGCAGGGCGTTACCGTCCACCGGCCGGTTCTCGGGATCGTTGGAGGTGCACCATTGGACCAGCTCGTCCACCTCCGCCGCCAGCCCGGGCACGAGGGCGGAGGGCAGACCGACGGTGCCGTTGACGTGCTGATAGGCAACCTGGATGGGGACATCGCCGTCGAACGGCTGCTGGCCGGTGATCATCTCGTACAGCATGATCCCGACCGAGTAGATGTCGCTGCGGGCATCAGCCTGCTTCCCCAGCACGAGCTCGGGGGAGAGATAGGCCACGGTACCGATGAGCGCACCGGTGCTGGTGGAAGTAGTGACGGCACGGGCCAGGCCGAAGTCGCCGACCTTGATGCGGCCGTCGTCGGCAATCAGGACGTTCTCCGGCTTGACGTCGCGGTGGATCAGCCCGGCAGCATGCGCGGCTCCAAGCCCCTCCACCACGGGGTCAATGAGTGCAAGGGCAAGCCTGGGGGGCAGGGCACCTTTGGCATTGATGACGTCCCTGAGGGTGTGCCCCTTGATGTATTCCATGACCAGGTACGCCGTCTGGCCGTCGTTGCCTTGATCCAGCACGCCAACAACGTGGGGATGGGAGAGCCTGGCCGCCGACTTGGCTTCGCGTCCAAGCCTGTCAAGGAAGGTGTCGTCAGTAGCCAGATGGGGATGCAGCACCTTGAGGGCAACATCGCGTTCCAGCCGTTGGTCGGTGGCAAGGTACACAGTGGACATGCCGCCGCGCGCCAGTCTGGACCGGACGGCGTAGCGGTCATCCACCAGCGTCCCGACTAGTCGGTCAGACACATGTTCCTGCACCCTACGATCCTAATGCCGCAGCGAAACGGGTCCGAATCACCCATGTGATCCAGACCCGTTTCGTTATCCCGGCCGCACGCCACTCGGGGGCGGAGGCTTGTTTGGGATGGCTCAGGGGAAGTTTTCCTGGTGGGCCTTGATGGCTGCCACGTATTCCTTTGTATCGTCGTACATTCCGTTCTTGCTCACGGAGTACTGGCCCTGGTAGTAACCGGCGATCGCGTTGTCCAGGTCCTTGCTCGTGGCAATCAGCTGGCGGATGATGGCCACCCCTGCGGTCGCATTGTCATAGGGATCAAGCAGGTTGAGGTTGCGGCCCACCAGGTCCGAGGCCCACTGGCCGGATGCCGGGATCACCTGCATGGCTCCGATGGCGTTCGCGGGAGACACCGCCCGCTGGTTGAACCCTGATTCCTGATAGGCGAACGCCAAGGCAAGGGACGGCTCAACGCCCATCTGGCGGGCGGTGTCCGAAACGATGTTCCGCATCTCGTCCCTGGACGGAACCGGGGACGCATTAAGCAAGGCCTTGTTCTCGTTCGCCGAGCTGACTACGGCTGCCGGATAGCTGAAACCGAGGAAGGAACTTGGTACGAGCGGGGTGACGCTGGCGGCCGGCTGGCTTGAGGCAGGCTGTACCGAAGCTCCGGGGATGACCAGTTTGTTGCCGGGGTAGATGACAGTTGTCATGCTGAGCTGGTTGGCCGACAGGATGTCCGAAAGCTTGACACCGTGCCTGGAGGCGATGGCGGACAAGGTATCGCCTGCCTTGACGGTGTACGAACCGCCGGTTGCGGGGGCCGGGGCAGGAGCGGCCGGTGCCGCCGGTGCCGCCGGTGCCGACGGTGCCGGGGCGGCCGGAACCGACGCAGGCTGAACTGAGGAAGCCGGGGCAGGGGCGGGGGCGGCTTCGCCGGAGCTGACCTTGACTTTCTGGCCCGGGTGGATGATGGAGCGCATATTCAGGCCGTTCCAGCTGAATACGTCCGAAAGCTTCACCCCGTGCCGGGCAGCAATGGCGGACAGTGTGTCGCCGCCCTTCACCGTGTAGCTGGCACCGGAGCCGGCCTGAGCGGCGGGGGCTGGAGTTGCCGGTGCAGCTGCAGGGGCGGGTCCCGAGCCTGTCAAGGTGATCTTCTGGCCCGGGTAAATGATGGTGTTGGGCTGGAGGCCGTTGAGCTTGAGGACTTCGTAAGTGTTGAGTCCGTATTTGGCCGCGACGCTGCTGATGGTGTCTCCGCGGGCAATGGTGTATTCAGTGGGGGCCGACTGCTGGGCCGGGCGGAATGCCGCGGGAATCGTGGTCGAGACCGAGGCTGCCGGAATGAGGGAAGTGGTGGAGACCGAGGCCTGTGCCTGCATTGCAGCGGCGAGGGTGGCCGGAACAGCGCGAGGAAGCGGCTCCGCAGTCGCGGGCTGGGCGAGGGCGAGGGACGACAGGACCACAGCCGGCAACGCAGCCGTAGTAGCAGCGATCAAAGGCAGACTCGGCCTGGGAGGCTGGGGCGAGCGGGACGTCGTCATGGAAGGAATCCTCTTCTCAACTGCGCGTGCGGCGATGCAATGTGATTACTGATACTAGTGTTACTTAAGTTATTGCTGTTACGAATGTGATCTATGTGAATGTCTCACGAAATTCCAATTAGCACAACAATCCCGGCATTCCCCGCAAGAGGAACCTTTTTGGAGTGTCGCCCCATAGTTGTCAGCGGGCCTGGTTTCACCATCAGTCCGGATATTGCACGGACTAGGCTCCGGGGGGCCCGCCATGGCAATCTTGATCCGTGAGTAATGTAGAGAGCCTTGTTGGCGAGTGGTTGCCTTTGCCCGATGTGGCACAGTTGTTGGACGTTTCCATTACGAAAGTCCACGGCCTCCTGGATGAGCGTGCCCTGGCCGCCCTACGCGTGGGGGAGCGACGGATCCGGTCCGTTCCAGCCGCCTTTATCCAGGATGGCGAGGTTGTCGACAGCCTCAAGGGCACCATCGTGGTCCTGGCAGACGCCGGCTACTCCGATGAGGAACTGATTGTCTGGCTGTTCACGGCGGACGAGTCATTGCGGGGGCGTCCCATTGATGCGCTGCGTGAAGGCCGCAAAACGGAAATTCGGCGCAGGGCACAGACCCTGGCCTGGTAATTGCCGATAATGGCCTCGATCAGGAGGCGCGGCTGACTGTCGCTTCTGCAAGTCTGCGAAGCGCTGTCTTGGGCAATTCGTCCAGCGGCAGCATTTCCAAAGCGTCAAATGCCTCGGTGCCGAATTCTCCGATAAGCACTTCGGTCGCCTGCAGGGCGCCTGACTCCTCGATGATGCGGCGGATTTCAGCCACGTCTTCATCACCAAGATCCGGGCTGCCTAGTTTGGCGTCAATAAATGCGGATTCGTCGGCTGACGCCTGGTCCAGTGCCAGCGCCACCAGCACCGTCCTCTTGCCTTCGCGGAGATCATCGCCGGCAGGTTTTCCGGTGGCGACAGGATCACCGAAGACCCCCAGGATGTCGTCGCGGAGCTGAAAGGCTTCACCGAGTGGCAGTGCGAAAGCCGAATAACCCCTGAGCAACCCGTCCGATGCCCCGGCCAGGGCGCCGCCCAGGGCCAGCGGGTGCTCGGTGGAGTACTTGGCCGACTTGAACCTGATGATGGACTGGGCACGGGTGACTGCCCCTGCCCGATCCCGGACAGGCCCGGCCACTTCCTCCAGGATGTCCAGGTACTGCCCGGCCATCACTTCGGCCCGCATGAGGTTGAAGATCAGCCGTGCCCGGCTCCCGGAAGCTGCCTGTTCGCCGATGTCGGTGAAGGCTTCCTCGCTGAAGGACAGGCATAAGTCCCCTGTAAGGATGGCGGCGGCATGCCCGAACCGTTCACGGTCGAGCGCCCATCCCTGCGCGTCGTGGAGCTGGCTGAATCGGCGGTGCACGCTGGGGCCGCCGCGTCTGGTGTCTGAACGGTCAATGATGTCGTCATGGATCAGGGCCGCGGCCTGGAAAAGCTCGAGCGCTGATCCTGCCGTCACAATCTGTTGGGCACCCGGATCCCCGCCAGCACCGCGCCAGCCCCAGTAGCACATCAGCGCACGGAGCCTCTTGCCGCCCGTTACGAGATTGGAGATGGAACCCATGATGGGGTCGATATCGGGCGAGATGCCCGTCATCACCGACTGCCGGGTGGCCAGAAAGTCGGTGAGTTCGCCGGCCACAGCGGCCACAAATGCCGTCTGTTCGAGGCGCAGCTGCTCAGCGACCGTCACTTGGCTGACTCAGCTGCCACGTTCGCGCCGACAGTGAACGTGGACACACCGGCCGCTTCCACCACTGCGAGATTGACTGTCTCGTTGTCGCCCCGCACAAAGTCCTTCGAAGCCACCGAGCCGACAGCCTCACCGGGCACCGCCTTGAAACCCTGGGCCTCCAGCTGCTTGGTGTAATAGTCGACGACGGCGGCAGTGGGGGACGTGATGCTGGCCACCAGAGCCACCGTTGCTGGCGTCGCCCCTTTGTCAAAGCTGCTGGAGACTACGGTGGCGCCCGGCATCACCGGCAGGAGCTTTTGCGGGAAGTCGGCGACCAGCGCCCCGACGGTAGCTGAGGTGCCCGGGGAAGCGGAAGGGCTGGCCGACACTGTGGTGGATTGGCTTGTAGCCTGCGATGAGGTACCCGTGGACGAGCCGGTCACTTCGGGAGCCGCCGGACTGCAGGCGGCGAGCACCAGCACGGTGCCGGCCGCAAGAGCGGCCAAACGTGCTGGCTTAAGATTTCCAATGACCGTCACAGGGACATTCCTCCTGGTGTTGATGCCGGATTCAGCCTCCAGTTTAGTCAGTAGCAACGGCTAGGATTGCAGTCGTGGGGCCTGAGCGGATCAACCAGCCAACCGAAGCAGGTCTTCGGGAGCTCAGGCGCAGCTGCATCATGCACGTGGACATGGACGCGTTCTTTGTGTCCGTAGAGTTACGTACGCGGCCGCAGCTCCGCGGCAAGCCGGTCATCGTCGGTTACCCGGCCGACCGTTCGGTGGTCCTCTCGGCCTCGTATGAGGCCCGCGCGTTCGGAGTTAAATCAGCCATGCCCATGGCGATCGCTGCGCGCATGTGCCCTCAGGCCGTCATCATCGAACCGCGGCACAAACTGTACTACGAGGTCTCCGCCCGGATTATGGGCATTTTTGAATCGATTACCGACCTGGTGGAGCCGCTCAGCGTTGACGAAGCCTTCCTGGATGTTGGCGGCGCGGTCCGGCGGCTGGGCCCGCCGCGGGAAATCGGCGAACTGATCAGGCGCCGGGTAGCCAGCGAGCTCGGCATTACGGCGTCGGTGGGCATCGCGGCCAGCAAGTTTGTGGCCAAGATTGCATCCACCCGCTGCAAGCCGGACGGGCTCCTGGTGATCGGACCCGAGGAAACGGTGCCCTACCTGCAGAGCCTTCCGGTGGGCGCCTTGTGGGGAGTCGGAACCAAAACCGCAGAGATTCTCGCCCGGATGGGCATCAGGACGGTTGCTGACGTGGCGGCCACGCCTTTACCCACGCTCAAAAAGGTGCTTGGCACTACCGGAGAGCACGTCCATCGGCTGTCGTGGGGCATCGATCCCCGGCCTGTGACGCCGGTGCGATTGGAAAAGAGCATCGGAGCGGAGGAGACCTTTGCCGTGGACACCGGCGACGATGCCATTCTCCACCGCGAGCTGCTTCGGCTCTCCCACCGGACAGCGGAGCGTCTGCGCAGCTCGGGGATGGTGGCGAGGACGGTGGCCTTGAAGGTCCGCTACGCGGATTTTTCCACGATCACGCGCAGCCGCACGGTCCAAACCCCTGTGGACACTGCCCAACTGATCTATGAGGTGGCCCTCCAGCTTCTCGACGCGCTCGGGGACAGGACCATGACAGTCCGGCTGGTCGGTATCCGGGCGGAACAGCTGGAAGACGCAGCCCGGACATCGCTTCAATTGAGCTTTGACCGGAGGGATGACAACTGGCGCGCAGCCGAGCAGGCGCTGGACAGAGTGAGCCGAAAATTCGGCAACAAATCTGTTCTTCCCGCCCGCTTGCTGGATTCCGGAAACGGGCCGGGATAGGCGGGATTTCAGGCCTCCAAGAGGGATCCGGAAAGTCAGTGCCGTCTTTCAGAACGGCCCGCAACAAACTATCCTTAGAGGTACATAGTTTCAGACATTGCCGGACCTCTTGGACATGCTGCTGCTCTTGCGCCAGATGCCGTGGGAATCCAGTTCCGCCATCGCCGGCGGACCGGGAACCTCTACGGTATGCCGGTCGTTATCGGAGCAGAAGCATCGACTGGGACCAGCCCGGACGTTGGCCTACTTAAGGAGGTCGTGATGCCGCTCTCGGAGCACGAACAGAAGCTGCTGGAGCAGTTGGAGAAGCAGCTGCACGAGGACGATCCGAAGTTCGCTAATTCCATGGGTTCGGACCCGAGCCGCTCATGGTCCACCAGGCATGTGGTGATCGGCGTCCTTTGCGCCCTCGCGGGAATTTTCCTCCTTCTCGTGGGCGTCACGCTCCAGAACATCTTTGTCGGAGTATTGGGATTCGTCGTGATGGGAGGCGGCGTCTACTTCGCCACGATGCGTAACTCCGCGGGCCGGAAGCAGCGTTCCGGCGGGGCGGCCAAGAGTGGCAAGTCCCGCAGTTCCTTTATGAACAACCTGGAAGAACGCTGGGACGAACGGCGCCGGGGCGAGTCCTAAGGCGCGATCCTCACAGGGAGGTCGGCCCCGGGAGGTCGGCGCCATCGCGCTGGCCTGGAAACCCCGCCAAGGAAAGCTTGGCGTCCTCCATTTTCCACCACTGGCATCTGAGAACCAGCAAAAAAGACCCGCTACGGCGGGTCTTTTGCATTTAAGGGCTGATTCCGCCGGCAGAAAGCCCTGCGGAAAGAGGGCTCGTGCCGAAGCCCTCCACTTCCCACCACGGGCAGTTCCCGCTGATTTATGCGGATATCTTCCATCAAATGGGGGAATAGCAGTCGATCTTGCGTTGACTGTGGGGGAAAGTGGAGTAATGTGGAGGACATAAGAGGGTAGTTGCAGCATGGGGGATATGCAGTTCCTGACGGCAGACAGGCGGTGGGCCAGTGTTTCTGGGCACACACTCGCCGCGTCTGGACGAAAAGGGCCGGATTATCCTCCCCGCTAAGTTCCGTGAGGAACTTGCCAGCGGCCTGGTTCTCACAAGAGGCCAGGAGCGCTGCATCTACGTCTTCAGCGAGCAGGAATTTGCGCGGGTTCACGAGCAAATGCGGGAGGCGCCTATTTCCTCCAAGCAGGCACGGGATTACATCCGCGTCTTTCTCTCTGGAGCCTCGGACGAGGTACCTGACAAGCAGGGGCGCGTAACCATACCACCAGCGCTCCGGGAGTACGCAGGCCTCGGCAGGGAACTGGCCGTCATCGGAGCAGGAACCCGCGCCGAGATCTGGGATGCCCAGGCCTGGAATGAGTACCTGGCAGAGAAGGAGACCGCATTCTCCGAAACCGACGACGCTATTCCGGGGATCCTGTGATCATCGGGACACGACGGCGGACGGCTTCTTGAACGAGATCTCCAGCCGCCCATCGGACGGTCAACCTGGCTCACTTCCCCGGAGCCAGGCGGGCACGAAGACAGGCGCGGATGGGGATCTGGCCCAAGAAGCCACCAGCAAGTATTCAGGGCAGGAAAGGACGAAGGCATGAACGATCAACCGAAGCCGACGTCTGAACGCCACGTGCCTGTCCTGAGGGACCGGTGCATCAATTTGTTGGCACCAGGATTTGAAGCCGCCCGCCTCCGCGGTGAAACTCCGGTGGCCGTTGACGCGACCCTTGGCATGGGTGGCCACTCCGAAGCCATGCTGAAACGATTCCCGGACCTGCACCTGATCGGTATCGACCGCGACGAAGAGGCCCTTGCCCTTGCTGGCGAACGCCTCGAACCCTTCTCGTCACGGACCGACCTGGTCCATGCTGTCTACGATGAAATCGGCGATGTCCTTGCTGACCTGGGCGTACGTGAAGTCCACGGCATCCTGATGGACCTGGGCGTCTCCTCGCTGCAGTTGGACGAGCGTGAGCGTGGCTTTGCCTATTCATTTGACGCTCCATTGGACATGCGGATGGACACCAGCCGCGGCCAGACCGCCGCTGATGTGGTTAACAACTACAGCGAGGACGAACTGGTAAGGATTATCCGGAAATGGGGCGAGGAGAAATTCGCCGGCCGGATTGCCAACAGGATTGTGGCAACCCGCGCCGTTAAGCCCTTCACTACCACCGGAGAGCTTGTCGAGCAGATCCGGGCGGTGGTTCCGGCCGCTGCAGCCAAGTCGGGTGGCCACCCGGCCAAGCGGACATTCCAGGCGCTGCGGATCGAGGTCAACGAGGAACTCGACGTTCTGGAACGGGCTGTGCCCGCCGCCGTGGACGCCATCGCCCTCGCCGGGCGCATCGTGGTCATGTCCTATCACTCCCTGGAAGACAAGATCGTCAAGAGCGTCTTCCAGGCGCGCTCCAAGTCCTCGGCTCCGCTCGGATTCCCTGTAGAGCTTGAAGAGCACAAGGCCGAACTCAAGACCCTGACCAAAGGCACTGAAGTGCCGACCGCCGTCGAGATCGCCGAGAATCCCCGCGCCGCTTCCGCAAGGCTCCGCGCCGTGGAACGAATCAGAGCCAGGAGGGCCGCATGAGCACCGCCGCCAAGAACTTTCCCGTCGTCTCCGGCAGCGCCGCTCCGGCTTTCAGGACCAGCCCGGCAGGCGCGCCCGGCGGTGGTCGAAAGGCCCGCACGCCGCTGTCCGTCGTGCGCTCCGCCCCCGCCAAGCGCCGCGCCCCGTTTGTGGTCCTGTGCTTCGCCTTGCTGGCCGTGGCCCTGGTCACGGTGCTGGTCTTGAACATCTCGGTCTCCACCGCCCAGTACCAGCTCGTCGAACTGCGCAGCAAGCAGAGCACCCTGACCAAGCAGAACCAGGATCTGACGCAGCAGGTCCAGAACTTCGAAGCTCCGCAGAACCTGGCCGCGAAGGCGACAGCCCTGGGAATGGTGCCTTCCACTGTTAAAGGCCAGATCGATCTTTCGACCCTCAGCGTTACTGGCAAGGCGACGCCGGCCGTGCAAGGCGGTGCCGTCGGAGCCATCATCCCGGCGCCTGCAGTTGCCGGTCTGCTCGCTGTGGTTCCTCCTGTCAATGCGGCAGATCCTGCGGCCAGCCGTAAGCCGGCCGGCAAGGATCCTGCCGCACCACCGGCGGCTGCTTCGGAAGGTGCGCCTGGCCAGAATCCGGGAGGCCCGCCGGCGCAGACGCCAGCGGCGCACGCCGCCTCGGCACCAGCGCCCGGCCCGTCCGTGGAGCTCCACGGCGGTTCCGTTCCGGCTCCGGAGCAGAAGGCGCCCGGGCAGTAATTGACTGCCGCTTGAACAACGACATCACGGGCAAGCTCAGAGGAAATAAGCAGGCAACACAACAGGCAACAAAAGGCGAGCAGCAAGGGATTCACGGTGGCGCAGAGTACCGGTAAGGCAAAGAGCGGGAAGGTGCCTAACGCCAGGAAGCGCTTGCGCCTGGGCCTGGGGATCATGCTGACGCTCCTGCTCGTGGTGGGCGGCAAGCTCTTCCTGGTCCAGGGCCTGGACGTCGGCGGGATGGCCGAAGCGGCGCTCAACAAACGGATGAAAGAGACGGTCCTTCCTGCCGAACGTGGAAGCATCCTTGACGCCAACGGCACTGTCCTGGCCAACAGCGTGATCCGGTACAACGTGGTGGTGGACCAGACCGTCAACACCAAGACCGACAAGTTCCAGCGCCTGGAAACGGTGGACGGCCAGGAAAAGCTGGTTGACGTGACCCGGGACCAGGGCATCAGCGAACTCGCCTCCGCGCTGGGAATGGCAACGGAAGACGTCAGGAAGGCCGTGACCGGCAACCAGCGCTACTACATTGTGGCAAAGGACCTGAAGCCCGACGTCGAGGACCGTGTCACGAAGCTGCTGGTCCCCGGCGTCGGCACCGAAGGCGTGAGCAAGCGCGTATATCCGAACGGTTCGGTTGCAGGCGGGATCGTTGGCTTCCTGCAGGACGGCACCACCGGCCAGGCCGGAATTGAGCAGACCCAGGACGGCATCCTGAAGGGAACGGACGGCAAGCGGCTGTTCGAGACCGGCGCCGACGGCCTGAGGATCCCGGTCGGTATGGATCAACTCACGCCGCCGCAGAACGGCAAGGACGTGAAACTCACCATCAATTCTGACATCCAGTACTTCGCGCAGCAGGCCATCCAAAGCCAGTCGGACAAGCAGGGGGCGGAGTGGGGAACCATTGTCGTGATGGATGCCAAGACCGGCAACCTCATCGCCATGGCGGACACCAACGCCCCGGACCCGAATGATCCCGGCAGAGTGGCAGCGAAGGACCGCGGTGTCCGGGCAGTGACCGCCGCCTACGAACCAGGCTCCGTGGAGAAGATGATTACCGCCGCCTCCGCGATCGAGGAGGGGACGTCCAGTCCCCTGGACCGGTTCACTATTCCGCCTACCTACACCGTTGACAACCAGACGTTCAGCGACGCCTTTACCCACGGCACCGAGCAACGAACTCTGGCCGGCATCATCGGATACTCCATGAACACCGGGACCGTGATGGTCGGGCAGCGGCTGAGCAAGGAAAAGCGTCACGACTGGCTGCAGAAGTTCGGCATCGGCCAGGCACCGGACATCGGGCTTCCGGCAGAGGCCGCCGGCATCCTCACCCCCGCGGACCAGTGGGATGACCGCCAGCAGTACACAGTGCTCTTCGGGCAAGGGGTATCCCAGTCAACGGTGCAGACGGTGCGGGCCTACCAGAGCATCGCCAATGACGGCGTCATGCTCCAGCCACGGCTGATCGACGGCTTTGTTAACGCCGACGGCACGGAGGAGAAGACACCCGTCCAGGATTCGCGGCAGGTGGTTTCAAAGAACACAGCACAGCAGATGCGCGACATCCTGGAAAGCGCCGTGACCGAGGGCGAAATCAAGGATGCGGCCATTGACGGGTATCGGGTCGGCGCCAAGACCGGGACCTCAGAATCGCCCTGCGACGACGGAAAGCCAGGCTACTGCGGCTACACCGCGTCCATTGTGGGGATGGCGCCGATGGACGATCCCCGGTTTATTGTGGAGGTGATACTGCAGCGGCCGCAGGGCAACATCTACGGCATCACGAACGGGCCGGTCTTCCGCTCGGTCATGAGCCAGGTACTCCGGACCTACAACGTCCAGCCGTCCACAGGTACCCCGGCCAGGCTGCCGCAGTACGCCAAGTAGCAACAGCCCGGCATTCCCCACGACGCCCGCCATGGAAGTTTCCGTGCGGGCCCGATCCACTAGCGCCATCGGAGATCCCCTTGTCAGAGCACAATGCACCCGGCAATGCCGCTGCCCCGGCCGGGGGAGCGGCAACCGGCCGTTTCAGGCCGACAGCAGTGGCCGCGGTCCGCCTGGACAGCATCGGCGAATCCATCGGAGTTCCCGTCCCGGACCCATCCGCCGCCGTCACCGTCACCGGAATCTCCCTCAACTCCCGATCAGTGGAACCTGGCGACCTATACGTAGCCTTGCCCGGTGCCTTGCGCCACGGAGCGGACTTTGTTCCGCAGGCCCTTGCGGCCGGCGCGGCAGCCATCCTGACCGACGACGCCGGGGCACGCCAGTTGGCACTGTCAACAGAAATTGCCGTCCCGGTGCTGGTAGTGGATGCGCCGAGGAATGTCGTGGGCCCGCTTTCCGCCATGATCTACCGCAGCCAGCCTTCCAGCGGCGGCTCGCCACAGCTGTTCGGAGTGACCGGAACCAACGGCAAGACCACCACCACCTACTTCATCAACGCGCTGCTGCGCGCCCTGGGCCAGAAGACAGGCCTGGTCGGAACCATCGAAATCCTGGCCGGCGGCGAACCCATTCCCAGCCTGCTCACGACACCGGAATCCACTGACTTGCACGGGCTGCTGGCGCTCATGCGGGAACGGGGGCTGGAAGCCGCGTCGATGGAGGTATCGTCGCACGCTGTTTCGTTCCAACGAGTGGACGGTGTGGTCTTCGACGTCGCCGGCTTCACCAACCTCACCCAGGACCATCTCGACCTGCACGGCACCATGGAGGAGTACTTCAACACCAAGTCCGATCTCTTTACACCGCGCCGTGCCCGCGCCGCCGTCGTAACAGTCGACGACGACTGGGGCCGCCGGCTTGCCTCTACTGCGGAGATTCCTGTCACTACCCTCGCCACAACTCCCGCCGGACAGCCGGCCGACTGGACGGTCACAGACACTGCCGCACGGGGGCTGGGAACGGACTTCACCCTGCGTGGACCCGGCGGCAACTTCCTCAAGGTCCACACCGGACTGCCCGGCGGCTTCAACGTGGCCAATGCTGCGCTGGCGGCCGTCATGGTCATCACCGGCGGGGCGGAGGTCGCCGCTGTCCAGGCGGCCCTGGACCGCGATGACCCGTTCACTGTGGCAGTGCCGGGGCGGATGCAGCTGGTCTCTGAGGAGCCGGCTGCCGTGGTGGACTTTGCCCACAACACCGATGCGCTGGCCCGCGCCTTGGAAGCAGTGCGGCGGCCGGATTCACAGCTGATTGTCGTGTTCGGCGCCACCGGCCAGCGGGACCAAGGCAAACGCCCGGCCATGGGAGCGATCGCGGCCCGCCTCGCGGACACGGTCATCGTCACGGATGACGACCCCCACGACGAGGACGCCGCAGCCATCAGGGCAGATGTCCTCGCAGGCGCCCGTGCCGCGAAGGAAAAGGATTCCCTGGACTGCGCCATCCTGGAGGCCTTTCCCCGGGACGCCGCGATCCGGCAGGCCGTTAAGCTGGCAGGACCGGCGGACACCATCCTGGTGGCGGGCCGCGGCCATGAGGTCTGGCAGGAAGTCAAGGGCGTCAACCTTGCCCTTGATGACAGGGTGGAACTGCGGGACGCCTTGACAGCAAAGGGATTCACCGTTCTCCAAGACGACCGGATAGAGTCCTAGACCGAGATGATTGCATTTACTGCGGCGGAAATCGCCGAAATCACACACGGCCGCCTGGATGCCGACGCCGGGATCACCCCTGCCTCGGTGGTCACGGATTCCCGGGAAGCCACCGCCGGATCGCTCTATGTTGCGAAACGCGGTGAGCATGCCGACGGTCACGACTTCGTCGCAGCCGCCTTCGACAACGGTGCAACCCTGGTCCTCGCCGAGCGGGCAGTGGCAGGGCCTGACGGCGTCAACTTTCCTGCGGTGCTCGTCCAGGACGCCGTCCTGGCCATGGGGAAGCTGGCTGCCGAAGCAGTGCGCCGGATCCGGGCAGCGCGTCTGGCGGAGGGCGACGCCCTGACCGTGATAGGAATCACCGGTTCGGCCGGGAAAACCACCACCAAGGACCTGCTGGCGGGCATCCTCGCCCGGCATGGATCCACGGTTGCTCCGCAGGGTTCGTATAACGGTGAGGTCGGCGTGCCGCTCACCGTGTTCCGCGCCGGTACGGATACCCGCTACCTCGTGATCGAAATGGGAGCCACCGGTATCGGCCACATCCGGTACCTGGCCGACATGGTGACGCCGGACATCGGAGTCGTTCTCTGTGTCGGAACCGCCCACGCCGGCGAGTTCGGCGGTGTCGAGAACATCGCACGCGCCAAGGGCGAACTGCTGGAAGCCCTCCCGGATACCGGGACCGCGATCATCAACCTCGACGACGACAGGGTCGCCGCCATGCGGGCCCGTACCCGGGCCACCGTGGTCGGATTCACCGCCGACGGCCACAGGGAAGCTGCGGTGCTGGCTGCCCGGCCTGACACGAACGCCCTGGGAAACCCGGAGTTCGACCTTATTCTTCCCGGCGGCGAACCGGACCTGCACGTCAGCAGCAGGCTTATCGGCTCCCACCATACGGGCAACCTGCTGGCCGCCGCTGCTGCCGCTTTCGCCGCGGGAATCCCCGGCCCTGAGATCGCCGCCTCGCTGAGCAGCCAGACAGCCGCCAGCCGCTGGCGGATGGAGCGCACCGAGCGGCCCGACGGCGTCACCATCATCAACGACGCCTACAACGCCAACCCGGAATCCATGCGGGCGGCCCTGCGCACCCTGGCAGACCTTGGCCGAGGCCGCCGCACCTGGGCCGTCCTGGGCGCCATGCTGGAGCTGGGCCCCGACTCCATCCGTGAACACACAGCCGTGGGCACACAGGTGGTGCGGCTGAATATCTCCCGCCTGGTCGTGGTAGGCCGCGAAGCGCGTGCCCTTTATGTATCCGCCGTACAGGAAGGCTCCTGGGGGGACGAATGCGTCTTCGCGGAGACGCCCGATGAGGCTTACGAACTCCTGAGTGCAGAACTGGAACCCGGCGACCTGGTGCTTTTCAAATCCTCCAACAGTGTGGGACTGAGGCATTTGGGCGATCGGATAGCATTGCCTCCAGCCCCGGTACCCGCCACCGAAGGGAGGGAGCTGCCGTGATTGCACTGCTTATCGGCGCCGGCCTTGCCCTGTTGTGCGCCCTCGTCGGTACCCCGCTGTTCATCCGTTTGCTTGTCAGCAGGAGCTATGGCCAGTTCATCCGGGATGATGGACCCACCTCCCACCACACCAAGCGCGGCACCCCCACCATGGGCGGAACCGTGGTGGTATGCGCGGTCCTGCTGAGTTACGGCCTGACCCACCTGATCATGTGGATGATGAACCCCGGTTCGCCGGGTCCTTCCGCGTCGGCCCTCATCCTGCTGTTCCTCATGGTGGGCATGGGCATGGTGGGGTTCCTGGATGACTTCATCAAGATTTCCCGCCAGCGGAGCCTGGGCCTGGACGCCAAGGCCAAACTCATTCTCCAGGGCGGCGTGGGCGTCATCTTCGCCATCCTGGCCCTCAATTTTCCGGACGCGCAGGGCGTCACGCCCGCGTCCACCAAGATCTCCCTGGTGCGCGATGTTCCCTGGCTGGACCTGGCGTTCGCCGGGACAGTCGTGGGCGCCATCCTCTTTGTCGTGTGGTCGAACCTGATCGTCACCGCCGCCACGAACGGGGTGAACCTCACGGACGGGCTGGACGGCCTGGCCGCCGGCGCCTCGATCATGGTGTTCGGCGCCTACACGCTCATGGGGATCTGGCAAAGCAACCAGGCCTGCGGATCACCACGCGAGGCAGGCAGCGGGTGTTATTCGGTCCGGGACCCCCTTGACCTGGCGCTCCTGGCAGCCATCATGAGCGCAGCCCTTGTCGGCTTCCTCTGGTGGAACACGTCACCCGCCAAACTCTTCATGGGTGACACCGGTTCACTGGCGATCGGCGGCGCCATTGCCGGCTTCGCCATCCTGTCCAGGACAGAACTGCTCCTGGCCATCATCGGCGGCCTCTTCGTCCTGATCACCCTGTCCGTGATCATCCAGGTGGGCTACTTCAAAGCCACCGGAGGCAAACGCTTCTTCAAGATGGCACCGCTGCAGCATCACTTCGAACTCAAGGGCTGGGCCGAAGTCACCGTGGTGGTGCGGTTCTGGATCCTGGGCGGGCTCTTCGTGGCCGTGGGACTTGGTGTCTTCTACGCTGAATGGGTTGTGCTGCTGTGACTGTTTCCGCACGCCTTCAGGGCCTCGTCAGCTGGGATTCCGACTGGGCCGGATTGCGCGTCGTCGTAACAGGCATCGGGGTTTCAGGCTTCGCCGCCGCAGACACCCTCATCGAACTCGGTGCCCGAGTAGTGGTGGTCGATGCCGCCACGAGCGAAACGGCGAAGGCCCAGGCCGACACCTTGAAGATCGTCGGCGCGGAAGACGTCATCCTGGGGCCCGGCGCCGTCAGCCGGATTCCGAGGATAGATGGCACCCTGCCCGAGCTGATCGTGACGTCGCCGGGCTGGCGACCGGACCAAGCGCTCCTGGCAGCCGCCGCACGTGCCCACATCCCGGTGTGGGGCGACGTCGAACTCGCCTGGCGCCTGCGACAGCGGGCGGGGCGCAAGACCGCCGACTGGCTGACCATTACGGGGACTAACGGCAAAACGACGACGGTCGGCCTGACCGAAGCGATGTTGCAGGCGGCCGGCCTCAAGGCCATCGCCGTGGGCAACGTCGGCACGCCCATCCTCGATGCCCTCCGGGATCCGGTCGAATACGACGTTTTTGCCGTTGAACTGTCCAGCTTCCAGCTCCACTGGTCCGAGTCGCTGTCGCCGGTGGCCAGCGTCTGCCTGAACGTGGCGGAAGACCACGTGGACTGGCACGGCTCGTACGCGTCCTACCTGGCGGACAAGGCCAAGGTCTATGAGCGGACGCAGAAGGCCTGCATCTACAACGCGGAGCAGATCGAGACCGAGCGGATGGTGGAGAACGCCGACGTGGTGGAGGGCTGCCGCGCCGTCGGCTTCACCACGCTCACCCCTGCCATCAGCATGCTGGGTGTGGTGGAGGGCCTCCTGGTGGACCGCGCCTTCATCGAGGAGCGCAAGGACAGCGCCGCCGAGCTCGCCTCGATGGCGGACCTCGGGCCGTTCGCCCCGCGGCATATGGTGGCGAACGCCCTTGCCGCCGCCGGCCTGGTGAGGGCGTACGGCGTGGAGCCCAAAGCGGTGCGCCAAGGCATCCAGGCCTACGTACCGGGAAACCACCGCATCCAGCCTGTGGCACGCAGGAACGATGTGTTGTGGGTTAACGACTCCAAGGCCACCAACCCGCACGCCGCGTCCGCTTCACTGGCGACCTTCGAGAACGTGATCTGGATCGCCGGCGGTCTCTCCAAGGGTGTCAGCTACGACGAACTGGTCCGGGATCATGCGGCGCGGCTCAAGGCAGTGGTGCTGATCGGCAGTGACACAACACCGCTGGCCGAGGCCCTCAGGCGACACGCGCCGGATGTGCCAGTGATCGCACCACCGGCGGGCGACACTGAAAATATGCAGACTGCCGCAACGGGCGGAGCCATCGCGGGCAGCTCTCCGGATTCCGGGGAGGCCGTGATGTCCCGGGCCGTTGCGTCGGCGGCGCAGCTGGCCGTTTCAGGGGACACTGTGCTGATGGCTCCGGCAGCTGCTTCCATGGATCAGTTCTCTTCCTACGCTCACCGAGGCGACGCCTTTATCGAAGCTGTCCGCGAGCTGGTGGAAGGGCAGGCCCAGAGCGGCGAGGAGTAACAATGGTCAGCACGCCCACCCGCCCGCGGGATGCACATCCGCGCGCCGGGAAACCAGCGTCACACCCTCGGCCTACGCCCACGGCGGCAAAACCCGCAGCGCCTAAACCCACAGCCCCGGCGCGCATCCGGGGCTGGTACCGCGGCTTCTGGTCGGCGCTGGAAGGAAACGGCACCTCCCGGAACGGGTCCACCTACTACCTCATCCTCGGCTCCACCCTCGCGCTGACCGCCATCGGCATCATGATGGTGCTCTCCGCCTCAAGCGTGGAATCCATCGCGGCAGGAAAATCGCCATACGGCGATGCCCTGAAGCAGGGGATGTTTGCCGCCATCGGAATCTTCACCATGTTCGTTCTGTCGCGCATCAACGTGGTCTGGCTCAAGCGCCTGGCCTGGCCCCTTCTGGGCGTCGCGCTGGTCCTCCTGGTCCTGGTCCAGGTCGTGGGCACTGAAGTCAACGGCAACAAGAACTGGATCGACCTGGGCGGCATCACCTTCCAGCCCTCAGAGGCCTCCAAGCTGGCATTGGCGCTGTGGATGGCTACCGTCCTGGCGGTCAAGGGAAAGCTGCTCCGGCGCTGGCAGCACGCACTGATCCCTGCAGTCCCGCTGGCCGGGGCCGTAATCGGACTCGTGCTGCTCGGGAACGACCTCGGCACAGCGATGATCATCATGATGATCACAGCCGCAGCACTCTTCTTCGGCGGCGTCCGGCTCTACCTGTTCGGATTCGCCGGCCTGGTGGCCGCCGCCGGCACAGCGGTCATGGCAGTCACCAGTTCAAACCGGATGTGCCGCATCACATCATGGTGGACGGGGCAGTCCTGCGCCGACGGTGTCGACGCCAACTACCAGGCCACCAACGGGCTCTACGGACTCGCCTCCGGCGGCTGGTTCGGAGTAGGCCTTGGACAGAGCCGGCAGAAGTACAGCTGGATCCCGGAAGCCCACAACGACTTCATCTTCGCCATCATCGGCGAGGAACTTGGCCTGGTGGGCACCGTCGTGGTCCTCATTCTGTTCGCCATCCTGGGCGCGGCCATCTACCGGGTGGTGGTGGCTCAGGAGCTCATTTTCCACCGGGTGCTGGCCGGCACCATCATGGTGTGGCTGCTTGGACAGGCCACGGTCAACATGTCCGTCGTCACGGGCCTGATGCCCGTCATCGGCGTCCCCCTGCCCTTCATTTCGTACGGCGGTTCCGCACTCCTCATGTCTTTGTGCGCCGTCGGGGTGGTCCTGTCGCTGGCCCGGGAGCAGATGGCCCCTGCCATCAGGCCAAAGCGGATGCTGAAATTCGGTGCCCGCAAGGGCCGCGGAACCACAGGCCACCACCAGACTGCCAGAAAGCGTACCTAGCACCATATGACTTCGAAAAACCTGTCCATTGTCCTGGCGGGCGGCGGTACCGCCGGCCACATCAGCCCGCTCCTGGCCATCGCCGCCGCACTGCGCGTAGCCGCACCGGAGGCCAGCCTCCTTGCCGTGGGCACGCCGTCGGGCATGGAGACCAGGCTGGTTCCCGCTGCGGGGGTGGAACTTGCCACGATTCCGCGTGTTCCGTTCCCCCGGAAGCCGTCCCGGGACCTGTTGCGGCTGCCCTCCCGGCTCGCCGGTGCGGTGCGCCAGGCCGGCCGGATCCTGGACGACGCCGGCGCCGACGTCCTGGTAGGGGTAGGCGGCTACGTGTGCACGCCCATGTACCTCGCGGCCAGGCGCCGCCGCATCCCCATCGTGATTCATGAGGCGAACACCCGTCCCGGCCTGGCCAACAGGGTGGGGTCCCTGCTGACCCGGCACGTCGCCGTCGCTTTTGATACCACCAGGCTCCGTCATGCCCGGCACGTCGGAATGCCCATGCGCACGGAAATTTCCGGACTGGACAGGGCTGCCGCCCGCACGGCAGCACGCAAGGCGCTGGGCCTTGATCCCATTAAGCCGACACTGATTGTCACTGGCGGATCCTCCGGCGCACAGAGCATCAACCGCACCGTGGCCGCGGCTGTAGGGGACCTGGCCGCGGCCGGGATCCAGACAATCCACATCACAGGCCGCGGAAAGGCGGTCCTGGCTCCCGACGGAAGCGCCCTGGCGCTGCCCGGATACCGCCAGCTTGAATATGTCGACGGCATGGAGCTGGTCTACGCCGCGGCGGATGTGCTGCTCGCACGGGCCGGTGCCGCCACGGTTTGTGAAGTCGCAGCCGTGGGCGTGCCGGCGGTCTTTGTCCCGCTGCCGGTCGGCAACGGGGAACAGGCACTCAATGCTGCGGGAGTGGTGGATGCGGGCGGGGCCCTGCTCGTCCAGGACCGAGATTTCACCCCTGACTGGGTCCGCAGCGAACTCATCCCGCTGGTCATCGACAACCGTCGGCTGGCCGCCATGGCCGCCAGCTCACACCGTCTTGGAATCAGAAACGCCGATCAGCGCATGGCTGGTCTTGTACTGGAAGCGGTATCCCGATGACTCCCGCCAGCGTCCCCGGCCTGGAATCCCTTGGCCGCGTCCACTTCATCGGAATCGGCGGCGTGGGCATGTCCGCGGTGGCCCGGATCATGGTGGCGCGCGGGATTCCCGTCAGCGGGTCCGACGCAAAGGACCTGCCGGTGATGGCGGATCTGGCGGACGCGGGCGCGAGGATCGCCGTAGGGTACAGCGCCGCGAACCTTGGCGACGCGCAGACAGTGGTGGCCGGTTCGGCAATCCGCGCGGACAACCCGGAGCTGGCCGCCGCACGTGCTGCCGGGCTGCCGGTGCTGCACCGTTCGCAGGCGCTGGCGGCAACGATGGGCGATGACCTGGTGGTGACGGTCGCAGGCACGCACGGCAAGTCCACTACCACATCCATGATCACCGTCCTGCTCCAGGGCGCCGGGCTGGACCCCTCCTTTGCCATCGGCGCCAATGTGCCGGCCCTCGGTGTCAACGCGGCCCACGGGACCTCCGGAGTGTTTGTCGCGGAGGCGGACGAATCCGACGGGTCGTTCCTGAACTACCGGCCCAAAGTGGCCGTGGTCACCAACGTGGAACCTGACCACCTGGACCATTACGGCACCGCCGAAGCCGTCTACGAATCCTTTGACCGGTTCACCGCGCTACTTCCGTCTGACGGCGTGCTGATCGCCTGCGCGGACGATCCCGGCGCCCTCGCCCTCGCGGAACGCACCCTTCTGCGGGGCAACACCCGGGTAGTCCTGTACGGCACCTCGGACCGCTCGGACCTGGTGCTGCACGACGGCGGACCGGGGGACGTGGCGGTCACGTCACCCGCGGGGCAGTTCAGCCTCGAACTGCAGGTGCCGGGCCGGCACAACGCGCTGAACGCCGCCGCCGCTTTCACCGTCGCCCTTGAGCTGGGAGTAGATGCGGAGACGGCCGCGCGGGCCCTGGCCCACTTCTCCGGTGCGTCCAGGCGGTTTGAACTGAAAGGCGCTGCGCGCGGCGTGCGCGTCTTTGACGACTACGCCCACCATCCCACCGAGGTCCGTGCAGCCTTGGCAGCGGCCCGTTCCGTAGCGGGGGAGCACAAGGTCCACGTGCTGTTCCAGCCGCATCTGTTCTCGCGCACCAGGGAATTTGCGCGGGAGTTCGCCGAGGCGCTGAACCTGGCCGACACGGCCCTGGTGCTGGACATCTATCCGGCCCGCGAAGATCCCATTCCCGGCGTCACGAGCCAGCTCATTACCCGGCACCTGAATGCCGGCGGCCGCCTTGTCGGAAGCGGCGAGGCGGTGGCTGCACTGGCAGCTGCGGCAGGTGCCGGTGACATCGTGCTGACCGTGGGCGCCGGCGACGTCACCGCCTTCGGGCCGCGCATCGTGGAGGCGCTGGATGGCTAGCCCGCGGCGTCCGACCTACACTTCGCGTGGCGGCTCGGGAAGCGGCACTGGCGCCCCGGTAAAAGAGCCTGACGTCATCTCTGCCTCCAAGAGCGCACCTGACGCCGCTGCACCAGCCTCCGGCCGGAAAAAGGCGAAGGGTTCCGGCAGGCGGTCCGGGGACAGCAATCCGGCAGCTGGCGACAATGTGCTGGCCTTTCCCGAGCCCAAGGGCAGGCGCCTCAAACGGAACATCCTCATCACGGCATGCGTCACCTTGGCTGTCGTCGCGGGGCTCCTGGCCGCCGCCGTCTTTTCCCCCGTCCTGGCCGTTACGACGGTTTCCGTTTCGGGGACCAAGCTCCTCACCCCGGAGCAGGTGCAGACCGCGCTGAAACCACTACAGGGCAAACCCCTTCCGCAGGTCAGCAACGACGACGTCTCCCGGCTCCTGGGACCGCTGGTCCAGGTCAAGTCAGTTACCACGGAAGCACGGCCGCCATCGGAGCTCGTGGTCAAGATCCGGGAACGGGTTCCGGTGGCCCTGGTCAAGCAGGGCGCGCAGTATCAGCTGGTGGACGTGGACGGCGTGCAGCTGGCCGCAATTACCGATCCCGAATCGGTTTCGCTGCCCGTGATCGACGGCGGAGCCGGGGCAATCGGCAAGGACTTGTTCCAGGCCACAGCCGCGGTCCTGGGTGCGCTTCCGCCCGAAGTCCTGGCCAAGTTGTCCAACGCATCCGCCCAGTCGGTTGACGCCGTCGAACTCAAGCTCATTGACGGCCAGACGGTGGTCTGGGGCAACGCGGGGGAGCGGGAGCTGAAGGCCAGGGTGCTGGAAGCACTCCTGAAGGTCCCCGCGGATCCGAAGAACCCGGTCCGGGTGTACGACGTCAGCGTTCCCCGGCACCCCGTGACGCGATGAAATGCTTTATTTTCCCGGTATTCCCACGACACGCGGCCCCGGTTATTGAATGTCAGAACCAGAGGAAATAGCGTCACAGACATGAGTTACTTGACATAACTATAACCTTCAACTCGAAGGTTAAGGTTCCAAGCTTCAAGCCCGACTCCATCAGTTTTCGCACCAAACACGAACAAGGGACACGTAACGTGGCAGCTCCGCAGAATTACTTGGCCGTCATCAAGGTCGTCGGCATCGGCGGCGGTGGCGTGAACGCAGTCAACCGCATGATCGAGGTCGGCCTTCGAGGTGTTGAATTCATCGCCATCAATACCGACGCCCAGGCACTGCTGATGAGTGATGCCGATGTCAAGCTCGACGTCGGACGCGAGCTGACCCGTGGACTCGGCGCAGGAGCCAACCCCGAGGTGGGCAAGCAGGCTGCCGAGGACCACGCAGACGAGATCGAAGAGGTCATCCGCGGCGCAGACATGGTGTTTGTGACGGCCGGTGAAGGCGGCGGCACGGGTACTGGCGGCGCCCCCGTCGTGGCGCGCATCGCCCGCTCCCTGGGCGCCCTCACCATCGGCGTCGTCACCCGGCCGTTCACCTTCGAAGGCCGCCGCCGCGCCGGCTCCGCCGAGGCTGGCATTGACGCACTCCGCGACGAAGTGGACACCCTGATCGTCATCCCGAATGACAGGCTCCTTTCGATCAGCGACCGCAACGTCTCCGTCCTGGACGCCTTCCGTTCCGCTGACCAGGTCCTGCTGTCCGGTGTCCAGGGCATCACGGACCTCATCACCACTCCCGGCCTGATCAACCTCGACTTCGCCGACGTGAAATCCGTCATGCAGGGTGCGGGCTCGGCATTGATGGGTATCGGTTCCGCTCGTGGCGAGGACCGGGCCGTCAAGGCTGCGGAGCTGGCCATCGCCTCACCCCTGCTGGAAGCCTCCATCGACGGCGCCCACGGCGTGCTGCTCTCCATCCAGGGCGGATCCGATCTTGGCCTGTTCGAGATCAACGAGGCGGCCCGCCTGGTGCAGGAAGTTGCCCACCCCGAGGCCAACATCATCTTCGGCGCCGTCATTGACGACGCCCTCGGCGACGAGGCCCGCGTAACGGTCATCGCTGCCGGTTTCGACGACGTCAAGGCAACCTCGCCGTCCATGGACCAGTCACAGCCCCAGGTGGCGCCGCAGCGGCCTGCCGCTCCGTCTGCCCCTGCCCAGGCACCGTCGCCGGGCGGCAGCCACCAGATGAATGTCCAGCCCGTGCACGCCGGAGTCGGCGCGTCAGGACTTAGCAACTGGGGCCAGCAGCGTCAGTCCGCCGTTCCGGCAGACTCGGGATTCGACGTCGACCTGCCGTCGGTAGTGGAGCCTGATCTCACCGGTCACCACGCCGATGACCTGGATGTTCCCGACTTCCTGAAGTAGGGCACGGATTGTTCTTCTCACGGGCGGAAGTCCTCCCCGGGGTGTCTGTGGCATTCACCGACGCCGGCGCAGGAAACCTGGCCCTGCACGTGGGGGACAACGCCGCTGAGGTGATTCACCGGCGTGCGGGGCTGGAGCGGTCAGCAGGCATCTCTCCCGGCTCCCTTCAATTCATGGACCAGGTGCACGGCACCCATGTGGCCGTGATGGAGGCCGGAATGCCTGCGCCCGAGGCCGACGCCATGGTTTCGAAAGGCCTGCCGCTGGCCGTTATGGTGGCTGACTGCATTCCGGTACTGCTGGTGGGCCAGGCCTCGGACCGGCCTGTCCTCGCCGCGGTGCACGCCGGACGGCCGGGGATAGCCAATGCCATCATTCCTTCGGTGGTGGACCGGATGCGCTCCCTCGGCGCGTCCGGAATCCGGGCATGGCTTGGGCCATCGATCTGCGGTTCCTGCTACGAAGTGCCGGCAGCGCTGCAGGCCACTGTGGCTGCCTCGGTGCCGGCAACGCTGTCCACCACGACGTGGGGGACGCCGGCGCTGGATCTTCCGGCCGGGGCGCGGAGCCAGCTGGAGGCGGCGGACGTCGTGGTTGAGTATGCGGGACCATGCACCCTTGAGAACGAGTCCCTTTTTTCATACCGCCGGAATAACCGCACAGGCCGGTTCGCCGGGCTGGTATGGCAGCATGAATGACAGCCATATGAACGACAGCTATGTGAATGACAGGGATGAAGGCGGCATGGAGGCAAGCCGGGCAGTGGACGACGCCGGCCGGGTAGCCGAGCTGTCAGAGCGCCTCGCTGCTGTCCATGACCGGATCGGATCCGCGATGGACGCTGCGGGCAGGGCCGGGGAGCCGCCCACGCTGATCGTGGTCACCAAGTTCCATCCGGCCGGGGACATCCGGCGCCTGGCAGGCCTGGGCGTTCTGGATGTCGGGGAGAACAGGGACCAGGAAGCCTCGGCGAAAGCGGCGGAGCTGGCGGAGATCGGGCTCCGGTGGCATTTCGTGGGACAGCTCCAAAGCAAGAAGGCCAAGTCGGTGGTCCGCTACGCCCACGCAGTCCATTCGGTGGACCGCCTGCAGCTCGTTGACAGTCTGGCCCGCGCCGTGGCCAGGGAACAGGAGACGTCAGGCCGCGGACCGCTGGACTGCTTCATCCAGGTCAGTCTCGACGACGACGCCGAGGCCCATCGGGGCGGGGCATCACCGGCGGAAGTCCCCGTCCTGGCCGATCAGCTCGCCGCCGCCGACGGGCTGGTGCTGGCGGGCGTCATGGCGGTCGCTCCGCTTGGAGCCAGACCGGAGGATTCGTTCGAAAAATTGGCTGTGATCTCCGCCCGGCTTGCCTCTGACCATCCCTCTGCCACGGCCATTTCGGCGGGCATGAGCCAGGACCTTGAAGCGGCCATCCGGTTCGGGGCGACACACCTGCGAATCGGTTCGGATATTCTCGGATCGCGTCCTGCCGTGGGGTAGCGTCAAACTATTGGAAGTGAATGGCGGGGACTTCCGATGCTGTCAAGTCATAGCGTGGCCCGCCGTTGGACACGATTAGGAGTCGACCATGGCCGGCGCTCTGCGCAAGACAATGATCTATCTTGGGCTCGCCGATGGCGATGAACACTACGAGTCCGAGCATCACACCACACGTAGGGACGAGGACGATTCTATGGAAGTTGACCGCGAGGAACGCCGTGCACCCGCACCCGTCCGCGATGTCGGCCGCGACACCTCGTACGCCCCTGAAGAGGAATACCGCGCACCAGTGACCCCCATTAAGCGTGCGGCGTCGAGCCGCGAAGAGACCAGCGGGCTCCGGCAGATCACAACGATCCATCCGCGCTCCTACAACGACGCCAAGCTCATCGGCGAAAGCTTCCGGGATGGCATCCCCGTGATCATGAACGTCACGGACATGGGCGAGGCGGACGCAAAACGCCTGGTGGACTTCTCCGCCGGGCTTGTTTTCGGGCTTCGGGGGAGCATCGAGCGCGTCACCAACAAGGTTTTCCTCCTGTCGCCGTCGTACATTGAGGTCATTGGCGACGACAAGAAGGTCAGCGAGACGCAGGCCAGCTTCTTCAACCAAAGCTAGTCACAAGGCTTACCCCTGGTGCCAGGCAGGAACACCTGTCTGGCATCTGTGCTGAAATAGATAAGAAACGTTGGCAGGACACTGCGGTATCCGGAATGATCATGGAGATATGAGTTAAGTCATGGGAATAGTCTTCGGACTTGTCTATCTCGCCCTCCTGCTGTTCTTCGTGGCGCTGATCATCCGCCTGGTCTTTGACTGGGTCCAGATGTTTGCCAGGGAATGGCGCCCGCGGGGCGCTGCCCTGGTGACCGCCCACACCGTGTACTCCATCACCGATCCGCCGCTCAAGGTCCTGCGGAGGCTGATCCCGCCGCTAAGGCTGGGCGGCATCTCGCTGGACCTGGGCTTCCTGATTTTGTTCATCGCCGTGAGCGTGGCGATGGCGTTTACCAGGAGTTTCGCGTAATTTTCGATTAGACCTAGCAGCGCAGGCACAGATCCGCACGGACCTGGAAGCCTGCAAGGCGAAGAAATCTCTGGTTGACACCACAGTGTTGAATTAGAGGAACCAGTCCATATTTAGGTACGGTAGTTTGGACGGCCGGAAGGCCTACTGACTAACTAGACCAGTGAGGTGACCAGATGGCTTTGACGCCAGAAGACGTTGTCAACAAGCGCTTTCAGCCGACCAAGTTCCGCGAAGGCTACGACCAGGATGAAGTTGATGACTTCCTGGACGAAATCGTCGTTGAGCTCCGGCGCCTGAACCAGGAGAACGACGAGCTCCGCAAGAAGCTTGCAGAAGCCGGCTCCGCCGTACCTGCCAGCTCCGCGGCAGCGGCTCCGGTCGTCGAGAAGGTCCCCGCGCCCGTCAAGGCGGACAAGGACGAGGCCCGGGCCAAGGCCGAGGCCGAAGCCAAGGCAGCTGAAGCGAGCAAGAAGAAGGAAGCCGAGCAGGCCGCGCCTGTGGCTACCATTCCGGCTGCTGTTCCGGCTTCCAGCACCGCCTCTGCAGAATCCGCTGCCGGGCTCCTTGCCATGGCGCAGCAGATGCATGACCGCCACGTGGCTGAGGGTCAGTCCCAAAAGGACAAGATCATCGCCGAGGCCCAGATCGAAGCCAGCAGCCTGGTCAACGATGCCCAGGAGAAGTCCCGCAAGATCCTGGGTGCCCTCGAGCAGCAGCGCTCCGTCCTGGAACGCAAGGTCGAGCAGCTGCGCGGCTTCGAACGCGACTACCGTTCACGCCTGAAGGCCTACATCGAGGGCCAGCTGCGTGATCTTGATGCCCGCGGTTCCGTGGCTGCGCCGGAAGTCAGTGAAGCCAACTAGCAAGGCCGAACCAAACTAGAGTGTCAAGCACGTATTCTGAAAGCCGGTGGCTGGGGATTCCTCGGCCGCCGGCTTTTGTGATTGACATCGGTTTCCCAATGAAAGCACCATGACTGACGAACTTGCCGCTGACGCCGCACCTCCCGCTCCCTCATCGCCGCGACCCCGACGGGCCGTGCTGCTCTCCCTCTTTGCAGGATTTGCGGTGTTCGCCTATGTGCTGGACCAGCTCACCAAGCTCTGGGTCACGTCCAGCATGGTGGAGGGCGAACGCATCCCTGTCCTGCCGCCCCTCCTGCATTGGTACTTCATCCGCAACTCCGGGGCCGCTTTCTCGATCGGGGAGAACGTGACCTGGGTGTTCTCCATCATCATGGCCGGCGTCTCGGCTGCCATCCTGTTCCAGGTGCGCAGGCTGGGCTCTGCCTGGTGGGCGCTGGCACTTGGCCTCCTGCTGGGAGGGGCCCTGGGGAATCTGACGGACCGGTTATTCCGCGAGCCGTCGTTCGGCATGGGTCATGTTGTGGATTTCATCCAGCTGCCGAACTTCGCCATCTTCAATATCGCCGATTCAGCCGTGGTTTCCGCGGTTGCTATCATCTGCATCCTGACGCTGCGGGGTGTCTCCATCGACGGGGCACGGCACGCCGGCACCCGGGAGAAGCCCGGCGATGCCTGAGCGGGTTGTAGTCGCGGATGACCTCGGCGGAGTACGGGCCGATGCGGGCCTCGCCGCCCTGATGGGGATTTCGCGTTCCCTGGCGGCGACGCTCATTGCCCAAGGCAACGTCGTCAACCGGGGAAAAAAAGTGGGTAAGTCCGCGCGCCTGGTGGCTGGTGACGTCCTGGACGTCACGGTTCCTGAACGGCGGGACCCGCTCGAAGTGGTGGAGGAAGTTGTGGAAGGCCTGAAGATCCTGCTGGACGATGACGACTTTGTGGTCGTGGACAAACCGGTGGGAGTCGCCGCGCATCCGTCTCCGGGCTGGGTGGGACCCACCGTCGTCGGCGGCCTGGCCGGAGCCGGCTACCGTATCTCCACCTCCGGCTCGCCGGAGCGGGCTGGCATCGTGCACAGGCTCGACGTCGGCACGTCCGGCGTGATGGTGGTGGCCAAGACCGAAAGGGCCTACACGGTCCTGAAGCGTGCCTTCAAGGAGCGCAGCGTGGACAAGGTCTACCACGCCGTGGTCCAGGGCCTGCCCGACCCGCTCGAAGGTACCATCGACGCGCCCATCGGACGGCATCCGGGGCACGACTGGCGCTTTGCCGTCATCGAGGACGGGAGGCCCTCAATCACGCACTATGAGGTCCTGGAAGCCTTCGGCAAAGCGACACTCGTTGAGGTGCACCTGGAGACCGGGCGGACGCACCAGATCCGCGTGCACTTCTCCGCCTTGCGGCACCCCTGCGCAGGTGACCTGACGTACGGTGCTGACCCGCGGCTTGCGGCAAACCTCGGGCTGACGCGCCAATGGCTGCATGCCCGGCAGCTCGGTTTCGATCATCCGGTCACGGGGGAGCGCGTCACCGTCACCAGCGACTACCCGCAGGACCTCGCCTTTGCCCTGGAGGTACTCGAGTCCGGGCAAGCCTGACCACTCAGTGGCCGGCCGCCGCATAGAATAGTGCGGTGACTTCCAGCAATGCCTCGTTCGTCCACCTGCACAACCACACCGAATACTCCATGTTGGACGGCGCAGCCCGTCTGGGGGAGCTTTTCGACGAGACCGAACGCCTTGGCATGCCGGCACTCGCCACCACAGACCACGGGTACCTGTTCGGCGCCTTCGACTTTTGGAAACGTGCCACGGACCAAGGCATTAAGCCCATAATCGGCGTCGAAGCCTACGTCACGCCCGGCACCGCACGGACCGACAGGAGCCGTGTCCGCTGGGGCGAGGAACACCAGCGCAAGGATGACATCTCCGGCGGTGGCTCCTACACGCACATGACGCTGCTGAGCTACAACAACGCCGGCATGCGCAATCTCTTCAGGGCCTCATCCATCGCATCCCTGGACGCCGTCTTCGGCAAGTGGCCGCGGCTGGACCGGGAGCTGCTGAACACGTACTCGGAAGGCCTGATCGCCACTACTGGCTGCCCGTCCGGGGAAGTCCAGACCCGGCTGCGGCTTGGCCAGTACCGTGAGGCCCTG